>CAVVUQ010000008.1:0-66281 GCA_963751525.1 uncultured delta proteobacterium | reverse complement strand
GATCCTCGGCAAAAGCCGAGGCAAAGGGCACCAAGGTGATCACCACAGGAATGATGATCAGGCAGAACAAACGCAGGCTACGGCTGTACCGTGATCTCATATTGGTCGCGTCCGATCTTGTGACTTTTCATCACACCTAAGTGAACTACGGGATGTTAACTCGCTGTGTACCCCTAGTCAATCAAGGGATTGGATGGGCTGTTTGGTCTTTGCGGAAAGCTCAAGGCCGCCCGCCACGTACATGCCCCGGACGTGCCCCGGAGCCGGGACCCCGGACCGGTAGCAAATGGAGAAGGCCGAGGATCTCTCCCCGGCCCTTACCATCTTCTACGCTGACCCTAATCGGCCAGCCTTTAATACAGATAATCTACCAACCGCTTCGCCGTCAGTTCCACGTACTCGTTGGACTGGGTCATCTCCACCAAGGCCTGGATTTGACTGCGATAACCGGCTTCCTTTCCGTGGAAGCCATTGCGCAATTGCTCCATCCACCAGTTTAATCCACCCTCGTCCGGTTCCCGCCCAAAGACGCCTTTGTACATATGGCTCATGAACACGTTGTTGGGGATCGTATCCCCGCGCTCCGCATTGACATAGCCACGGAACTCGGGGGACCACATGAACTCTTCCGCCGCCCGGTTGAAATCTCGCCGCCCGCTGCGAATTTCGTTGAGCCACCAGTCGTAGCCGCCGTCATCAGGAGTGCGGTTCATCGCTCCGGCATAGAGCCGGTAGAGCTGGCCTTCTTCCACCGAGACTGTGCTGCCGTTGGATAACCTGATACTGGAGTTCCAGAGGTTGCCGTCGTCATCGACGATCTGCGGTGCCGTGGCGGCAACGGCGTCGGTAATGGATTTGGTGCCGTCGGAGAACTGCAGGGATTCCACATTGGTCAGAATGTCGCGGCCATCGTCGCCGTCGACGGCTTTTAGGTCGTTAACAATGACCTTGCCATCCTTGTCGACATACACCAGATAGTCCTGGGTACTGCCGCTATAAATAACCGTATCAGTTCCGTCGCCACCATCGATGGTATTGTCGCCGGCGGTGCCTCTCAGCGTGTCGTCGCCGGGGGTGCCGATGATGTTCGGGTCACCGCCCGTACCGTCGCAGGCATTGCCCAGCCCGTCCCCGTCCACATCGGCCTGGTCGGCATTCTGGACAAGGGGGCAGTTGTCGATGATATCTACTTTGCCGTCACCATCACGGTCCAGGTGCACACCGGCATTGACCGCCACCATGACGCTGGTCCGGTAATCGGTTTCATCCTCGTCGGACTCGATCTCGGGTCCGCCGCCGAGCAGCGCATTGCCGTTGGCGCTCAACTGGAAGGTTTCCGTGTCGCCCTCGGCCCAGGTCACCGTGACGGCGCCATTGCTGGCCACCGTATAGGTGCAGCTCTCCACTCCTGTCTCTGTTTCAATGCTCACGTCGGCAGGGGCGGATAGATTGACCTCGAAATCCACCTCATCGAAGATCACTTTGCATTGGCCGTTGCCGTTGAAACTGAGGGTCGTCACAGTGTCGGGATCGTCGCCGGAGATCTGGTCAGTGACCGTCTGGCCGTTAAGGCAAAGCTGCTTTTCCTGCCAGGCTAGGTAAAAGCTACCGTTGAGGGAGGCGGTACTTTTCCCGGAACCGGTCTTGACGGCAACGCCAAAACTGGTAGCAGCTTCATTGCCGTCGGAATCAGCCTCGCCGGAAATAATGACATTGCCGTCGGGGCTCAGCCACCCCGAGCCCCCGCCATCAGGAAAGATCATCTGAACCTCTCCGGTCGGTGATACGGAATAGGTACACGATCCCGATTCAGCGTCCGGGTCGGCTTCGACCCAATTGGGAAAGGGCAGGGCCACGTCGAAATCCTGGCCGTTGGTGTAGCTGTAACTGCAGCTGCCGCTGCCGTTGAAGGTCAACGTGACATTGTTGGCATAGTGGTTCTGACCGCCAGTCCAAAGATGGGAATCGTAGCTTACCATATTATAGGTGCCATTCAGAGATGCCGTACTCATCCCGGAGCCGCTTTTGACTGCAATCCAGAGAAAGGTCTCGTAGTCCACGCCGTCATCGTCAACTTCTCTCTCGGCATTGCTATTGGTGATCACGTTGCCGTCGGCGCTCACCCAGAAGGATTCGCTGCCATCTTCAAAGTTGAACTGTCCCGCTCCGGTTGGAGACACCGTGTAGGTGCAGCTTCCCGTCTCGGTGTCGGAGCCGGCCCAGACCGAATTAGGCGCGGATAAATTCACCTCGAACTCTTGATAATCAGAACTTAAGGTGCAGCCGCCTTGGCCGTCGAACGTCACGATCTGGCTCTGGATGCCAATATTGTCGGCGATATGGCCGTCCGTGGATTTCCAAAATTGAGTTTTGTTAGCGAAGGCGTGATAGGTGCCGTTGAGCGACGCCGTCGACAAGGCAGCCCAGGCTGATGAGCAGGTCAGGCAGACAAACGAAACCAATAAAAACCCCTTCACGACGCGCAGATAGCCAGTCCTCATAAAAACCCCCAGGATATTAGATTAATCCAACAAAATATGTACACCGGACAATCAAGTGATCAATGCCTAGGGGATCTAATACAGGAAGTGAGATCGTAAATCAACACAGCAAAACGGAACCGTCTTGCCTCTTGCCCTTACTTCCACTTGGCCCGGGCGAACATCTGGTTGTCCATCAGGTCGTCTTGGTAGCCGGCACATTCCACTCCATGCGGCCGTTGTCGCCGTGGCAGTCGAGGCGGCAGAAGGCATCTTTCTTCGGCTAAACCAGGTGGCGAACGAGTCGTGGTACTTGACGATGCCACTCACTGGCTCGGCGGTAAATGTCAATGCCTGGAAAAAATCAGGTGGGATATCCTCAAGGAGTGGCCCCTCTTTCCTCCCTAAAGTGCCCTGTCACCGCCCCAGTACCTCCGCCCCTAGACTCACCCCGCCCCGGACCTGCCCCGGAGCCCAATCCCCCGGACCGGAACCAGGCTATACCTCAATTATGTATCTCTCAAGGACCGACAGAAACGACGACAGAAGGGCAACAGTCAGGACCGGACCTGGACCGGAAACACGAAAGCCACCCCCGAAGAGATGGCCCAAGTGCTCGTTATGGATGGTCGGGGCGAGAGGATTTGAACCTCCGGCCCCCTGCTCCCGAAGCAGGTGCGCTACCAGGCTGCGCTACGCCCCGACATAGTGGATTCCCCGGAACAACGGACGGGATAAATAGCATGGTCGGGCGGGAAATGCAAGAGGAATTGGGTACCTCGAGCCAGAACGGCGGTCGGCGCGGAACGAGGTGCGCTGCGACCGTCAGTCATCAAGGGAGCGTTCCAGCGGCAGGTAGGTGTAGGGCAACTGCAGGTAATTGAAAAGCCTGGTGTCCCACACCCCCGCGATCAACTTGCCGACGTTCAGGCCAATGCCCACATAGACCGTGCGTTCGCGATCGTCATCCCCCCAGGTCGAGTGGTAATCGTCGTAATCACGGGCATAGTAGCCGAGATGCAGCTCCAGGAAGCGCAGCGGAGTGTCGCGCAACGTGGCGAAGCCGTCCGCCTTGAGCGCCATCAGGTACTTGATGTGCTCGTAATCGGTGACCACATCCCCATCGAAATGTTGCAGGCTGGGGGCATACTCCATGCGCAGATCGAGGCGCTGCTGCCAGTCGGGATGGGTGCCGAGCCAGTAACCCGCCGCCGCTCCCAGGCAGTTCATGAGCAGGTCCTCGTAGGAAAAACCGTAGTCGCTGAATGAGTCGCCCAACTCCATGATCGCCGTGGTGCCAAGGGCCGACAGGGCACCGTAGCGCATGGCCTGCTCCTCGGGGTAGTCCCACTCGCGGTAGATCCAGGCGAAGGCGTGGCTCAAGGCGTAGGCGGTGTAGACGTGGCCCAACTTGTCGGCACCGCCCTCCTCGGTGCCGCGGGAGAACCAGTCCTCGCTTTTGGCATGCGGTGTTTCCTGGAAATAGTCCCAATTGCCCACTCCCCAGGCGATGACCGTGCCGGCGGCGAGCAGGTTGAGGTTGCGCACCTTGGTGGCGCGCGGCAGGTCGTCGTCGAACAGCAGGGCCTCGGCGGGAAAGGCGCCGCCCAGCAGCAGGGTCAGGCCGAGCGGGATCGCGGCGGCGAAGCGCAGCAGACAAGGGATCGGTGCGTCAGGCATACGCCCCCTCCGGTAGCGGGCCGGCCCAGGGTTTCGATGCAGTCTACAGCTTAGCACGGTCCATACCGGCGGCAAGGGTGAAGCCGAAGGCGGATATCGCCTGCCTCCTGCTCAGCGCCGGAACACCAGCGCCGCCCCGGCCAGGAGCAGGCAGGCCCCCAGGGCGCGCTTCGGGTCGAGAGGGACGGTGCGAAAGCCGAACAGGCCGTAGTGGTCGAGGAGGATGCCGGTGGTCAGCTGGGCGGCGATGGTGGCGGACATGGCTGCGGCGGTGCCGATGCGGGGGACGATGATGATCGTCAGGGTGACGAAGAAGGCCCCCAGGAAGCCGCCGGTCAGCTCCCAGCCGCGGGCCTCGGCCAGCCCCCGGAAGCTGCCGCGGCCGGCGACGAGGGCCACGGCCAGCAGCGCCAGGGTGCCGACGACGAAGGAGACGGCGGAACTCTCCAGGGTGCCGATCTTCTGGGCGAGCCGGCCATTGATGGAGGGCTGGACGGCGACGGCGATGCCCCCCAGGAACATCAAGAGGAAGAAGCCGAGAGTTTGCATGGATCTCCTGCTGGTGCGGGGAGGGGATGGGCAGCGGGGGCCTCGTCACCACTCCCGATGGGGCAAAAAGGTGGATCGTGAGTGGAATGATAGCAGATTTTGGACGGGTGATCAGCACCACCGGGCTGGCCCTGGAGATCACCTCGGTTGCCCCGACCCGCGCCACCCCCGCCACACGGGTGGTCCTGACCGGCGGAATTTTTTCGCCGCAAAGCCGGATCTTCCTCGGTGAGCAGTTCGTGCCGCCGATTCAGGTGCTTGCCCAGCAACTGGCCTTCATCGTGCCGCCGCTGCCGCCGGGCAGCTACTCCCTGACCGTGCAGGACGAGGTCGATACGGCCGTGCAGCCGTTCAATTTCGAGGTGCTCGCGGCCCATCCGCAGATTTCCGCCGTGGAACCGGAAAACCTCGACGTCTGTGCCGACGAAGTCGAGCGGTTGGTCCGGGTCGAGGGGAGTGGTTTTCGACCGGAAACGCTGGTGCTGCTCGATGGCAAGACCGTTGGCAGCAGCGTCATCGAGGCCGGCACCCTGGAATTCAGGCTTCCCGAACTGCCGGCCGGGGTCTACGGCGTGGAGGCGCGCAATCCCGATGGCACTGCCTCCCTCCCGCATTCCTTGTGGGTCAACAGCGTGCCGGAGATCATCAGCGTCGATCGCGGCGGCGATTTCGTCAATCACTATGAAGTGATTATTCACGGCAAGAACTTCTTCTACAATTCGATCCTGGTGGTCAGGGAGCCGGACCCTTCCGCCGGCGGCCCCGATACCCGGCAACTCACCTACTACGCCCACCGCGGCGTCCCCGGGCTGGCCCAGGGCGCACTCCCTGCGCAGGGAGAGGGGCTCCAGTACCGTGACTGCCGAACGCTGGTCTACCAGCGCTTTCCGAACAACTTTCAGGACAAGGAGCTGATCCTGCAGGTGATCAACCCCGACGGCAAGAAGACTTCTCCCTATGTGGTGTCGCTGCCGTAACCGGGAGTCTCTGCGTCGTTATTCGCCCTTTTCGCGCTCAGTTTTATCGACCTGCTTCAGGATCGTTTCGACCCCGGGGCGATCGGCCGGGCCTTCACCGATATGGTGCAGACGCACGATGCCTGCCGGGTCGATGAGCACGTCGCCACCGCGCTGATAGATATCCCCCGCCGAGGGTTGCAACTTTTCCCCCCGCAGCAGCGCCCTGAGATAAACCTGCCAGCTTTTCAGCCCCCAGATATCCCAGAACGACGCCGCCAGCATCCCGTAATTCCGGTAAGTGTCGCGGGTTTCGTCAACCAGCAGCGGCCAGGACAGACCGGTATCGGCGACGTACTGGCGTGCGAAAAAATCGTTCTCGAAGGTCACGACCGCGATCCTTGCGTTGCGCCTGCTGAACTGGTCTTCCTGCTCGCGCAACTGCGCGAGATGCCCCCGGCAGGGCAGTCACCCCAAGTGGCGGTGAAAGACCAACAGCAGCCAGCTCCCGCGATAATCTTCCAGGCGGTGCGTGTGCCCCGTGCTGTCATTGAGGGTGAATGGGGGCGCGGGGTTACCGGTAAGATCAGGTTTCACGGGCATCCTCGAAAATACGGACCGTCGGGTCAGTTGGGGGGAGACGGCGAAGGCGGGTATCTGCCGGAGCGGGATGCGCTCGGGGATGCCGCCGGCCGGGAAGCAGGTCGCCAGAAAGTGGCGGTTGGCGACGACCAGCGCCTGGTTCAGCCGCTCCAGGTCGATGATGGCCGAACCGGGGAGGGTGTCGAGGCCGGTGAAGTTGAGCGGGCAGCGGTCGACACGCCGGCCGTGAGCATCCTCGACCAGCAGCGGCAGGCCGTGGGTGCGGCAAATAATCGGCCGGTCCGGGTAGAGCGGGCAGCGGTCGTCGCTCAACAGCGGGCAGCTTGCTTCGTCTGCCACGGCAGCCAGCCGGGTACGCAGCGCTGCGGCGTCCGCTGCCGGCAGCCGGCGCCAGGCCAGGGCCAGGCTGACCGCCTCGACCGGCATTACCCCCTGCAGCGTGCAGCACGCGGCGCAGCCGGCCCGGCAGGCGATCTGGTCGGGGAAGGCCGCGGTAATCCGCGCGCACAACTGGTCGACCTGGTTGAGCAGCGCCCGGTAGGGGGCCAGCGCCGCGTTGAGGTCGCCGCTCGGGCAGAGCGGGGTCACGCCTGCTTGGCGAAGCTGTCCGCTGCCGTGCACTTCTCGCATTTGCGCGGTTTGCAGCGCCCTTCCTTGGTGTAGCCGCATTTTTCGCATTTCCAGGTGGCCATGGTTGTCTCCTTGTCAGGACATGCTCCGGATATTGACGCAGAGACGCCGAGGCGCAGAGAGAATCCAGAGATTCAAATTCTCAGCGTCCCTGCGCCTCTGCGTCAGGTTATTTTCCCGGCAGCGGACTGGCGTTGCACAGGTCGGCCTCACGGTCGGCACGCGCCCCGCAGTTGTGGCAGACGTAGGCCGGGGCCTGGCTGCGCGCGGCAAGCTCCGCACCCAGCCCCTGCTTCTTCAACTTGCAGAAGTGCACATGGTGCAAGGCAGGATCCCGGCAGACTGATGGATCGGACATGGTGTCCTCCGTTGGTCATGACGATGGTGAAATCATACCATACCGTGGACAAGAGGAAATGCTTTGGCGGCCGGTCCGGCTTGCTTTTTTCATACGGCTCCCCCATCATTAAACCCCTGCGGTCATCATCTTGGAGCCTGTGTCGCAATGCATGAACTCAGCCTGGCGCAAAGCCTGGTGGAGATCGCCGAAGAGCATGCCCGCCGCGCCGGCGGAGCGATCATCCGCAGCATCACCGTGGAGGTTGGCGAGTTGTCGGGGGTGGTTCCTGAAGCGCTGGAGTTTGCCTTCGACGTCTGCAGCCAGGGGACGCGGGCCGAAGGGGCCGCCCTCATTCTCCGGCACATGCCGGGACACGGACGCTGCGTCGCCTGTGCGGCGCAAGCCGAGTGCCACGAACTGACCGCTGTCTGCCCGGCGTGCGGCGCCCTGGCTTTTGAGCTCAATGCCGGCCTGGAACTGCGCGTCCTGGAACTGGAGATCGACTGACATGTGCATCAACTGCGGCTGCGCGGCGACCGGCGCAGCAAGTGATCACCACCATCACGAGCACCCCCACGATCACGATCATGCGCCGCGCACCGTGCGGGTCGAGGAAGAGCTGCTGGCCAAGAACGACCGGTTGGCGGCCGGCAACCGGTCACGGTTCCGGCAGGCCGGGGTGTTCGTCCTCAACCTGGTCAGTTCTCCCGGCTCCGGCAAGACCACCCTGCTGGAACGGACCTTGCGGGAACTGGGCGGTCAACTGCGTTTCGCCGTCCTCGAGGGGGACCAGCAGACCAGCCTTGATGCCGACCGCATCGCCGCCACCGGGGTGCCGGTCCGGCAGATCAACACCGGTGCCGGCTGCCACCTTGATGCTCACATGGTCGGTCACGGCGTCGAGGCCTTCGACCTGTCCCGGACCGACATCCTGATGATCGAGAACGTCGGCAACCTGGTCTGCCCCGCATCGTTCGATCTCGGCGAGGACCATAAGGTCGCGGTGCTGTCGGTGACCGAAGGGGAGGACAAGCCGCTCAAGTACCCGCAGATGTTCCGGGCGGCGACCCTGCTGCTGATCAACAAGACCGATTTGCTGCCGCACCTCGATTTCGACGTCGAGCGCTGCAAGGCCTTCGCCCGCCAGGTCAACCCGCGGATCGAAATCCTCGAGCTCTCCTGCCGCAGCGGCGCGGGGATGCAGGGGTGGTATGCGTGGCTGGAAGCGGGGGTGAAGCAGAAACGGAGACGAGAAACGAGTAGCGAGAAACGAGAAACGGGAAACGGGAAGCGAGGATAGGCTTTTTCTGCGTCTCTCGTCTCTCGCCTCTCGTCTCGCGAGCGAGCGACAAAGGAGTGAGCGTTCTATGTGTCTAGGCGTACCGATGCAGGTAAAGAGCATTGCCAAGGACCTGGCGGTGTGCGAGATCGACGGGGTGCAGCGCGAGGCGAGCCTGATGATGCTGGACGACGTGCAGGTCGGCGACTACGTGTTGATCCACGCCGGTTTCGCCATCGAGAAGATCGATGAGGCCGAGGCGCAGCTGACCCTCGAGGCCCTGCGCGCCGCGCTGGACGAGGGGTTGTTTCCCGAATGAACCTGTTCGCCCCGTTCCGCGACCCGGAGCTGGCGCGCGGGCAGCTGGCCGCCATCCGACGGGCAGTCGCGAATCACCCTGATCCCCTGACCCTGATGGAGGTGTGCGGTACGCACACCATGGCCATCTACCAGCATGGCATCCGCGCCCTGCTCCCTGAAAAAATCCGCCTGATCTCCGGCCCGGGCTGCCCGGTCTGCGTCACCCCGGTCGGCTACGTCGACCACGCCGTGGCCCTGGCGCGCCGCCCGGAGACGATCATCGCCACCTTTGGCGACATGGTACGCGTCCCCGGTTCTTCATCGAGCCTGATCCGCGAGCAGGCCGCCGGCGCCAGCATCAAGGTGGTCTACTCGCCCCTTGATGCGGTGGCTCTGGCCGAGCAGCAGCCCGACCAGAGCGTGGTCTTCCTCGGGGTCGGCTTCGAGACCACCGCGCCGACCATCGCCGGGGCGGTGGTGACTGCCCGGCGCAAGGGGCTCACCAACTTCATGGTCCTGTGCGCGCACAAGACCATCCCGACCCCGATGGCGGTGCTGGCCGACGACCCGGGGCTCAAGGTCGACGGCTACCTCTGTCCCGCCCACGTCTCGGCGATCATCGGCGCTGAGGCCTACCGGCCGTTGGCCGAGCAGCTGCGGGTGCCGTGCGTGATCACCGGCTTCGAACCGCTCGACATCCTCCAGGGGGTGTTGATGCTGGCCCGCCAGATCGTCACCGGCGCGGCGCGGGTCGAGACCCAGTACCGGCGGGTGGTCCGCCCGGAGGGGAACCCCAGGGCCCAGGCCCTGCTGGCCGAGGTTTTCGAACCGTGCGCTGCCAACTGGCGCGGCATCGGCACAATCCCCGGCAGTGGCCTGCAGCTGCGCCCGGACTATACCGCTTTCGATGCAGCCTTGCAGCTGCCGGTAACGGTGGAGTCGCCGCGCGAGCACGCCGGCTGCCGCTGCGGCGAGATCCTCAAGGGAAAGCTGCGCCCGGCGGACTGCCCTCTGTTTCGTACCGTCTGCACCCCCGAGGAGCCGGTCGGCGCGTGCATGGTATCGAGCGAGGGCACCTGCGCCGCCGAGTACAAATACGGCTGATGAAAAGACCCCATCTGCGGCGTTGCCCTTGGCCTCGTCGCTGCGACGTACCTGAGGGTACGCCTCGCTCCTCGCCCGGCTGGCGCCTTGCACCTGGGGCCTTTTGATCAGCCTCAACTATCTGCCCTTCGAAGAGGAAAAATCTGTGACTTCAGACATCATCCTGCTCGGCCACGGCAGTGGCGGGACACTCAGTCACCGGCTGCTCGACGAGCTGATCGTGCCGATCCTCTCCGGCATCGGCCCGCGCGACCAGAACGACGCCGCGGTGCTGGCGCCGGTCAACGGCCGGCTGGCCTTCACCACCGACAGCTACGTGGTCGACCCGCTATTTTTTCCGGGGGGCGACATCGGCTGCCTGGCGGTCTACGGCACGGTCAACGATCTGGCCATGGCCGGGGCGCGGCCGCTGTTCATCAGCGTCGGCCTGATCCTCGAGGAAGGGCTGGCGGTCGGCCGACCTGAAGAAGGTGCTGGAGAGCCTGCGCGCCGCCGCCGACCGCTGCGGCGTGAAGATCGTCACCGGCGACACCAAGGTGGTGCCGCGCGGCAAGGCCGACAAGCTGTTCATCAATACCGCCGGCGTCGGCGTGTTGGAGCATGACCTGCAGATCAACGGGAGCGGCGCCCGCCCCGGTGACCGGGTGCTGATCAACGGCCCCTTCGGCGACCACGGCATGGCGGTGCTGGCCGCCCGCGAGGGGCTGGACGCTGACCTCGCCGATCGTCTCCGACTGCGCGCCGCTGCACGAACTGGTCGCCGAACTGCTCGCCGAACTCGGCGCGGCGGTGCACGTGCTGCGCGACCCGACCCGCGGCGGGGTGGCGACCACCCTCAAGGAGGTCGCCCGCCAGTCCGATGTCGCCATCGTCCTCGACGAAGCCGCCCTGCCGGTGACCCCGGCGGTGGCCGGCGCCTGCGCTATCCTCGGCCTCGACCCGCTGTTTGTCGCCAACGAGGGGAAGCTACTGGTCTGCGTCGCCCCTGAGGCGGCGGCGGCGGCCCTGGCAATCATGCGCCGCCATGCGCCGGCCGGCGCAGCCGGGGCCGGCGATCATCGGCGAGGTGGTCGGCGGAAGGCGGCGGCAAGGTGCGCCTGCGCACCGCCATCGGCGGGCTGCGGGCGATTGAGATGTTGGCGGGGGAGCAGCTGCCACGTATTTGCTGATGCGGCCGATGAAAAACGCCCATATGCGGCGTTGCCTTTAATCTCGGCACTGCGACGTACCATCAAGGTACGCCTCGTGCCTCGATTTTCAGGCGCCTTGCCTCTGGGCATTTTTGATCGGCCGATTAGTTGACAGATAGCAAGAAAGGCCCCCGTCACTCCCGGGGGCCTTGCTGTTTCTCCCTGCGCACGCGCCGTTCCTCCTGCCACACTTCCCAGATCATCAGGGTGACGCCGACACAGATGGCCGAGTCGGCGACGTTGAAGGCCGGCCAGTGATGGTGGTTCCAGAAGACGTCGAGAAAGTCGATGACCTCGCCGAGACGTACCCG
Organism: uncultured delta proteobacterium; assembly: GCA_963751525.1. Classification (GTDB taxonomy): domain Bacteria; phylum Desulfobacterota; class Desulfuromonadia; order Desulfuromonadales; family BM103; genus VAUL01. Next base: position 54,859 of record CAVVUQ010000008.1, on the reverse strand, counting down.
GTCGATCAAATTCCCCAGCGCCCCGGCAAAGATCAGGGCGAGGGAGAAGGCCCCCAGGTGCTGGTCGGCGCGCAGTTGGCGCAGGTACCAGAGGATCACCAGCAGGGCGATGACGGCGACAGCGATGAAGAACGGCACGCGCAGGGAGCTGTTCGACAGGATGCCGAAGGCCGCCCCCTGGTTGCGGATGTAGGTCAGGTGAAACCATTCCGGGATCACCGGCACCGATTCGTACAGTTCGAAATGGGCATCGACATACAGCTTGGTCGCCTGGTCGAGGGCCAGGATAACCGCAGTGACGATACCGAGCAGGCGGAAGTGGGCCATGATCTTGGACTTTGCTCCGCGCGGGCGGTTCGCGAACCGCCCCTACCGCGCCAATGCCGCAGTGCAGCGGGGGCACAATTCCGGATGCTCCGGGCTGGTCCCGATGGCTGTTGCGTAGGTCCAGCAGCGCGGGCACTTTTCCCCGGCGGCCCGCTCGACGCGGATGGTCAACCCCGGTAGTGCGTCGCTGATCACGCCGTCGACCAGGCCGTCGACCAGTTCGGCCCGGGAGACGATGAAGAGGGTGGCAAGTTCCGCCCTTTCTGCCTGCAGCAGGTCGCGCAGCGCCCCCGGTGCGGCGGCCAGCAGCACCTTGGCTTCGAGTCCGGAGCCGATCAGCTTGGCGGTCCGCGCCTGTTCGAGCTGCTTGGAGACCTCGCCGCGCACGGCCAGCAGCTGGTCGAAGCGCGCCTCCAGCGCCGGGTCGAGCAGTTTCGCGGCGAGCTGCGGGAAGCCGGCCAGATGCACGCTGGCCTCGCGTTCGCCCGGCAGGTAGCCCCAGATCTCGTCGGCGGTGAAAGAGAGCACCGGCGCGACCAGGCGGGTCAGGGTGTCGAGAATGGCGTACATGGCGGTCTGCGCGCTGCGCCGCGCCAGGCTCTTGGCCGGCGCGGTATAGAGGCGGTCCTTGAGAACGTCGAGGTAGAAGGCGCTCATCTCCACGCTGCAGAAGTTGTGCACGGCGTGGTAGAGCACGTGGAACTCGTAGTCGTCGTAGGACTTCTGCACCCGCTCGGCCAGGCCGGCCAGCTTGCTCAGGGCCCAGCGGTCGATGGCGAGCAGTTCGGCGTGTGCAACCGTGTCGGTGGCCGGCGTCGAAATCGTGGATATTGCCGAGGATGTAGCGGGCGGTGTTGCGGATGCGCCGGTAGGCCTCGGAGACCTGCTGGAGGATGTTGTCGCCGCAGCGCGTGTCGTTGCGGTAGTCCTGGGTAGCCACCCACAGGCGCAGGATCTCGGCGCCGTACTTCTTGATGACCTCCTCCGGGGCGACCACGTTGCCGACCGACTTCGACATCGGCCGGCCCTCCTGGTCGAGGACGAAGCCGTGGGTCAGCACCGCCTTGTACGGTGAGGTGCCGCGGGTGCCGACGGCCGCCAGCAGGCTCGAGTGGAACCAGCCGCGGTGCTGGTCGCTCCCCTCCAGGTAAAGATCGGCCGGGGAGGAGAGCTGCGGCAGTTGCTCGACCACGGCGGCGTGGGAGACGCCGGAGTCGAACCAGACATCGAGGATGTCCATCTCCTTGCGGAATTCCCCGGCGCCGCAGCTGGTGCAGGCAGCGCCGGCAGGGAGCAGCTCGTGCGGCTTCCTTTTCGAACCAGACATCGCTGCCGCCGGTTTCGAAAAGGTCGGCGACATGGTGCATCACCTTGCCGTCGGCCAGCGCCTCGCCGCACCGGGTGCAGTAGAAGGCGGTGATCGGCACCCCCCAGCTGCGCTGGCGGCTGATGCACCAGTCGGGGCGGTTGGCGACCATGTTGTAGATGCGCTCGCGCCCCCAGGCCGGGATCCAGTGCGTGGCGTCGATATGCTTGAGGGCCTGGCCGCGCAGGTCGTTGGTCTCCATGGCGATGAACCACTGCTCGGTGGCGCGGAAGATGATCGGCTTCTTGCAGCGCCAGCAATGCGGGTAGCTGTGAGAGACCTTCCCCTCGTTCAGCAGGGCGCCGACTTCCAGCAGCTTGGCGGTGACCTGCGGGTTGACCGCCGGCACCTTCTGGCCGCCGAACAGCTCAAGGCTGGGCAGGTAGCGGCCGTAGTCGTCGACCGGGTTGTAGATCTCCAGGCCGTAGCGCAGGCCGGTCTGGTAGTCGTCGTGGCCGTGGCCGGGGGCGGTGTGCACGCAGCCGGTGCCGGCCTCCAGCGTCACGTAGTCGCCGAGGACGATCAGCGACGGGCGGTCGTAGAGCGGGTGGCGGCACTGTTTCCCCTCGAAGGCAGTGGCCTCGATGGTGGCGACCACCGTCCCGGCCGGCCGGCCGAGTTCGGCGAAGACCCTGGCCATCAGCCCTTCCGCCATCACCAGCAACTCGCCGTCGGATTCGACCGCAACATACGGCAGCTCCGGGTTGAGGGCCACCGCCAGGTTGGCGGGGATGGTCCAGGGGGTGGTGGTCCAGATCACGAAGCTCAAGGGCTTGCCGGCGAGGGCCTCGAGACCGGCCGGCAAGGTGTCGGCATAGGGGAACTTGACGTAGATCGACGGCGAGGTGTGGTCGCCGTACTCGACCTCGGCCTCGGCCAGGGCGGTGACGCAGGAGGAGCACCAGTGCACCGGTTTCTTCCCCTTGTACAGCCCGCCGCGTTCGGCGAAGCGCGCCAGTTCGCGGGCGGTGGCCGCTTCGTAGGCGTGGTTCATGGTCAGGTAGGGGTGCTGCCAGTCGCCGAGGACGCCGAGGCGCTTGAACTCGGCGCGCTGGATGTCGATCCACTGCTGGGCGTAGGCGCGGCACTCGCGGCGGATCTCGACCTTGCTCATGGCCCGTTTCTTCTCGCCAAGCTGCTGGTCGACCTTCAGTTCGATCGGCAGGCCGTGGCAGTCCCATCCCGGCACGAACGGCGCGTAGAACCCCTGCATGCGCCGGCTCTTGACGACGATGTCCTTGAGGATTTTGTTCAGGGCATGGCCGATGTGGATATGGCCGTTGGCGTAGGGGGGGCCGTCGTGCAGGGTGAAGTTCGGCTTGCCGTCCTGGGGTTCGCTGACCCGGCGGTCGAGTTCCAGTTCCGCCCAGCGCGCCAGAATTTCCGGTTCGCGCTGGGGGAGGCTGGCGCGCATCGGGAAGTCGGTGACGGGGAGGTTGAGGGTGTCTTTATATTCCATCGGGGGCTCCGTAAGCTCTCTTGACCATGACGTTTTTCGGGTGTCGTAAGTTATCAGAACTGGTGGATAAGTCAAGGAATTAAGGGGTGCGGCGGTCTGCAGCGAAGTCAGCCGGCAGGCTGGTGCGACAGCGTAACCGTCAACCGCGGTTGCCCAGTCGGCGCAGCAGCAGGTAGCCGAGGATGCCGGCGAGGAGCGAGGCGGCAAAGATCCCGACCTTGGCGGCCGCGACCAATTCAGGAGCGTCCTCGTAGGCCAGGTTGGTGATGAACAGACTCATGGTGAAGCCGATCCCGCCCAGCAGCCCCAGGCCGAAGATTTGCGGCCAACGGGTGCCGGCTGGGAGCTCGGCCAGCCCCAGGCGCACCGCCAGCCAGGCAAACAGGGTGATGCCGAGCGGTTTGCCAAGGAGCAGGCCGATCGCGATGCCGAGGGTCACCGGGTGGCTGACGGCGGTGGCGAGTTCGTGCAGATCGAAGGCGATGCCGGCGTTGGCCAGGGCGAAGACGGGCATGACGCCGAGGATCACCCAATGGTGCATTTCGTGCTCCATCCGCTGCAACGGACTCATGGCGTCGTGGCAGGCATGTTCCAGGGCGAGCAGGGTGCCGAGTTTCCCCTCATGGAGAAACGGGCCGGGGATGGTCCCTTTGGCCCGGTAGGTGGATACCAGCTTTTCGGCTTCGGCCAGAAACTGCTCATGGCTGTGCCGCGGCCGCACCGGGATGGTCATGCCGAGCAACACGCCGGCCACGGTGGCGTGAATCCCGGATTTGAGCAGGGCGATCCACAATAACAGGCCGATCAGTGTATAGAAATTCGGGGTCTTGATCCCGAAGCGGTTGCCGGTGGCGAGGATCACGAGAAAGACGGTCGCAGCCGCCAGGGCGGCGAGATTCAGCTCGCCGGTGTAGAACAGGGCAATGACCAGGACTGCCCCCAGGTCGTCGACGATGGCCAGGGCGGTCAGAAAGATCGCCAGTGAGCGGGGGATCCGGTCGCCGAGCAGGGCAATGACGCCGAGGGCGAAGGCGATGTCGGTCGCCATCGGGATCGCCCAGCCGCGGGCCTGCAGCCCCTCCGGGCCGATCAGCATGAACAGCAGGGCCGGCACCAGCATGCCGCCGATGGCCGCGGCAATGGGCAGGGCCGCCTTGCGTGCTCCGGCCAGCTCCCCGGCGAGAAATTCCCGCTTGATCTCAAGACCGACCACGAAGAAGAACACGGCCATCAGGCCGTCGTTGATCCAGTGGTGCAGCGGCTTGCTGAGGGCGAACGGCGGGATACCGACGGTCAGCCGGAGTTCCCAAAGGCGGAAATAACTGTCGCTCCACGGTGAGTTGGCGAGCAGCAGGGCCAGGGCGGTCACGCCGAGCAGCACCAGTCCCCCGGCTACCTGGCTTTTGAAGAACTCCTCGAAAGGGTACAGGATTTGATTGAGTATGCGTTTCATGTCAGTCGCGCGCGCCTTGGCCGCTTACATTGTGACAAAGTTCATCAGAGGGTCAACCGATTTTCAGCCGGCGACTCAACAAACGGGCAAATGGCCACCAGCGGGCAGGTCGGGCACTCCGGCCGGCGCTTGCGGCAATGGCTTTTGGCCAGGGTGACGACCAGGGCGTGGTACTCGTTGAACAGCGGCGCCTCTTGAGGCAGTTCGCTCATGAACAGGGTGCGGATCGCTTCGTAGCGCTCCGTGCCGTCCAGCAAACCGAGACGGGTGAAGATCCGCCGGGTGTAGGCATCGACCACGAAACTCGGCCGGTGGGCGGCATAGAGCAGGATCGAATCGGCGGTTTCCGGGCCGACCCCCGGCAGGGCCAGCAGGCGCGCTCGCGCCGCGTCGAGGGGGCCGGCGCAGAGGTCCTCGACACGGCCGCCGTAATCGTCGACCAGGACCGTGGTCACGTGGTGGAGCCGCGCGGCCTTCTGGCGGAAAAAGCCGGCCGGGCGGATCAGCTGCTCCAACTCGGCGAGAGACAGGTCACGCATGGTTGCCGGGACCAGGGCGCCGGCCGCCTTGAGGTTGACGATCGCCTTCTCGACGTTGGTCCAGGCGGTGTTCTGGGTCAGGATCGCGCCGGTCACCACCTCGTAGGGGCTCTCGGCCGGCCACCACTGCAGTGGGCCGAAGCGGGCCGCCAAGAGCTCGAATATCTCCGGAATATTCCTGGGCATCATGGCTCGGTCAGCAGCGCCGCCAGGCGGTCGGCGGCCACTTCGGCCCCGTTGGCGGCCAACCGTTCCAACGGCTGCGGCAGGGCGAGGAGCTGCTCCAGGGCTGTTTTGAGATCGCCGCGCCGCAGCTGCTCGTTGTCGATGGCGACGGCCCGGCCGTAACGCTGCAGGCCGGCGATCAGCAGCGCCTGCTCGCGGAAGTTGCCGCGCGTGGTGTAGAGGACCGGCGTCCGGTGCGCCAGGCATTCGGCGACGATGCCGTAACCGGGCTTGGTGATGACGGCATCGGCGGCGTTGACCAGGTCGGGGTAGGCGACGCCCCCCGGCAGCGGCCGCAACTGCGGGCGGCCGGCGGCCAGTTCGGGCTCGGCCAGAAAAACCCATTCGGGCAGTTGCGCCAGTTCACCGAGAGGGGCGTCCTGCAGGCCGAAGCCGCCGAAGGAAAGCAGGGCCAGGCGCTGGTTGTCGTGCAGTCCCAGGCGGTTCCTGATCGCGTTCGCCGGCACCGCGCTGCGCCGGGCCACCATCGGCAGATCGATCACCCGCGCCACCGGCATCGGTCCGTGAAACGGCAGGCGCAGGGCCAGCGCGGCCTGCCGGTAGCAGGCGCGCTGCCAGTCGATGATCGTGGCCAGTTCCGGATGGGCGTCGAGAAACTCGGCGTAGATCCACTCCCAGGTGAAGTTGCTGAGGATGACCGCCGGAATGCCGGCGGCCGCCGCGGCGGCACAGGGGATGGCGGCCACGTCGGTGACCACCAGGGCTACGCCGTGCCGTTTCAGATCGGCGGCCTCTTCGGCAATCAACACCGGCGCCAGGGCTTGCAGCTGTCGGCAGGCCTCGATGGTCGCTTCCGGGCGCATCACCAGGCTGTCAACCTGACGGACGCCGACGTCGAGGGTGCGGGCGGCCACGGCCACGCCGGGGGGGAGATTGTCGGCCAGGAACCAGGGGGCGGCGTCGGTGACGACATCGCAACGGATGGCGGGATGACGGGTGGCCAGGGCCTGGAGAATCTGGCCGGAGCGGCTGGCGTGGCCGAGGCCATGGCCGGTGATGTAGTAGCGCAGCAAAGCCATGCCCGGCTCGCTAGGCCCGTCCGAGTACCGCCACTTCGACGGCGGTGGCGCCGGCACGCCGCAGGGCCAGCGCGCACTCGCGGGCAGTGGCCCCGGTGGTCATGACATCGTCGACCAACAGCAGCTGCCGGGCGGCCAGCGGCCCGGTGACGGCGAAGGCGTCCCGGAGATTGCCCTTCCTGGCGGCGGCATCCAGCCCCTGCTGCGCGGCCGTGTCGCGGACCCGGCGCAGCAATCCGGCGGCGACCGGCACGTCGAGGTGGCGTCCCACCTCCCGGGCAAGTTGCAGGGCCTGATTGTAGCCGCGCTCGCGCAGGCGGCTCTTGTGCAGGGGGACGGGAACCAGCAGGTCGGGACGTGGCCCGTCCCCGGCCAGCACGGCTTCGCCGAGCAGGGCGCCCAGGGGACGGGCGAGGGGGAGCTGGCCACGGTACTTGAAGCCCTGGACGGCCTCCCGCAGGGTGCCGGCATAAGGCCCGACGGCATGGACCCGGGCAAAGGGCGGCGGCTGCCGCAGGCAGTTTTCGCAGTGATGCAGCGACGCGGTCGAAGTGCGGTAGGCGACGGCACAGATCGGGCAGCGGGCTGGCGCCGGCCGTGGCAGGCCGGCCCGGCAGGTCGGGCAGAACTCGCTGGCCGCGGCGCCGGTGGGCAAGCGCCCGCCGCACAGCAGGCACGCCGGCGGCAGCAGCAGCTCGAAGCAATGGCGCAGATCACAGCCGATGCGCCGCCACAGATCCATCTTCCCCCTCCACAGTGACCGGGCGCGGTTTATGGCCCGCGGTTGGCGGAGCGGCAAAAGCTCCAGGCCCAGGGCTCCGCGTGCCGGTTATTCTGCCAACAGGCTCTTCCCGGTCATGGCGGCGGGTTGCGGCAGGCCGAGCAACGCCAGGATGGTCGGCGCAATATCGGCGAGGATCCCCTCGCGCAGCCTGGCGTCCGGCCGGTTCGGATCGACCAGAATCAGCGGCACCGGGTTGGTGGTATGCGCGGTGTACGGCAAGCCCCGGCTGTCGGCCATCTGTTCGCAGTTGCCGTGGTCGGCGGTGAGCAGGGCGCAGCCGCCGGCGGCCAGCACCGCATCGACCACCCGGCCGGCGCAGGCATCGACCGTCTCCATCGCCACGATGGCTGCCGACAGGATGCCGGTGTGGCCGACCATGTCGGGATTGGCGTAGTTGAGCACGATCAGATCGTAGTCGCCGCCAGCCACCCGCCGCAGCACCTCGTCGGTGACCTCGACCGCGCTCATCGCGGGTTTCTGATCATAGGTGGCAACCTCCTTCGGCGAGGGGATCAGCACGCGATCCTCACCAGGAAACGGGGTCTCCTCGCCGCCATTGAAGAAGAAGGTGACATGCGCGTACTTCTCGGTTTCGGCAATGCGCAACTGCTTGAGGCCGGCCCTGGAAACCACCGTGCCCAGCAGATCGGGATAGTTTTCCGGAGGGAAGGCAACCGGCAGGGCAAAGGTTTCATCGTAGTCCGCCAGACAGACGAAGGTGCCCAACCGGGGAACCTGCGGCCGGGAGAATCCGGTGAAATCAGCCTGGGTAAGGCTGCGGGTCAACTCACGGGCGCGGTCGGAGCGGAAGTTGAAAAAGATCAGGCCGTCGCCGTCGCGGATCGTCCCGGTTGGTTGGCCGTTGTGCTGAACGACCCTGGGTTTGACGAATTCGTCGGTTTCCCCGGCCGTATAAGCGGCGGCGATGGCGGCGGTACTGCTGTCGGCTGCTTCACCCTCGCCCAGCACCATAGCCCGCCAGGCCTTTTCGACACGCGTCCAGCGGTTGTCGCGGTCCATGGCGTAGTAACGGCCGATGACCGTCGCCACCCGACCCAGGCCCAAGCGGGCCAACTCGGTTTCCAGTTCGGCAAGATAGCCGCCGGCGCTTTGCGGCGGCGTGTCGCGGCCGTCGGTGAAGGCATGGATGCAGACCTCGCCGATCCCTGCGCGACGGGCCATCTCGACCAGGGCATAGAGATGGCTGTTGTGGGAATGGACGCCGCCGTCGGAGAGCAGGCCGAGCAGGTGCAGGCGGCCGCCGGCCGCCCTGATCTGTGCCATCGCGTCAAGCAGCACGGGGTTGGCGAAGAAGTCGCCATCGGCGATGCTCTTGCTGATCCGGGTCAGATCCTGGTAGATGACCCGCCCGGCGCCGATGTTGAGGTGGCCGACCTCGGAGTTCCCCATCTGCCCGGCGGGGAGGCCAACGGCCAGCCCGGAGGCGCTGAGGCGGGTGGTCGGACAGGTGGCGGCCAGGGCGTCGAGACGCGGGGTGCGCGCCAGACAGACGGCGTTGGCGGTGCAGTCCGGATTGATCCCCCAGCCATCGAGAATGATCAGGGCGACCGGCCGTCTCATGCGCCGTACCACTCCTTCTGCTCGCCATGATGGACGACCATCCGGTCGAGATCGAGGGGGCGCGCTTCGAGCAAGGCCTTGCGGTCGACCAGACTGACGGTGCCCCACTGCCCGCAGGCCGGGCAGCGGCCATCCCATTCGATGGCCGGGGCGTTGCAGGCGTCGCAGACATAACTCAGGGTCAGGCGGGTGCCGATGCCGAGAGCCTTCTGGTACTCGGTGATGGCGTCGGTGAGGCGGTTGCGCCGCCGGTGCGCCTCGGCCAGCAGCAGATGCACTTGGCGGGTCTCCAGGCCGGAGCCCTCGATGGCCTGGAACTGGTCAAGGGCCTCCTCGACCATCTCCAGCCGCAGGCAAAGCTTGCCGTAGAAGAGTCGCGCCATCAGGTCGTAGTTGCGCTCCAGCAAAATGCGATGATAGAAGCTCAACAGCGAGGAGGGATCCTCGCGGTTCATGAAGTAATCCTCGAGGCGGCTCAGAAAGATGCCTTTCCCCTGGGTCACGTAGCCTTCCTGCCAGAGTTGGATGGCTTCGTCACCGCGCCCCTGGGCCGCGAGGGCATCGCCCAGCGAGATCCAGGCCGGGCTGAAGTCGGGCATCTGCCGGATCAGGTCCTTGAGTTCGGATTTGGCAGATCGACGGCGCCCTCACCCAGGGCCAGGCGGGCCACTTCATAGCGCAGGTAGAGGAGTTTTTCCTTCTCTTCGGCCAGGCGGCTGGTGTCCGGCCCGGCCTTGAAGATCAGCCGTTGGGCGTCCAGGGCATCCTTCCAGCGGCAATGCTTGATGTACAGGTCGCGCAGGCTGCGCAGCGCCTTGCGGTTATCGCGTTCGCGCCCGATGATCTCCTGATAGGTGGCGATGGCCCCTTCCTCCTGCCCCTGCTCCTCCTGGAGGGCGGCCACCTTGAACAGCACTTCGCGGTTCTCGGGATCGAGGTCGCGGGCCTTGCGCAACTGGATCAGACCCGCGGCCGGAGTTCCTTCCTGGCTATGCAGGTTGGCGAGGGCAATCAGCGTCTCCACCCGTCTCGGGTCGCGGTCGAGAGCCTTCTGCAGCAATTCCCGGGCCTTTTTCAGGTCCCCCGAGAGCAGGTGGTCGACCCCTTCGCGATAGATGGCGCCGACCTCGCGGTTCAGTTTCTCCGCCTGGTCGCGCTTCCAGTTATTCCACATGGCCATCAGGGAACTGCAGATGTGGGCTCCGAAGCCGAGCATCAGACCGATCAGGATGCCGCCGATCACCACGAAGGCCACCGGGTAGGTGAAGTCCTGGTTGCCGAACAGGTGAATGGTGACGTCGTGGGGATTGAGATTCCAGAAAAACAGGAAGAAAACCCCGAACAGGATGATCAGCAGCATGAAGGCCATGAAAGTCATGGGCATTCTCCTTGAGGTGTGCCGCCAGCGGGAGGGTACATCACTTCTCCCCGAACTTTTCGATGTCGGTTTTGCAATCGATGCAATAGCGCGAAAACGGGCGAACCTCCAGTCGGCGCGGGGCAATCTCCTCGCTGCAGTGCACGCAGACGCCGTATTCCCCCGTGTCTATTCTCTCCAGGGCGGCATCGATATCGCGGATCTGCTGGCGCTGGGTTTCGCTGAGGTTGAACAGCACATCGCGGCTGTAGGCGTTGGCCGACATGTCGCCGATATCGGCCACCCCGTCCTGTCCCAGTTCGCGACAGGCGGCATACGATTCGCTGACTTCTCTGAACAGCTCGGCGCGGAGACGCAGCAACTGCTCCCTGACTTGAGGGAAAGGTTTTGAGGCCATGAAGTTCTCCTGAAAGCATCCCCGCGGGGCTGCGGGAAGGGCAACCGCCCCAACCCTAGCGATGATGGTATGGTTCATTGCGGATAATGGTCAATCCGCGGTAGAGCTGTTCGAGCAGCAGCAGCCGAACGACCTGGTGGGGAAAGGTCATGGACGAGAGGGACAGCAGTAGATCGGCCCGCTGGCGAACCCCCTCGCTCAGCCCGTGCGCCCCGCCGATCACCAGCACCCACTCGGGGGTGCCGGCAATCATGTGTTGCTCCAGCAATCCGGCCAACCCGGTGGAGGTCAGCCCCCGGCCGCGCTCATCCAGGACGACGACGAAGGCCCCGCCGGGGATGCGGGCCAGCAACTGCTCGCCCTCGGCAACGATGGCCCGCGGCAGGTCGCCGCGACCGACCGCCTTCTGTTCCTTGAGTTCCTCGATCGCCAGCGGCAGATAGCGCCGCAAACGCTCGGTGAACAGCGCGCAGCCTTCGCGCAGGTAGGATTCACTCAGCCGCCCGACGCAGAGGAGCCGGAGTTTCAACGCTCCGCCTGCGCCGCCGCGGCGAGCTCCGGCGGCAGCGGCACCTCGAGGGCGTCGCGCCACAGGCCGTCGAGATCGTAAAATTGGCGCACCGGTTCCTGAAAGACATGCACCATGACGTCGCCATAGTCGATCAAGGCCCAACGTCCTTCGTTCATCCCCTCGATGCCGAGGGGCCGCACGCCATGCTGCTGCTTCAGGCCGAGATGAACCGACTCGGCCGCCGCCTGCACCTGGCGGTCGGAACCGCCCGAGGCCAGCACGATGAAGTCGGTCAGTGAAGAAACCCGGCGTACGTCCAGAACGCGGACGTTGAAGGCCTTCTTGTCAAGCACTTGGGCGGCACAGAGCAACGCCCGATCGATGGACTGCAACTAGCAATTCCCTTTCCCTGCCAACTGGTAAAGCCTGTGGCGGCCGATATAAGCGGCGACGCCCGGCGGGACCAGGTAGCGGATCGACGCGCCGGCCGCCGCTTTGCGGCGGATCAGCGTGGAGGAGATGTCGAGACGCGTTTCCTCCAGAAAAATCACGACATTTCCGCAACGGTGCCGTAGTTTTTTTAGTTGATCATCGTAGCAGAAGTCATTTTGCACCGCAACCGGCAGCGCCGCAAGCGGGTCGGGCAGATCCACGCCGGGCCTGGCGGTCACTACCAGGTGAGCGAGTTCGAACAACCGCACATAATCCTTCCAGGTGGCGATGTCGCGGAACGAATCGAGGCCGACGATAAAGTAGCGTTCACCGGACGGGTCGGCCTGCCGCAGAATCTCGAGGGTGTCGACCGAAAAACTCTTGCCGCTGCGCCGGGCCTCGAGGTCGGAGACCCGGAAGCCGGGATTGTCGGCAATGGCCGCCTCGATCATCGCCAGGCGGTGCGCAAAGGAAATTTCCCCGGCCACCGCCTTGTGCGGCGGCGCCGCCGCCGGAATGAACAGCACCTCGTCCAGGGCACACGCCTCGCGGACCTCCTCGGCAATGCGCAGGTGGGCCAGGTGGATCGGGTTGAAGGTGCCGCCGAGGATGCCGGTTTTCATGCACTAGCCTCTGATCTGTCCATCCCCATACACAATGAACTTGCGCGTGGTCAGGTCCTCCAGCCCCATCGGCCCGAAGGAGTGCAGCTTGGTGGTGGAGATGCCGATCTCGGCGCCGAGGCCAAGCTGGTTGCCGTCGGCAAAGCGGGTCGAGGCGTTGACCAGCACCACGCTCGAGTTGACCTCGCGCAGGAAGCGCTGGGCGTTGGCGTAGTCGCGGGTGACGATCGCCTCGGTATGCAGTGAGCCGTAGGTACGGATATGGCGGATCGCCTCATCGAGACCCTCCACCACGCGCACCGCCAGGATCAGTTCGAGGTACTCGGCATGCCAGTCGTCCTCCGTGGCTGGCACGGCGGTGGGGGCGAACTCCCGGGTGGTCTCGCAGCCGCGCAGCTCGACTCCCTGGGCGCGCATGGCGGCGGCGAGGCGCGGAATGAAGGTTTCGGCGATGTCCTGGTGAATGAGCAGTGTCTCCATGGCGTTGCACACGCCGGGGCGCTGCACCTTGGCGTTCAGGGCGATCTTCTCCGCCTGGGCGAAGTCGGCGCTGGCATCGACAAAGACGTGACAGACCCCCTTGTAGTGTTTGATCACCGGAATCCGCGAATGCTCGGCGACGAAGCGGATCAGCCCCTCGCCGCCGCGGGGGATGATCAGGTCGATCTCCTCATCGCACTTGAGCAGTTCCAGGAGGGCGGTGCGATCAGTGGTAGCGACCACTTGCAGGGCCGTGGCCGGCAGCCCGAGGCGCTCCAGCTCAAGACCCAACACCCGGCCGATGGCCAGGTTGGAGTGGACCGCCTCCTTGCCGCCGCGCAGGATCACGGCGTTGCCGCTCTTCAGGCACAGGCCGGCGGCGTCGGCAGTGACGTTGGGGCGGGCCTCGTAGACGATGCCGATGACCCCCAGGGGGATGCGCATCCGCCCAACCTGCAGGCCATTGGGCCGCCGCCACATGCCAGTCACTTCGCCGACCGGGTCGGGAAGCCCGGCCACCTCGCGCAGGCCATCGGCCATGGCGCGGATGCGCGGCGGATCGAGGGTCAGCCGGTCGAGCATCGCCGCTGCCAGGCCGGCCTCGCGGGCTGCCGCCAGGTCCAGTTCATTGGCGTCCAGCAGCTCCCCGCTGCGTTCGATCAGTGCGTTCGCCATACGTTGTAGCAGGTCGTTTTTGACCGCCGTGGACAGACCGGCCACCACCTGCGCGGCCGCTTTCGCATCCTTCGCCACCTTTTCCATCTGTGCCGCTATGGTCATGATCAAGCTCCCTGCAACAAGGCTGAAATCACATTGACGCGGAGGCGCGGAGAAAAGCAAAAATCTTTAGAGACAAAATCCTTGGCCGCAGATCAAGGCGGATCAAATCTGATCAAGCAAAACCTCAAAAGCCTGATTTGCAGCTTTCGCTTTTATCCTGGACATCCCTGTTAGTTGCTTTTCGGTTTATCCGCATTTTCCGCATTTATCTGTGGCTAAAGTTTAAGTTTTTCTGTGCTTTTCAACTCCCGGTATCGACGACCAGGTTGTCGCGATGGACGACTTCATCGCCGTACTTGTAGCCGAGGATCGTTTCGATCTCACTGGTCTTGCGCCCGATGATGCGCAGCAGTTCCGGGGACGAATAGTTGGTGACCCCCTTGGCGAACTCCTTGCCGTCGAGGGTGCACAGGCGCACCGCATCGCCCCGGTCGAACTCGCCGTCGATGGAGCGAATCCCCGAGGGGAGCAGGCTCTTGCCGCCGTCGATGATCGCGGCGCGGGCGCCTTCGTCGAGGAGCAGCTTGCCGCGTGGCTTTTTGGTGAAGGCGATCCAGTGCTTGCGCGAGGCGATCGGGTCACGCACCGGCAGGAAGTAAGTGCCGAGTTCGTGGCCGTCGAACAGGTAGCGCAGGTTGTGCGGGGTGCAGCCGTTGATGATGGCCGTGCCGGCGCCGAACAGGGTGGCACGCTTGGCCGCCTTGATCTTGGTGGCCATGCCGCCGGTCCCCAGGGGGCCCCCCTCGTCGCCGGCCATGGCCTCGATCTCGTCGCTGATCCGCTCCACTTCGGTGATCAGGCGGGCTTGCGGGTTCAGACGGGGATCGCTGTCGTAGAGCCCGTCGACGTCGGACAGGATCACCAGCAGTTGGGCCTCGACCAGGTTGGTGACCATGGCCGAGAGGTTGTCGTTGTCACCGAAACGGATCTCGTCGACCACCACCGTGTCGTTTTCGTTGATGATCGGCACCACCCCGAATTCGAGCAGGGTCATCAGGGTATTGCGGGCGTTGAGGTAGCGGCGGCGGTTGGCCAGGTCGTCGCGGGTCAGCAGCACCTGGGCAACGGTCACCCCCTGCGGGCGCATGGCGTCCTTATAGGTGCGCATCAGGCGGCTCTGGCCAATGGCCGCCGCCGCCTGCTTGAGCGGGATGGTCTGTGGCCGCCCGGTAATGCCGAGATCGCCCTTGCCGGCGGCAACCGCCCCCGAGGAGACCACCACGATTTCGTAGCCGCGCTGGCGCAGGGCAACGATGTCCTGGCAGATCCCCTCGATCCGGGCCAGGTCGAGACCGGTTTCCCCGGAGATGACCCCGCTGCCGATCTTGATGACCACACGCCGGACATGGGCTAGCAGAATGGTGCGCATAGGTCCCCGGTCGAGTCTGATGGTGGAAGCTGCTGAAAACTCTGGAAAAGTTTATGCGCCGGGAGCGGGACTGTCAAGCGTTGCGGCAGGCAGTGCGGCCGCTCGGCGTCGGGCCAGTTCCTGGCCGACAAAGCTGACCAGTTCCGGCGTCCCTTCGCCGGTGACCGCCGATACCGCAAAAGTCCGATAACCCCTGGCGGCAAAGGCAGCATGCATGGCCGGCAGCTGTTCGCGCACCTCGGTGACGTCGAGCTTGGTAAAGACCACCAGCATCGGCCGGTCGAGCAGTTCGGGATTGTAATGCTCGAGCTCGCGGTTGATCGCCGCGAAGTTTTCCAGCGGATCCCCCTCCTGCATGCCGGAAAGATCGACCAGGTGCAGAAACAGGTCGGTGCGCTCGATGTGGCGCAGGAAGCGCAGCCCCAGGCCGTGGCCCTCGCTGGCCCCCTGGATCAGACCGGGGATGTCGGCCATGACAAAGCTCCGGTAGTCGCCGTAGCGCACCACGCCGAGATTGGGAACCAGGGTGGTGAACGGGTAGTCGGCGATCTTTGGCCGGGCCGCCGAGACGCTGGCGATCAGGGTGGACTTGCCGGCATTGGGGAGGCCGACCAGGCCGACATCGGCGAGCAGTTTGAGCTGCAGGCGCAGGGTGCGGCGCTCGCCGGGGAGTCCCGGCTGGGTGTGGCGCGGGGCGCGATTGG
Organism: uncultured delta proteobacterium; assembly: GCA_963751525.1. Lineage (GTDB taxonomy): Bacteria > Desulfobacterota > Desulfuromonadia > Desulfuromonadales > BM103 > VAUL01. The sequence continues at coordinate 39,411 of CAVVUQ010000008.1, read as the reverse complement.
TGCTGGTCACAAAGCGCGCGTTGCCGCGCCCGCCCATGCCGCCGCGCAGCAGCACCAGCAGTTCCCCCGGTTCGGTCAGATCGGCCAGTTGCTCGCCGGTGTCATCGTCGTAAATCAAGGTGCCGGGCGGGACGCGGAGAGTCAGGGTCTCGCCGTTCTTGCCATGCTTGTTCTGGCCCCGGCCGCCCTCGCCGTTGCCGGCGTTGTAATGTGCCTTGTAACGCAGGTCGAGCAGGGTGCCCAGGCCGGAATCGACGACGAAGCAGACATTGCCACCGTCGCCGCCGTCGCCACCGTTGGGGCCACCCAGGGGGATGAACTTCTCGCGGCGGAAGGAGAGACAGCCCTTGCCGCCGTCACCGGCCTTGGCGTGGATTTTGACTTCGTCGACGAATTTCATTTTGAACCCGGATCGAGAAACGAGTAACGAGAATCGAGAAAAGGCTTTTTCGCGTTTCTCGTTTCTCGTCTCTATGTTTTAACAAAAAGCCCGAAGCTCGCAGGGAGCCTCGGGCCTTGGAAATCTGCTCCGGAACTTATGCAGTTCAAGCGGCGTAGACGCTGACCTTCTTGCGGTCCTTGCCGAGCCGTTCGAACTTCACCACCCCTTCGATCAGGGCGAAGAGGGTGTAATCCTTGCCGCAGCCGACGTTGTTGCCCGGGTGCACGGTGGTGCCGCGCTGGCGGACCAGAATCGAACCGGCGGTGACCGCCTGACCGGCGAACCGCTTGACGCCGAGGCGTTTGCCGGCGCTGTCGCGACCGTTACGGGAACTGCCGACGCCTTTCTTGTGAGCCATGGATCTGTCTCCTTACGCTTCGATCGCCGTGATCTTCAGGCGGGTAATGGGCTGACGGTGGCCGTAAAGCTTGCGCTGAAACTTGCGGCGCTTGGATTTGAAGACCAGGATTTTCTTGTCTTTGTCCTGTTCCACGATCCGCGCCGTGACTTTCGCGCCCGGCAAGAGAGGTGTTCCGATTTTAACCTCTGCTCCGCCAACCATGAGGACTTCGGCCAGTTCGATGGTATCACCCACCGCGCCGTCCAGTTTTTCGACCTTGAGCAGGTCGCCTGCGGAAACTTTATACTGCTTTCCTCCGGTTTTGATGACCGCGTACATCCCCTTCACCTCGCTTCTTTCCCCGTTTTGCACGCCATGTGGAGCGCTAGGGAATAAGGTTTATACGCCGCAGGGGGGCGGAAGTCAAGCGGAATCGGCGCGACCCCTCACCCCACCAGAATCTCGAACTGCTCGATATGGAAGCCGGGGCGGGCGTGGATGGCGATCTGCTTCTGGTGGCGTTTCTCCAACTCCTCCACGCCGGCGCGTTCCTCGTCGTAGAGCAGGGACGCGATATTGGGATGGACGTTCAGCGTCATCCGGTAGCCGGGGGCGCTGCGCATCTCGCGCTGCAGTTCGCGGAAGATCTCGTAGACCATGGTGGTCTTGCTCTTGACGTAGCCCTTCCCCTCGCAATAGGGGCACGGTTCGCAGAGGATGCGGCCGATGCTGTCGCGCACCCGCTTGCGGGTCATCTCCACCAGCCCGAGCTCGGAGATCTTGAGGATGTTGGTCTTGGCCTTGTCGCTCTTGAGCGCCTCCTCCAGTGCCCCGTGGACCTTCTCGCGGTGCGGCTCCTTCTCCATGTCGATGAAGTCGATGATGATCAGCCCGCCGATGTTGCGCAGGCGCAGCTGGAAAGCGATCTCCTTGACCGCCTCGAGATTGGTCTTGAGGATGGTGTCCTCGAGGTTGTGCTTGCCGACGAAGCGCCCGGTGTTGACGTCGATGGCGGTCAGCGCCTCGGTCTGGTCGATGATGATGTGCCCGCCGCTTTTCAGCCAGACCTTGCGCCCCAGGGCGCGGGCGATTTCGACCTCCAGACCGAAAGCATCGAAGATTGGTTCGTCCTCCTGGTAGTGATCGACGCGGAACCGCTGGCCCGGCATGAAGGTGTCGAGGAAGCTCTGGATCTTGCGATACTCCTCGGCGTTGTCGACGACGATCCGCGCGACGTCCTCGGTGAGGATGTCGCGCAGAACCTTGCTGGTGACATCGAGATCGGAATGGATCAGGCAAGGGGCGCCGCGGTCGACGCGGTGCTGGTCGACCTGTTCCCACATGGCCACCAGGTAGTCCATGTCGGCCTTCAGTTCATCGGCGCTTTTCCCCTCGGCGGCGGTGCGGATGATGAAGCCGGTCCCTTCCGGGCGCATGACATCGACCAGGTGGCGCAGGCGCAGGCGCTCCTCCTCGTTCTCGATGCGCCGCGAGATCCCCACGTGATCGACGGTCGGCATGTAGACCAGATTGCGCCCCGGCAGGGAGATGTGCGCGGTGATGCGCGCCCCCTTGGTGCCGATCGGATCCTTGGCCACCTGGACCACGATCTCCTGCCCCTCCTGCAGAAGTTCCTCGATCGGCGGCAGCGGCGGCCGCTCGCCGCCGCTCTCCTCGCCCGGCTGGCGCGGCGGCTGGCCCACCTCGATGAACTGTTCGACCGCCTCGATCTCGTCGAGGACGTCGGCCACGTAGAGGAACGCCGCCTTGTCGAGGCCGATGTCGACGAAGGCCGCCTGCATCCCCGGCAGGACGCGGATCACCCGCCCGCGGTAGATGTTGCTGACGATGCTCCGCTCGCGGCTGCGCTCGATGTAGAGTTCGGCGATGTGGCCGTTCTCCAGCAGCGCCACGCGGGTCTCGTGCGACGTGGTGTTGATCACCAGTTCCTTGGACATGACGACTCCTATAATGTTGACAAGATTAATAACTGCAAAATGGTTCAACGCAAAGACGCAAAGTTAAATGAAAGACGCAAAGAAGGTCTTCTATAAAGCTTTGCTTTGCGTCTTGTTTCTTAACCTCTGCGTCTTTGCGTTAGGATCTAGTTTGTGGTCGTTAAAGCCTACCCGCCTTCGCCGTTTTGGCAATCATCGGCCGGTTCGTGCAGGGTGATGGCGGTCTTGCAGATACCCAGGGCGCGCACTGCCTCGATCGGAAGGTCCAGCAGATGTGCGGCCACCGGCAGCGGGCTCCCCTTGGTCAGAGTCAGCCAGAGCGCTGATTCGTCAACCGTCAGCACCTCCACCCAGGGCCGCAGGTCGAGGGATTCGCTTCGCCCCTGCCTGGTCCGGGTGAGCTCGACGCTCGCGGCCGCCAGGAACGCCTGCGTCCGTTGCCCGACGGCCTGCCTCTGCTCGGCCGGCAACGGTACCCGGTAGGTGGCGGTCGCCAGGCTGGCGGCTGCCGATGGCAGCCGCCGCGATATCTCGCGGGCGGCCAGCACGGCGATCCCCTCCGGCAGTTCCCGGTTGAGGGTGGCCATGACCTCGGCCGGGGCGCAGACCGAGGCCAGGTCGAGATCGAGCAGTTCGGTTTCGCTGGCCACCCCCAGGGGGAGGGCATCGCCGAAGCCGATGCGCGGGGCCGGATGAAAACCGGCCGACCAGCGCACCGGGATGTCGGCGCGCTTGACCGCCCGCTGGACGGCGGTCATGAACTCGAGATGGCTCAAGAGCGCCGCCCGTCCGGCTTTCCGCACGGTCAGGCGCACCTTCGGCAGGTCGCCTGCCATCTCTCCGGCGGTCGGCGGCGGGAGGTCGCGGCGGCCGGCAGGTGCTGGCGGTCGGCGAGGCGAGGTGCGGATCTTCTCGAAGTCGCACACCCCGCAGGCGCTGCACTGACCGAAGCGGCAGTCGGCCGTGGCCTTGCCGAGCAGGGCGTTCTGGCGTTCGCGCAGCAGAAAGGCCTTGGTGACCCCGGCGTCAAGGTGGTCCCAGGGGAGCGTTTCACCGCTCTGCCGGGCGCGCAGGTAGAAGGCCGGATCGATGCCGGTATCGCTCAGCGCCTGTTGCCAGAGATCCCAGCGGAAGTGATCGCGCCAGCCGTCGAAGCGGCAGCCGAGGTCGACCGCCCGCTCGAGCAGCGCGCCGAGCCGCCGGTCGCCGCGGGCGAAGACCCCTTCCAGCACCGACAGCTCCGCCTCGTGCCACTTCAGGCGCAGCCGCCGCTTTTTCAGCCCGTCCCGCAGATACTCCTGGCGCTGGCGGATCTCCTCGCGGTTCAGTTGCGCGTCCCACTGGAACGGGGTGTGCGCCTTCGGCACGAAGGTCGAGACCGAGACGTTGATGTCCGCCCCCCCCTGGGTGCCGCGCCCGGTCGCCTTGACTCGCGCGGCCAGGTCGATCAGGGCGGCCAGGTCCTCCTCGGTTTCGGTTGGCAGTCCCATCATGAAGTAGAGCTTGATGATGCGCCAGCCGAGGGTGAAGGCGGTCCGCGCCGTCTCCAGTAGATCCTCTTCGCTGATCCCCTTGTTGATGACCTGGCGCAGCCGTTCGCTTCCCGCCTCCGGGGCGAGGGTGAAACCGGTCTTGCGGACCTTTTTGATCTCTTCCATCAGCGCCGGGGTCAGCGAGCCGACGCGCAGGCTCGGCAGGGAAAGCGCCACCCGCTGGCCGGCATAGCAGCCCATCAGGCTCTGCATCAAGCCATCGATGACCGTGTAGTCGCCGGTCGACAGGGAGAGCAGCGACACCTCGTCGTAGCCGGAGCGGCGCAGGGCCTCGCCGATCAGCCGTTGCAAGGTGTCGGGCTGGCGCTCGCGCACCGGCCGGTAGAGGTAGCCGGCCTGGCAGAAACGGCAGCCGCGGGTGCAGCCGCGGGCCACCTCGACGGCCACCCGGTCGTGGATGGTCTGCAGAAACGGCACGATCGGCTCGACGGGAAAGGTGGCTGCATCGAGGTCGGCGACAATGCGCCGGCGCACCGTCGGCGGGGCGGGGGGGCGGTGCTTGATCGCCGCGATGCGGCCGTCGGGACGGTAGCTGACGTCGTAAAAAGCCGGCACGTAGATGCCGGGGATTTGCGCCAGGCGCTGCAGCAATCCAGCGCGGTCCAGCCCGGCGGCCGTGGCGCTCGCGCACCGCGGCGCACAGTTCCAGCACCGCTTCCTCGCCGTCGCCGAGCACGGCGCAGTCGATGAAGTCGGCCAGCGGTTCGGGGTTCATGGCGCACGGCCCGCCGACCACCACCAGCGGGTGGCTGCTGTTGCGCTCACTCGCCCGGCGCGGAATCCCGGCCAGGTCGAGCATGGTCAGCAGGTTGGTGTAGCTGAGCTCGTACTGCAGCGAAAAGCCGACGATGGCGAAATCCGCCAGCGGCCGGCCGCTCTCCAGGCTGCACAGCGGCTCGCCGGCGGCACGCAGCTGGGCCTCGCGGTCGGGCCACGGCGCGTAGGCGCGCTCGGCGGCGATCCAGGGGGTGTCGTTGAGGACCCGGTAGAGGATGGCCGAGCCGAGGTGGCTCATGCCGACCTCGTAGACGTCGGGGAAGGCCAGGGCGAAGGTCACATCGACCGATGGCCACGCCTTGATGACACTCCCCCGCTCGCCGCCGAGGTAGCGGGCGGGGCGGTTCAGCTGGAAGAACGAGGTCTGGTCGGGCATGCGGCTCTGTCTGCAGTTGGGATAATCATTAAAAATAGCTTGAAGATAGAGTTTTTAACAAGACATATCGAACAGCAATCCTTGACGCCTTGTGCTGGCCAAAATGTTAATATATACTTCAAAAACAGCGCGCTTATTTTAGCGAAAGTAAAACTAATCGGGATTTTGCCATGGACAAGCTGTTCCGCGGGATCATGGAGTTCCGCCGCGAGGAGTTCGAGCGGCACCGGGAGCTGTTTCGCGAACTGGGGCGCCAGCAGAAGCCGCATACCCTGTTCATCGGCTGCTCCGATTCACGGGTGGTTCCCAACCTGATCACCGGCAGCGCCCCGGGCGAACTGTTCATCGTCCGCAACGTGGCGAACATCGTCCCCCCGTACCGCAGCACCGAGGAATACGTGTCCACCACCAGCGCCGTCGAATATGCGGTGCTGTCGCTTGGCGTCGACACCATCGTGGTCTGCGGCCACTCCAACTGCGGCGGCTGCGCCGCCCTGAACAAGCCGGCCGAGGAGATGGCCCACCTCCCCCATGTCCGCAAGTGGCTGGAAGTGTCAGGGGAAGTCCGGGGGCGGGTCGATCGGCTGATGACCGGCGATACCCCCGAGGAGCGGGAGTGGCTGACCGAGCAGGTCAACGTCCTGGTGCAGATGAAAAACCTGCTGACCTATCCGTATGTCCGCGAGAGATACGAAAAGGACGAACTCAAGATTTTCGGCTGGCACTACCTGATCGAAACCGGCGAGATCTACAATTTTAACGATACAACCCAACTGTTCGAACTGATCGTCGATCTCGCGACGCCTCACCCCTGACGCCTCACTCCTCACCGGGGGCCCCGCCCCACACCGGATCCCAGCCGAACTGCCGGCGCAGCCGCTCTTCGGGCACCTGCTCGAGAAACTCCGCCTCGCTGAAGCAGAAGCGATAGTCCTCGCAGTAGGCGAGCAGGATCTTGTAGGCGGCATTGACCCGTTGCATGGCCAGGGGGTCGGTGCTTTCGCCCCGGTCGGGGTGGTGTGCCTTGGCCAGGGCCCGGTGGCGGGCCTTGATCTGCTTGAGGGTAGCGCGCTCGCCCAGGCCGAAAACCGCCAGAGCGTCCTGCAGTTGAAGATAGGTCATCGGTTGCTCCCCGAATAAGCCGGCCTAGAACGAGTCTTGCCAGTAAACCAGTAACTCGCCTTGACTTTCAAGTGCCTTGAAAGGTGCTCCCGCCTGTGCTAATAGATTGCACGCCGCAAGGCGGTGCAAGCTGCTGTGTCGATCACTCCGGGAGCCCTGTCATGGACCTGAAGATCCTGCCGCTGTCCAACCCCAAAACCCGCCCTGTTGACGAAAGCCAGCTCGGTTTCGGCAAGCTGTTCACCGACCGGATGCTGGTCATGGAATATGCCGCCGGCACCGGCTGGCACTCGGCGCGCATCCAGCCCTACGGGCCGCTCAGTCTCGACCCGGCCTGCGCGGTGCTGCACTACGCCCAGGAGATCTTCGAGGGACTCAAGGCGTTTCGCCGCGACGCCGGCCGCATCGCCCTGTTCCGCGCCATCGACAACGTGCGTCGCTTCAACCGCAGCGCCGCAAGGATGTGCATGCCCGAGGTCGACGAGGCTTTCTTCCTCGAAGCCATCCGCCAGTTGGTGCGGCTGGAGGCTGACTGGGTGCCGCGCAGCGCCGGCACCAGCCTTTACATCCGCCCGACCATGATCGCCACCGATCCCTATCTCGGCGTCAAGCCTTCGGACACCTACCTGTGCTACGTGATCCTCTCGCCGGTCGGCGCCTACTACAAGGGCGGTTTCAGTCCGGTGAAGATCTGGATCTCCGACGAGTACGTGCGCGCCGCTCTCGGCGGCACCGGCGAGGCCAAGACCGGCGGCAACTACGCCGCCAGCCTGCTGGCTTCGATGGAGGCGGCGAGCCGCGGCTTCGACCAGGTGCTGTGGCTCGACGCCGAGCAGCGCAAGTACGTGGAAGAGGTCGGCAGCATGAACATGTGCTTCGTCGTCGACGGCAAGGTGGTGACCTCGCCGCTGCGCGGCACGATCCTCGACGGCGTCACCCGCCGCTCGATCCTGACCCTGGTCCGGGATCTCGGCATGGAGGTCGAGGAGCGGGCGCTGTCGGTCGACGAGATCTTCGAAACCATCGCCGCCGGGCGGATGACCGAGGCCTTCGGTACCGGCACCGCCGCCGTGGTCTCGCCGGTGGGGCAGTTCACCTACCGCGACCGCACCGCGAACCTCGGTGACGGTCAGGTCGGCGCCTTCACCATGCAGCTCTACGAAATGCTGACCGGCATCCAGTATGGCCGCATAGCCGACAAGCATGGCTGGGTGGAAGTGCTGTAGCGGTCTGCCCTGTACAGAATACGTGTAACGCCCCCGGATCGGCAGGTTCGGGGGCTTTTTTAAACGGTTCTATAACCCAAACAAAGGTGCTTATCTGTAAAGTCCAAAATTTTGAAGGGTCAGCGTATCTCAGGCTAACTGCCACTATGACCTAACTGTTTGAAGTTTAAAGGATATAGCGAACCAATCTTCTTTTGGGTTATAGGTCCGTTATAAATTGTCCAGCTATCCACCGCGGCGATAGCATCGCTCCTGCTCAACCTGACAAAATGTAAATCTGGCCCGATGCCAATCGCCCCTGGCTTCGGGGTGATTTTTGGGCAGCCGTGACCGTTTTTTGGGCACGGCGGTAAAGGGGCGCGGTCTGGCAAACACTTGCCGTTGCCGTGGAAAAGCAGAAGCGGTCCCTGCTTCTCGAAGATTTTTGAGTATTCTTACTACACAAACAAAGTATTTGACTTCTATCTGCCTTGCCTCTGGGTAGGTTATATCCGCTCGTCCGCAGCACTTAATCGATTGTCGGTCCTTCTTTAAAATCACCTGATATCAAGCTGTTGCCCCCTCGTGGCGAAGTCATCCGAAGAATCATTACCATTCTCTGGCACGGTCGTTGCTGACATACTCTTCCGCCCGGCGGGAGCAATTTCCCGCCATCGCCCCAAGCGTCAGCGCGGAGGAGAACAGCCATGTGCCGGATCGGCGCCATCAAGAGCCGCAATTTTGTGCATCCCAGTCAGGCCCTGCTGCTCATGCAGTCGCAGCAGGAGGGCCATGACAACTCCGGATTCGCCATGGTCATGCACGACCTTGGCGGAATCTTCGCCCACCACAAGCACCTGCCGACCCTCTCCATGGCCTGCACCGACGAGGGGCTGAAGCTGGCCGAGGACATGCTCCACCAGGCCGGGTTCCAGCGCGTGCTGCAGTGGGTGCCCGAAACCAACCCGCGCCCCGGGCTGGATATCAACGCCATGCCCAACTACGTGTTCGAGACCTTCGATTACCCAAAATACGTCAAAACCAGCGCCACCCCGAAGGAGAAGGAAGAGCTGCTCCTCGACATGCGTCTGAAGCTGCGTCAGGCGCTGGAGGCCGACGAGCAGGGCTTCGTCTACTCCTTCTGGCCGGACGTGGCGACCCTCAAGGAGATCGGCGATCCGCGCGATATCGGTACCTACTTCAATCTCATGGACCCGGACGACAAATTCACGGCCCGGGTGATCACCGCCCAGTGCCGGCAGAACACCAACTACGACATCGTCCGCTACGCCGCCCACCCCTTTTTCCTGCAGGGGTACACGGCCCTGGCCAACGGTGAGAACACCTTCTACCAGAAGAACGTCGAACTCCAGCGCAAGCTGCACCGCGGCTACATCGGCTTCGAGTCCGACTCGCAATGCTTCCTTTACTCCCTGCATTACGTGCACCGCGAGCTCGGCTGGCCGCTTTCCTACTACAAGCACGTGATCACGCCGCTCCCCTTCGAGGAACTGGAGCGCCGCGACGACCGCGAGACGTTGCTGGCGATCCGCCAGTCGCTGGCGCACCTGGAGATCAACGGCCCGAACACCATCATCGGCGTCCTCCCCGACTCGACCCTGTTCACCTGCTGCGACGCCAAGAAACTGCGGCCGATCGTCATCGGCCGCACCGAGGAGACCGTGGTCTTCTCATCGGAGGTGTGCGGGATCAACGAAGTTCTCCCTGACCGTGACCGGGAGGGCGACATCTACCCCAACGAACGCGAAATCGTGACGGTTGGCAACGGCCTGGAGGTGCAGCGGTGGAAACAATGAAAGTCCAGAGTGTCACCGCCAACGACATGCCGTGGAAGCTGCGCTACGACGCCAGCCGCTGCACGCTGTGCGGGTCGTGCGTGGCGGCCTGCTCGTTCCGCGCCATCGAGTGCAAGGTCGAACGGCGGCGCATGGTCTTCTCGGAGACCGAGCTCCCCGAGCCGAAGCAGCGCTTCACGGCACTGCCGGTCATCCGCCAGGTGCAGAACATCAAACACTACTGCCGCGGCTGCGGCATCTGCGAGAAGGTCTGCCCCAACGAGGCGATCCGTCCCGAGCGCAACATCGACACCCGCCATCCGGTGCTGATCCGCTGCCTGCACGGCGAGGCGGTCAAGCGCGGCGGCCGCAAGAATCTCGAGGCGGTGATGCGGACCCTCGACAAGATCCGGGTGGCGCGCATCTCGCAGATGACCGACCCGTCGCTGGACGCCCAGCGCCACAGCTTCGACCTGCTCGCCCCCTTTGGCCGGATCCTGCCGCCGAAAAAACTCCCCCTGGGCGTTTCACCGGACGGGCTGCTGGAGATGACCCGGCAGGCGCCGCCGGTGCGCTGGATCTACCCGGTGATCATCGGCGACATGTCGATTGGTGCCCTCTCCTGGCGGATGTGGGAGGCCGTGGCCATCGCCACCGCCTATCTCAACGAGGAGTGCGGCCTGCCGGTGCGCATGTGCTCGGGGGAGGGCGGGGTGCCGGTACGCCTGCTCAAGAGCAAGTACCTCAAATACATGATCCTGCAGATCGCTTCCGGGCACTTCGGCTGGAACCGCATCGCCAAGGCGATGCCGCACATGGTCGAAGATCCCGCCGGGGTGCTGATCAAGATCGGCCAGGGGGCCAAACCCGGCGACGGCGGCCTGCTGATGGCGGCCAAGGTCGCCGAGCATATCCAGGCGATCCGCGGCGTCCCCAAGGCCGACCTGCTCAGCCCGCCGAACCACCAGGGCTTGTACTCCATCGAAGAGAGCGTGCAGAAGATGTTCCTCTCCTTCAACGCCGCCTTCAAGTTCCGGGTGCCGGTGGCGATCAAGGTGGCGGCGAGCTCGACTTCGGTCTCGGTGTTCAACAACCTGGTGCGCGACCCGTACAACATCGTCGGCGGCTTCTTCCTCGACGGCATCGACGGTGGCACTGGCGCGGCCCATGAGGTCTCCCTCGACCACACCGGCCACCCGATCGTCTCCAAGCTGCGCGACTGCTACCTGGCAGCGGTGGCCCAGGGGCGGCAGGGACAGATTCCCGCTGTGGGCGGCCGGCGGTCTGGGCAAGACCGGCGACCTGGCGGCCGACGCCTTCAAAATGATCTGCCTCGGCGCCAACGGCGTCTTTACCGGCAAGCTGATCCTGCAGATGGCCGGCTGCGTCGGCAACGAGATGGGGCGCTGCAACGCCTGCAACACCGGCATGTGCCCGGTGGGGATCACCACCCAGGAGCCGGCGCTGGTGCACCGCCTCGACGTCGACCGGGTGGCGCAGAACATCGTCAACTACTTCCTGGCCATGGACCAGGAGTTTAAGAAGCTGATGGCGCCGATCGGCAACTCGTCGCTCCCCGTTGGCCGGGCCGACGCCCTCGCCGCCATCGACCGCGGTGTGTCCGAAAAGCTGCAGATCCAGTACGTCTGTTAAGTCGTGAGGGGTGAGGAATCAGGAGTGAGGCGTGAAAGCCTTTACCCCTTACCCCTCACGCCTCACTCCTCACGGAGTTAAATATGACAGCCAAAATTGTAGGATTTGACCAGGACAACCAGCGCATCTCCACCCAGCAGCTGCTGCAGCAGATCTATGCAGAGCTGGAGAACGGCCAGACCGAGTTCGAGATCCTCTCCTCGGGGCACCACGACATCGGCGGTCCCCTGTGGACCCAGGATGGCTCGCCGCTCAAGTTCCGGGTCAAGAACCCGGGGCAGCGGGTCGGCTCCTTCGCCCTCGACGGCACCGAAATCGTGGTCGAGGGCTCGGCGCCGGCCGATGCTGGCTGGCTGTGCGCCGGCGGCGAGGTGACCGTTCTCGGCGACGGCGGCGACACCACCGGCCCACTGCGCGGCGAGCGGCAGGATTTACGTCGGCGGTCGGGTCGGCACCCGTTCCGGCTCGCTGATGAAACACGACCCGGCCTTCGAGCCGCCGCAGTTCTGGGTGCTCAAGAGCACCGGCTCCTTCTCCTTCGAGTTCATGGGTGGCGGTCATTGCCGTGGTCTGCGGCTATGGCTGCGATGAGTCGGAGTCGATTCTCGGCGACCGCGCCTGCGCCGGCATGGTCGGCGGCACCGTTTACGTGCGTGGGCCGGTGGCGGGGCTTTCCGACGAGGTCTGGCTCCTCGACCTCGATGAGGCCGACCGGGCCTTCCTCAGCGAGAACCTGCCGATCTTCCTCGGCAAGATCGAGCGCCCTCAGCTCCTCGGCGAACTTGGCGCCATGGGGCAATGGCGCAAGATCGTGGCCAAGAGCTACGCGGAACGCCACATCCAGTCGCGCCCGACCATGCACGAGTTCCGCATGGCCAAGTGGGTCGGCGATGGCGGCATCTTCGGCGACCTGGTGAAGGACGACTACGCCAAGGTCGCCGGGCTGGTCAATGCCGGCGACGACCGCCTCAAGATCCCGCGTTGGCAGGACAAGCGCTACGGGGCGCCGTGCCAGGTCTCCTGCCCGAGCCACATCCCCACCCAGGAGCGCATCAAACTGCTGCGCCAGGGGAAGGTCGAGGAGGCGCTGGCGCTGGTGCTGCACTACTCGCCGTTCCCGGGGAGCGTCTGCGGCGAGGTCTGCCCGAACCTGTGCATGGACTCGTGCACCCGCCGCTTCCTCGACCACCCGGTGCGCATGAAGGAGCTCGGCCGACTCTCGGTTCATACCCCGTCGCCGCAACCGGCCGCGGATTCCGGCAAAAAGGTGGCGGTCATCGGCGGCGGTCCCGGCGGGCTCTCCGCCGCCTGGCAGCTGCGCCTGCAGGGGCACGCAGTCACCGTTTTCGAGGCCGACACGGAAGTTGGCGGCAAGCTGCGCCAGGTGATCCCCGCCGAACGCCTGCCGGAGGACGCCCTGGGCAGCGAGATCGACCGCATCAAGTCGCTAGGGATCGCCATTCGCACCGGCACCCGGGTCGACGCTCCGCTCTTCGCACAGATCCGTGGCGAGTTCGATGCCGTGGCCATTGCCAGCGGTGCCCACAACCCGGTGGTCATCCCCTTCCCGGGGCACGAGCGGCTGGTCAAGGGGCTCGACTTCCTCAAAGCGATCAACCGCGGCGAGCGCCCGGCGGTCGGCGAGAAGGTGGTGGTGCTCGGCGCCGGCAACGCCGGCATGGACGTGTGCCTCGGTGCCTATGCCATGGGGGCCAGGCGGGTCACTGCCATCGACATCCAGCGCCCGGCCGCCTACGCCAACGAGATCGCTCACGTCGAGAAACTCGGCGGCCAGATCCGCTGGCCGGTCTTCACCGCAAAAGTCGACCAGTACGGGGTGCATACCAAGAGCGGCGAACTGCTCGAGGCCGACACGGTGATCATCGCCATCGGCGAGCGCCCGGACCTCTCCTTCGTGCCGCGCGCCTGGCTGACCGACCGCGGCATGATGGCGGTCGACGGCTGCCTGCAGTCGCCCCATGCGCCGGGGGTCTTCGCCATCGGCGACACCGTCCAGCCGGGGCTGTTGACCCATGCCATCGGCCAGGGAGCGGATGTGGCCGTGCAGATCGATGCGTTCCTCGCCGGCCGGGTGCTGGCACCGCTCAAGCATCCCGAGGTGATCCCGGTCAGTTGCCTGTCGAAAGAGCTGTTCCGGCCGCAGAACCGTGGGCGCTTCTGCTCCACCGACGCCCTGGCCGAGACCGGCCGCTGCCTCTCCTGCGGCACCTGCCGCGACTGCTCCATGTGCCTGGAGGCCTGCCCGGAGGGGGCGATCCGCCGCCTGGAAAAGGCGGACGGCAGCTTCGAGTACGTCTCCGACGACCACGTCTGCATTGGCTGCGGGATCTGTTCCGGGATCTGCCCCTGCGGGATCTGGGCGATGGACCTGCTCGACTGAGCGGGCAAGTTCCGATTGAACAGGCAAAAAGGGCGGAGCCGGCAACGGTTCCGCCCTTTTTTCGGCACAGCGGGGCTTGACCTGTCGTCCGCCGCGCCACATACTGGTCCGCCATGAGTCATTCCCCTCGCCAGACCCTGCGCGACATTTTCGGCTATGCCGCCTTTCGCCCGCCGCAGGAGGAAATTGTCGCCACGCTGATCGCCGGCCAGGATGCCTTCGTGCTCATGCCGACCGGCGGCGGCAAGTCGCTCTGCTACCAGATTCCGGCGCTGCACCGCTTTGGTGTGGCAATCGTGGTTTCGCCGCTGATCTCGCTGATGAAGGACCAGGTCGACGCGCTGGTTGTCAACGGCGTGCGCGCCGCCTTCTACAACTCTTCGCTGACGGCGAAGGTGGCCCGGGCGGTGCTGGCGAAGCTGCACGCCGGCGAGCTCGACCTGCTTTACGTCGCCCCGGAGCGGCTCCTCTCCGACGGCTTTCTCGACCGTCTCAAGACGTTGCCGATGGCTCTCTTCGCCATCGACGAGGCCCACTGCGTCTCCCAGTGGGGACACGACTTCCGTCCCGAGTACGTGCAACTCGGCCAGTTGCGCCGGCTCTTTCCCGGCGTGCCGATGATCGCCCTGACCGCCACCGCCGACCCGCAGACCCGCGGCGACATTCTGGCCCGCCTCGGCCTGCAGCAGGCCCGCTGTTTCGTGGCCGGCTTCGACCGGCCGAACATCCGCTATTCGGTTATCGAGAAGCAGAAACCCTTCACCCAGCTGACGGCCTTTCTCGATGATCGGCCCCGGCAGCACGGGATCGTCTACGCCCTGTCGCGCAAGCGGGTCGAGGAACTGGCCCAGCGGCTGGCCGCGGCCGGCTGGAAGGCGGCGGCCTACCACGCCGGGATGGGCGATGCCGATCGCGAGCGGGTGCAGGAGGCGTTCCTGCGCGACGACCTGCAGATCGTGGTGGCGACGGTGGCCTTCGGCATGGGGATCGACAAGTCCAACGTACGCTTCGTGGTGCACTACGACCTACCCAAGAACATCGAGAGCTACTATCAGGAGACCGGCCGCGCCGGGCGCGACGGCCTCCCCGCTGAAGCGCTGCTGCTGTTCGGTTACGGCGATATCGCCATCAGCCGTGGCCTGATCGAAAAAGGGGGCAACCCCGAGCAAAAGCGTATCGAACTGCACAAACTGCAGACCATGGTCGGCTTCGCCGAGGCTCAGAGCTGCCGGCGGCGGGTGCTGCTCGGTTATTTCGGCGAACGGCTCGGTGAGGACTGCGGCAACTGCGACGTCTGCCTTAATCCGCCGGAGCGTTTCGATGCGACCGTCGATGCGCAGAAGGCGCTTTCCTGCGTCTTCCGGGTGGGCCAGCGCTTCGGCATCGGCCACGTGGTCGACGTGCTGCGCGGGGCGCGCAGCGAGCGCATCCGCGAGCTCGGCCACGACCGGCTGTCGACCTACGGGATCGGCAGCGGGCGCAGCGCCGAGGATTGGAGTGGACTGATCCGCCAGTTGATCCATCACGGCTATCTGACCCAGGACGTGGCCCGTTATTCGGTGCTGACCCTCACCGAGGCCGCCCGCCCGCTGCTGCGCGGCGAGGAGCGCCTGGAGTTGGCCCGTCCGCGCCTGCGGGTCAAGGTGCAACCCAAAAAAGGGCGGGCAAAACTCGGCGATTTTGATTACGATGAGG
The DNA here is from genome assembly GCA_963751525.1 of uncultured delta proteobacterium. Taxonomy (GTDB): domain Bacteria; phylum Desulfobacterota; class Desulfuromonadia; order Desulfuromonadales; family BM103; genus VAUL01. The sequence continues at coordinate 24,093 of CAVVUQ010000008.1, read as the reverse complement.
TGTTATTCGAACGGCTGCGCGTGGTGCGTAAACGGCTGGCCGATGCGGAAGGGGTGCCGCCCTTTGTCATCTTCGGCGATGCCGCCCTGGCCGAGATGGCAACGGCCATGCCGACCGACGAGGCGGCGCTGCTCGCCGTCAACGGCGTCGGCAAACACAAGTTGCGTCGCTTCGGCAGCGAGTTTCTTGACGAGATCATCAGCTACGCCGGGCGGTAGCCGCTTTTTCAAGCTAACAGGCGCTTCATGGGCAAAACAGTAAGACCTGCCGAAAAACTGATAAGGACGGTGCGCTTCATGGCGCGGGTCCTCCGCGACTTCCGGCGCAACCAGGGGCTGCTCCTCTCCGGGGCGATTGCCTATTACACCTTTCTCTCCATCGTGCCGATGGTGCTCCTGGCAGTTATCGTCCTCTCTCATGTGCTGCAGGAGCAGCAGCTCCTCCAGATCCTGACCGCCTACATGGAGCTGGTCATCCCCGGTTATGCGGTGACCCTGACCGGTCAGGTGCAGGCTTTTCTCGAACACCGCACCGTGGTCGGCGTGGTCGGCTTCCTGGCCATGCTGTTCTTCAGCTCCATCGCCTTTTCCATGCTGGAAAACGCCATGTCGCTGATCTTCTTCCACCGCTTCAAGACCCGGCGCAAGAACCGGCATCTGCTGGTTTCGGTGATCATTCCCTATCTCTACCTGCTGATCATCGCCCTTGGCGTCATTCTCGTCTCGGGGGCGATCGGCGCGGTGGAGTCGTTCGTCTACCGGCAGGTGACGCACTTCGGCTGGAATTTCTCCCTGGAAGGGATCACCGGCCTGCTTCTCTATGTGACCGGGCTCGGCGGCGAGTTCCTGATCCTGAGCTCCATCTACCTGGTCATGCCGGCGGTGCGGGTTTCCCCGCATTACGCCCTGATCGGCGGCCTGACCGCCACCGTGCTCTGGGAACTGGCCCGCCGGCTGCTGGTCTGGTATTTCCAGGCCATGTCCATGGTCAACCTGATCTACGGCCGATTGCCATCGCCGTGGGTGCGCTGCTGTGCGTCGAGGTCGCTGCCATCATCATCCTCCTCGGCGCGCAGGTGATTGCCGAACTGCATGCCGGCGAAGAAGGGGACGAGCACGCCGGCGAAGTGGAGATGTAACGGCCCGGCATGCGCGGCATCACCCGAAACGTCCTGGTGCTTGGCCTGGTCAGCCTGCTGACCGACGTTTCCAGCGAGATGATCTATCCGCTGCTGCCGCTGTTCCTGACCGTCGTGCTCGGCGCCGGACCGGCTTTTCTCGGCGCCATCGAGGGGGTGGCCGAGTCGACGGCGGCACTGCTCAAGCTCGCCTCCGGGGTGGTTTCCGACCGGGTCCGCCGGCGCAAGCCGCTGGTGCTGGCCGGCTACGGGCTCTCCGCCCTGGCCCGCCCGCTGGTAGCACTGGCCGCCACTCCGGCGTTCGTTCTCGGCGTCCGTTTCTGCGACCGCATCGGCAAGGGGGTGCGCACCTCGCCGCGCGATGCGCTGATCGCCGACTCGGTCGCGCCGGAACTGCGCGGCCGCGCCTACGGCTTCCACCGCTCCATGGACCACGCCGGCGCCCTGCTCGGCCCGCTGGTGGCCGCCGGCCTGCTCGGCTGGTTCGCTTTCGATCTGCGCACGGTCTTCTGGTGCGCCGCCGTCCCCGGCCTGCTGGCGGTACTGCTGATCGCCGGCGGGGTGCGCGAGGTGCCGCGGCCGCCGGCGCCTGCGCGCTCTGCCGCCAAGCTCTCCCCGCCGCACGGCCCGCTACGCGCCTACCTGCTGATCCTGCTGCTCTTCACCCTCGGCAACTCCTCCGATGCCTTTTTGCTGCTGCGTGCCGGCGAACTCGGCGTCACCCCGGCGCGCCTGCCGCTGCTCTGGGCTTTTTTCCACCTGGTCAAGATGGGCAGTGTCTTCCCCTTCGGCGCCCTCTCCGACCGGATCGGCCGGCGTGGCGTGATCGTCGCCGGCTGGGGGGTCTATGCCGCCGCCTACCTCGGCTTTGCGCTGGCCACCAGCGAACTGCACATCTGGCTGCTGTTTGCCGGCTACGGCCTCTTTTACGGGCTGACCGAAGGAGCGGAGAAGGCGATGGTCGCCGACCTGGCGATACCGAGCGAGCGCGGTGCCGCCTTCGGCTGGTTCAACGCCGCCATCGGCCTCGGCGCCCTGCCGGCCAGCCTGCTGTTCGGCGCCCTCTGGCAATGGTCCGGGCCGCTGGCGGCCTTCGGCTGCGGCGCCGCCCTGGCGGGGGTGGCGGCGGTGCTGCTGCTGGGTGGTACGCGGGGGGAGCGGAGCGGGTGAGGCGGCGGCATCTGTTCGAATTCGAGGACCAGTCCTGGCTGCCGGACACGCTGCGCAATCTGCAGACCGATTTCCTCCGGCAGATGAGTACTTTCCTGCATATTTACGAGCCGGCAGTGCCGTTGATCAGGCGGGTAATGGAGCAGACGGGGGCGCGGCGCATCATCGATCTTTGTTCGGGTGCCGGCGGCCCCTGGGGAGAACTGCTGAAAAATGGCTGGAGGGTGACGGTCACCCTGACGGACCGTTACCCCAACCTGGCGGCCTTTGCCAGTATGCAAACGCCCTGTCCGGAGCGGCTCGACTACCGAGCCGAACCGGTCGATGCCCGGCAGTTCCCGGACGGAGCTTGACGGAATGCGCATCCTCTTCAACAGCTTTCATCATTTTCGCCCTGATGATGCCCGGGCGATCCTGCACGGATGCCGTGGCCCGCCGGGCCCCTATCGGCATTTTCGAGGTTGCCGAGTTGACCACGGGCAAACTGCTGGCCGTCCTCTCAGTGTCCCTCTGCTGGCTCTCGCGGCCGCGACCCTTCGGCCGCCCGTTGAGCCTTTCCCGGATCTTCTGGTCATGGTGCGTGCCGCTGGTTCCCGTCTGCCTGCTCTGGGACGGACTGGTTTCCCTGCTGCGGGCCTACACGCCGGCAGAGCTGGCAGAACTGGCGACTGCCGCTGGCAATGACGACTTCCGCTGGGAGGTCGGCCGGATCGTCCCTCCCTGGCCGCGGATTCCCGTCACCTATCTGGTTGGATTCCCCCGCAGTCCGTAACCACCGCCGGGACAGTACCGGGCTCCGGCGCACCTGCAGCAGCTGCAGCATGCCGCCGAACAGCCGCTGTCTGGCCAGCAGTTCCAGGCCGTGGTCTTCCATCATTCCTGCCAGCTCCCCGCAAGACGGAAACCCCTGCAGGCTGTCGGCGATGTAGCCGTGCACCTCCCAGCTCCCCGAGAGCAAGCGCCCCCACATGCCGCACCAGCCGCGCAGCAGGCGATACTGCCAACGCTGTCCCGTTGGGGTGGCCGCCTTGGCAAAGTCGAGGAAGACCGCCTGGCCACCGGGGCGCAGGACCCGGGCGATCTCGGCAATGGCCGGGGCGAGATCGGGGGCATTGCGCAGGGCATAACTACCGGTCACCAAGTCGCAACTGGCGGTGGCCAGCGGCAGGGCATGCATGTCCCCTTGGAGGTAGTGGAGGTGGGCGGGGCCGCCGCGCCGGCGGGCCAGGTCGAGCATGGCGGCGGTCAGGTCGAGGCCGATGATGCGACCCCCGGGATAGCGACTGGCCAGTTCCAGGCAGATATCCCCGGTCCCGCAGGCCAGATCGAGACAGACCGGCCGCGGTTGCTCCGGCAGCGCCTTGACCAGCAGCCGTTTCCATGATCGGTCGCGACCGAGGGACATGGCGACGGTCGCCTGATCGTAGCGCGCCGCCGCGGCGGCAAAGTGCTCGCGGTTGAAGTCCCGTTTCTGCCCGGCGGAGGCCAGCGCCTCACTGCTGCGGCGGGCGAACCGGGTCACTTGCCGGGCTCCGGGAGGGGCGTGCCGGGAGGGAGCAGGGGGCGCACTGCGGCCAGGGCGTCGGCGGGAGAGCCCGCCAGGTTCTCCAGCACGATCGCCAGCATATCGCCGTACAGGTAACGGCTCGAGACGTTCAGCGGGGTGAAGGCCTCCCACGGCCCGTTTGGCTCGCGGGTCAGCAGGACGATGCAGTGGCGCGGCGGATCGGCGATGAACTCGATCTGCAGGCGCCGGTAGCGATCCTGGTCGGGGGGGCGCGCGGTCACTCGCCGCTCCACCAGGGCCACGGCCTCGTCGAGCATGGCCAGGTAGCGCTCCATGTCGGTGCGTTCGGGCGAACCGGGTTTCCAGCGCCCCTGCTCGCGCTCCTTGATGGCGGCCAGCACCCGGCGCAGTACCGTGGTTTCGAGGTCGGTCTGCACCACCACGGCAGTGCTGCGCTTGACCAGGCGCACGCTGCCGACGTGCGGCGGGTTCTTCGGGATCGCCGCCCAGCGTGCCGGCAGATCCTGGCGCTCACTTGCCAGCGGCACGGGGGGAGCCAGTTCCGCGCCGGCGGCGGTCGGCAGGAGGGCTGTCGCGGCCAGCAGCGGGGCGAGGATCAGCACCGGCCGGACCGGGCGCAAACGGTCAAGGAGCAGCATCCAGGAGGGGAGGACCAGCAGGTCGCAAAGCAGCGCACCCAACAGGGTGACGCCGGTCATCAGGGAAAAGAAGACGCTGGGGAGAAAGCTGCTGAAGACCCCGACCCAGAAGCCCAGGGTCAGCACCACGGTTGAAATGATCATGGCCGGACCGACCCCCAGCGCAGCTCGCAGCAGGGCCGGACGGGTATGGCCATGCCGCTCGAGGTGGTAGCGATGCAGGAAATGGGTGGTGTTGTCGACCACCAGGCCGATGACGACGGTGGCCACCATGGCCGTCCCGATGCTCAGGTCGATGCCGGCCCAGCCCATCAGCCCGGCCGTCCAGGCCATCGGCACCAGGTTGGGCACCAGGGCCGCCAGGAGCAGCCAGCCGCTGCGGAAAAAGAGGTACAAGGTGATCATGATCGTGACCAGGGAGGGGATGAAGCTCCTGAGCAGGTTGTTGACCAGGCGGTTCGAGTCGTTGCTGATCTCCAGGTAGCTGCCGGTTGCGGTCACGGTGATCTCGTCCCCGAGAATCCGGTTCGCTTCATGTCGTAGCCTCTCGCTGAGCTGGCTGGTCGCCGCGCTCCCGAGGGCGTGCAACTGCACGCTGAAGCGCAGGTGTCGCAGATCGGCGCTGATCAGGCGCCCCACCAGATCCTGCTCCGGAAGCGCCAGCAGCAGGTCGACCAGCGCCAGCAGGGATGCGTCGTCACCGGGGAGGGGGGCGCCCGGATCGCCCTGTTCGGCCCGGTTGATCGGCACCAGCAGATCCAGCAGGCTGAGGGTGCCGGTCACCTCCGGATAGCTGCGGAGCTGTGCGCGCCAGTCGGCCAGGCGTTTGATGGTGTCGGCCGTCAGCAGGGGGCCGCCATCGTGGCGCGCGATCATGAATTCCAGCGGGACGACCCCGCCGATTTCGCGGTCCAGCGCCATGGTGTCCCGGTAGATCGGCGTGTCTTCGCGAAAGAAGCGCACCAGGTCGGTGTTGTTCCTGATCCTGTCGAGAACCGGCAGGGCGAGACAGCACAGCACCAAGGCGCTGCCGAAGACCAGCCCCGGTCGCCAGAAGACCAGGCGCATTGCCTGCCGGATGACGCGCGGCAGCAGCCGGTTGCGGCGCCGCTGCCGCTGACCCGGCAGGGGGAGGTAGGTCAGTGCTGCCGGCATCAGGGTGATGGCGACGGCAAACGCCAGCATCACGCCGATCCCGGAAAAGAGCCCGAACCTCTGCACCGCCGGGATGTCGCAGGCCATCAGCGAGAACATCCCGATCATGGTGGTCAGGGCCGTAAACAGGCAGGGCGAAAACAGCTCGGCCATGCGGTGCGCCAACAGGCTGCGCGGATCACCGCGCTCTCCTGCCAATTCCAGCCAGCCGTGGTAGATGTGGACGCTGCCGGCGACGGCCAGCACCATGACCACCGGCGGCAGCAGGGCGGTGATGGTGTTGAGCGGGAAGCCGGCCAGGGCATAGAGGCCGATGGTCCAGGTCAGGCTGATCGCCATGACCGCCAACGGCAGCAAAACTCCCGCTGGCCGCCGGAAGATCAGTGCCAGGACGGCGGCCAGGACCACCACGGCCAGCGGCGTCAGCACCCGCTGGTCGTGCTGGATCGCCCGGGCGACATCGACCTTCTGCACCGGCACCCCGGTGACCCGCAGGGCAGCCTCCGCAGGGAGGGTGTCGGCGAGCTGGCGCAGGTCGGTGATCAGGCGGGCGAGTTGCTCCCCGGGCTGCGTTTTGGGGATGACCAGCAGGGCCGCGGTCTGCCGGTCCGGGGAGAGGAGCCGGGTCACCTGGTCGGCGTGGCTCTGCAGTTGCTCGTCGCGGCCGGCGGCAAAGCCGGGGTTGTCCCGCCAGTCCGGCAGCAGGGGGGCCGGTTCGGCACCGAGTGCCCCGGTTACGGCAATCCGGGCATTGGTCAGGCTGAGCACCCGTTCCACCCCGGCCATTCCCTCGATCTGCCGGGTCAGGCGCTGCAGCAGGTCAAGTCCCTGCGGGGTGAGCAGCTGCGGGTGGCGCAGGCCGAGGAGCAGCAGGTCGTCGCTGCCGAACAGTTCGCGTAACGTCCGGTAGTCGCGCTGGCTGACCGGATCCTCGCCGCGCATCGACTCGTTGTCCTGCTCGATGCCGACCTTGAGGGCTGGGGCAAGCAGCACCGCGGTGATCAGCAGCAACACCGCGAACAGCGGTCCGCGGCCGTGCCAGAGCAGCCGGTAGAAGAGCCGTTCGAGGCGTCCCCGCTGCATCATGCGGGGATTCCCGGGGGCTGCGGCGGGCCGGGGAGGGTGAGCATGGCGAAGTAAGGCGGCAATGCTCGGCACAGCGGTGGCGCCAGCACCAGGCGCAGCAGCGGCTCGCGCCACAGGCCGGCCAGCCATCCCCGCCGGGTTCCCAGCCACATGCCGCGCGCCGCCCGATCGATGGCAATCTTCGCCACGGTTTGCCGCCGCCTGCTGTAGTCCTGCAAGAGAGGCTCAACGGCCGCGCCCTGCCGGAGGCACGCGACCAGGGCCCCGGCCAGCCCGGCGGCGTCGCCGAAACCGACGTTCATCCCCTGGCCGCCGACCGGGCTCATCAGGTGGGCGGCATCGCCGCACAGGGCCACGCGCCCCCGGAAATAGCGCTGCGCCAGCCGGTGCTGGACGGCAAAGGCGCTTTCGAAGGAGCAGAGGCTGTCGCCCAGGTCGATCCCGGTCCGCTGGCGGACGGCATCGACCAGGAGTCCCGCTGGCGGCGGGCGCAGCAACTGCGGGGTCTGGACGATCCAGCGCCGGCAGCCGCCGGGGAGGGGGAAGGATTCAACCGAGCCGTGCCGGGTGAAGAACAGGTGGGCCGTGCCGGCGAAGTCGGAGGCGTCGGCAAAATCGGCCATGATGAAGGCTTGCGGATAGCTGCCGCCGGTTGCGGCGATTCCCGCCAGGGAGCGTACGCGGCTGTTGCCGCCATCGCAGCCGGCCAGGAAGTCGCTGCGCACCGGTTGGTCACGGCCGCTGGCGAGATCGGTCAGGGTTGCCGTCACCCCGGCCGCGTCCTGACGGAAGGCGATCAGTTCCGTGCCGCGGCGGAGTTCCACCGTCGGCCAGTCGCCAAGCCGGGCTTCCAGCAGGCGAACCGTCTCGGCCTGCGGGATGGCAAGGATGAACGGGTAAGCGCCGGGGAGCCCGCGAAACGACAGTCCGCCGAGCCGGCCGCGGTCGCCGTGGACCACGGCCTGGTCGACCCTGACGCCAGCGGCGGTGAAGCTCCGGTCAAGTTGCAGAGAGCGCAGCAGTGCCAGGGAAGGCGGAGTCAGGCCGATGGCCATGGAGGCCTCGGGACCGGTGGTCCGCTTGTCGATCACCAGGGTGCGGATGCCATGGAGACCGAGCAGGTTGCCGAGCAGCAGGCCGACCGGGCCGGCTCCGGCGATCACCACTTGCCAGGAGAGCGGGGTCATGCCGTTCGCGGCGTTTGCGTCAGCAGGGCCAGTTCCACGGTCAGCCCCGGACCGAAGGCCATGCTGCAGATCCGTCGCCCGCCACCCTCCGGGTCCGCCAGCAGGTCGCGCAGGACAAAGAGGATCGTTGCGCTGCTCATGTTGCCGAAGTCTCTCAGCACCTGGCGCGAGGCGGTCAACTGCTCCGGGCGCAGGGTCAGCGAACGTTCGATCTGGTCGAGGATCGATTTGCCGCCGGGGTGGATCGCCCAGCTGTCGATCGCGTCGCGGCTACACCCGGCCTTGGTCAGCAGGCCATCGACCACCCCGGCGATGTTGGCGCCGAGAATCTTCGGCACATAGCTCGACAGGGCGATGTCGAAGCCGTGGTCGCCGATCGACCAGGCCATGTCCGCCTCCCCTTCGGGGACCAGGGCCGAGGCGAAGCGCTCCAGTTGCAGGGCCGGACGCCCGGCGGCGGGGGCCGGGCGCTGACCAGCGCTGCGGCGGCGCCGTCGGCGAAGAGGGCGTTGGCCAGCAGCTGGTCCTCGCGGTCGCCGAGCTGGATGTGCAGCGAGCAGAGTTCCAGGCAGAGGACCAGCACGTTGGCCTGTGGATTGGCCTGGCAGAACTGGGCGGCCATGCGCAAGGCCGGAAAGGCCGCGTAGCAGCCCATGAAGCCGAGATGGTAGCGTTCGGTCGAGGCCGGCAGACCGAGGTCGCGGACCAGAAAGTAGTCGAGCCCGGGATTGAAAAAGCCGGTGCAGGAGGCGGTCACCACGTGGGTGATGTCACTCGGGGCGATTTCCGGCATTTGCTCGAGGAGCCTCCTGCCGGCACTCAGACCGAGTTGTTTGGCTTCGCTGAGGTAGATGGCGTTGCGTGCCCCGGTCCCCGGTTCGAGCAGTTCCCCGTGGGCGTCCCGGCCGAAGAAATCCTTGCCGAAGCCGGTAATGCAGGAGTGCCGGGTGGTGATCCCGGACGAGCGGTAAAGGGCCTTGAGCAGGCGGCGCTGGCGTTCGTTGCCGGCCAGTTCCTGCATCCATGCCCCCACGTCCCGCTGGTCATAGGCCTGGGCGGGGGTGGCTGTGGCGATGTGGTGGAGATAGACCGTCATGACGTGGTGATCCTTCCCTGCGGCTTAAGGCTGCCACGGCGTCGGCAGCGGGGTGAGGCTCAGGCTGATCTTCACCCGGACCTCGTCGGCCACCCTGATCAGTCCGAGTACAGAGGGCGGTTCCAACCGGCAGGCCGCCAGGGAGACGGGGAACTCGAGGTCGAAGCTCAGTCCCCCGGCGTCGTCAACCAGCTGGGTCACCCGGATGGAGGCCGGCACCTCGACATCGCGGATGCGCAGCCGCAGAGGCAGCGATTGCGCCCCCCGGTTGGCCTCGTGCAGTTGCCGGCGCAGTTCCGCCAGCGGTGCACCATCGAGCACGCCGGCAATCACCGGAAACCGGTCGGCGCCGAACATTTGGCGCATCTTCTCGTCCCGGCTGGCATTGCCGGTCTGCATCCCGGCCACGGCCACGGTCAGGACGGTTTCCGGGACGACGGCCTTGCCGCCCGCAGTTTCCGTCGTCCGCAGCACGAACGGCTCGCAGTTGCCGGTGCCGTCGAAGTCGTGGAGCGTCGATGAGCCGGTGAAATGCACCCGGCACTCACCGCGCAGCTCCAGGGCCAGCGCTGGAGCGGTCGACAACACGAGGGCCATGATCAGCAAGAACGTCAGGCGCACAAGCGACTCCCTTCACGAAAGAAAATCTTTTTATTATCTGTACAGTCATGTCCCGTGATAATTATACACGAATATGGTTGTCCGGCAGGCGCCGCCCTACCGAAATCGTGGCCTCGGCGCTGCCCGGAAATTGCAGCGTTGCCGATGGCCGATGACCTGTTGCACAGAACCCTCTTGACTTTTCACGCGAAGAACTATATGCTCCTCAGTTGACTGTAACAGGCTCCGACCATTCACCCCTTCGTCGAAGCTTCATCGTTCCTGACCCCCCCTGCGACTGGTTCCCGTTCGAATCGCGGCTGCATCACAGGTTGGCGACGATGTTTCACTGCCAGTCTGCTTGTGCCGCGCCGGCTCTCCACCGAGGCAGATGTCTGCCCCGACGGTGCGCATGCCACTGCGAACAGTTGCCGCTTCCTTGCGGCAACGGAAGGAATCTGCATGTCGTTCGAAACGCTGCAACTTAATCCCGAAATCCTGCGCGCTGTCGTCAACTGCGGCTACAGCGAGCCGACCCCCATCCAGGAACAGGCCATCCCGGAGATCCTCGCCGGCCGCGACCTGCTGGCCAACGCTCAGACCGGCACCGGCAAGACCGCGGCGTTCATGCTGCCGGTGCTTGAGCGCCTCTCGACGGTGCGCCGCGGGCCGAAGGGGACGCCGCGCGTGCTGGTCGTCACCCCGACCCGCGAGCTGGCCGCCCAGGTCACCGAGGCCACCCGCAACTACGGGCGCTTCATCAACCTGCGCAGCGCCGTGATCCTCGGCGGCACCCCCTATGTCAACCAGTACCGTGACCTCGGTGGATCTATCGACCTGGTGGTCGGCACCCCGGGGCGGCTGATCGACCACCTCGAGCGGCGCAGCCTCAACCTGTCACGGCTGGAGGTACTGATCCTCGACGAGGCCGACCGCATGCTCGACATGGGCTTCAAGGAAGACATGGAAAAGCTGGTGGCCGCCTCGCCGGCGACCCGCCAGACGCTGCTGTTCACCGCCACCCTCGACAAGACCATGGCCGAACTGGCCGGCCGTCTGCTGCGCGATCCGGTGCGCATCGATATCGCCGGCAACAAGGTGACGCTGGAGCAGATCGAACAGCGCCTGCATGTGACCGACGGCCTCGAGCACAAGAAGCGCATCCTCCACCACCTGGCCGCCGACCCGGCGGTGACCCGGGCCATCGTCTTCTCCGCCACCAAGCGCGATGCCGATGCCCTGGCCATCGAACTGTCCGCCCAGGGGCATCGCGCCACCGCGCTGCACGGCGACATGCCGCAGGGGGCGCGCAACCGCGCCATGCGCGATTTGCGCCAGGGGCGGGTGCGCCTGCTGGTGGCCACCGACGTCGCCGCCCGCGGGCTGGATGTCAACGGCATCAGCCACGTGATCAATTTCGACCTGCCGATGGCCGCCGAGGACTATGTGCACCGCATCGGCCGCACCGGCCGCGCCGGCGCCTCCGGGGTGGCGATCTCCTTCGTCAGCCGCTCGGATGTGCCGCGCCTGGAGCGGATCGAGCGTTTCATCGCCCAGCCGCTGGCGCAGACGGTCATCGTCGGCCTGGAGCCGACCCGGCCGCTGCGTGGACCACGGAGTGCCCGCACGACGAGTGGTGACGCTCCCCGTCCCGGCAGCGGCCGTCCCGGTGCAGGACGACCCGGCGACCGCCGGGAATCCGGCAACCGCTGGCAGAAGACCGCCCCCCGCGAGCGGCGCGAGCCGGTGGTCGAAATGCGCAGCCGCAAGCCGGGCGCTCGCCCGACGGCGCGCTGAGCCCGACTAAACAAGGCTTCGACGCAGAGACGCTGAAGCGCAGAGATAAGCAACAGGGGTTATTGCCTTGGAAGTTTTTTCTCCGCGGCTCTGCGCCGCCGCGTCAAAAAGATTTTTTGATTTTCACAACCAACTAGAAAGACAGTAAATAAATGACATTCCAAGAATTCAAGTTTAACCCCGCCATCGCCGCCGGCATCGATGCCGCCGGCTATGAGACGCCGACGCCGATCCAGGCGCAGGCCATCCCCGCCGTCATGGCCGGGCGCGACGTCATGGGCCTGGCCCAGACCGGCACCGGCAAGACCGCGGCCTTCGCCCTGCCGATCCTGCATCGCCTGCAGCCCGGCCCCCGCGGCAAGGTGCGGGCCCTGGTGGTGGCCCCGACCAGAGAACTGGCCGAGCAGATCAACGAGGCCTTTGCCGCCTATGGCAAGCAGACGCGGCTGACCAGCACCACCATTTACGGCGGCGTCGGCATCAACCCGCAGGTGGCCGCCCTGCGCCGCGGCGTCGATATCGTGGTCGCCTGCCCGGGCCGCCTGCTCGATCATATCGGCCAGGGGAACATCGACCTGTCGCACCTGGAAGTGCTGGTGCTCGACGAAGCCGACCAGATGTTCGACATGGGCTTCCTCCCCGACATCCGCCGCATCCTCAAGGCCGTGCCGAAGAATCGGCAGACCCTGCTCTTTTCGGCGACCATGCCCGACGCGATTCGCGGCCTGGCCGGTGAGACGCTGACCAACCCGATGACCGTGCAGGTCGACCGGGTGGCCCCGGCAGAGACCGTCAGCCATGCCCTCTACCCGGTGGACCAGCACCTCAAGACCGCCCTGCTGCTGGGGCTGCTCAAGCACACCGACACCGAGTCGGTGCTGGTCTTCACCCGCACCAAGCACCGCGCCAAGCGCCTCGACGAACAGCTGCAGAAGGCCGGTTTCCGGGCTGCCTCGCTGCAGGGGAACCTGTCCCAGAACCGCCGCCAGGCGGCCCTCGACGGCTTCCGCGACGGCAGCTTCCAGATTCTGGTGGCCACCGACATCGCCGCCCGCGGCATCGACGTCAGCCAGATCTCCCACGTGATCAACTACGATATCCCCGACACCCCCGAGGCTTACATCCACCGCATCGGCCGCACCGGCCGCGCCGCCCGCAGCGGCGACGCCTTCACCCTGGTGACCGGCGAGGACACGCTGATGGTGCGGACCATCGAGAAGGTTCTCGGCAAGCCGCTGGCGCGCCGGCGCCTGGAGGATTTCGACTACACGGTGCCGGCCCCGCGCAAGGACACCGAGTTCAACCGGCCGCCGCGCCAGCCGGTGGTGCGGCGCCCTAAGCCGGCCGTCGTGCCGGCGACGGAGACGTCGCGGCCCGGGCAGAGCCAGCGCCCGCGCTTCAAGCGCAACGGCGCGCGCTCCGGGAACGCCCGGTAGAATTGTAGGGGCGAAGCATGTTTTATCTGCTTCGCCCGGAAACAAGGGCAAAGCAAGTGAGTCGCTTGCTTTGCCCCTACGAAATCAAATTGCTGATGGCGGACGAAGGGCCGTCACGCCCAAGGAAAGGACACATCTCATGACACAGGCAAAATCAGGAGACAAGGTGCGTATCGATCTGGTCGGCACCCTCGACGACGGCACGGTGTTCCAGAGCACTCTGGCCAGTGACGCGTGCGACGATGACGACTGCGGTTGCGACGATGACGACTGCGGCTGCGACGACGACGGCTGCGGCTGCGACGACGACGGCTGCGGACACGACCACGCCGATGACGAAGGGTGCGGCTGCGCGAGCGGGCCGATCGAGGTGCAGATCGGGGCGGGAGAAATCTTTCCGCAGATCGAGCAGGCGCTGATCGGCATGGCGCCGGGGGAGACGCGCAGCGTCACCATCGCCGCCGCTGAGGCCTTCGGCGCGTATGACGAGGAGAACCTGGTCACCATCCCCCGGACCCAACTGCCGGCCGATCTCGCTCCCGAGGTCGGCGAGGAACTGGTGCTGACCGGCGATGACGATGAGGCTTTCGGCGTCACCGTAACCGAGGTGAATGACGAAAGCATTACCTTCGACTCGAACCATCCGCTGGCGGGGGAGGATCTGACCTTCGACATTACGCTGCGCGAAATCGTGTAGCCGGCTGAGGATAAACGCCCACCTGCGGCGTTGCCTTCAGTCTCGTTGCTGCGGCGTACCATTGGGTACGCCTCGCGCCTCGACTTTCGAGCGCCTTGCATCTGGGCATTTTTGATCAGCCTGAAGATAGAAGAGGGGACGGAATTCGAATTCTGTCCCCTTTTTTCATGCGCATTGCTATAATGCGGCAAATTTCCTGCAGGAGTTCGCTGATGTCCAGTTCCTTCGGTACCCTGTTCCGCGTGGCCACTTTCGGCGAGTCGCATGGCGTCGGCGTCGGCGCGGTGGTCGACGGCTGCCCGCCGAATCTCGAATTGTGCGAGGCCGATATCCAGGTGCAGCTCGACCGTCGCCGGCCGGGGCAGTCGGATCTGACCACGCCGCGCCAGGAAACGGACCGGGTGGCGATCCTCTCCGGGGTCGAGCACGGCCGTACCCTCGGCACACCGATCGGTCTGCTGGTGCACAACCAGGATCAGCGCCCGAACGATTACGGCGAGATGAATATCGTGCCGCGGCCGTCGCATGCCGACTACACCTACCAGGTCAAATACGGTCTGCATGCCAGCAGCGGTGGCGGCCGTTCCAGCGCCCGCGAGACAGTCGGCCGGGTGGCGGCGGGGGCCATCGCAGAAAAAGTATTGCGCGAGCGCTGGGGGGTGGAGATCGTTGCCTGGGTCAGCGGCGTGGGCGAAGTCGATGCGGCCGCGGTCGATAGCGATCGGCTCACCCGCGCGCAGGTCGATGCCACCCTGGTGCGCTGTCCCGATCCGGCTGCCGCCGAGCGGATGGCCGCTCTGGTGCGCGCGGTGCGCGACGCCAAGGATTCGGTGGGCGGGGTGGTCAGCTGCGTCTGCCGCAACGTCCCGGCCGGCTGGGGGGAGCCGGTCTTCGACAAGCTCGAGGCCATGCTCGCCCAGGCGATGCTGTCGCTGCCGGCCACCAAGGGGTTCGAGATCGGCTCCGGCTTTGCCGGTACCCGGCTGCGCGGTTCCCAGCATAACGACCCGTTCGTGAAAAAAGGGGAGCGCCTCGGCACCCTGACCAACCATGCCGGCGGGGTGCTCGGCGGCATCTCCAACGGTGAACCGCTGCTCTTCCGGGTCGCCTTCAAGCCGGTGGCCACCATCGGCCAGCCGCAACGGACCGTCGACCTCAACGGCAATCCGGTGGAACTGGCCGCCAAGGGCCGCCACGATCCGTGCGTGGTGCCGCGCGCCGTGCCGATTGTCGAGACCATGGCCGCGCTGGTGCTGCTCGATTTGGCGTTAAGGCAACAGGCTCGGGGGTGAAAAAAGATTAACTGCCGCGGCTGGACATTTTATGTTGCAGGGAGCACGGGGCAGACACCGACATCCCAAAAGTACGCTCCATATTACAGCAACTGCCACAGCGGCCACCCAGAGATCTGGGTGGCCGTCTTATTGGGCAGTAGATGTGAGACAACCTCTGACGTGCGAAGTGGTTAATGGCCGTTTTCAGCAAATCAATTTATTAAACGCCGATAGTTGTGAGAGTGCCCTCGGTGATTGTTGAAAAACACTATCTGCCTGATATGCTTAACCTTCAGGAAATGACAAATCGAGAAAATTTTTGTTTTAGGGCGATCTGGTTGCCGGGGGAGTTATGGAGAGAGCATGTAGGTCACATATAAAAATAATTTTGCTAACTTTTTTATTCTTAATCCTTTTATTGGATAACACGCACGTTGCTTTTGCTCGAGACGCGGGGAGCGAATGGGCCTCACTCTATCAGGAACGAGCAGAATACGCAGTGTCAGGAAACTACGATCAAGCACTTATTGTGGCTAAGAGGGCTTTGGATGTTGCACAAACAGCTGTCGGTCCTGAACATCCTGATGTAGCGATATGCCTCAATAATCTTGCTTTTATTTATCTCTTGAAAAACCAATATGCCCTAGCTGAACCACTCTGCAACCGCGCCATAACAATCTATGAAAAGGCGCTTGCGCAGGAAAACTATGGTCTGGCTGATAGTTTTAATATACTAGCTACGATTTATTATAAACAAAAAAAGTATTCTCAAGCTGAACCACTATTTGTGCGTTCGCTAGCAATATGCGAGAAGTCCTTCGGCCAAAATCACCCCGCTGTGGCTACAAACATTAGCAGCCTCGCTCTATTATACTACGATCAGAGGAAATACACTCAAGCTGAACCGTTTTTAATCAGATCACTGGAAATATACAAGCCGGTTCTTGGCCAAGACCACCTCGTTGTGACTACACATATGGACATGTTGGCGGTCACATACACAGCCCAAGGCAAGTATGCACAGGCAGAATCATTATATACGGAACTAGCGGCAATTTATGAGAAGGCCTTCGGGCTTGAGCATCCCACTCTATCTGCAACCCTCAATAATCTTGCAGACGTTTATCGTTTACAGGGTCGGTATGCACAAGCCGAACCCCTCTACAAACGCTCGCTGGTTATTGACGAAAAGATTTTTGGTCAGGAGCACGCCAACGTGGCAATAATCTTGGACAATTTGGCAGCGTTATATCGCATGCAAGGAAAATATTCGCAGGCCGAACCACTCTATAAACGCTCGCTGAAAATATTTGAAAAAACACTTGGCCAGGGACACCCGGAGGTGGCTAAAGCCTTAAGTAATTTCGCACTACTGTACTCTGATCAACGACAATACGCACTGGCTGAACCACTATTTAAACGATCGCTTGCTATTTCTGAGCGGGAATTCGGCTCCGACAGTCAAGAGGTGGCCGCAACTCTGAACAACCTCGGACACGTGTATATGTACCAAGGCAAATATGCGCTTGCAGAACCCCTTTACAAGCGCTCGCTGGCTATTAGCGAAAATGTTTTTGGCCAAGATCACCCAGATGTAGCCTATGCGCTGAATAGCCTTGCATCTTTATATGATTCCCGCAACCAATATGACTTGGCCGAACCCCTTTATAAGCGCTCGCTGGCTATCCGCGAGAAAGCACTCGGTTCGAATCATCATTTAGTTGGGACTAGTCTTAACAACCTTGCGTTTATGTACTATTCCCAAGGGCAATATGAAAAAGCCGAACCACTCTTCAGTCGTTCACTGACTATTTGCGAGGAAGCGCTCGGACCAAACCATCCTAAGGTAGCTAACATCCTGAACAACCTCGCTTTACTTTATTCTGCGACGAAGCAATTTGATAAAGCTGCGCAGTGCAAGCAGCGAGCAGATGCAATTCGAGCCATAGAAAGATAATGGAATTAATCGGCTCCCCACTTATTCAGGTGTAGAGCCGTACTTGTTATTCACGACTTCTGAGTCAAAAACCGGCGTCTAACTGCACGCTATAAATGTGACATAACAATGATGACCACCTGGATACCCCGGTGGCCGTATTATTCGGCAGGGGATTTGATAATCGGGCCAGACTGGGTTGCTGGCCTGAGCATATTTCCGTAGTACGATTTATGTGATGATTCGGACTATGAAATTCCAAGCGATATTCATCCCAGCACCTTTCATATAGTCGAACATTATCCTTTCATTTGGCCGGAGCTTAATTTACAATCAGCCGCATGATTGATACTCAGCTCTTTACTCGATTTGTCCATCCTCGCTTAACCGAGGCTTTGGCCGATACTCCAGTTGTCCTGTTGCACGGTCCCCGTCAATGCGGCAAGACCACGCTGGCCCGCATGGTGGGGGATGCGGCGGGCTATACCTACGTAAGTTTCGATGACGATGTGCTGCGCGGGGCGGCTCAAGCCGATCCGGTCGGTTTTGTCGCCGATCTGCCGGACAGGGTGGTGTTGGATGAAGTACAGCGGGTTCCGGAACTGTTCACGACTCTGAAGGCATCGGTTGATCGTAATCGCCGGCCAGGGCGTTTCATCCTGACCGGTTCGGCCAATATCCTGCTGCTGCCAAAGTTGGCGGACTCGCTGGCGGGACGCATGGAGATTTTGCGTTTGCACCCCCTCGCGCAAGCCGAATTGGCGGCCCATCCTCCCGGCTTCCTCTCTGCTCTTTTCAGCAAGGGATTCAAGAGTTCCCCCCAGGCACGGCTTGGCAAAGAGTTGGTTGAACGGATCGTTGCCGGTGGCTACCCGTCGGCACTGGCGCGATCTTTGCCGCGACGCCGGGCAACCTGGTACCGCGATTACGTCGAGACCCTGGTGCAACGTGATGTGCGCGACCTGGCGCGTGTCAGTGCGCTGGATTCCATACCAAGATTGCTGACGCTGGCCGCCGGACAGACCTCACGACTGCTGAATGTGGCCGATCTGGCTGCACCCTTTCAGTTGAGCCGGCCAACGATCCGCGATTATCTCACTTTGCTGGCGCGGGTGTTCCTGCTGGAAGAATTGCCCCCCTGGCACAGCAACCGTCTGAGCCGGTTGATCAAGACTCCCAAGCTGCATCTGGGAGACACGGGGCTGGCCTGTGCCCTGCTGGGAGTCGATGCCGCGGCACTTGTAAATGATCGCCAACTGCTGGGGCAGATGGTTGAGACTTTCGTCTACCAGGAACTACGCCGACATGCGAGTTGGCACGAAGCGCCCGTCAGCTTTCATCATTTCCGCGACAAGGATGGGGTGGAGGTCGACATAGTTCTGGAAGGGAGCGGGCAGCGCATTGCCGGCATCGAGGTTAAAGCTTCCGCGACGGTGACTGCGTCGGATTTCCGCGGATTGCGCAAACTCAAGGAGGCATCCGGTGAACGGTTTGCCTCGGGGGTGGTCCTTTACGATGGTGAAATGACGGTTTCGTTTGGTACCGGACTGTTCGCTGTTCCTCTCCGCAGCCTTTGGACAATGCCTTAACCGGCCTTCTCAGCCACCAGGGGATTTGATAATCGCCACTGATGGTTTCATCAGCTTGGACAGATTTCTGCGGCGCAACTTGCGAGACGGTTCCGACCGGCATCTTCTTAGAACCATTCTCCTTTGCTAATTGTCGAGGTGTTTGATAAAAGTATCTCTGTTGGGGGTGGCAAGATCGGATCGGTTCTGGTTGCAGGACAGTCGAATTGCCGGGGGTACGCATGAATATGACACAGAGGCCACCTTTGGATGCCAGGGGTGGCCTATTGTTTTCAATCGAGCAGCCGTCAACGTGCAGACATATTGCTGATTAAGGTGAGTGGGAATTTGGCGGAAATAGTGCGGTCTCAGTTTTAGGGTGAAGACCACTGCGGGAGGCTTGTCTCGTTTTGAATTGTCTATTTCAAGGGAAGCTTACGGGTGCTGACCTGGTGAGTTTATCGGTCAGGTCCAGTGACCTGGCTGGACTCTCCGTTTTTACTCTTAAAGGCTTTAAGCACGACGTTGCCGACAAAAGCCAGGCCTGCAACTACTGCAATGACTCCGTAAATCACCGACTGTAATCCTGTCATTGGTCCTGATTTGGTTGTGGCTGGAATTATTACTCCGGCATTGTTTGCGGAAATCCCCTGGAAGATCATGAAGGCCCCGACAACTACCATCATCGCTCCGAAGGCCACAAAACCCCAGTCAGTCTTTTTCTTTTCTATTTTTTGCTCTTTCATTGCGTTGTCCAGCGCTTTTGAACTGAGCGGCGGAGCCGTGCCGGTTGGCCGGCAGATAATTTTTCGAGAAGCAAGACCGCATCATCCAGGTACGGATGAGTCTTGATTGTGATCGGCATACGCCTACCCTCTCGACCCGTTTGTTCCAGTAATGACCCCAAATATTTCGCCTAAAATACTAGCGTGATATTACCATTTTTCAAATTCGTGCGTATCAGGAGATTTGATAAACGCCGTCGTTGCCTACTAAACTCTTCTCTCTTTCTGTGAATCAACTTCTTGAAAGGTCGCTGCCGCATTTGCGTAATTTGCAATAGGGTGTGGTTGGTGTATCGTTGTTCCTAATACTTAATTTCGACAGGAGAGACAACATGAGCCTGAAAGTGACCCACGTTGCGTTGATCATTTTCACCCTTGCCCTCACCGCAATCGTCGCCCTTGCAGAAACCGTCGTCCCTCTGAAAGGGCAGAGCCCTGAGCAGATCCAGGCCGATGTGTCTGCCTGCAAGGCGCAGGCAGATAGCGCAGCTGCCACTACGACAGCTACTACCGAAACCGGCACCGCCAAAGGCGGCCGCCTGCGTGGTGCGGTTGCCGGTGCAGCAGTCGGTGCAGCGGCGGCGGAGGTGCGTGGCAACCAACATGAGGCCTACGACAAAGTTGACGATGATGTGAAAAAAGAATACCGGCAGGAGAATGCGAAGGATACCGCAGTTGCCGGTGCAGTCGTGGGCGGGGCAAGCCAGCGCAGGGCGAATCGAAAGTCTTCGCAGCAGCAAGATGTGCAGCAGACGGCGGCCCCCTCTGCTGAATCGCAGCAGACATACAACGCCTGTATGGCAGGCAAGGGATACAACATTACAGAATGAGTCGCACTCCTTCCGGAAATTAATTCTAAAAGCCCTCGATCGTAAGACCGGGGGCTTTTTCATTGAGCAGGATATTTGAAACTCCGCCTTCCTCCGCCGCGCATCGAAATCTAACTTTTGTTGTGACGCAACTTATGAGATTGTTTACACTCGCCGAAAACGACTGTGCCATATTCTGATGTCATGCGGAGTTTCATGAACACCATGGTCCGGCTCAAAATCTCTGTCCAATGTTTCATCCTTTTGGCTTTCGTATTTGTTGCCATGCATGCGGAAGCGGGGGAAATAGAGCCGCGGGCGTATGTGAATACGCCGATCGGCGTTAATTTTTTGCTCGGCGGGTACGCATATACTGATGGCGGTCTGGCAACGTCCGGTTCCTCGCCAATCAAGGATGCCGAATTGACCATGGATACCGCACTGTTGGCCTATGCACGTTCCATGGACGTCTGGGGCAAGTCCGCGAAATTCGACATCATCGTGGGGTATTCCGACCTGTCTGGCGAGGCAATATTTGCCGGGCAACCAAGGACGCGCAACGTTTCGGGCTTTCTCGATCCACGAGCCCGTTTTTCCATCAACTTCCTTGGCGCCCCAGCACTGTCCGTACAGGAATTTGCCGACTACCAACAGGATCTGCTGGTCGGGGCCAGTGTGCAGGTGTCCGCGCCCCTTGGGCAGTATGACGATGACAGGATGGTGAACCTTGGCAATAACCGCTGGTTCGTCAAGCCGGATATCGGGGTTTCAAAGGCCTGGGGGGATTTCGTCGTGGAGCTTTCCGGCGGGGTTTTCCTTTTCACCGACAACGATGATTTCATGAATGGCAAAACGCTTGAACAGGACCCCGTCTACACCACCCAGGTGCATGCCACGTACAATTTTGGCCGGGGTATCTGGGCGGCGATGAGCGGCACCTACGATCACGGGGGGCGTACCACCATCGACGGGGTGCGTAGCGATGACCAGCAGGACAACTCGCGGGCAGGCGTTACACTGGCACTACCTGTCAACCGCTACAACTCGGTCAAGTTATACGCCAGTTCACCGATCCACACGACCGCCGGGGGAGACTTCGACCTGCTTGGCATCCTTTGGCAGACTCGCTGGGGCGGTGGGCTGTAAGGACCACCTTCTGAGCTAGTATCGAAATGTTCCTGGGGAAACTTCGCAAACCCTATTGAACGCCTCCTTTATGACACAACAACTGACGGCCACCAGGACATCTGGGTGGCCGTTATCGTTTGGCAAGGGAAACATTGATTTCCAAAATGAACTGCACTATAAGAGAAACAAATTAAGGGGTGAAATATCAACCCACAAGTTAAGTTAAGTCTTGTCCGGTCATTATTCTTTTTCATGAGGATAAGTCTGATCACTAGAGCGGGGAATCATGGGTCACGATACAGAAACGTGCGATCTGAACGGCAACGCCGCCGCATCAATAACGCCTACGCTGTTGCCAACCGGTTACAGCCGGCTGATCGCAGAAGTTTCCGCACGGTTGGTCAAGGCTTCGAATGAACATCTCGATGCCGATATCCTTGACGCACTTCGGCAAACTTTGCAGCCGCTAGGTATAGATCGTGGCGGTCTACTTGAGGTTTGGGAGGATTCTCCTGTCGTAAAGATTTCGCACGCCTGGTATCGCGATGAGCTTGAACAGATTCCCGGCGAGATCAACCTGGTGGAGTTGTTCCCCTGGCTGGCCCATCGATTGGTTGGACTAGGGAATACCATAGCGATTACGAAGTGTGACGAACTCCCTCCCGAGGCAGAAGTCGACCGGCAATCATGTGCCCTGATGGGGATCAAATCGTTCCTGGACATCCCGCTCTTCATCGGCCATCGCGTCCATCACATCTTCTTTATTAACGCCTTGGAAGTCGAACGTGACTGGCCCGATGAGTTGATTACCCATCTTCGCCTACTCGGTGAAATTTTTGTCAGCGCTCTGCAACGGCGCGATGTCGAGAATAAATTGCTATTTTCCAAGGAGAGCCTTGATTTGGCGGCGGCATCTGCAACTGCCGGGCTTTGGGCACTTGATCTCAGTAGTGGTAAGATTTGGATAACGGATAAGATCCGGGAGATATTTGGCTTCGAACCTGATCTGGAATTGACTCTTGAGCGTTTCTTAACAAAGGTCCAAACCGATGACAGGGCGCTGATCAGCGCGGTGATTGACGAAGCCTGTCGCACCGGTGATGAGATCAACGTTGAATACCGGATAATTTCTCTCGATGGGCAAATGCGATGGCTGAACTCCCGTGGCCGACTCCAGGCGGTGAATGGGTCTGGATGCCTTCGGCTCATGGGGGTGACGCTTGATGTGACAGAACGCAAGTCGATGGAACAGCGGGTTCGAGATCAATTTCGCGAGATCGAGCGTCTTCGGGAACTGCTCGAAGCGGAAAACTTCTACTTGCGTAACGAAGTTGTGTCACACCAGGGTCGCCGAGGATTGCATGGTGTCGGCAGAAGCATGCAGGAGATCAGTGCCAAGATCGATCAAGTTGCCCAGACTGGAAGCACGGTGCTGATTTAAGGGGAAACCGGGACCGGAAAGGAGCTGCTTGCCCAGACCATCCACCTGCGCAGCAACCGCAGCAAGCGACCGATGGTTGTCGTCAATTGCGCCGCTCTGCCAGCAGCCCTGGTGGAAAGTGAACTGTTCGGCCGCGAAAAAGGCGCCTTCACCGGAGCTCTTGGCCGGCAAGTAGGACGGTTTGATTTGGCAAACGGTTCCTCCCTGTTCTTGGACGAGGTTGGTGAGTTGCCACTGGACATACAAGTCAAGCTTCTTCGCGTGCTTCAGGAGGGAGAGTTCGAACGGCTCGGCAATCCGCAGACCATCAAGGTCGATGTGCGGATCATCGCAGCTACCAACCGTGATCTGGCTGCCGATGTCGAACAAGGGCGTTTCCGTCGCGACCTTTACTATCGTCTCAATGTCTTTCCAATTCACCTTCCGCCCCTGCGGCAGCGCCAGGAGGAGATTCCCCAGTTGGCTTGGGAGTTTGTCAACGAATTCAATGAAAAGATGGGGAAAAAGATCTGCCGGATCACCAAACGCGACATAGAAATGCTGAATGCTTATGATTGGCCTGGGAACATTCGCGAGCTGCGCAATATCATCGAGCATGCGATGATTATCAGTAATGGCGAAAAACTTGAATTGCAGCGATCAGTTCCTGAAATAAAGCGGAACGGCACACCAACATCCCTCGAAGAGATCGAGCGTCGCCATATTCTGGCTATCCTCGCTACGACCCACGGACGTATCAAGGGGCATGGCGGTGCTGCGGAACTTCTTGAATTGAATCCTGGAACGCTATATTCGCGGATGCGCAAACTGGGTATTCCCTTTGGCCGTTCCCTAAACACTTCGGGTGACATCTCACCTTAAAGGGTGATATCTCATCTCATGCCACGTCCAACAGAGCCGTTTTCTCCGCGACAAGAAACCCGAATCCCCTTCCAATCAACATTTTGTAGACCAGATCCCTCTTCGGAATTTTTTGGTATGCTTTTGGCACATCATCAGAGGAATGTACCTCTCTGTGCTCAGGATCTACCCACCTCCAAGGTGTAAGCAGGCCGTCATTGATGTCCTCGTCAGCATGAAATACCCGATTGAATATAATATCGACTGTCTCGGGTGCTCTGTCTCAGTGGAACCTGGAAGAGGGGGGGCGGTGTGTTACACGGAGCAGTGGAATTCGCGCGAGGCCCTCGATCGACATTTGCGGTCTCTCTTGTATTATCGGGTGCTTGAATCCATGGAACGTTCGCATCGTCATCCAGAGATCGATTTTTACGAGGTGACAAGGATCGGTGGTTTGGAACTGGTAG
This sequence comes from uncultured delta proteobacterium, assembly GCA_963751525.1. Lineage (GTDB taxonomy): Bacteria > Desulfobacterota > Desulfuromonadia > Desulfuromonadales > BM103 > VAUL01. The sequence continues at coordinate 317 of CAVVUQ010000008.1, read as the reverse complement.
AGCAGCTACGGACAGAAACTCCAAGTATTGGGATCGGATTCAACAGCACCACACCAAATGATATCTAAGGTGAAATATTTATGAGCCAGGCATTCCTACTTCATAGATCAAGGCATCAGTCAAACCGATATTAGCCAGGACCAAATCTTGATTACGTGTCATTTTTATGCTTGTAAATCAACTAAAGGAGAAGATGAATGAAAATTTTTCACGGTTTACTGCTCTTTAGCGTCCTGCTCTGGTGCACACCGGTATTCGCGGCCGAGGGCGGCTACGACTTCCCCTTCGCCGACCCGTTCGTGGCGACCCGCTATCTC
>CAVVUQ010000007.1:0-388877 GCA_963751525.1 uncultured delta proteobacterium | reverse complement strand
GACGTCTGACTGAACGCCACATTTACGACTCCAAAAGCAGCGGCCACCTGGCGAACCGGGTGGCCGTTTTCTTTGGCAGGATTTCTGGGTACTCGAAGGCTTGCTTTTGGGTTATTTAATGCGCATTTTGCTCATGCTGCACTGCGATCCAGCGAATGTTCAATTCGGATACACCCCGTGACGCTCATTGCTGCAGGACACTTCTCGATGTAATTCTCCATGGCCCACCGAGCATCGGCTTCTTCTTCAGGATTCAGCTTCAGCTCATAGTGAACTCGTATCACGGTAATTTTGAGGACGCCAGCGACGTTCTCGATGTCCCCTTCGACGTTGGCACGGAAGCGGTCGCTGTGAGTTCTGATTTTCTTGGTCGCCAGCACGCTGGCGAAGGTGCCCATCATTCAAGCAGCAACAGCACCAACGATGTGATCCAGAGTGGCGGCATGTTCTTCGACCGGGTCGACTTTGTAGAAATTCTTTATACCTCCGTGGATCCCGTAGAAAACCGGCTCAGAAAAACCTTCTATATGAGCGATTCTGATAGGCCCTCGGTCTCTTGTGATGGTGATCCGTGATGTGTGTATGACCTCCGACATAGCCGTTTTCCTTTCTGTGGTTTTCTTGGTGGTAATTTTACCACATCGTGAAAATCACCATCGCAAAGTATTCGCAACGTGGACGCGATGCTTCGTTGGCAGATTGCACGTTACCTGAGGCAAAAACCGGCGTCTAACGGAACGCTACATTTGCGACACCGAAAACAGCGGCCACCTCGAGAGCGGGGTGGCTGTCTTGCTTGGGGAAAGGGTGGCAGTCAGGTCAAGGGGGCAATGAAAATATCGCGAAGAAAACGTTGAGTCTCACGGCAACTTCTTCAGAGCCATTTCTTGACTAGAACGCTTGCAATATATATTTGATGTTTAAAAAAATCAGGCCTAATAATCACTCGTATGGGCGGCTAAGCTTTAATCATGCGGTGGCTTCTCTGGACGCTGCCTGAAGGATTGAAATGTCGAGTGTACGAATAGTCGTACTAACGTCGGTGGCAATGGTTGCATTTGCAGGCAATTCAATCTTGTGCCGCATCGCGCTAAAAGACACCGCCATAGACGCTGCGAGCTTTACAACGATCCGATTGATATCGGGAGCCGCAGCGCTTTGGGTGATCGCGCGGATACGCCACGGCCCTCTGGTCGGAGGGAGGTGGTTGTCGGCATTCGCCTTGTTCATTTATGCAGCCGGCTTTTCTTATGCGTACGTGAGCCTGACCGCGGCAACGGGTGCACTGCTACTCTTTGGAGCGGTTCAGGCTACGATGGTCGGGTATGGCCTTCGGAGTGGAGAGCGCTTGCGGAAACTTCAATTTATCGGGTTTTTTCTCGCCCTTGGGGGGCTTGTCAGCCTGTTGCTGCCAGGCCTTTCTGCCCCACCATTGTTCGCTTCTCTGTTGATGTTAGGTGCAGGGGCGGCATGGGGCGCCTATTCCTTGTATGGGAAGGGCACAGGTGCTCCCACCAAGGCAACCGCCGGGAATTTTCTGCGTGCTGTCCCTATGGCGGCAGTGTTGAGCGTGTTGATGTATAAAGGCACATCGCTGGATGTTACCGGGTTCTGGTATGCTATTTGTTCCGGGGTGCTCGCTTCTGGAATAGGATATGCCATCTGGTACACCGCGTTACCTGAATTGAAAGCGACCACCGCTGCGACAGTCCAACTCAGCGTTCCGTTGATAGCTGCATTCGGTGGTATTGCTTTCCTCGGTGAGGCCATAACCCTGCGCCTAGCACTGGCGTCCGTGGCCATACTCGGGGGAATCGCGCTGGCTATTCTGGACCATCGAGAATTCTTTTGCTGCGGTAGTAGAGGTGGGAAATAGTAATGTGGTGCAACTAGATAGGGAAAACCGTATCCGCCCGGAACTATCAAATGGTTAGGCCCTGACCGAATCTACTAACACCCGTAAGGAGATTTTCCACAGTGGATATCCCGCGGATATTCAACATAACTGAGAGTGCTCACCGCATCCACAACCCGATCACACCGGAAAAGCTCGCCATTCTCGGCGCTGCGTTGCGTCTGGAATCGGGGGCCCGAGTACTCGATCTCGGCAGCGGTTCAGGGGAGATGCTGTGCACTTGGGCACGCGATCACGGCGTCATCGGCACCGGCATCGACATGAGCCAGTTGTTCACGGAGCAAGCGAAACGCCGTGCCGTAGAACTCGGCGTCGCCGATCTAGTCAAGTTCATCCATGGCGATGCTGCCGGCTATGTATCTGACGAGAAGGCCGATGTGGCAGCCTGTGTCGGTGCCACCTGGATCGCCGGGGGAGTCGCCGGCACTATTGAGCTTCTGGCGCGGAGTCTGCGCGCCGGGGGGATCATCCTCATCGGCGAGCCCTACTGGCGGCAGTTGCCGCCGACGGAAGACGTTGCCAAGGAGTGTCTTGCCAACTCAATCTCCGACTTTCTCATGCTTCCAGAACTTCTCGCGTCTTTCGGCCGCCTTGGCTACGACGTCGTTGAAATGGTTCTGGCTGACCAAGATGGCTGGGACAGATACGAGGCGGCCAAATGGCTTACCATGCGCCGATGGCTTGAAGCCAACTCCGACGATGAGTTCGCCAAAGATGTTCGAGCCAAACTGACCTCGGAACCCGAGCGCTACGCCGCTTACACGCGTGAATATCTGGGCTGGGGTGTGTTTGCGCTGATGCCGCGGTGATGTTTACAAGCACAGTAAACCGCCGTCTAACACATTTTCTAGAAACTCTAATGACCTCCACATTTACGACACCGAAAACATTGGCCACCTGGATCACCGGGTGGCCGTTCTCGTTGGGCAGAAAATTTGAGTAAAGGTGCCTAGCAGTTTGAATGACGAGTCAAATTCCTGATACAAATTCTTACGGTTCAAGGGTGTTGTGATGATTGCTTATGCCCTTGACTGTCTGCGCTCGGTTGAAGTGCTGCGGGGGGCACTGTCGAGCGAATAATGATCGGATCGCCTGGTGTCCACCTCTGCATGAGAATGGTCGATACCCCGGTGTTATTTGGGAAGTGTGTTGTTAGTAGGCTGACGGCCAGGTCCTGCTCGTTCCTGATGGGAATGTCGTCAACATTGATGGTTCTTAAAATGTTCCCTCCAAATAGCAAGGGATCGCCAACTCCCGTAAGGGATATAGTCCCGACATAGATCAGTTGGGCTTGGCCCGGGACATCAATACGCCACCTTGGCCCGGTCTTGAGCATTTTTTCGTAGGCATACCAGTCACTGCGCTGGGGAGGTCGAATGGTCAGGTAGTATACGCCCGGGGGGAGGAGCAAGAAGGTCCATCCGGCCTGACGCGATGCGTCCGATAAGTAGCGGTTTATGACATATTGCGGTTCTCCAACAGTTTCGAATGTTCCCAGGCCGAAAGTTATGTTGTCCATCGACACGCTGGAGGGGAAGGGTTCATAAGGCTGATGATCGATATTGCATTCAACCCGCAGCAGAACCAGGGCGCTACGCCTACTCATGACCGCAATGCGATCTTCTTCGTTAATCAGGTAGAAAGGTGTGCAGCCGGCTATCTGGCCAGCGAGGAGCAGGGTCGCGAAAAATTTGAGGGCTTCACGAATCAACGGCAGATTTTTCATTCGAGTTTTATTTGCGGCAGTTGAGTGTTACCGACTGACGGCTTTCGGGCCCATTCTCGCAGGCATTCTGCATACGTTTCCGAGAGCGGGCAGACGGTTTTCTCGTAGCGCAGAACCCTTTTGTCGTGGTCGAATTGAATGAGCAGGAGGCAGTGTCTGGGGATTTCTTCCAAACCTGCCGCCCCTGTATACCCGCCGCCAACCGCCCAGAGAAGAATCCCCTGGCGGACATCCCATGGATAAACGAATATCCGCTCATCCTCCCATAAGATACGCGGGGTACCGAAGAGTTGGATGACATCCGACTGCGTTGACACCCCCGGAGCAAGCAAAGCGACTTGCTCGTCGGAGACAGGCTGCCCTAAGAGTACCTTACTCTCCGATGTGGGCAGCGGAATCAGGATGCATCCGGTCAATGCAATGCATAGAAGTAGCTGGACAATTGAAGCGGCTTTGGTGGTAGCTCTGTTCATGTGGCAGATTCTAGCGAAGTTTAGGGCATATTCCAGTTGCGGGCAGAAAAAGGGCCAGAGAAGAAATAATGACTCCCCGCAAGCGGCGGCCAGGTTGTGGATGGTCTTGGCTAATGGATTTGGCTCTCCGGCGTCCTGGCTCGGCAACATCTAAGCAAATAGGCTATGTAATTGGCGGGGGACCGCCTTATTTGGCAGGGGATTTGATAATCGGCTTATAACGGCAATTGGTCCCGTTCGACTCTCAAAACGTAATATGTAAGATGATTTTCCGGCGCCACTTCCTGCCGGTCAGGCTTCTCGCTTTCTGGGGGAAATTCACTATTTTGCTTGCAATACTGGGGGGAATTAACTTGTCCGTGTCGCTTTCGGGGGGCTATACTCCTACCGGTCTGACGGCCATTTATCACCACCCAACCCAACACCCAGACGGTCCAACCCACCGCCCGGGCTCTCGGAGGCCATGATGCTGAGAGCCGAATTTACCCCCAAACTGTTCACTGTGCTGCGTGAAGGGTATTCCTCCGCGCAATTTTCCAAGGATCTGATGGCCGGCATCATTGTCGGCGTGGTCGCTCTCCCCCTGGCAATCGCTTTTGCTATCGCTTCCGGTGTCAAGCCCGAGCAGGGGCTGTATACGGCCATCATTGCTGGTTTTCTGATTTCGGCGCTTTCCGGTAGCAGGGTGCAGATCGGTGGCCCCACCGGGGCGTTTATCGTCATCATTTACGGGATTGTCGAAAAGTATGGTTACGACGGACTGGCAACCGCCACGTTGCTCGCCGGGGGCATGCTGATCTTGATGGGATTGGCCCGACTGGGCACGGTGATCAAGTTCATCCCCTACCCGGTCACCGTCGGATTCACCGCCGGAATCGCCCTGATCATCCTGGTCGGCCAGATGCGCGACTTCTTCGGCCTGACCATGGAGAAGGTGCCTTCGGAGTTCATCGAAAAAGTCGAGGCGTTTGCCGCACATGCCGGGAGTGTCAATCCGTGGGCGGCCGTGATCGCCGTCGCCACCGTGCTGACTGTCCTCCTTTGGCCGACGCATTACTCGCCGCATTCCCGGTTCACTGGTGGCCATCATCGCTACCACCGCCGCCGTGCAGTTGCTCAATATCCCGATCGAGACCATCGGCAGCCGTTTTGGGGCGGTGCCGAACACCCTGCCGGCGCCGCACCTGCCGAACATCAACTGGGAACTCTGTAAGCTGATGTTCTCGCCGGCCCTGACCATCGCCCTGCTGGCCGGGATCGAATCGCTCCTCTCGGCAGTGGTCGCCGACGGCATGACCGAGCGGCGCCATCGCTCCAACATGGAACTGATCGCTCAAGGAGTCGCCAACCTCGCCTCGCCGCTCTTCGGCGGTATCCCGGCCACCGGGGCGATTGCCCGCACCGCCACCAACATAAAGAACGGCGGGCGTACCCCGGTCGCAGGCATCGTTCATGCCCTGACCCTCATGCTGATCATGCTCTTTTTCGGCGAGTGGGCGGCGCTGATCCCGATGGCCACCCTCGCCGGAATCCTGGCCATCGTCGCCTGGAACATGAGTGAAACTCACCTGTTCATCAAGATGTTCCGCGGGCCAAAGAGCGACATCATGGTTTTGATCAGCACTTTCCTGCTCACCGTGCTGGTCGATCTGACCGTGGCCATCCAGGTGGGCGTGGTTTTGGCCGCTCTGCTCTTCATGCGGCGTATGGCCGAAGTCACCCAGGTCGGCTACGTCACCAATATGCTCAATGCGGAGGAGGAAGAAAATCCGGACGATCCGCTGAGACTGAATCGCCGTAAGGTTCCCGCTGGAGTGGAGGTATTCGAGGTATCGGGGCCGTTCTTCTTCGGTGCTGCCGACAAGTTCAAGAGTGCCATCGGCGAAGTCGAAGCCAAACCGCGCATCCTGATCCTGCGCATGCGTCACGTGCTCTCCCTCGATGCCACCGCCCTGCAGGCACTTGAGAGTGTCTACTCCAGGAGCCGCCGCGAGCAGACCACCCTGATTCTCTCCGGGGTGCATGCCCAGCCACTGATCGCCCTGGAACGTTCCGGCTTGCTCGACAAGATCGGTGAGGACAACGTGCATGGCAACATCGATGATGCCCTCAATCAGGCGAGAGCCTTGCTCGGGCTGCCCAAAGAGCCGCGGATGGAACCGTTCGTGCCGACTGTGTGCCGTGAGACGGAAGGGGCTGCTGAAAAGAAAAGGGGATGACCGGACTTTTCTGGCGGTCGAAAGTGAATGTTTGGGAAAGACGGACTTCCCTTGTGGGGAGCGATGATGCCGCTATAATCAGCTGGTCACTTCTGACCTGAAAGCGAAAGAGGTATGACCATGTGGCAAACGTTGCGTTTACGCGCCAAAATCAACATTCTCCTCTTCCTGGTACTCGCCGTTTTCCTGGTTATCAGCCTTTTCTGGCAATACCGGCAACAGCGCGACTTGCTCTTTTCCGAGGCCATTGACAAGGCAAAGATCATCACCTCAGAGGCGACCCGGACCAGAGAATATCTCTCCCGGCAGCTTAAGGCAGGTCATATCGAATTGAACAAAGACCGCTACGGCATAATACCCGTAGTCGCTGCCAACCGGGTGGGACAATTGGTCGCGGAGGACCTCGCCTACACTATTCGCCATACGTCGAGCCGATTTCGCAACCCTGGCAATGCCCCGGATATTTATGAGCAGGTTATGCTTCGGCGCTTTGCCGAAGAGAAGAACCTAAAGCAGGTTGCCGAGTTTACGAATATCGATGGCAATCCGGTGTTTCGTTATCTTCAAGCCGCTTATGTCGATGAAAGCTGCCTTGAGTGTCATGGTGACCCCCAGCAGTCTCCGCTGTTCCTGCGACAAATCTATCCACCGGACAAGGACTCTTCCTATAATTACCGGGTTGGCGATGTCATCGGCGCCGTGTCGGTCACCATCCCCATGGCTCCGCTCGAAAAGCAGTTGGCTGCCGGTTTCCGGAGCACGCTGCTGACCACGACGGGGTTTTTCGTCGCCCTGGTCATTTGCCTTGGCTTGCTTCTACGCAAAGCGGTCCTGACTCCGTTGGGCAATCTTGCTGCGGCAATATCAACCGTTCGCAATACGGGACGTTTCACGACGGATTTGCAGGTTAGCGGGCAGGATGAAATCGGTACGCTCGTGAGCGCCTATAATGCCATGGGGCAAGAGCTCACCGCTAAAACCGATCAGCTTGAAGAATCAGAAAAGCGCTTCCGACTCCTGGTGGAGACAGCCCGCGATGCGATCGTCGCTTTTCTCCCCGCTGGCCAAATCTTTCTATTCAACCGTCAGGCAGAAGCCCTCTACGGCTATTCGCAAAAAGAATTGATGGGTGAGCCCTTTGATAGTCTCTTTGTGCACGATCAGGGACTTGCCCCTGAGGGGGTATCCGCCTCCCTGGAGGGCGTCGAAGAAGCATGGTTCAGGAAGGTGCACCTGATCTACGGCCTGAGGAAAGACCAGTCAAAATTTCAGGCAGAGATGGTGATTACGGTTGTCAACACCGGCGAACGTCCATTTTATACCGCGACGATAAGGCAAATGAGCGCCGATATTATGTAATCCCGCCAAAAGTGGACTCATTATCGTCAGGAGGACATCAAGGGGACGTTCATAAAATTAAATACACCGCTGCCCCCACTCCGGAGGATTTCAACTCTTTAATTTTCTCTGAATTAATCGATTTCTTCCTGCCCCTGTAGGCACCCTTTGCCTTTATGTCGTAATAATTTACAGAATCGGCATGTCATTCTGATGCATCAATTAACAATTCGATATGACGAAGAAATTAAGCGGGCACGAAACTTGCTTTTTATAAATCCATTTGATATGTTTGGCAATGGTCGCCTTTCCGGAGGAAACCAGCTAAGAAGGTGAACTAAGGCGGTAGCTAGAGGGATGAGTGTACCTCATGCCCTATTAACGTTAAATTTAATGGTTTTGTGTCACTGGAGGTAGGATACGAAAAGATATAGATATCATTCTTCCAAGTGAGTAATCAGAATGCCCTACCGCAAATCGCAATGGTTGTTCCTGGCCATGACGGCTTTGGCCTGCTTGATCTTCACTCCCAGCAGTTGGGCGGTTACAACTGCGGACAAATATGTCCCGGGCGAGTTGCTGGTCAAGGGCAAGGCCGGCATCAGCCAGACCCGGCTGAACGAACACTTCCAGGCCGCCGGGGCCGGCGAACTCGACGAGATCCCGCAACTACAGGTCAAGCGGATCAGGGTGCCGGAGCAGGCCCTGGCCCGGGTCAAGGCAGCCCTCGCCAGGAACGTCGATATCGAGTTCGTCGAGGAGAACTTTCTTGCCGAAGGCTCGGCCGTACCCAACGACACCAGCTACGGCTCCCAGTGGCATCTTCCTAAAATCGCCGCCCCCCAGGGATGGGACCTCACCACCGGCTCCAGCAACGTGATCATCGCCGTGATCGATTCCGGAGTGGACCCGGCGCACCCGGACCTGGCCGGCAAGCTGATCCCCGGCTACAACTTCCTCGGCAGCAACACCGATACCCACGACGTCAAGGGGCACGGCACGGCGGTCGCCGGCTCGGCGGCGGCAAGTTCCAACAATGCCAAGGCGTCGCCGGCGTGGCTTGGGACAGCCCGCTCATGCCGCTGGTGGTGCTCGATGCCAGCAACTACGCCTCCTACTCCAATATCGCCAAGGCGATCACCTACGCCGTCGACCACGGCGCCAGGGTGCTCAACATCAGCATCGGCGGTGCGAGCAGTTCGTCGACCCTGCAGAGCGCCGTCAACTACGCCTGGAGTCAGGGGGCGGTGGTGATCGCCTCGGCCATGAACAATGCCAACAGTACCCCCTATTACCCGGCGGCGTGCACCAACGTGGTCGCGGTGACGGCCACCACCTCCAGCGATACGCTCGCCAGCTTCTCCAGCTTCGGTTCGTGGGTCGACGTCGCGGCGCCCGGCGCGTCCATCTACACCACCAACAACGGCGGCGGCTACGGCGCCTGGAACGGCACCTCCTTCTCGGCGCCGCTCACCGCCGGGCTGGCCGGCCTGATCTGGGCGGCCAATCCGGCGCTGACCAATGCCGACGTGGTCGCCATCCTGACCCAGAGCGCCGACGACCTGGGGCCGGCCGGCTTCGACAACAGCTTCGGCTACGGCCGCATCAATGTCTACAAGGCCCTCACCTGGGCGAAAACCTACAATCAGCCCGTGGATGTTACGCCGCCGGCCGTGGCCATCACCGCCCCAACTGACGGTGCAACCGTTTCCGGCCAGGTGAGCGTGACCGTCTCCGCAGCCGATGATGTCGCGGTGACCAAGGTCGAGCTGTTCATCGACGGCACCTTGAAAGGTACAGCGACCTCGGCTCCCTACAGCTTCCATTGGGATACCCTCTCCCTGGCCAGCAAGGGCTACACCCTGACCGCCAGAGCCTACGATGCGGCGGAGAATGTCGGCGAGGTCGTCAGCAAGGTGACCGTGGTAGAGCCGCTGACGATCAGTACCGGGACGCTGACGGATGCCACGGTGGGGACGTCTTCCTCCCAGGCTTTGGCCGCGACCGGTGGCATCAAGCCGTACAACTGGACGCTGGCGGCCGGCAGCCTGCCGCCGGGGATGACGTTGGCGGCAAGCACCGGCTACATCAGCGGGACGCCGACCACGGCGGGGACCTACAGCTTCACGGCGCAGGTGACGGACAGCCAGGCACCGTCGGTGACAGCCACCAAAGCCTTCACCCTGACGGTGGTCATCGGACCTCTGACCATAACCACCACCACCCTGACGAACGCTACGGTGGGAACGGCGACGACCAAGGCTTTGGCCGCGACGGGCGGCATCAAGCCGTACAACTGGACGCTGGCGGCCGGCAGCCTGCCGCCGGGGATGACGTTGGCGGCAAGCACCGGCTACATCAGCGGGACGCCGACCACGGCGGGGACCTACAGCTTCACGGCGCAGGTGACGGACAGCCAGGCACCGTCGGTGACAACCACCAAAGCGTTCACCCTGACGGTGGTGAGGCCTCTGACCATAACCACCACCACCCTGACGAACGCTACGGTGGGAACGGCGACGACCAAGGCTTTGGCCGCGACGGGCGGCATCAAGCCGTACAACTGGACGCTGGCGGCCGGCAGCCTGCCGCCGGGGATGACGTTGGCGGCAAGCACCGGCTACATCAGCGGGACGCCGACCACGGCGGGGACCTACAGCTTCACGGCGCAGGTGACGGACAGCCAGGCACCGTCGGTGACAGCCACCAAAGCGTTCACCCTGACGGTGGTCATCGGACCTCTGACCATAACCACCACCACCCTGACGAACGCTACGGTGGGAACGGCGACGACCAAGGCTTTGGCCGCGACGGGCGGCATCAAGCCGTACAACTGGACGCTGGCGGCCGGCAGCCTGCCGCCGGGGATGACGTTGGCGGCAAGCACCGGCTACATCAGCGGGACGCCGACCACGGCGGGGACCTACAGCTTCACGGCGCAGGTGACGGACAGCCAGGCACCGTCGGTGACAGCCACCAAAGCGTTCACCCTGACGGTGGTCATCGGACCTCTGACCATAACCACCACCACCCTGACGAACGCTACGGTGGGAACGGCGACGACCAAGGCTTTGGCCGCGACGGGCGGCATCAAGCCGTACAACTGGACGCTGGCGGCCGGCAGCCTGCCGCCGGGGATGACGTTGGCGGCAAGCACCGGCTACATCAGCGGGACGCCGACCACGGCGGGGACCTACAGCTTCACGGCGCAGGTGACGGACAGCCAGGCACCGTCGGTGACAGCCACCAAAGCGTTCACCCTGACGGTGGTCATCGGACCTCTGACCATAACCACCACCACCCTGACGAACGCTACGGTGGGAACGGCGACGACCAAGGCTTTGGCCGCGACGGGCGGCATCAAGCCGTACAACTGGACGCTGGCGGCCGGCAGCCTGCCGCCGGGGATGACGTTGGCGGCAAGCACCGGCTACATCAGCGGGACGCCGACCACGGCGGGGACCTACAGCTTCACGGCGCAGGTGACGGACAGCCAGGCAACAGCGGTCAGCGCCATTAAAGCCTTGATCCTCACTGTGTTGTGAGCGACCTGGACATCATAAGGACATCAAGGGGACGTTCATAAAATTATAAGTATCTTGATGGATACGATCTTCTCTGCCATACTCTCACCATGCCCCGCCAATCTCGCATAGACGCCCCCGGTGCTCTGCACCACATCATCTGCCGCGGAATCGAACGCAGCTGTCTCTTTACCGATAATATTGATCGCGAAGATTTCATCAGTCGCCTGGAAGCCATTCTTACAGAGACATCCACGGTCTGTTATGCTTGGGCACTGATCCCGAACCACTTTCACCTGCTGCTGCGGACCGGAGCGACATCGATCAGCACCGTTATGCGTCGACTGCTGACAGGTTATGCTGTTACCTTTAATCACCGTCACAACCGTACCGGCCACCTGTTCCAGAACAGGTACAAGTCGACAATCTGCCAGGATGACCTCTATCTGCTGGAACTAGTGCGTTATATCCATCTGAATCCACTGCGCGCAAAACTGGTCGATTCCATCGAGGCCCTGACCGGTTATAGTGCAAGTGGCCACCGGCAACTGCTGGGCTTGACGAAATCTGGGGCAGTTGCCGTCGATGATGTCTTGTCGCTATTTGGCAACAAGAAAGAACAAGCCCGTCAGCAGTACGCTGCATTTGTTGCCGACGGTTTGGGACAGGGGAAACGGCCAGAACTGGTTGGGGGCGGCCTGCGGAGCAGTCTTGCTGGCGTGTCGTCGCATCCAAATCCTTCTGGTGATGAGCGGATGGTGAGTGATGAACGTGTCCTCGGTAAAGGTGAATTTGTGGAAGCAGTCCTGAGGGAGGCTGCGATAAAGCAGACCGCTCGGCAGCGTTACCAGTGCGCCGGGTTTGACCTGACTGCATTGACCAACCTGGTGGCCGAAATACTGGAGGTCGATCCGGCGCAGGTCCGATCTGCGGGAAAACAGCCGGAACGGGTGCAGGCGCGCAGTCTGTTTTGTTACTGGGCGGTGCGAGAGTTGGGGTATTCGGCGACGATGCTTGGGCGGACGTTGGGGCTCAGCCAACCGGCGGTGAGCCAGGCGGTGCTTCGGGGCGAGATGTTGGCAGTGAAGCGGGGTTGGCAATTAAGTAGTCTGGCAAACTTATAATATTATGAACGTCCCCATTTAACACGTCATCCATGGGGTCGCTGTATCAGTTCAAGGAGCATCTGGCGCTGGTGCGCAAACGCTTGGCGGCCCTGCCATAACCGGCGTAAGTTGGCACAGCCTGAGCCCCTGCCCCTGGCCTTTGCAGAAAAGATGATTGGCCCGTCAGATTTGCCCCGGCCGCTCGTCGCCGCCCGCCACCGACCGTGCCTGCCGCCTCTTCAGGTAGTCGTTGAACGAGACCTTGCCGCGCTTGTCGTCCTCGATGTATTCCCCCAGCAGATCCTTGACCGCCTCCCTGGTTTTCCCGAACTCCTCGGCATAGCGGCGGACCGTGAGCCGGATCAAAAAGAACATCAGCAGGCACAGGCAGAAGGCGGTCGCGTTCAGTCCCGGGAACAGGTTTATCTCCCTCGGGATATAGGCGATGATGTTGGCCAGCAGAAAAATGAAAAAGGTATTTTTCAGAAGGTAGCGATCGACCTTGTGCATTGCCTGCTCCCGGTGTTGATGACAAATGATCAAATCCACCAATCGGCCGATATTATGCCGCAATCGCCATCCTGTAAAGGTGCCGGCGCGCCATCCGAACGTCGACGCGCCGGTTAGCGGTCGCGCTCTGTGCTTTTGACCAGTTGCCGTTTGTGGTTCGTTATGCAAATAAATACGGGCTTCCACGTTTATTTGCTTGGGGCAAAGGCGTATAGTCAGAACCGTGAGAGAGAAAAAACTTCTTCACGCACAGCCTCCTAACTTGGCCCCACAGCCTACCTCCTGCTGTGGGGTATTTTTTTGGTAAAAAATTTAAAATGGCGTTATTATAACGCAGTGGAGCTTTGCAAGACCGCCACCCGGCGCGGCTGCATGGTCATGTACATTAGTGGGCTGCGCTTCACCCCAACACTGAAGAAGGAGAGAAAGATGCGCAAAATGACGAAAATCATGATGGCCGCCCTGCTGATATTCGCCCTGGCCGCACCTGCCCTGGCCGCTCATCATGTCCCGGCGGCTGCCCCGGCTGCGGCTCCGGCGAAAGTCGAGCCGCTCGACATCAACACGGCGACCGAAGCCCAGCTGAAAGCCCTCCCCGGCGTTGGTGACGCCTATGCCAAGAAGATCATCGCCGGGCGCCCCTACGAGAAGAAAGACCAGCTGAAGAGCAAGCAGATCGTGCCGGACGCCACCTACGAGAAGATCAAGGATCAGATCGTCGCCAAGCAGGTGTCGAAGCCGGCCGCCCCGGCCACCCCGGCGGCGAAACCGAAGTAACGTCCAGCCGAACAGGCTGCGTAAAGACACGGGGGTGGCCTGGCGGCTGCCCCCGTATTGCGTTTCCGGAGACATCGCCGCAAATTTGAGTAGAATGGAGAGGAACAGGAGGGTGATGTGAAGGCACGGTTCGGTGAGCAGCTGTCCCCGGCGGTCAAGTACTGGATCTTCCTGGCGGGGATCATCGCGGCGATCTTCGCCGCGATCTTCGGCAGCTTCATGGCCTCCTACCTCGGCCTCGACCCGGCCGACCGGGCCGCGGCGGCCGCCATCTTCCCGAAGCTGGTCGCCTTCCCCCTGCTTGGCGCCATCGTGCTGGTGCTGATCATCGGTGCCCTGGTCAGTTGGCTGTTCCGGGAGTACATCATCCCGATTCTGCGCCTGGCCGAGCAGACCCGGCTGATCACCGTGGCCAACCCGGAATTTCGCATCCGGATCGACGGCGCACAGGAGGTGACCCGTCTGGCCGGGGTGATCAACGAATCGGCCGATGCCTTCCAGAAGCTGCACGCCGAGGTCGAAACCAGGACCGAGGTGGCCAATCTCGCGCTCAAGCAGGAGCGCAACCGCTTTGCCGCGCTGCTCTCGGATTGGCCAAATGGTGTGCTGGTCTGCAATGCCGAAGGGCAGATCCTGCTCTACAACCGCAAGGCGCAAGGGTATCTGGAGGAAGCGGCACCCACCGAGGAAAACCGCCAACAAGCGCCCGGCAACACCGTTGGCCTTGGCCGCTCGGTCTTCGGCCTGCTCGACCGCGAGCCGATCGCCCACGCCCTGGAGATGATGACCCTTGCCCTGCGCCATGGCCAGATCAAGCCGGTGCTTGGGCTGATGACCAAGTTGTGCGGAGACCGTTTTATCCGCGTCAACATGGCGCCGGTGACCGCCTCGGATGACGGGAAGCACACCCTTGACGGATTCGTGTTGACCCTGGAGGACATTACCGGCGAAATCGCCGCGGACAGCGAACGCGACTACCGGTTGCAACAGATGATCGATGCCATCCAGCAGTCCCTGGGCGATATCCACAAGCACATGGCCCTGGTCTGTGTCCTGCCGGGGGTCGGTTCCGCGGCCTGCGACCTGCACCGGCGTTCGATCAAGCGGGTCACTGACGAACTGGAGAAGCATCTGGCGTTGGCCCGGGAGCTCTACTCCCGGCATCATCTGGCCAACGGTTCCCGCGAGAATGTCCTGGCGGAGACGCTGCTGCTGATCCTGCAAAAAGAGCTGCGCCAGCGCTTCGCGCTGGAGGCCGAAACCGGCATTGCCTCAAGCTGCTGGCTGCAGATCGACAGCTACGCCATCGTGCAGGCGGTGACCAACCTGGCCGGGCTGCTGGCCGCGGAACATGCCGTCACGCGGTTGCAGCTGCAATTGGCGGCGGTCACCGACGACCTGGCGCAGTTGACGGTCGCCTGGCCGGAGCCGACGATCCCGGTTGACGCTCTGGCGGCCTGGGAAGAGACCCCCTTGTTCATGGATGCGGATGGCCGCATGGACACCCCGCGCACCATTGTGATCGCCCACGGCGGGGCTATCGTCCCGGTCGACGATCCGTCCGGCGCCTGCCGGGCGGTGTGCTTCAATCTGCCGATGGCACTTACCGAAGAGGGCGAGGCTTGGCGGTCGGAGGTCCCCCCCGCCCGGTCTATTACGAGTTCGACCTCTTTCACCAACCCGGGCAGCAGGCCCTGGGCCACCTGTCCCTGCGTAAATTGACCTATGTGGTCTTCGACACCGAAACTACAGGTCTTGACCCCTCAGGAGGCGACGAGATCATTCAACTCGGCGCCGTGCGCATCGTCAACGGCCGCCTGCTCAATGAGGAGATCATCGACCAGCTGGTCAATCCGCAACGGCCGGTGCCGGAGAGCTCGGTGGCGGTGCACGGTATTCGTCCCGAACTGCTGAAAACGCAGCCGCCGATCACCCAGGTCCTGCCGCGATTCCACGCCTTTGCCCGGGAGTCCGTGCTGGTGGCCCACAATGCCGCCTTCGACATGCGCATGCTGCAGCTCAAGGAGGCCGCCTGCGGGGTGCGCTTCGACCAGCCGGTGCTCGATACCCTGCTCCTCTCCAGCATCGTTCACCCGCACCTGGAAGGGCACTCCCTGGACACCATCGCCGAGCGCCTCAACGTACGGATCGTCGGCCGCCACACGGCCCTGGGCGACGCCCTGGCCACTGCGGAGGTGCTGCTCAAGCTGATTCCGCTGCTCGAGGCGCAGGGGGTGGTCACGCTCAACGACGCCCTCGTAGCGTCGGCCAGATCGCCCTACGCCCGCCTCAAATACTGACCGGTTATCGATCGGTTCGGGCGGCTCGGACTACTCGTAGCGCAGGGCGTCGATCGGGTTGAGGCGGGCGGCCTTGCGCGCCGGGTAGAAGCCGAAAAAGATCCCGACCGCAGCGGTGAAGGCGACCGAGCCGCAGATGACCAGCGGACTGACCACCACCACCGTCCCCATGACTTTCCCCAGCAGTTGCGCCCCCCCGACTCCCGCCAGGATGCCGATGATCCCGCCGATCAGGCTGAGGATCATCGCCTCGATCAGGAACTGCAGGAGGATGTCGCCGGGGCGGGCGCCGATCGCCATACGGATGCCGATCTCGCGGGTGCGCTCGGTCACCGAGACCAGCATGATGTTCATGATGCCGATCCCGCCGACCAGCAGCGACACCCCGGCGATGGCACTGAGCAGCATGGTCAGGGTGCCGGTGATGCGGGTCAGGATCTCGTTGATCTCCGACTGGGCGCGGATGTCGAAGCCGTCATCACCACCCTCCGGGATGCGGTGGGCCTCGCGCAGCAGGGTGCGGATCTCGGTCTTGGCCGCTTCCATCTGGCCGTCGCTGACGGCGCTGGCCATGATGGTGCGTACGGTCTTGCCGTCGCTCAGCCGGTAGAGGACCGTGCTCCAGGGGGCGAGGATGATGTCGTCCTGGTCCGCGCCCATGGAGCTCTGTCCCTTCGACTGCAGCACGCCGATGACCGTGAACGGCACGTTGCGGATGCGGATCTGCACGCCGACCGGATCCTGGCCGGGGAACAGCTCGTTGGCCACGGTCTTGCCGAGCACCGCCACCTTGCTGCGGGTCTTGACGTCCCGCTCGGTGAAGAAGCTGCCGCTTTCCATGACGTGATTGCGGATCGCCTGGTAGCTGACGCTGACGCCGTTGATCTGGGTGTTCCAGTTGCTGTTGCCGGCGATGACCTGTTCCTGCACGCGGACCACCGGCGAGACCTCCTGGAGCAGACCCGCATTGGTCATCAAGCAGGGCCACGTCATCCATGGTGAGGGTGTTGAGGGTGCCGCTGCCGGCGCGCACCCCGGCGGTCTGGCTGCTGGTCGGGTGGATGATCAGCAGGTTGGTCCCCAAGCCGGCGACCTGCGCCTGGATATCGGCCTGGGAGCCGCGCCCCAGCGCCATCAGGGCGATGACCGCGCCGACGCCGATGATGACGCCGAGCATGGTCAGCAGGCTGCGCAGCTTGTTGCGGGCGATGCTGCGCAGGGCGGCGACGATCAGGCTGCGCCACTTCATGACCGGCCGCTCCCGGTGACCGAGCCGTTTTCCGGCCAGGCCTGCAGGTCGCTGTCGGCCTGGCGCGGGGCAGCGACCGGTTCGTCGCGCACGACCCGGCCGTCGCGCAGTTCGATGATGCGCTTGGCGTAGCAGGCGATATCGGGTTCGTGGGTGACCAGCAGGACGGTCATCCCCCGGGCGTTGAGCCCCTGGAAGACCGCCATGACCTCGACGCTGGTGCGGGTATCGAGATTGCCGGTCGGCTCGTCGGCGAGCAGGATGGCCGGGTTGTTGACCAGGGCGCGGGCGATGGCCACGCGCTGCTGCTGGCCGCCGGAAAGCCGCGCCGGTTCGTGGTGCACGCGGTCGCCCAGGCCGACCTGGTCGAGAACCGCCAGCGCCTGCCGCCGCGGGTCGGCGATCCGGCCGCTGCGGTCGTAGAGGAGCGGCAGTTCGACGTTCTCCAGGGCCGAGGTGCGCGGCAGCAGGTTGAACCCCTGGAAGACGAAGCCGATCTTCTGGTTGCGGATGTCGGCCAGCTGGCGCCGGTCGAGACGGCTGACCTGGATGCCGTCGAGACAATAGTCGCCGCCGGTGGGCTGGTCGAGGCAGCCGAGCAGGTTCATCAGAGTCGACTTCCCCGACCCGGAGGCACCCATAATCGCCACGAACTCGCCGCGGGCGATGGTCAGCGACACCTCGCGCAGGGCGTGCACCGCCGTATCGCCCATGGCGAAGGTCCGGCCGAGATCACGCAGGACAATGGTCTCCATGCTGCGGCGAAGGCTCAGCGCGAGCCGCCGCCGGGGCGCGGCGGGCGGAGGAACGAGAAGAAGTTCCCCTTGGCGACCTTCTCCGCCGGCTTGAGACCGCTGACCACCTGCAGCCCCTCGCGAAGGCCGGCACCGCTGATCGCAGTCTTGATCCCGTCGCTCTCCCCCTTGGTCACCGGCAGGCTCTGCAGGCGGCCGTCCGCGCCGAGGGTGAAGAGCCGGCCGGCCTTCTCGTCCGCCGCACCTTTGCCGGAAACGGGCGCTGCGCCGGTTGGTGCCGGGCGTTTCCTCCTGGGGTTGAAAGCGCAGGGCCGCGTTGGGAACGAGCAGGGCGTTCTCCAGGCGGTTGACCACGAAGTCGATGGTCGCCGTCATCCCCGGCAGCAGCAGCCCCTTGTCGTTGCTGGCTTCGACCAGCACCGTGTAGTTGACCACGTTGGAAATGGTCCGCGGCTGCAGGCGGACCTGGCTGACTCTTCCCTGGAAGGTCTCATCGGGGTGGCTCTGAACGGTGAAGCGGACCGGCTGGCCGGTGCGGATCTGGCCGATGTCGCTTTCGTCGACATCGGCCTCGATCTGCATCTGTGCCAGGTCGCGGGCGATCAGGAACAGGGTGGGGGTGTTGAGGCTGGCGGCGACGGTCTGGCCGGCTTCGATGCTGCGCTTGATCACCGTGCCGTCGATCGGCGAACGGATCACCGTATAGGCGAGGTTGGTCCGCGCCCGGGTCAGGCTGGCCTCGGCCGCGGCCAGGGCCGCCCGGGCCGTATTGACCCCGGTGCTGATCGGCAGGAACTCCTGGGCGGAGAGAAAGCCCTTGTCGAACAGCGGCTGGTTGCGACGCTGCTCGTCCTCGGCCTGAGTCAGGGTGGCGCGCGCCTTGGCGACGTTGGCCTCGGCCTCCTGGACCTGGGCGGCGAACAGCGCCTGGTCGAGGACGGCCAGCACCTGCCCCTTGCGCACGTGGTCGTTATAGTCGACCTCGAGCCTGGCGATGGTTCCCGACACCTGGGTGCCGACTTCCACGGTCTCCAGGGCCGCCAGGGTGCCGGTGCTGGAGACCAGGGTCTCCAGCGGTCCCTGCGCCACGGTGGCGAACAGGTACTGCGGCTGGTCGGCATCAGAGCTCCACCAACTGGTCAGGTGCGGCGCGGCCAACTGCACCAGGAACACCAACCCGCAGAGCATCAGGGCGTACCTGAGGCCGGCGAGACACCACTGCTTGACGGTCATTGCGGGTTCTCCCACTGGACGAGGAGCGCCTGCATCCGCTCCCAGTTTCCCTGGTAATAGGCGACGGCCGCCCCCTGCCTGATCAGCCCGTAGCGGGCCTTGACCCGCTCGTAGTCGGCTTCGGTGAAGCTGGTGCGGGCCTGGGTGAGCTCGACCAGGGTGGCGGCGCCAACCCGGTAGCGCTCCTCGACGGCGGCCAGCGCCTGGCGGGCGGCGGTCAGCCGGGCGGCCGTGACCCCGACCAGCTGCTGTGCCGTGCGCAAATCGTCGATGGCCTGGCTGAATTCGGTTTCGGCCTGCAATTGCTGTTGGAGCAGGGTCAGGCGGGCATTGTCCTGCCGGATACGGGCCTGGGCAACCTGGTTGCGGGTCAGTTGGCGGTCGAAGATCGGAACCGACAGGGTCAGGCCGATGGCGGCACCCAGGTTGTCGTCGAAAAACTGCCGGGAAAAGCCGCCCGTCGGGTTGAGGCTGTTGTAGTCGGAATTGATGTTGGCTGCGAGGTCCAGGGTTGGCCAGTAGCCGGCCTGCGCTTCGCTGACCTGTTCGCCGGCCGCCCTGATCTGCTGCTCTGCCGCCAGCAGATCGGTCCGCTGTGCTAGGGCGGCCAGGTCCGGCGGACCCTGCTGCCCAGCGACCAGGGCGTTTTCCAGGGGGGCCAGGTCGGGGGCCTGCAGTTCGATGCCGGTGGTCGGCGGCAGGCCGATGGTTTGCAGTAGCCGGCGCCCGGCCAATTCATAGTTGCGTTCGGCGACGAGCAGATCGAGCTCGGCATTGGCGGTTTCCGCCTGCTGCTGGTAAAAATCGCTTACCGGTCGGTTGCCGGCCTGGTAGAGGGCCTCCACCTGTTCCAGTTGCCGCCGGTTCCCCTCCAGGTTCTCGCTGCGAACCCTGATCAGCTCCCGGTCGCCCAGCGCCTGGAGGTACGTCGCTACCGTGTCGAACACCAGGGTCTGCTCGTCGCGGGTATAGGTGCTGCGCCCGCCGGCCAGTTCCCACTCGGCACTGCGCAGGGCTGCCACATCGCCGAAGCCTTTGAACAGGTTGACATTGGAACCGAGCGAACCGTTGGCCGTTTCATAATTGCGCCCGTCGCGGCTGCCGTCTGGATCGAGGCTCTTGTCAAAACGTTCCGTGCCGGAGAGGAATATTCCTAGATCGGGGGCGAAGTTCGCCTGGCGCTGGGCGACGCTGATGCTGCTGCTCTCGACCAGGTTGGCAGCCTGTCGCAGGACAGGGTTTTTCTCCAGGGCGATCCGGATGGCCTGGCGCAGCGTGAGCTGCAGGGGCGCTGCGCCCGCGGCAGGCGGCTCCCCGGCAAGGACCACGCCAGGGCGGGCGGGGCAGCTGAGCAGCAGGGCGAGCAGGAGGACAGACCGGGCAAGCACGGGGGATAGCATGGCAGATGTTTTCACTGTCCGCAGGAGGTTACGATCCATATGCCGTCGCGCTGGCAAGGGGCACTGCTTGCTTGGACGTGAATCGCCGCAGAAAGTTTACCTGAAACAGCCACGATGCTCAGGATTGGCCGGGTCCCTTCAAGCGGACCGAACGGCGTCGCGGGTGGTTTCCTTGACCCGGTACATGGCCTGGTCAGCCAGCCTGATCAGGTCGTCCTTGGAGCCGGCGTCGTCGGGGTAGGTGGCCAGACCGAAGCTGGCGGTGAGATTGAACGGCGCGCCATCCTCGTCGCGGAATTCGTGTTCGCGGAACAGTTCCCGCAGCTTGGTGGCCAGCGTCATGGCGCCGCTTTTGCCGGTATTGGGGAGGATGATGACGAACTCGTCACCGCCGTAGCGGGCGGCCTTGCAGATCTTGCGGACGTTGGCGCGAATCAGGTGGCCGATTTCGGAAAGGGTGCGGCTGCCGACCAGGTGTCCGCGGGTGTCGTTGATCTTCTTGAAAAAATCGAGGTCGATGAAGATCAGTGAGAGCTTGCCGCCGAAGCGGCGGACCCGCTCGATCTCCTCATCGATCAGGGCGTGCATGTGGCGGCCGTTGAACAGGCCGGTCAGATCGTCGGTGATGACCAGCTCGGAAATCCGCTTGAAGTTGCGGGCGTTCTCAATGGCGATGGCGGCGTAGTCGGCAATGGTCGAGAGGATCTGCAGGTCGGCCTGGGTGAAGCTGCTTTCCAGGGGGCCGTTGACCAGCTCGATGACGCCGAGCACACAATCGCGGCTTTTGATCGGCACGCAGACCATGGAGCGGGTGACGAAAGCCGAGGCACGGTCGACGGTGTCGGAAAAGCGCGAATCGTTACGGACGTCGGGGATCAGCAACGGCTTGCCATGCTCGGCGACCCACCCGGCAATCCCCTGGCCGCGGGCCAGGCGCAGCCCCTTGAGCCGCTCGGCGGCTGGCGACACGGCGATCTCGAAGGTCAACTCACCGCTCTCGGCATCGCGCAGCAGCAGCGACCACGCCTGGGCTTTGAGCAGACGGCTCAACTGGTCCATGATCAGGTTGAGCACGTCCTCGAGATCGAGGGTCGAGGTCAGTGCCTTGCCGATCTCGATGAGGACCTCGAGTTCCCGGTTGCGCCGTTCCAATGTGCTGAGCAGAAGCGGATCGGTGGTCACGTCATGCCCTTTAGGGAATAGATGTGAAAAAATATCACAAAAAAACGCCGTGGTCACTAGGCAATCAGGGAGCAAGCCGGCGGCGTGCGCAAGGTTGTGGCTCTGGTATACTTCGTTACAGATAAAAACTCTCCAATGACAGGCGGTTATGGGCGATCGGCTGCTGGCAACCATTATCGAGTTGGAAAAAACGCTTCGGGAAGGGGTGCGCCGCGAAGCGGCGCGTGCTGATGGCTGGCGCGAACGGGAGGTTGCGGTTCTGGAGCTGGAGGTGAGTGCCGCGCAACGGGAGTTGAGTGCCTGGCTGAGCGAGCAGACGGCGGCGGCGCGGTTGGCGGCGGCCGCGGCAGGGGAGCGCCGGGTGACGGCCACCGCTGTCCGCTGCGCGCGGCTCGCCGCTTTGCAGGACTCCTTTTTGGAAGAGGTTTTACGCCTGCACCTGCGCAAGCTCCTGCCGGAGGCCGGTGATGATCATCCGCATGACGAAGATTGAGCTGGTCGGCCCCAAGGACGATCTGATGGCGGTTCTCGACCTGCTGCGCGGGCGGGGGGTTTTCCAGCCTGATCCGCTGCTGCTCCGGGATGAGCCGCTGGCGCCGGCCGACCGGCCGCGGACCCTGGTCCTTGCTCCGGAGGCAATGCACGAGCGGGCGTTTTTCGAGGAACTGCGCCGCCGGGTGGCGGCGCTGCTTGAGCTGTTGCCGGCATCTCCCCAGCCCCCGACCGGCCTGCAGCCGCTGCCGGTCATGGACGTGCTGCATGAACTGGTCGACCGGCATCTCGACGTGGCGCGCCGTCAGGTTGAGCGGCGGCAGGCTCTGCGTGCCGAGGAAGAAGTGCTGACCCGTGCCCTGACTTTCTGGGTGGCCCTCGCGCCGCTCTGGGAGGAACTGCCGCCAGGGTCGAACTTGGAACTGTTCGGCGTGACCATTCGCGATCCGCCCCAGCTGACGACGCTGGAAGCCCTTTTGCGCGAGCGGCTGGCCGGGCGCTGCCAGTTGTCGAGCGCCCTGGCGGCGGATGGCACCCTGGTCGGGTTGATCGCTTGCGAACGGGCCATGGCGGTGTTGCTGCGCGAAGCGCTGACCAGCGAGCGCGTGCCGGAGCTGGTGTTGCCGGACGAGGTGGCCAGGCTCCCGGTGCCACAACGGATAGTGGCCTTGCGGGCGCTGATTGCCGAGCGGCAGCAACTGCGGGCCGCTTGCGATGAGGTGCTGGCGACCCTGGCGCGGGAATGGCGGCCGCTCTACCAGCGGGCCCGCGACTGGCTCGACGAGCGGCTCGCCCTGTACGGGGCGACTTCCGCCGTCTATGCCACCAGCCAATGCTTCATCCTGCAGGGATGGCTGGTGGCCGGCCAGCTTGACGCCTTGCGCGAGGCCCTGCACGAGGTATTTGCCGGCCGGGTAGTCTTGGAGGAACTGGCGATTCTCGACGAGGAACTCGAGCGGGTTCCGGTTCAGCTCCTTAATCCGAGCTATTTCCGGCCGTTCGAAATCTTCTCCCGGCTGTTGCCGCTCCCCCGCTATACCTCCTTTGACCCGACTCCGTTTATCGGTGTGTTCTTCCCGGTGTTGTTCGGTATGATGCTTGGCGATGTCGGCTACGGGGCGATACTCTTTGCCATTGCCGCATCGCTGGCCCGCCGCGGCCGGGGGGTGGCCGGCGACCTCGGCAAGGTTCTCGGGATCGGGGCCGTCTACGCCATGCTCTTCGGCGCACTCTTTGGCGAATTGTTCGGCAACCTGGGGACGGTCTGGCTCGGTCTGCACCCCCTGTGGATCGAGCGTAGCGAGGCGCTGGTGCCGACCATGTTCTTCGCGGTGAGCGTCGGCGTTGCCCACGTGTTGTTCGGTCTGCTGCTCGGCGTCTGGAGTGAATGGCGCCGGCATCGTGGTCGCGAGGCCCTGTTGCGCCTGGCGCTGCTGGTGGTGGTGCTGCTGGTGGTACTGAGCGTCCTTGGCCGATTCTTCCCGGTCCCCTGGCTGGCGACCGGGCCGCTGCTCATCGCGGTGGCCATGCTGCTGCCGGTACTCAGCGCAACCGGGGGGCTGCTGGCACCGCTGGAGCTGCTCAAGACCCTCGGCAACATCATTTCCTATGTCCGCATCATGGCCATCGGCCTCAGCTCGGTGCTGCTGGCGGTGGTCGCCAACCAACTCGGCGGGCTGACCGGCAACCTGCTGCTCGGCATCCTGGTCGCCGGCCTGCTGCATGCCTTTAACCTGCTGCTTGGCGTGTTTGCGCCGATGGTCCACGCCCTGCGTCTGCACTACGTGGAGTTTTTCAGCAAATTTCTCGATCTGGGGGGGCGGCGTTTCGAACCGTTCGGCACGCCGCCGTCTGCTCCCCGCGAAAGGAGGCAGTGATCATGGACCAAGTCTGGATTGCGTTTGCCGCGGCCCTGGCCATTGGGCTGCCGGCCATCGCCACGGCCTGGGCCCAGTCGCGCATCGGCGCGGCCGGCGCAGGCACCTTGGCGGAGAAGCCGGAGTTGACCGGTACGATCATCATCCTGGTGGCCATTCCGGAGACGATGGTGATCCTGGGGTTCGTCGTCGCGGCCATGATCCTGCTGCAGTGACGGTTGCGGAAACGCCGCCACCCGCGGGGAACTCCGTAGCCTGTCACCGCCTTGGCAACGCCTTGCACCTGGGGACTGTTGAGCGGCCGGTCGCCGGTGGTGACGTGATGCAACAACAGAGGTGATAAAGTGACGACTCATGGGTGAGCACGAACTCCGGGAAGCTCTGCGCAATGACGCGCAGGCACGGATTCGCGACGTCTGGCAGGTGGCCGAAGCCGCGCTCGCCGAGCGGCGGGCCGTCGTCGCTCGCCAGGTGGCGGCCCTGCGCGAGGAGGCGCAGCGCCGGCTGGCGGCGACGGTGGCCGAAGAGCGCCGGACGTTATTGGCGGCCGCCACTCTGGCGGCGCGGCAACAGCAGCTGGCGGCCGAGGCCGGACTGCTGGACCGACTGAAGGCCCTGGCCCTGCGGCTGCTTCCCGGGCTGTGCGGTGAGGACCGCCGCCGGCTGTGGCTGGCGTTGGCCAATGAACTGCCGGCCGCCGACTGGGAGCGGATCGTGGTGCATCCCGACGATTTGGAGCCGGCCCGCCTGACCTTCCCGATGACCGAGATCGTCGCCGCAGTGGCCTTGGCGGGCGGCCTGGTTGCCGAAACCGCCGGCGGCCGGGTCGTGGTGGACAACTCCCTGGCCGGGCGCCTTAAGCAGGGCTGGCCAGGGCTGCAGACCGCGCTGCTGGCGGCAGTGTACGAGGAGGTGGACAGGGATGCTGCTGGCCCCACCCCCGCCGGCTGAACTGCCGGCCGAAGCATTGCTGGCGCGGCTGCGCGCCAGGCGCGCCGCGCTCGCTCTGCACGGCGCCGACAACGGCGGACCAACCCCGGAGGCGGCCATGGCTTGGCTGCATCCTCGACTGGGCGGTGCGCTGCATGCAGGCGTTGCGCCCTATCTGGAGATCGAGGCGATGCACTGCCTGCTGCTGGCCCTGCGTCATCGTCTGGCCGGCACCAGCGTGCCGCCAGGGTTGCTGCGCCAGCCCTGGCTGGCTGCCAAGCTCCCCGTCCTGCTCGAGCAGCCGGGCGAGGCCCGCGCCGTCGTCACGCGCCTCGAAGCATGGCTGAGCCCTGCCTACCCGTTTGTCGCCGGGTTGACGGCAGGCTATCTGGACCAGGGGCCGGGCCGCCTGGAGCAGCAGCTGGCCGGCGGGATCCTCGGTCAGTCTCTGGGCAGGGCTTGCGTGCCGGTTGTGGCCATGACTGTCCGTTTCCTGATCGATCTGCGCAACCTGCTGGCGGTGCTGCGCCACTGGCGCTGGCACCTGCGGGTGGCCCCCGGTTTGCTCGCCGGCGGGGAGTTGGCACCAGCGATTCTGACCCGCGCCTGGGCCGCCGGGGATACCGCGACGATCGGCCGCCTGACCACCCAACTGGCCGGCGCGGACAGGGCGGACTTGGAACCACGGGCCGCCGAACGGCAGCTGCTGGGTGGCTTGACCCGCCGGTTGCGCCGCGCCGGCCGCGACCCCCTGGGGAGCGGCGTGATCCTTGATTACCTGTGGCGCTGCAAGGTGGCGACGTGCAATCGCACCCTGCGGCAGGCCGCCGGCGAGGAGGACGGCCTGCTGGCCGTCGCCTTGCTGTGAAAGGGATTCTCGTGCTCACCCCTGCCGAAGCCCGCGGCGGTTTCGCCCTGACCGGGGTCCGCCAGCGCGAAGTGCCCGCGGGAGAGGTTCTGGAGGCCCTCCACGAGGCGATGGCCGACCCGGAGATCGGTGTGATTGCCGCCGATGCCCGGCTGCTGGCGGAGGTCGATCCAAACCGGTTGCGCGAGTTGACCGACCGCTGGAGCGGGGTGCTGGTCACCTTGCCGGCCCCGGCCGGGACGGCGTGCCCCGAGGTCGATGAACTGCAGCGCCTGGTGCGCCGGGCGCTCGGCTATCACGTGAAATTATGAACGGCAAGGTGATCAGCATCAGCGGCGCCACAGTGCGCATCGATCTCCCCGGCCTGTGCGTCGGCGACCGGGTCGTGGTCGGCCGGGCCCGGCTCACCGGCGAGGTGGTCCGCCTGCAGGGGGCGGATGCCATCGTCCAGGTGTTCGAGGAAAACCGCGGTTTGGGGGTGGGCGAACCGGTCGTTGCTGGCGGCGGGCCACTCACCGCAACGCTCGGGCCGGGGCTGCTCGGCCGGGTCTTCGACGGCCTGCAGCGGCCGCTGACTGAGCTGCGCCGGGCCACTGGCGACTTCATGCGGGGGGGCTGGGAGTTGTCCACCCTTGACCGCGGCCGGCCCTGGGAACTCCAGCCGCAGTGCTCCCCCGGCGACGAGGTGTGCGCCGGTGACGTGCTCGGCACCGTGCGCGAGGGGCATCTCGACCACCGCATCCTGGCAGCCTCCGGTGGAGTCCTGGCCGAGGTCGCCGCCGGCCCGTGGACGCTTGACCAGCCGGTGGCCAGACTCGCCGACGGCCGTGACCTGCCGGCCTGGCATGCCTGGCCGGTACGTCAGGCGCGTCCCTCCCGGGGGAAGCGGCCGCCGACCCGGCCGCTGGTCACCGGCCAGCGGGTGCTCGACCTGCTCTTCCCGCTGCTCAAGGGGGGGGTGGCGATCATCCCCGGCGGCTTCGGCACCGGCAAGACCGTGCTGGAACAGAGTCTTGCCAAGTTCGCCGATGTCGACGTGGTCGTCTACGTCGGCTGCGGCGAGCGCGGCAACGAGATGGCCGGCCTGCTCGACGAGTTTGCCGCCCTGGAGGATCCGCGCACCGGGCGATCGCTGATGGAGCGCACCATCGTGGTCGCCAACACCTCGAACATGCCGGTGGCCGCACGCGAATCGTCGATCTTCACCGCAGTGAGCATGGCCGAGTACTACCGGGATCTTGGCTGTGATGTGCTGCTGCTCGCCGACAGCCTGTCGCGCTGGGCCGAAGCGCTGCGCGAAATCAGCGCCTCGCTGGAGGAGATGCCCGGCGAGGACGGCTACCCGACCTATCTCGGCTCGCGCCTGGCCGGCTTCATCGAACGCGCCGGAGTCGTCGAAACCATCGGCGGCGGCATCGGTTCGCTGAGCATGGTGCTGGCCGTGTCCCCCCCGGGCGCTGATTTTGCCGAACCGGTCACTCAGGCCTGCCTACGGGTGGCCGGTGCCTTCTACCTGCTCGATACCCGGCTGGCGCATCGACGCCACTTCCCGGCGGTCAACTGGACCCAGAGCTATTCGCACCACGCCGAGCAGGCCGCGGCCTGCTTTGCCGTGGATCATCCGGGGTGGAGTGAACAGCGCGGGCGGTGCCGTGAGTTGCTGCAGAACGAGGAGGCATTGCGCGAAGTGGCCGAAGTCGTCGGCATGGAGGGACTGCAGGAGCGCGACCGCCTGCTGATGCGCACCGGCGAACGGCTGCGCCACGATTTTCTTTGCCAGAACAGCTTCACCGCTGATGCCTATGCCGCCCCCGCCGCGACGCTGGCACGGCTGGCGGCGATCCTTGCCGAGCACGACCGGATCGCGGCAAAGCTCGAGGCCGGGCTCCCCTACAGCGAGGCACTGGCCGGGGAGGGGTGCGATGCGCCTCGCTGAACATCGCTACCGGACCGTGACCGCCATCCGCGGCCCGCTGCTCTTCCTGGCGCGGGTGTTTGCCGCCCGCATCGGCGAACTGGTGACGATTACCGCCCCGAACGGCCGACAGCTCGACGGCGAGGTGCTCAAGATCGACGGCGAGACTGTCGTGGTGCAGCTCTTCGGCGAGACCCAGGGGCTGGACACCGATCGCACCGTGGTAAGCTTTGCTGACGTGGTTCGCCGTGCGCCGCTGGGGCAGGGTTGCCTCGGCCGGGTCTTCGACGGCTCGTTCCGGCCGCGCGACGGCTTGCCGATGTTCGTGGCCGAAAACTGGCTGCCGGTCTCCGGAACACCGATCAACCCGGTGGCTCGCGCCCGCCCCGAGGAGTTCATCGAGACCGGGATTTCGGCGATCGACGGGCTCAACACCCTGGTCAAGGGGCAGAAGCTGCCGGTCTTTACCGGCGCCGGCCTGCCGGCCCGGGAGCTGACCGAACAGCTGCTGCGCCAGGCCCGCCTTCCCGCCGGCGGGCCGTTCGTGCTGATCTTCGTCGCCCTGGGGCTGACCCACTTCGAGTATCATCACTATGCGCGGACACTGGCGCAGCTGACCGGCGATTTCGTGGCCTTCGTCAACCTGGCCGACGAACCGGTCATCGAACGCCTGCTGGCACCACGTCTCGGCTTGACCGTCGCCGAGGAACTGGCTTTCGCACGCGGGCTCGACGTGCTGGTGATCATCGCCGACATGGCCAACTACTGCGACGCCCTGCGCGAGGTGGCCACCGCCCGCGAGGAGCTCCCCGGCCGGCGCGGCTACCCCGGGCACATGTACTCCGATCTCGCCTCACTTTACGAACGGGCCGGGCGCCTGCGTAACCGCCCGGGCTCGGTGACCATGCTACCGGTGGTGACCATGCCCGAGGATGACATCACCCACCCGATCCCCGATCTCACCGGCTACATCACCGAGGGGCAGCTGGTCCTCTCCCGCCAGCTGCATCAGTTGGGGATCTTCCCGCCGATCGACATCCTGCCGAGCCTGTCGCGCCTGATGAATCACGGCATCGGCGCGCACCACACCCGTGCCGACCATCGCGACCTGGCCGGGCGGCTCTACCGCGCCTACGCCAAGGGGCGCGAGTTGCGCCGGCTGGAAGCGGTGGTCGGCCGCGACGGCCTGCTCGAGGAGGACCGCCGCATGCTCGATTTCGCCACCCGCTTCGAGCGGGAGTTCATCCATCAGGGGGCGGCCCGGCGCACGGTGTTCGAGACGCTCGATCTGGCGGCGCGCCTGCTGGGTGAATTCGTGCCGGGGGCTCCATGCTGAACCTGCAGCCAACCCGGACCAACCTGCTCCTGCTCCGCGAGCGGCTTCGTATCGTCGGCAGTTGCACGACGATTCTGAAAGGGCGTCGCCAGGTGCTGATCCGCGAGCTGCTGCAGGTGACCCGCCCGTTGATGCAGTCACGTGAGGAGATCAGCCGCGCCTACACTCGGGCACTTGCCGACCTGGTGGTGAGCAGGGCTCGCGAGGGGGAGGCGGCTGTTTCCGGGTTGGCGGTGGCGAGCCGGCACGAGCTCGCGATCGAAGTCGCCGAAGGGAATCTCCTCGGATTGCACTACCGGGAGGTGCTGGCGCACGAAACGGTGGCGCGCAACGCCACCGAGCGGCCATACGACCTGCTCGGCAGCACCCCCTGGCTAGAGGAGGCGATCGCCGAATTCGAGGGGATCGTCGAGGAGATGCTGGCACTGGCCACTTTCGAAGGAAAGTTCCGGCGCCTCGCCGAAGAGCTGATCCGCCTGACCCGGCGCATCCGCGTCCTCGAGGAGCGGGTCGAGCCGGTCCTTCGCGGCGAGATTCACAAGATGGCCCAGTACCTCGCCGAGCGGGAACGAGAGGCACATTTTCGGTTGAAGCGATTCAAGGGGTATAAGGAGGCTGCAAAGTCCTGAGTGCCGAGCAGCACCAATTCTCAGGCAAAGCAGTTCCCGATCCCCTCCGCATAACTCACCGGCTTGATGCCGAAGGCCGCCGTCCACGCCGCCGTATCGCAGACGTTGCCCTCCAGCAGCATTTCCACCT
This sequence comes from uncultured delta proteobacterium, assembly GCA_963751525.1. Classification (GTDB taxonomy): domain Bacteria; phylum Desulfobacterota; class Desulfuromonadia; order Desulfuromonadales; family BM103; genus VAUL01. Next base: position 358,993 of record CAVVUQ010000007.1, on the reverse strand, counting down.
GTTCCGAGGTGATCGGAAAGTGGGGGGCGTGCTCCATCAGCTTGATCATCGGCCTGACCATGAACAGCGGCTGGTGGGCTTTGGTGACGTGGTTGCGACCGATCGCCTTCCCGGTCAGGTCGAGAATCTCATCGTAGCTGTAGCTGGCCCCGCCGCCGAGGTGATAGGTCTGCCCGACCGTTTCCGGCAGCATCAGGGCGCGCACGAAACTCTCCGCCACCTGGGCCACCGCCACCGGCTGCATCCGGTACTGGCCGTCGCCGATCACCGGCACCACCGGCGACTTGCGGATCAGGTCGGCGAGCATGGTCACGAACTCGCCGCCGGGGCCGAAGATCAGCGACGGCCGGAAGATCGTCCAGTCGAGGTCGGTTTCGCGCACCATTCCCTCCGACCGCCACTTGGTGCGGTGATAGCCGGTGGTGCCGCCGGGGCTGGTACCGTTGGAGCTCATGTGCAGGTAACGCCCGACCCCTTGCTCCCTGGCGGCGGCCAGCAGGTTGCCGGTCGTTTCGACGTGCAGGCGCTCGAAGGTGATCCCCTTGCCGGGAAACTCGCGGATGATGCCGACCAGGTGGATGAGCGCGTCGCAACCGGCCAGCGCCCCGTCCAGGCTTGTCGGGTCAGTCGCATCGCCGTGCTGGACCTCGACGTTCTCGCGCACCGCCAGCTTCCCCTCCGAGCCCGGCCGTACCAGTGCCCGCACCGCATGCCCTGCCGCCACCAACTGGCGCAGCACCTCGCTCCCCACGAACCCGGTTCCACCAGTGACGAACACCCTCATTATCAACCTCCTTTGAAAAGCAGCGATGAGCGATGAGTGCTGAGCGATGAGCATAAACCGTGCACGATCCGAGGGGTGATTTTACACATCGCGCATTGCTCAGCACTCAGCACTAGCCTTTAACCACCGCCATCGGCCGCAACCGTGCCACGATCTTCCCGATCCCCGCCTGCTCCACCACCTTGACCACCTCGGCCACATCCTTGTACGCCGCGGGGATCTCCTCGGCGACCGTGGCCCGCCCGGCGGCGCGCACCAGGATCCCCTGCCGGGCCAGTTCGCCGATCACGTCGTGGCCGCGGGCCGCCTTTATGGCGGCGTGGCGCGACAGCACCCGCCCGGCGCCGTGGCAGGTCGAGCCGAAGGTCTCGCGCATCGCCCCGGCAGTGCCGACCAGCACGTAGGAGTAGCGCCCCATGTCGCCGGGGATCAGCACCGGCTGGCCGATGGCGCGGTAGGCTGCCGGCGTTTCGGGGTGACCGGGGGGGAAGGCGCGGGTTGCTCCCTTGCGGTGCACGCACAGCCGCCGCATCCGGCCGCCGACCTCGTGGGTCTCCCACTTGGCGATATTGTGGCAGACGTCGTAGATCACCTGCAGTCCCAGGTCGGCCGGTCCCATCCCCAAGACCTGCTCGAAACTCTCGCGCACCCAGCTGGTGATCAGCTGCCGGTTGGCGAAGGCAAAGTTGGCCGCCCCGGCCATGGCCGCCAGGTAATCGCGGGCTTCCGGGGAAGTGAGCGGCGCACAGCAGAGCTGTTTGTCCGCGAGTTCGATGCCGTACCTCTGGCTGGCCTTGAGCATGACCCGCAGGGAGTCGTCGCAGACCTGGTAGCCGAGCCCGCGGCTGCCGGTGTGAATGCTCACCGTCAGCTGTCCCGGGAAGAGGCCGAGCACTTGCGCCGCCACCTCGTCGAAAACTGCCTCGACCTGTTGGATCTCGAGAAAATGGTTGCCGCTGCCCAGAGTGCCAAGCTGGTCGCGGCCGCGCTCCAGGGCGCGTTCGGAGACGGCTTCCGGGTCGGCCCCCGGGAGCGTTCCCTGGGTCTCGATGTGGTCGAGGTCGGCGGCCTCGCCATACCCCTGCTTCACCGCCCAGGCCGCCCCCTGCTTGAGGACTTTACGGGTTTCCGCCACGCTCAGCTTCAGGTCGCGGCGGCGCGAACCGACCCCGGAGGGGACGTTGTGAAAGAGGGCGTCGGCCAGTCGGTCGAGGACCGGGCGGATCTGCGCCGCTTGCAGGTCGCTGCGCAGCAGGCGTACGCCGCAGTTGATGTCGTAGCCGACCCCGCCCGGGGAGACCACCCCCTCGTCGGCGTCGAAGGCGGCCACCCCGCCGATCGGGAAGCCATACCCCCAGTGAATGTCGGGCATGGCCATGGCCGGGCCGACGATGCCAGGGAGGGTGGCGACGTTGCGTACCTGTTCCAATGCCTGCTCGTGTCGCAACTCTTCCATCATCGCCGCGCTGGCGAAAACCAGCCCGTCGGTGCGCATGGCGCCTTCCCGAGGAATCCGCCAGCGGCAGTTATCGATTTGTTGGACCTTGATGGACATTGCTGGCCCCTTCGGAGGCTGCTGAAAAACGCCCATCTGCGGCGTTGCCCTCGCTCTCGTCGCTGCGCCGTACCTTCCGGTACGCCTCGCTTCTCAAGCTTCAGGCGCCTTGCACCTGGACATTTTTGAGCAGCCTGGCTGGCCAAGGTCAAAGATCAATATACACCCGCGCGTACCATCCGCCCTTGCGTTCTTCCATCACCAGCCGGTGATAGGTCACCGCCTTGGCGACCCGCTCGACTGTGTGGCGGGCCGGGTCGAACGGCTCGCCGGTCAGGTTGGCGCGCAGGCAATGCTCATCGAGATGGATGATCTCAAAGTCGGCGGGAACCAGCCGGGTCATCTCGCAGAGGCAGAGGATCTCGTTGAGCCAGGCCACCAGCAACTCGGCGCTATCCCCTGCCTCCAGGTGCACCTCCAGGCGCAGTGCCCCCTCGGCCGGCGAGATGCCGAAGAGCATGGCCCGCAACCCCCGGGCGGCGACGACGAACAACTCCTCGCGGCTCGGGGCCGTGGCCTCCAGGCCGATGTCGGCGGTATGGGCAAGGAGGCGGAAGTGCGGGCCTTTCCTCAATGCCAGCGTTCCCACTGCACCCGGCAGACCACCGGGGTGCCCTGCCAGTCGATCTGCAACTCGCCGCGATGAGCCTTTTGCAGGATCCTTCCCAACTGCTCGGCCAGCTTGTTGTCGGTGGTTTCGATGACCAGGGCGTCATCGCTGCGGTCCACGCGGAGGACCCGCTCCTGCGGGTTGCGGCTGCTGGCCCGGATCAGGGCGTTGTCGAGGATATTGCGGATTTCCCGTTCGTGGTTCCACAGGTAGCTGCCACGCAGGGTGAGAATCCCTTCCGGATAGCGCCCGGCGACCTTCTGGCAGGCCGGGCAGGTGACCCAGTGGGCGGCCGGATCCTTGCCCAGCTTGCCGGCCAGGGCCGGGTCGAGCTGCCAGCGTTTCTGGCGGTAGATGGCCTGGCAGGTTTGACAAAGGGCCGGTTCCCTGAGGCCGGCTTCGGGGAGGTAGGGATCGGCGCTGGTACGGGTTCTGCCGCGCTTGTCGCTGAAACCGAATTTCTGCACGTGCCGTTGCATACTCTTGTCCTCCTGTCCGGTTGTGAGGATCGCATGCCGCTTCCGCTACCAGTATAGCAAGCTTCGCTGGCTTCGGGGGTCGGGCCGTCAAGTTCATGGCCGAATCCGGGCGCCGCCGCCGGTAAACCTGCTAGAATCCTCACAAGATTTTTCAGCTGTCGGGCACCGGCGCCTGCTCACGCTTGACACCCGGCAAACAGCCAAGTAGAAAAGTGTTTTATTTTTTCGGATAAACAGGTAACCTGCTGTCAAGATATGCAGAATTTTGGATTTGTCAGTGTTGCGCATTTCTGGTTAATCCCCTGTGACACGGTGTTTCCAGGAGCGTAAGGAGAAGGCTTATGAGTTCAGATCACGACATGCCCCCGGCTTCGATCCCGGAGGAAGTCTTCTTTCCATGGGTAACGGCCGAAAGCCGGCACCAATTCGTCAAGATGTTCCGCTACGACACCTTCACCGGCTGCTAGTACATCGAACCGAAGGATCTGTAGATGGCGATTCTGGTCCTCGGACTGGGCAATACCATCATGACCGATGACGGTTTCGGGGTGAGAGTGGTCGAAGCGCTCTCATCCCGCTATCGTTTCCGGGGGGACGTGCGTCTGCTCGACGGCGGCACCCTGGGCCTCGACCTCCTCCCTCACCTCGAGGAAATCGGGCGCCTGCTGATCATCGACGCCCTGGAGATGCAGTCCCACCCCGGCACGGTCTTCCGCCTCGAAGGTGAAGAGGTACCGCGGGCGTTTGCCAGCAAGCTGTCGGTGCACCAGATGGGGGTGCAGGATCTGCTGGCCGTCTCCGAACTGATGGGCCATCTCCCCGGGGAACTGGTGGTCTGGGGGGCCCAGCCGGAGTGCATCGAGATGGGGACGGAGTTGACGGCCACGATGGCCGCCGCCATTGAGCCGGTGGTCGACGGGGTGATTGGGGAACTGCGGAGGTGGGGGGTTGAATGTGAATGTAGGGGCAATTCATGAATTGCCCCTACTGCGCCGCCCTTATGATTTCACTGTTCTTCGCTCTGGTTGCCTGCAGCGGGGCTACCTGAAGACCCGTTCGAGTTGAGATCAGCCACGACTTGTGGTACAGTCTCAGTACCTCAAATGCAAACGAGGTCCATTGAGCGCCAAGGAGGAAGACGGTATGCCAGTCTCCGATCCACCGGACCAGTCAGGGGCTGTTTCATCAATCGAATAGTTGACAAATATCGGATCAAGTTCGTCGAGTGATCCGCCAGAGCTTCCCGCAAAGGGAGCGATCAGAAAGTTGAGATGATAGCGAAGCGCCCCGGATTTCTCCGGGGCGCTTCGTTGCTTTTTGGTGACTCCTGTGGCCGATTACTCGTTCCACCCTTCCGGGTGCACTTCGCCGATCTGCTCCCAATGTTCCGGTGACCGCCACAGGCTCGAGGTGATCAGTTCGCGCATGTGCAGAAACTCTTTGGGCATGCGGTCGTAGAGCTTGACGAACAGCTCCTCATGGGCGATCAGTTCGTGCTGCCAGACGTCGCGGTCGACGGAGGTCAGTTCGTTGAACTTCTCGCGATTCATCTCCAGGCCGTCCCAGTCCATGTCCTCGTAGCGCGGCATCCATCCCAGCGGAGATTCGACCGCCGCGGCCCGGCCCTGGACGCGCTCGACGATCCACTTGAGAACGCGCATATTCTCGCCGTAGCCAGGCCAGGTGAACTTGCCGTTGGCATCCTTGCGGAACCAGTTGACGCTGAAGATGCGCGGCGGCCGCGGGACCGAGCGGCCGAACTGCAGCCAATGGCTGAAGTAGTCGGCCATGTGGTAGCCGCAGAAGGGGAGCATGGCGAAGGGGTCGCGGCGCACATTGCCGGTGGCGCCCACCGCGGCGGCGGTGGTTTCCGAACCGAGGGTGGCGGCCATATAGACGCCGAAGTTCCAGTTAAAGGTCTGGTAGACCAGCGGCACGGTGTCCTTGCGGCGGCCGCCGAAGATGAAGGCGCTCATCGGCACCCCCTTGGGGTTCTCCCAGTCGGGGTCGATGCACGGGCACTGGGAGGCCGGCGAGGTGAAGCGCGCATTGGGGTGGGCGGCCGGACGGCCGCAGCCGGGGGTCCACTCGTTCCCCTGCCAGTCGGTCAGCTTGGCCGGCAGCTCGTCGGTCATCCCCTCCCACCACACGTCCCCCTCCGGGGTCAGCGCCACGTTGGTAAAGATCGAGTTGGCGGCGCAGGAGGCCATGGCGTTGGGATTGGTCTGGACGTTGGTGCCGGGGGCGACGCCGAAGTAACCGTACTCGGGGTTGATGGCATAGACCTGGCCGTCGGGGCCGGGTTTGATCCAGGCGATGTCGTCGCCGAGGGTGGTGACCTTCCACCCCTTGTCCTGCAGCGGCTTGGGCGGAATCAGCATGGCAAAGTTGGTCTTGCCGCAGGCGCTCGGGAAGGCGGCGCCGACGTAGGTTTTTTCGCCCTGCGGCGACTCGACGCCGAGGATCAGCATGTGCTCGGCCAGCCACCCTTCGTCCTTCCCCTGCTTGGAGGCGATGCGCAGCGCCAGGCACTTCTTGCCGAGCAGGGCGTTGCCCCCGTACCCTGAACCGAAGGACCAGATGGCGCGCTCCTCGGGGAAGTGGACGATGTACTTCTCCTTGTTGCACGGCCAGGCGGAATCCTGCTGCCCCGGCTCCAGCGGCGCGCCGACCGAGTGCAGGCACGGCACGAACTCGCCGTTGCCGAGCACGTCCAGGACCTCCCTGCCCATGCGGGTCATGATCTTCATGTTGACCACGACATAGGGGGAGTCGGAGATCTCCACGCCGATCTTGGCGATCGGGGAACCGAGGGGCCCCATGCTGAAGGGGATGATATACATGGTGCGCCCCTTCATGCACCCCTTGAACAGCCCCTTGAGCTTCTCCTTCATCTGCTTCGGGGCCATCCAGTTGTTGGTCGGGCCGGCATCCTGCTTGGAGAGGGTGCAGATGAAGGTGCGGTCCTCCACGCGGGCCACGTCGATCGGGTCGGACCAGGCCAGGTAGCTGTTGGGGCGCAACTGGTCGTTCAGCCTGCGGAAGGTGCCGCTCTTCACCAACTGGCCGCACAGTTCGTCGTACTCCTGCTGGGAACCGTCGCACCAGTGAATCCGTTGCGGCTGGCACAGTGCGGCGACTTCCTCGACCCATTTGAGCAATTTGTCATTCTTGGGAACTTCGAAACTCATCTCATTCACCTCCCCGTTTGAGTGAACTGGATACGCTGCGACCGTGCACTGATTGTACTGCTCGCGCATAGCGATTTTTCTGCAGATTTAAAAATTTTACTCTACATAAAATGTGGCGCCCGGCCAAGGGAAAAAGCTATGATGGGTGCAAGGAATTGAGCATGTGCCTGATTCTCTTTGCCCATCAACTGCGCCCCGACCTGCCGCTGGTGCTGCTCGCCAACCGCGACGAGTACCTCGACCGGGCCACTGCCCCGCTGGCGGCGTGGGCCGAGGCGCCGGAGGTGATCGGCGGGCGCGATCTGGTGGCCGGCGGCAGCTGGCTGGGCGTCGGCGCCGACGGGCGCTGGGCGGCGGTGACCAACGTCCGCGAGGGGGAACCCTCGCCCCCCGGGGCCCCGACACGCGGCCAGCTGGTGCGTGACTATCTGCTGGGTCGCGACCCGCCCGCGGCCTTCGGCAGCCGGCTCGTCCCGCGGATGGCGGCCTATGCCGGTTTCAATCTGCTCTTGGGTAATTGTACCGAAGTCTGGTCCATCGGCAACCGGGAGCCGGCCCCCGTGCAACTTCCTCCCGGGCTCTACGGCCTGAGCAATGGTCGGCTCGATACCCCGTGGCCGAAGGTCGAGCACGGCAAGGCGGCCTTGCGCGCCCTGCTTGCCGAGCCGCAGCCCACCGTCGAGCAGGGATTCCGGCTGCTGGCCGACCGGGAAACGTTTCCCGATCACCACCTCCCCGCCACCGGCATCCCCCTCGCGTGGGAACGCACTCTCGCCGCGACCTTCATCGTCGCCCCGGAGCGTGGCTATGGCACCCGCAGCTCGACTGTGCTACTGCGTGTTGCCAGCGGCGAGACGCTGGTGGTCGAGCGTACCTTCACCGGCACCCCGGAGCGCTGGAGCCAGAGGAGTTGCCGGTTGGCCGCGGGGGAAAGTTCTCTTGCTTATTGAAAAACCAAAGAATAAGCTTATGCCGCAGATAAAGGCGGTAAAGGCGGATCAACCAAAATGAATACACATAAGCATGGTTCTTTGGCCTGATCAGATTTGATCCGCCTTGATCCGCGGCTAAATAGATTTTCGCAGTTACTGTGGAATGGGGAATATCAATGAAACTCGGTGAACTGGGCGAGTTCGGGCTGATCGACACGATCCGGGCGCGGGTCGGGGCGGCCCCCGGCGTACACCGCGGTATCGGCGATGACGCCGCCGAACTGGAACTGCCCGCCGGTCACCGTCTGCTGACCTCTACCGATCTGCTTCTGGAGGAGGTGCACTTCCGGTTTGACTGGACGTCCGCCTATGATCTCGGTCGCAAGGCGGTGGCGGTGAACCTGAGCGACATCGCCGCCATGGGCGGCACGCCGCGTTTTCTCTATGTCGGGCTGGCTTGTCCCGCCGACACCGAGGTGGCGCGGCTCGATGCCTTCGTCGACGGGGTGCTGGCCGAGGCTGCCGAGCACAGGCGTGACGCTGGTCGGCGGCGACACCTGCCGCAGCCCCGGCCCGTGGGTCATCGCAGTGACCATCGAGGGAACGGCGCCAGCCGGTGAGGTGGTGGGCCGTAACGGAGCCAGGTGCGGCGACGCCGTGCTGGTCTCCGGGACGCTCGGCGACAGCGCTCTGGCCCTGGCCTGCTGGCAGGCGGGAGCGACGCCGGAACCGTTTCTGGCGGCGCGGCACTGCCGGCCGACGGCGCGGGTCGTCCTGGGTCGGGAACTGGCCATGGCTGGACTGCCCACGGCGATGATCGATCTTTCCGACGGCGTGGCTTCGGACTTGGAGCATATCCTGCAAGCCTCCGGGGTAGGGGCCGAGGTGTGGAGTACGGCCTTGCCGCTGTCGCCCGTTTTCCGCGCGCAACTGGATCGGCAGCCGAAACTGCTGGAACTGGCGCTGGGTGGCGGCGAAGATTATGAGCTGCTCGGCACGGTGCCGGCGGCGCGGGTCGATGAGGCTCTGGCGCTGGGTGCACGGGTCGGCACCCCCCTGACGGTGATCGGTACGGTGACCGAACGCGACGCCGGGCTCTGTTTGCGCACCGGCGAGGGCGAGGTGCGGCCGCTGCGTGTCAGGGGGTATGACCATTTTTGTCGCTGCCGGGGGAAAGGGAACCGTTGAATTCGATGTCCGTTGATAATGCGCTACCCCTGGTCGGCGAGGAACTGCCCGACGCAGCCTTCGATGTCATCATCGAGCAGCTGCGTACCCGGCGGCAGCTCGATCTCAGCGCCTACAAGGACCGCTGCATCCGCCGCCGGATCGCCAAGCGTCTCCGCAGCAGCGGGGCGCGCAACGTGGCCGACTACCTCGAACGCCTGGCCGGCGACGAGGATGAACTCGACGCCCTGCTGGCCACCCTCTCCATTCACGTCTCGCAGTTCTTCCGCAACCCCGACACCTTCCAGGCCCTGGAGAGCCAGGTGCTCCCCGACCTTTGCCAGCTTGCCCTGGCCGCCGGTCGCCGTGAGTTGCGGCTGTGGAGTGTCGGCTGTGCCGGCGGCGAAGAGCCCTACTCCCTGGCACTGCTGGTCGATGAACTGGCGCCGGCCGGGCTGAACGTGTCGATCCTGGCCACCGATGTCAGCGCGCCGGTGCTGGAAGTCGCCCACGCCGCCCGGTTCGAGCCCGCCCGGCTGGCGGAGGTGCCGCCTGCGGTGCTGGCCCGCTACTTCACCCGGGACGGCCAGGGCTACCATCTGCACGAACGGGTGCGCGCCATGGTCCGCTTCGAGCGGCACAACATCATGATGGCAGCGGAATTTCCCGCAGCAGACCTGATCCTGTGCCGCAACGTGCTGATCTACTTCACCCGCGAGGAGCAGGCACGCATCCTGGCGCGCTTTGCCGCGGCCCTGCCGGAAGGGGGCGCCCTGGTGCTCGGGCGCGCGGAAACCCTGGTCGGCCCGGAGCGGCGCCTGTTCCGGGCGGAGTTTCCCGCGGAACGGATCTACCGGCGGACGGCAGCACCGGTTCCCACGATGAATGCCGGCCAGGGTCAGGGATAGCCAGTAGTCGAACAGAGCAAGGAGTCGGAACGATGCGCGTTGACATCAGCTACAAGTTCATCACGGGATTCCTGTTCGTCATCGCCACGGTGGTGCTGATCAACCAGGTCGTCCCTCACCTCGGCGTTGATCCGCACTGGCAGCAGACATTCTCCATCAGCTGCGCCCTGGTGGTCGGGCTGGTGATCGGCGCCATCTTCTCGCGGGCCTTCAGCGCCAACATCCGGCGGCTCAAGGAGGCTGGCGAGCGTCTCGGCCACGGCAACCTGGCCGAGGAGGTTGCCGTCAAAACCGGATTGTTCCCTGACGAGACCGCTGACCTGGGCGAATCGCTGGGCCGGCTGCAGGAAAACCTGCGCCAGCTGGTCGGCGACATCCGGGCCATCGCCCTCCGGGTGGCCGGCTCGGCCCAGGCCCTGTCGGCCACCTCGCAGGAGACCACCGCCTCGTCCCAGGAGGTGGCCCGCACCGTCGACCAGATCAGCAAGGGGGCGGAGACCCAGGCGGAGATGGTCGAGGAGTCGAACCGCCTGTTCAAGGAGATGGCGGTCTCGATCAGTCTGGTGGCCGCGGCCGCCAAGAAGGTCGCGACGGCGGCCGAGGAGACCGTGGCCACGGCGGAGCGTGGCAACGAGTTGGCCGGGACGAGCATGGAGACGATCCGCCAGGCGCTTGGCCGAGGTCGAGGAGAGCGGCCGGCAGATCGTCTCCTTCGTGGTCCGGGTGCAGAAGGTCGGCAAGATCGTCGAGGTCATCAACAGCATTGCCCACAAGACCAACATGCTCGCTCTCAACGCGGCCATCGAGGCGGCCCGCGCCGGCGAGTACGGCCGCGGCTTCGCGGTGGTCGCCGACGAGGTCCGCAAGCTCGCCGATTCCACCACCGATTCCTCCGGCGAGATTACCGCCCTGGTCGAAGAACTTCGCGAGGAAGGGCAGCGGCTGCAGGAATCGATGGGACAGATCACCGTGGGGATGAAGCAGGGGTGCACCGCGGCCGACCGCACCAGCCAGGCCTTCGCCGAAATCAACCGCAATGCCGACAACACCCGGGCCAAGGCCAACAGCATCGCCGAACTGGCCGAGCAGCAGATTAGCGGCGCCGAACGGATAACCCGGGCGATCGACGAGATCGACAGGGTGGTCTCCGACAACGCCGCGGCCACCGAGGAGGTCTCCGCAGCCACCGAGGAGCAGTCCGCGGCCATGACCGAGATGGCCCAGTCCGCCCAGGAACTTTCGAACATGTCCGAGGAGTTGCTGACCATGGTCAAGCGCTTCCGGTTGGTTGGCGAGCAGGCGGAGTAAGGGAGGCGGACCATGCCGCGGATGCTGCTGTTCCAGGTTGGCGGCGAGCAGTATGGGCTGGAGATCGAGGCGATCCAGGAGGTCGCCGACGATCCGCCGCTGCACGATGTCCCCCAGCGCGGTGCCTTCCTGCTCGGCGCAGTCAACCTGCACGGGCGGGTGCTGCCGGTGATCGATCTGCCGGCCCTGCTCGGCATGGCCGGGGCGCCCCGTGACCCGCGGCTGCTGGTGCTGACTCCCAAGTATCATGGGCTGGCCCTGGCGGTCTCCGGGATCGGCCGGATGCTGCCCTTCGATGTCGCCGACCTGCAACTGCCGCTTGGTGACGAAGGCTTCCGGGCAATCGCCGGAGTGGTGGCAACGGCGGCGCAACCGGTGTACCTGCTCGACGTCGGCGCGATCGTCGAACGTCTGGAAACCATTTATGCTGTCTAGGAGAATGCTATGGCCCTGCGGGTGATGATCGTCGATGATGCCCTGTTCATGCGCAACCTGCTCAAGGATATCTGTGTCCGGGCCGGCTTCGAGGTGGTAGCCGAGGCCGATAACGGCGAGACTGCCGTGCAGCTGTACCGCGAGCACCACCCCGGACTGGTGACCATGGACATCGTCATGCCCCGGCGCAGCGGCATCGAGGCCCTGCAGGACATCATGGCCGCGGATCCGCAGGCACGGGTGGTCATGGTCAGCGCCCTCGGCCAGGATTCGCTGGTACTCGAGGCGGTCGAGGCCGGCGCCCGCGATTTCATCGTCAAGCCGTTCAAGGAAGAGAAGGTCATCGACGTCATCCGGCGGGTCACGGCCGGTAGCTGAACCCGGCGACGGCGCACTTGCCATGGACATGTCCAGGTACCGGGAGCTATTCCTTTCCGAAACCCGGGAACATCTCAACCAGATGAGCCAGCTGCTGGTCGTCCTGGAGCAGGCGCCGGACGACCGAGAGACGATTGACGCCCTGTTCCGCGAGGCCCACTCGGTCAAGGGGATGGCGGCGTCCATGGGGTACGAGCGGACCGCGGCCCTGGCCCACCATCTGGAGGACGCCCTCGACGGGTTCCGGCGTGGAGCCGGAGTGCCGGCCGAAGCGGTTGACCGCTTGCTGGCCGGGCTCGACCTGCTCGAAGGTTTGCTTGAGGATCTGCAGGCCGACCAGCCGGAACGCGACGTCGCGGCGTTCCTGGCAACGCGCCGCCGGTCGTCGCCGAACTGCCTGCCGACAACCTGGTGTTGCTCGCCGAGGTCGAGGAGGACGACGCCGGACCGGGGGAGGCAGCCGAGGCGGTGCCGGCCGTGGCGGTGCCGGTCGTACCCGTCGGTGCGGTTTTCCAGGTGACGGTCGTCCTGGCTGAAGACACCATGGCTTCGGCAGCGCGCTGCCTGCTGATCGTGCGGGAGCTGGAACGGTCCGGCGAAATCCTCAGCATCATGCCGACCCGGGAGACGTTGCGGCAGGGCGCGGCGTGCCTGCGGGTGCAGGTCTGGCTGCGCACGGTGGTGCCCAAGCCCAGGCTCGAAGAGGCCTTGCGGGCCATCGCCGACGTTGCCAAGGTCACTTTTGTCGATGACCGGCGCACCGTCAGCGGCCGGCGCGGCGGCGACAGCGGGCGCAGCGTGCGGGTCCGCACCGATCTGCTTGACCAGCTGGTCAATCTCACCGGGGAACTGCTGACCCGGCGCTTCATGCTGCGGCGGGCCGCGACGGCCCGTGACTGGCGCGAACTCGACGCGGCGCTCGCCGAGACGACGGGCCTGCTCGGCGACCTGCATCATCAGGTGCTGCAGGTCCGCCTGATGCCGCTGGAGAGCATCACCGGCCGGCTTCCCCGGCTGGTGCGTGATCTCGCCCGCAAAAGCGGCAAAGAGGTCGAGTTCAAACTGATCGGCGGCGGCGTCGGCATCGACCGGGTGATCCTCGAGGAACTTTCCGACCCGCTGGTGCACTTGGTGCGCAACGCCATCGATCACGGCATCACCGAGCGGGGCGAGGTGGCGATTGCGGCGCGCCGCGAAAAAGATCTGGTGCTGATCGAAGTCAGCGACAACGGGTGCGGCATGGATCCGGTGGGACTGCGCCGGCTGGCGGTGACGCGCGGCATCCTGACCCCGGCGCAGGCCGAGCAGTATACCGACCGCGAGGCGTTGATGCTGGTCTGTGTGCCGGGTTTCTCCACGGCCCGCACCGTGACCGGCACCTCCGGGCGCGGGGTCGGCATGGACGTGGTCAAGACTGCGGTCGAGAAACTCGGCGGCACCCTCGACATCCGGTCGGTCCTGGGCGAGGGGACCCGCTTCCAGCTGCGACTGCCGCTGTCGGTGGCGATCATCAGGATCCTGCTGGTCGGTTGCGGCGGGCAGCCGCTGGCGATCCCGCTCACCCGCGTGCTGCGCACCCTTGAAGTGCCGGCCGCAGCCGTGGCCGGCGGGACCGGCCGGCACTCTTTCCAGCTCGACGACGAAGAGGTCGAACTGATCAGTCTCGGCGAACGGCTGGGCCTGGCCGTCGGCGCGGAGACGGACAGCCTGTGCGTGGTGCTGACCGAGGCGCAGGGTCGCCGGGTGGGACTGCAGGTCGACCGCTTTTTCGGGCAGCGCGATGCCTTCGTCAAGAATCTCGGCTTTCCGCTGGATCGCCTGCCCGGCATGAGCGGCGCGACCGTCGAGGCGGACGGCAGCGTGGTCTTTATCATCGACCCGCACCCCCTGCTGGAAGGGCCCGTCGCCAGCATGCCTGCCAGATACCAGGAGAATCCGCATGCCCTTTCGTGAGATGACCGACGTCCAACTCGACGCGCTCAAGGAAATCAGCAATATCGGCATGGGCCATGCCGCCACCGCCCTGTCGCAGATGATCGGCCAGCGCATCAACCTGCGCGTGCCGCAGGTGTCGGTGATCCAGATCAGCGCGGTGCCCGAGCATCTCGGTGGCGCCGAAACGCTGATGGTCGGCATCACCCTGCAGATTCTCGGCGATGCCCGGGGGAGCATCATGCTGCTCTTCCCCCAGGAGAGCGCCCATCGCCTGGTCTGCTGCCTGCTGCGGCGCGAGGAACGCGCCCTGGTGATGAACGAACTGACCGTCTCGGCCCTCAAGGAGGTCGGCAACATCCTCGCCTCGGCCTTCCTGAGCGCCATCGGCAACCTGCTGCACCGGACGCTGATCCCCTCGGTCCCCCAGCTGGCCTATGACATGGCCGGGGCGGTGGTCGACTACGTGCTGATCGAACTCAGCCAGGGCGGGGACATGGCGCTTGATGGTCGAGACCGATTTCTCGGGAGAAGCCGGGCCCGGCAGCCAGATCAAGGGGCATTTTTTCCTGATGCCCGACCCGCAGACGCTGGAGATCTTCCTGCGGGTGGTGGCGGGGGAGCCATGAGCGAACGGGTCGGGATCGCCGAACTGCGCATCGCCCGCGCCCCCGCGGTGCTCAAGGCCTACGGCCTCGGTTCGTGCCTGGCGGTCGCCCTGTACGATCCGGGCGAGCGCATCGGCGGCCTGGTGCACTGCCTGCTGCCGCAGCGGCGCGGCAACGATCCGCTCAGCGTGGCGCCCAAATACGTCGATGCGGCGATCCGGTTGATGGTCGAGGAGTTGCTCCAGGCCGGGGCCGATCCGGAACGGCTGCAGGCCAAGGTTGCCGGCGGCGCCAATATGTTCGAGACCGAATTCCTGACCCTGGTCAACAGCATCGGGGTGCGTAACGCCCGCAGTGCCCGGGAGACGCTGCTGGATCTCAACATCCCGGTGATGGGCGAAGAAGTCGGCGGCAACCGCGGCCGGACCGTGGAGTTCGACCTTGCCACCGGCCGCCTGTTGGTTTACTGTGCGCGGGATGATCGCACCCTCACCTTATGACGCGGCAGCAACGCCCCGAGTCGGGAAGGAGGCCCTTATGCCCCCCAGATTCGTGATGATTTTGATGCCGGTGCTACTGTTGGTGCTGGCGGGGTTGCCGGCCCAGGCGGCCGGCCTGAACGACGTGATTCGTGCCTTGGAGACCCCGTTCAAGGAAAGGCAGATCAAGGACTACAGCGCCGACTTTTTCCAGGAATCGCGGATTGCCTCCCTCGATCGTCTCCAGCGGGCCCGCGGGCGGGTCAGCGTGCGGTTCGACTCTCAATCCGGCCGTTCCGGTCAAGTGCCGACAGTGATGTTCCACTGGGAGTATGAAGAGCCGACCACCCAGGAGATCATCTCCGACGGCAAGACGCTGTGGGTCTATCTGCCGGAGAACAACCAGGTGATCCAGTCCGAAGTCGGGATGGTTGCAAAAGCCGGGGAAAGCAACCCGATGACCTTCCTGACCGGCCTCGGCGAACTCTCCCGCGATTTCCTGGTCAGTTTCGCCGCGCCAAACCATGACGGCGCCGGAAACTATGTCCTCGATCTGCGGCCGCGCCGCACCTCGGCGTTGCTCAACCGCATGGTGATCGTGGTCGATCGCGACGCGCTCGAGGCGCCGGCGCGCTACCAGCCCGCGCCGCGGCGGCCTGGTCTTCCCGATCCTCTCCACCACCGTCTACGATCCGAACGGCAACAGCACGACCATCGAGTTCAGCGACCTGCGGATCAACCGCGGGATGTCGCCCGGCGAGTTCCGTTTCATCCTGCCCGCCGGGGTCGAGGTGGTGCGCCCCACCGGCAAGGAGATGGGGTTCTGAGTGAAATTTCAGCTGACGCCGCCGTTGGGAAAAAAGGAGTGCCGTGAGCAAGCATACCGTCAGCCTGGTCAGCCTCGGCTGCCCCAAGAACCTGGTCGATGCCGAGGTGATGCTCGGCCACCTGCCGCCGGACCGTTTCCAGATCGTCACCGACGAAGCGCAGGCCGAGATCATCATTGTCAATACCTGCGCCTTCATTCGCGAAGCCAAGGAGGAGTCGGTTGACACCATCCTGGAAGTGGCCGACCAGAAGAACACCGGCCGTTGCAAGCTGTTGGTGGTGAGCGGCTGCCTTTCCCAGCGCTATCAGGAGGAGTTGGCCGGTGAGTTGCCGGAGGTCGATCTGTTCGTCGGCACCGCCGACGCGCCGCGTATCGTCGAACTGCTCGACCAGGGGCTGGCCGGCACCGGGCCGCGCCGGGCCATCGGCCTCCCCGACTTTCTCTACGACCACACCACCCCGCGGGCCCTCTCCTCGCCGTTCTATACCGCCTACGTGAAGATCGCCGAGGGCTGTGCCAACCACTGCTCCTACTGCGTGATTCCGAGCATTCGCGGCACCCTGCGCTCGCGCAGCCCCTCCTCGGTGGTCGCCGAGGTCGAGAACCTGGTGGCGGGGGGGGTCAAGGAGATCAACCTGATCGCCCAGGATGTCACCGCCTTTGGTGCCGACCGCGACGACGGCGCCAACCTGGTGGGCCTGCTCGAACAGCTGGTGAAAATCGACGGGCTGCACTGGTTGCGCCTGCTCTATGCCTACCCGGACGGGATCAGCGACGCCCTGTTGGAGCTGATGGCGCGCGAACCGAAGATCTGCCGCTACCTCGACGTACCAATCCAGCATATCGACGACCAGATGCTGCTGGCGATGAACCGCCGGGTCGATGGTGCCGGCCTCCGTGCCCTGATCGAGAAGATCCGCAATTATCTCCCCGACGTGACGCTGCGCACCTCGCTGATCGTCGGTTTCCCCGGCGAGACCGACGACCAGTTCCGGCGCCTGCTGGCCTTCGTCGAGGAGGGGCACTTCGAGCGGCTCGGCGTCTTTCGCTATTCGCGCGAGGAAGGCACCCCCGCCGCGGCGCTTGCTGACCAGGTGCCGGAGCGGGTGCAGTTGGCCCGCTACCGCCGCCTGATGAAGGCCCAGTCGCGGGTGTCGTTCCGCAAGAATCGCGCCCTGGTCGGGCGCATCGAAGCGGTGCTGGTGGAAGGGGTCAGCGAGGAGAGCGAGCTGCTGCTCAAAGGACGCAGCGTGCGCCAGGCGCCGGACGTCGACGGCCTGGTCTACATCAATGCCGGCCAGGCCAACGTCGGCGACATCGTGCAACTGCGGATTACCGATTCGTCGGAGTATGATCTGGTGGGAGCCATCGTCGGGTCGGAAGGCGACGAATGAAAAACGCCCATCTGCGGCGTTGTCCTTGATCTCGTTGCTGCGACGTACCTTAGGGTACGCCTCGCTCCTCGATCTGCGGCGCCTTGCACCGGGCATTTTTGCTTCGTCGCTAAACTTTGTCCCGTGGGGCTTTTGACGGCCGGTGTAGGGGCGCATTGCATGCGCCCTGGGCGGAGCAGTCCGCCCCTACGGTTAATCGCCGGGGATGACCAGCCCACTCCGGATCGCTTCCAGCTCCGCCCGGTCAAAGTGATACGGCTCCTTGCAGAAGTCGCAGGTGACCGTGGCTTCGCCGGGTTCGGCAATCAGCGCGTCGAGTTCCGTGGCGCCGAGGAGGTTCAACACCCCGGCCACCTGCTCGCGGCTGCAGGTGCAGGCGAACTCCAGCGGGATCTGGCCGAGATGGGTGGTGGGGACCCCCTCGAGGAGCCGCTCGAGGATGGCGGCCGGTGCCACCCCCTGGCGGAGCAGCGTGGTGGTCGGCGGCAGGTGCGCCAGGCGTTCTTCGAGCCGGTCGACCAGGGACGGGTCGCCGCCGGGGAGGAGCTGGAGCAGGAAGCCGCCGGCGGCGGCCACCTGTGCCTCGCGGCCGAGTTCCACCCCCAGGGCGACGGTCGAGGGGATCTGCTCGGAGCTGGCGAAGTAGTCGGCCAGGTCTTCGCCGATCTCGCTGCTGACCAGTTGGACCGTGCCGCGGTAGGGCTCCTTCAGGCCGAGATCCTTGACCACGTGCAGAAAGCCGGCGTGGCCGACGGCGCCGGCCACATCGAAACGCCCCTCGCGCGGCGGCAGGTTGGCAACCGCTACCTTGAGAGTGGCGCGCACCCGCCCGAGGGCGTCGGTTTCGGCCTGCAGGCGCTGCAGCGGGCCGTTCCCCTCGACGATCAGCGCCAGGCGCTGCGCCCCCTTGAGCAGGCCTCCCATGAGGGCGGCGGCGGTGGCCACCCGGCCGAGGGCGACGGTGGCGGTCGGGTCGGTCTGCTGGCGATGCCGGCACTCCTCGACCAGCAGGGTGGTGTCGGCGGCGACGGCGCGCAGCGTGCCGTCGCGGGTGATCAGGCGAACCAGATGATCGGGCATGGCGACTCCTTGTCGGAATGCCGGCGATGTTAGTCGAAAGCGGCCGGGTGGTAAAGGGGTGATCGCCCCGACCGGAAACGGGGAGGGTACGATGGAGCTGACACCTGAACTGGAAGCCCGGCTGGAGCGGGTGCTGGCCGCGGTGGAGCAGTTGCTCCCCCCCGCGGCGGCGACCGTCGACTGGGCCCGGACCTGGGCCGCCAACTGGCGCCGGCATTCGTTTGCCGGTTACCTCGAAGCGGTGCCGCAGATCGAGGCGACCCGTCTCGACGACCTGGTCGGCATCGAGCGCCAGCGCCAGGTGGTGGAGGACAACACCCGCCAGTTCCTGGCCGGCTTCCCGGCCAACAACGTGCTGTTGTGGGGCTCGCGCGGCACCGGCAAGTCGTCGCTGGTGCGGGCCCTGCTCAACACCTATGCCGGGCAGGGGCTGCGCATCGTCCAGGTCGACAAGCAGGACCTGCCACAATTGCCGGACGTCTTCATCCGCATTGTCGACCAGCCCTACCGCTTCATCCTGCTGTGCGACGACCTCTCCTTCGAGCCCGGCGACCCCGGCTACAAGATCCTCAAGAGCGTCCTCGACGGCTCGGTCTATGCCGCGCCCCAAAACATGCTGATCTATGTCACCTCCAACCGCCGCCACCTGACCCCCGAATACCACACCGACAACCTCGGTGCCAGGATGGTCGACGGCGAGATCCACCACGGCGAGGCGGTCGAGGAGAAGATCTCCCTCTCCGACCGCTTCGGCCTGTGGGTTCCCTTTTACGTTTTCAAGCAGGATCGCTACCTGGAGGTGGTACGCCGGCACATCGCCCAGCATTGCGCCGTTCACAACCTGGAGCCGGCCTGGGACGACGAACTGGCGCGCGAGGCGATCAAGTGGTCCCACGACAAGAGCAAGCGCTGCGGACGCACCGCCCTGCAGTTCGCCCGCCACTGGGTGGGGCAGAAGCTGCTGGCCGGTAACCGGTAGGCGCGGGTACCCCGGAAATGGTTCAAGGCCGCGGCGATGGCCGCGGCCTTGTCTTTTTCCCCATGGCGTAGATGTTGGCAGGGTGGTGTCCGCCCATTAGGATGCAGACAGCTATCAAGCCAGGGGCGTTTTCCCGCAGTCACGTTTTGAGGGGTTTTACATCATCGTCAGCCTTTACGTGCAGCCCACAGTGGAGGCACTTGCGCACCGGCAGGAAGGTGGGGCCGTTGGTGTGAAACGGGTTGCCGCAGCGTGGGCACTTGACCACTGTCGCCATCCCGACAACCACGCAAAGCAGGGCCACCCACGCTCCGAACAGCCAGGACATGGTTCTCGTCGATAAACCCGCCTGCAGGGCCAGCCACAAGCCCGGCAGGTAGACGATGATGGTCCCCCACAGCAGCCGGCGGCGGCTGCGGACCTTGGCCAGCCCCTGATGGATGACGGCCGGGTCCGGCTGGGTGGTTTCGGTCAAGGCCCTCTCCTGTTGCCGGCTTCGGTCATGGCGGCTGAGGCCTCCAGACTGCTCAGACCAGCTGAAAATGATCCTCCAGCATGATCTCGAACTCGGCCAGGGTGATCTCGTCGATGCCGAGAAACTGCGCTTCGGCGGTGGTCGGCAAGACCAGCCCGGGATCGGTCTCCCATCCCAGCCCGACCTTGCGGCATCCCTTGTTGGCCAGCTTGACCAGGGCCACGATGGCATCCTGGCTGTCCAGCTCGGTTTCGTGATGCCGGCCGACGACGGCGGCGAACTCGGCCGGCAGATTCCAATCCGCAACCAGCCGCAGTCCCAGTTCGATGTGCATGCTCGCCAGGACTTCCTCGATCAGCGTATCGCTGAGCACCGTCCCGGATTCGTCGCAGGTGACGACCTCCTCCAGGACGGCGAGCAGAAACAGCTTGCCGATGTCGTGCAGCAGCCCCGACAGGTGAACCTGCTCGGCCAGCGCGTGGTAGCCGCAGCGCTTGGCGAGCCAGGCGGCGCCGAGGGCGCAGCCGAGGGAGTGTTGCCACAGGGGGGCGAGATAGCGGGGGGTCAGGCGGCCCTGCGGGCAGAGCTCGCCGTCGCGGCAGGCTCCTTCGATCAGCTGTGCGGTGCGGGGCACGCCGATGCGGGTAATCGCCTCGCCGACCGTCAGGACCTTGGGCAGCCCCTGGTAAAAAGCCGAATTGGCCGCCCGGAACAGGTTGCAGGTCAGCACCGGATCGTGGTTGATCAACTCGACCAGGACAGCTCTTTCCGGGACTCCCTGCTGCAGAATGGCGCCGACCTTGCTGATGACGGCCGGGTGGACCGGCAGGTGGACCTGACCGGAGGCGACCATGTCGTTGATGCTTACCGTCAGCGGTTTGTTGGCCATGGTCATTCTCCCAGCAGGCGCCGCAGCTCGTAGAGCGGGCGCGGCCGGTCGAGGCGCGGCAGCCGCTTGAGCACGTCCGGCAGCGACACCTTGCCCTGGGCAGCCTTGGCGATGCCATCCTCGAGCAGGGTGACCAGGCCGGCGCTCTCGATGCTGATGCGCCGGATCTCGTTGACGGTCTTGTGGGCCACGACCGCTTCCTTGACCTGCTCGCTGAGCAGCAGCAGCTCGAAGATGCCGACCCGCCCCTTGTAGCCGGTGAAGCGGCAGACCGTGCAGCCGCGCCCGATCATCAGTTCGGCGCCGGTCAGGTCGCCGTGGGTGTAGCCAAGGCGGCGGTAATCTTCGGGCGTCGGCGTGTACGGCGTCGCGCAGTGGGTGCAGACGCGGCGCAGCAGGCGCTGGGCCAGCATGCAGGTGATGGTCGAGGCGATCAGGAACGCCTCGACCCCCATGTTGAGCAGGCGCAGCAGCCCGCCGACCGTATCCTCGGTGTGAAAGGTGGTCAGCACCTTGTGCCCGGTCAGGGCCGCCTGGATGGCGGTCTCCGCCGAGAAGGCGTCACGCACCTCGCCCATGACGATGATGTCCGGATCCTGGCGCACGATGTGGCGCAGCGTTTCGGTGAAGGTCAAGCCGATTTTCGGGTTGATCGAGCACTGCGAGATGCCGTCGATCACGTACTCGACCGGTTCCTCGGCGGTGATGATGCTGCACTCCAGGTCGTTGATGGCATTGACGCAGCTGTACAGGGTGGTGGTCTTGCCGGCCCCGGTCGGGCCGGTAACGACCATGATCCCGCTCGGGCAGAGCAGGGCATCGTCGCGGAACTGCTGGAGCATGCGCGGGGCCATGCCGATATCTTCGATGGCCAGCAACTCCCCCTTTTTGTTCATCAGGCGCAGGACGATGGTTTCGCCGTGCATGGTGATGTAGAAGGAAACGCGCAGATCGAGGGACAGCCCGGTGCTGGCGCTCTCATAGAGAATGCGGCCGTCCTGGTGGCGGCGGCGCTCGGCGATGTCGGCCTCGGCCATGACCTTGAGGCGGGTGGTGACCGGCGCGCCGAGGTCACTGCTGAATTCCCGGTGGATGGCCAGCACGCCGTCGCGGCGGAAGCGCACCCGCAAACGGTCCTTCATCGGCTCGATGTGGATGTCGCTCGCCCCCTGCTGCATCGCTTCGTCGAGCAGGCTGTTGACCAGCCCGATCACGGTGGTGTCATCGGCTTCGGGGGCGGCGGTGCGCTGGATGCCGCGCCGGTACAGATCGATCGCCTCGCGAATCGCCTGGCGCGGGGCGATGGCCGGCAGCAGCTGCCGGCCGAAGATCCGGTCGGCAGCCTCGCGGTCCTCCATGTCGAGGGGGTCGGCAAAGGCCACCACCACCCGCCCCCCCTGTCTCTCTACCGGCACAAAGCAGTTCTGGCTGAACATCTTCGGCGGCACTTGGCGGAGCAGCTCCCGGTCGATCTTGGCAAACTCCGGGTAAACGTAGGCGAAGCCGAGCTTGGTGGCGAGAATCTCGATCAGCTGTTGCTCGTCGATGAAATCGTATTCGACCAGGATGTCGCCGAGCTTGCGCTGCCCGCCGGTTTCCCGCTGAATGGTCAGGGCCGCCTCGCGATCGCCGGGACGGATGCGGCCGAGCTCGACCAGCAGGTCGCCGATATGGATGTCGAGGGGCTCGTGCTTGAGCGCCTCGCTCAACTGGGCGCCGGTGAGCTGGCGCAGCTCCTTGAGGATTTCGACCAGGGAGCGATCGGAGACCAACTTGGCCTGCACGCGCTTGGCGTAGACCAGCTGGGCCTCGCTGATGATGCCGCGACGGACCAGCAGCCGGGCGATGGTGTCGCCGCCGGCGCGCAAGGGTACGGCCGGAGTGGTGGCGAGAGCGGTGCCGGGCGGTGCGGGGGCGGCGGGGATGTTTTCGAGCATGGGCTATCCCCAATCACATTGCATGGTTGTAGGTTGCCATTCTAACAATATCCGCAGCCGGGTGCAATGTCAGGAAATCTGGTCGGGAGACGCGCCGAGCAGCGCGCGCAGAACCTCACCGGCCATGGTCAGGCCGAACAGCGGCGGGATCACCGAGGAACTGCCGAGCGGGGCGCGGCGGGCCTGATAGCTGGCGGGGCCGTCATCCTCGTCGCTGGCCGGCCGCCCGCCGCCAAGCGGCCGGAACTCCTCGGTGGAGTAGACTACCTTGAGGCCGCCGTCGATTCCCCGGCGGCGCAACTCCCGGCGGATGATCCGGGCCAGCCGGCAGGTTCGGGTCTGCGCCAGGTCGGCGACCCGCACCTGGGTCGGATCAACCTTGTTGGCCGCGCCCATCGAGGAGATCACCGGCAGCCCTTGCGCCAGGCAGGTTTCGATCAGGTGCAGCTTGGCACTGATATGGTCGATGCAATCGAGCACGTAGTCGTAGCCGCGGCCGAGCAGTTCCGCCGAGCTGTCAGCAGCATAGAAGGCCTGGAGGGCCTCGACCTGAGCCGCCGGATTGATGGCCCGGCAGCGCTCCGCCATCACCTGAGCCTTGGCCCGGCCGACGGTGCCGTCGAGGGCGTGCAGCTGGCGGTTGAGGTTGGTGATGTCGATGCTGTCGAAATCGATCAGGGTCAGCCGGCCGACGCCGCCGCGCACCAGGGCCTCGGCGGCAAAGCTGCCCACCCCGCCGAGGCCGAAGACCGCGACGGAGGACTGTTCCAGGCGAGCCAGCCCGTCCCGGCCGACCAGTAGCTCGAGGCGGCTGAAGCGGTGGGAAACAGTCATGTCACCTCCTTGACGGCGGAACTTTCCGGCAGGCGCAGCACGCGCCGGGCATTGGCCGTGGTGATGCGGGCGGTTTCCGCCGGGGTCCAGCCGCGCAGGGTCGCGACCCGGGCCGCAATCAGGGTCAGCCACTCCGGCCGGTTCGCCTGGCCGCGGTGCGGATCGGGGGGAAGGTCCGGCGCATCGGTCTCCAGCACCAGCCATTCGGCCGGAACCTGGAGAACCACCTCCCGCAGGCGCCGCGCCTCGGGGAAGGTGACCACGCCGCCGATCCCCAGGGCGAAACCCAGGTCGATCAGCTGCCGGGCGGTTTCCGGGCTGCCGGAGAAGGCGTGAGCGATGCCGCCGACCTCCTCGGCGTGTTCGCTGCGCAACAGGTCGAGAAGGCGGCCGGTCGCCCGGCGCATGTGCAGCAGCAGCGGCCGCCCGCTCTCGCGGGCGATGCCGATCATCTGCCGGAACACCGCTTCCTGGATCGCCCGGTCCGGTCCGGTCTGGCCATCCAGGCCGACTTCGCCGATCGCCACCGTCTGCGCAGCCAATGCCAGCCGCCGCAATGCCCCGGCCAGCTCCGGCCGCCAGTCGGCGGCGGCCTGCGGATGCACGCCGGGCGCCGCCCAGGCGCCGGGGGTGGCGGCCACCGCCGCCATCAGTCCCGCCCAGCCCGCCGGGGAAACCCCCGGCACCACCCAGCCGCCGATCCCCGCAGTGCGGGCTTCGGCCAGAGAGGCCGGCAAAAGTGCGCGGTCGTCAAGGTGGATGTGGGTGTCGATCAGCATGCGTGGCATGCTAGCACAGCCGCTGGCCGGCCGGCCAGCGGCACGGCTTTCTCCTTGCCGTCGGCTGCCGCCTCTGTGATAATGCAGCGTTACCGATCGGTTCACAACGCTGCGGATTGCGGGGAGAAGGCGATGAACGAGGCGGGCCGGACGACCGGCAGCAGCTACCTGCGCAAGCTGTTCTTCTTCAATCACGGGGTCGGGCTGGTGGTCGGCGCCCTCCTCTCGCTGGCCGCGCGCCTGATCCTCGGCCCGGAAGTTACCTCCCTGACCTTTCTCGCGGCTTGCCTGCTCGCCGGCTTTCTCCTCGGGGCCGCTTCCTTCCTGTTTGTGCGCGCCACCCTCAAGCAGCAGCTCCGGCAGCAGCTCGAGCAGTTGCAGGGCCTGCTGGGCCCCGCCGCCGCAGCTTCCGACACCGAGACCATCGAGGCACTCTATGCCACGGTGGCCCGTACCGTCGAAGAGGTCCGCGGACTGCTGCACTCGCTCAGTACGACCGTCGACGAGTTCGTTCCCCACTACCAGACTCTGGCCGATGCCAGCCGCTACCTGTCGGCGCGCACCGAAGACGGCCTGCTGGCGGCACAGCATGCCCGCAGCGATGTCGACGGCATGCACAGCAAGCAGCAGGAGGTGATGCGCGAAACCGAGAATCTCACCGGCCGCGCCCAGGACGAGGCGGCAATCTCGCGCGAACTTTCCGCATCGCTCGAGGCGATGGCCGGAGCGCTGGAGCACTCGACCCAGAAATTCCTCGAAACCACCCGTGGCGTCGACGAGGTGGTCGGTGCCATCCACCAGGCGACCTCGCAGGTCGACCAGGTGGCGCGCTCGATGGAAACCACCGCCCACGATCTGGACGGCATCAATGAGGCTCTCGATGCCCTGCGCCAGGCGGTGGCGGCCGGCGCCGACCAGGCCGGCGGCGTGAAAAGTGATGCCGAGCACGGTCTGCAGGTGATGGAAACGTTCATCCAGGAGATGCTGCGCATCGACCAGGAGAGCCAGAAGGCGGTGGTCGCCATGCAGCGGCTGACCGTGCAGACTGCCGAGGTCACCAAGATCCTCGAGGTGATCAAGGAACTGGTCTCCGATACCGAGCTGCTCGCTTTCAACGCGGCGATCATCGCCGCCAAGGCCGGTGCCGAAGGGCGCGGCTTCTCGGTGGTGGCCGAGGAGATTCGCGACCTGGCCGACCGCACCACGGCCAGTGCCGGCGAGATCGAGGCGATCGTCAAGAGCATTCGCGAGGACACCCGCCAGGTCGGGGCCACGGTCGAATCGACCGGCCGCTTCATCGGCCGCGGTACCGAGCTGTCGCGGCACACCGGCGATGCCCTGCGCAAGATCCTCACCAGTTCCACCCGGGCCGCCGACGAATCAAACCAACTGGCGGACAGCACCGGGGCGCATGGTCAGCGGGTGCGTGCCCTGGTCGAGGATGCCGGCCGCAGCCTGCGTTCGGTGCGGGCCATCGCCCAGGCCATGCAGCGCCAGGAGGCGGCGGTCGGGCGGATCCAGGCGGGGGTGGGTGAGATGAAGGCGGCCGCCGACCAGGTGGCCCACGGTTTCGACGAGCAGGTGCGCGCCAACCGCGAGTTCGACCGCAGTCTGCTGGCCCGCGAGGAGCAGGTGCGGGCGATCTTCGCGGCAACCCGCTTCCAGATGGAGACGGTCACCCGGATCCTCGAGCATTTCAGCCGGTCGGAGCAGCGACTCTGCGGCAACGCGTCCAAAGCCAAGGTGATCAACCAGGAAATTGCCGAACTGGAAGGGTTGTCACGGCAGCTGCACGAGCTGACGGCAAAATTCCAGGGTGAGGGCGCCTGAAAGTTTGCCGGGTGGACTGACGCAAAGCCGGAAGGGCGCGGAATTTCCGCGCCCTTCCGGCTTTTTGGGTGTTTTGCGACAGGGCTTATTTTCTGAGCAGCGCTTCGACCATCGCCGCCGCTGTCACCGTGAGGTGCCGGCAGTTGGCCTTGTGCTCGCGGCTCAGCCACCGGTAATCCTTGGAGAGCCCGCGACAGCAGGTGGTGCGGAACTCCTCGCGGAAGACCGCGACCAGCTCGCCGCCGCAGTCGCCTTTGCCACTCAGGCCCAGAGCCATCACCCCGCCGGTGACGGCGCCGCACAGGCAGCCGCTCGCGCCGATGCCGCCGCCGAAGGCCTCGGCCATGGCCAGCAGTTCCGGGTCACTGCGCCCGGTGGTCGCCTGCAGCACCGCCTGGGCGCAGTTGTAGCCGCCGTCGAAGAGGACGCCGGCTTTTTCGGCACAGCTTTCAGCCGTAGCCGCCGCTTGTTGCGCGCGGCGTTTGCGGAAGCCTCCGATCATAAAGTTCCTCGTCATGGCCCGCCGGCGGCGGATTTTACAGTTTTCATCATACATCGACAGACGGAGGAAGGGGAAGTCGATAGACCTTTCCTGCCAAAAAGCCTTTGCCGCGCGGTTTGCTTTGCCTTAACATGAGGCCTTCCGATCCGACGAATTGCACAGGGAGCTAGCGTTGCCAGACTTCACCCCAGCCGATCTCGCCCAGCTGGCCGCCCACGGCATCCCCGCCGCCGAGGCGGAGCGCCAGCTGCGGCAGCTGCGCGCCAGCCAGGTCTGGACGCATCTGGCCCGTCCCTGCACGGTGGGCGACGGCATCCGTCAGTTGCCTTCCGACCGGCAGGCAGCGCTGATTGAACGGTTCGCAGTAGCTGCCGGCGAGGGGCGGGTGACCCGCTTCGTCCCCGCCTCCGGCGCCGCCACTCGCATGTTCCAGCCGCTGCAGGCGCCGACCGGCAACAGCGCCGAGCTGCAGCGCTTTCTCGCCGAACTCGACCGCTTCCCCTTCACCCCGGCGCTGGCTGACGTCCTTGCCCGCAACGGCGACGACCTGGCCACCCTGCGCAGCGCCGGCGATCTGCCGCGACTGCTGGCGGCACTGCTCGGGCCGGACGGCCTCGACTATGCCTGTCAGCCGAAAGGGCTGTTGCCCTTTCACCGGGACGCCGGCACGGTGCGCACCGCCTTCGTCGAACACCTGGCCGAAACCGCCCTGCTGGTTGGCGCCGGCCACCCCGCCCGGCTACACTTCACCGTCTCCCCGGAGCACCGCGGTCCCTTCAGCGGCCACCTGGCGGCCTGGCGGGGGCGGCTGGAGCAGGCCTACGGCTGTCCGCTCGAAGTCGGCTTCTCGGTCCAGCAGCCGGCCACCGACACCCTGGCGCTCGGTCCCGACGGTGCCCTGTTGCGCGATGAACAGGGGCTGCTGCTGCGTCCGGGCGGCCACGGCGCCCTGCTTGCCAACCTCGCCGCCCTGGAGGGAGAGATCGTCCTGGTCCGCAACATCGACAACGTGGTACCGGATGCACGCAAGGCGGACAATCTCCGCTGGGACCGGCTGCTCGGCGGCCTGCTGCTGGAGCTGATCGACGGGCAACGGGCGCTGCTGGAGTTGCTGCGCTCCAACCCCGGCGACGGCGCGGTGCGCCGCCAGGCCAGCACTTTCCTGCGTAACCAACTGGAGATGGCGCTGCCTGACGGGGAATTGGCCGCGGAGCAGCTGCTGGTGCTGCTCGACCGGCCGCTGCGGGTGTGCGGCATGGTGCGCAACAGCGGCGAACCGGGAGGCGGGCCGTTTTGGGTGCGCGGCGGCGCCGGCCGCCTGGGTCGGCAAATCGTCGAAGCTGCCCAAGTCGACCGCGGCGACCCGGAACAGGCGGCGATTTTGACGGCGGCGACCCACTTCAACCCGGTCGACCTGGCCTGCGCCCTGCGCGATGGCCATGGCCGGCCTTACGAACTGGAGCGGTTCGTCG
The DNA here is from genome assembly GCA_963751525.1 of uncultured delta proteobacterium. Classification (GTDB taxonomy): domain Bacteria; phylum Desulfobacterota; class Desulfuromonadia; order Desulfuromonadales; family BM103; genus VAUL01. The sequence goes on along the minus strand of CAVVUQ010000007.1, from coordinate 331,227 downwards.
ACCACGGCGCGGCCATCGTCACCACCAAGAACCAGGAGGGCCAGAAAGTCCGCATCCTCGAGCGCCCCGGTCTTTGGAACGGCGCCATGGCCAGTTGGCACACCCTCTTTGTCGAACTGCCGGAGAGCACCTTCAACCCGGTCAAGACCGTGTTCGACCTGCTGCGCCCGGCCCACCAGCCATGACCCCCCTCGACCGCGACCGCCTGCTGCGTGCCATCGGCGATGACTTTGCCGTCCTGCGCGGCCACCCGCTGCCGTTCGGAGCGACTCGCCTGCACAACGGGGTCAACTTCGCGGTTTTCTCCCGCCACGCCACCTCTCTGACCCTGGTGCTGTTTGCTCCCGGCGACCCCGACCCGCTGATGGAGTTCCCCCTCGACCCCGATCTGCACCGCACCGGCGACGTCTGGCATGTTTTCATCCAGGCGCTGGCGCCAGGCTTCGAATACGGCTACCGGGCGGAACGGACCGGGCACAAGGCCAGTCCGTTGCACCGCTTCGACCCCTCGGTGGTGCTGATCGATCCCTACGCCAAGGCGCTTTCCGGACCCTCGCTGTGGCGCGGCGCCAGTCGTGTCGAGGCCCGCGCCGCCGCCTGGCGGGGGGTGCTGGCCGACGAGGCCTTCGACTGGGGATTCGATCGCCCCTTAAGACGCCATCTGGCCGATACGGTGATCTACGAATTGCACGTGCGCGGCTTCACCCGCCACCCCTCCAGCGGCGTCGCCCACCCCGGCACCTACCGCGGTGTCATCGAGAAGATCCCCTACCTGCAGGAGCTTGGCGTCACCGCCGTGGAGTTGCTGCCGGTCACCGAGTTCGACGAGGCCGACAACTTCCGGGTCAACCCCTTGAGCGGCGAGCCGCTGCACAACCTGTGGGGCTACCACCCCTTGAGCTTCTTCGCCCCCAAGGCTGCTTACGCCGTCGACCCCACCCCCGGCGCTGAACTGCGCGAATTTCGCGAGATGGTCAAAGCGCTGCACCAAGCCGGGATCGAGGTGATCCTTGACCTGGTCTTCAACCACACCGGCGAGGGGAACGAGCAGGGACGGACCCTCTCCTTTCGCGGCTTCGACAACAGCATCTACTACCTGCTCGATCCGACGACCGGCGCCTATTCCAACTACTCGGGATGCGGCAACACGGTCAACTGCAACCATCCGGTGGTGCGCAACCTGATCGTCGACGCCCTCTGCTGGTGGGTCACCGAAATGCACGTCGACGGCTTCCGCTTCGATCTCGCCGCGATTCTCGCCCGCGGCCCCGACGGCGAGCCGCTGGCCAACCCGCCGCTGATCGAGCAGCTCGCCGCCAACCCGGTACTGGCCGATGCCAAGCTAATCGCCGAGGCCTGGGACGCCGCTGGGCTCTACCAGGTCGGCACCTTCCCCAATTTCGGGCGCTGGGCCGAGTGGAACGGCAAGTTTCGGGACGACCTGCGCTGCTTCGTGCGCGGCGACGCCGGTATGGTGCCGCTGCTGGCCACCCGCCTGGCCGGCAGCTCGGATCTCTACCAGGACGACGGGCGGGCACCGTTTCACAGTATCAACTTCGTCACTTGCCACGATGGCTTCACCCTGGCCGACCTGGTCAGTTTCGAGCGCAAACACAATGCCGCCAACGGCGAATTCAACGCCGACGGCAATGACGAGAATTTCAGCAGCAGCGGGGGCAGCGAAGGATCGACAGTCGATCCGGCCATCCTGGCCCGTCGTGCCCGGCGGGTGCGTAACTTCACGGTGCTGCTGCTGCTGGCCCACGGCGTGCCGATGTGGCTGGCCGGCGACGAGTTCGGCAACAGCCAGGGGGGGAACAACAACGTCTGGTGTCAGGACAACGCGACCGGCTGGCTGGACTGGAATGGCCTGGAGCAGAACCGCGACCTGCACGCCTTCTGCCGGCACCTGATCGCCTTCCGCCAGCGTCACGCGCTGCTGCGACCGCGCCACTTCGAGGGGGAGGAGAGCGGCGAGCGCCGCCTGACCTGGCACGGGCCGCAGCTGTTCAAGGTCGACTGGTCGGAAAAATCGCGCTCCCTGGGGATGCACCTGCAGGGGTTGCAGGACGAGGCTGAAATCTACCTGATCGCTCACGCCGCCACGGCCGCGCAGGCATTCGTCCTGCCGCCGCTCGCCAACGGCCGGCAATGGCGGCGGTTTGTCGACACGGCGCTGGCGCCGGCCAGTCAGGCGCCGGGGGGGGAACCGGTCCTGGCGAACCAGGCGACTTATGCAGTCGCGGGGGAGTCGGTGGTGGTGCTGGTGGGTGCTTGACGATGGAGAGGATTGACGCAGGCCGGCGGCGGCCTGAATGGTCAGAAACGGTGAGGGGGCGGAGTTTCCGCCCCCTCGGTTATTGAAACCGACCGTGGTAGTCGGGTGAAGTGGATTCAGGGGGTCTCAAGGACCCGGTAAACTGTCCGGCCGTCCTCGAGCATTTCTTCCTTGAGAGCGAAATTGTTGTCGCAGCGATAGAAGGCACCGATCGACCCGCTGCTGGCGGAAATGCAATCGGCAGGCAAAACCCCAACCAGCGTTCCGGTTGGAAACAGCGCCCTGGCATTGGGCGGCGTCTGGAAAAGTTCCTGTGAGGAATCGCCGGTGTGCGGATAAAGGACGCCGCCCTTGCTGACCATGTACTTGTCAGGCATCTCCTCTATGGCGATGGTCTGGGTCGCTGCGAAGCCGAGAACTGCGACCGCCATTACTGATCCGATGATAGCGCTTGCTTTCATGGTTAAGTCCCTTTCACCCTGAGGGCACTGGCTGCCCCGCACCACCTCAGAACCGCCATTCGGCGTTGAGATTCACGAAATGGATGGCGACATTCTCATAGGTTCCCGAAACCCGTCCGGCCAGCGGGCCGCGGTCAACGTCCATGTCCAGGTCGCCGCCCCACGCCAGTTCATAGGCGGCACCGAGGGTCAGGTCCTGCGACCAGGCGTAGCGGGAGCCCAGGGCGAAGCGCCAGCATTCGCCGACGGGAAGGGCGGGCGTCACGGCGTCCTTGTCCAGCATGGAGCTGTCGTAGGCGATGCCGGCGGTCAGCAGCCACGGCTCGGCAACCCGGTACTGGGCGCCGAGGGCGACATGCCAGGTGTCCTTGTAGTCAAGCTCGGTCGTGAGATCAACGTTGGTATCACTGATGTCAACATCGACCTTGCCGAATTCCGACCAGTCCTGCCAGCCGAGATTCGCCATGAGGGACAACCGGTCGTTAACGTCGTGGTAGACGCTGAACATGACTGCCTGGGGCATGGTCATGCCGAGGTCGATGGTCCGAGTCCCAAAGCCGAGTTTATCCGTCAACCGTTCGCCGAAACCGCTGATGTCAGCTTTGTCGGAAAAATTGAGGTCTGCTGCCGAGAGGTAGGTAAGGCCGAGGCGTGTCCCTTGCACCGGTTCATACAGCACGCCGAGGTTGAACTGCACCGTCCAGTCTTCGTCTTTGAGTTTGAGTTCAGCGTCATCTCCTTCGACAATGCGGTTGACCGCCATCTTCTGGTCCAGGATGCCGTAGAGCACCGCGGCTCCCGCACCCACTGACCATTGGTCATTGACCTTCCAGGCGATGGCCGGCTGGATGCCGGCCGCCTGCAGGGCCACTTCCTGCACGTAATAACGGCCGACCCAGTCGTCCTGGTAATCGAGGGCGAGGCCGAAATAGCCGGTCATCGCCACACCCAGTGCCAGTTTGTCGTTGACCGGATGGACGTAGAAGAGTCCCCCGGCCGGCATCCAGCCGTTGGCGTCACCGCTGCTGCCCGTTGCAGTGGTGTTGCCGTCGGCGGAAAAGTCCATATGGATGTACATCGGCTGCGCCCCGGCCATCAGGGAGGGCTGCTTCAGCCGGGTCATCCCCGCCGGGTTGGTGAAGGCCGTCGAAGCGTCCTGGGCCCGGGCGGCGTAGCCCGCCGCGGCCAGGCCGACGTCAGGGCTGCCGACCTCGTAAAGGTAGAGGCCGCCGGCCTGAGCGCTCCCCACCGCCAGCAGGATCGCCAGCAGTCCCAACAGCCCACTGCGCATCGCTTTCGTCATCATGTCGCTCCCTTTCGCAAACCAGGATGGAAATTCCAATGACCCCGCCGGCACCGGCTAGCGCCGCCCGCCGCGTCCACCACCAAAACCGCCACCACCGCCGAAGCTGTGGCCGCCACCGCCCCAGCTCTGCCCGCCGCCGCCGAAACCGTGGCTGCCGGATTGCTGGAACCCCTCGGAGCGCTGGCTCGACTGCTCACCGCGCTGGCGGTTCTGCGATTCCTGCTGCAGGTGCTGCATCTGCTCGCTCCCACCCGACTGCCCGAAAGACGAACTGCGCTGCTGAGCCTGCTGCTGGAAAGATTCCTTCGAGGCGCCGGACGCCTGCGCCCGCTGCTGGGCCGACTGCTGCGCGCCCTGGGCCTGCTGCTGGGCGTTGGACTGGACGGAACTCCAATTGCCGTCATCGCCGTATTTCTCCCAGCCGGAGCCGGTGTTCTTGTAGACGTTGCCGTCGTGGCCGGCGTACATGTCGCCGCTCGAGGTCTTGCCGACCGCCGTGCTGCCGTACTGGGTCGAGGCGCCGTAGGCCTTGCCGCCGGAAGAGCTCTGCACCGAGCCCGCGCTCCCCTGCGCGGTCGTGTAGTGCTGCGAGTAGGCGCTCTCCCCACCCTTGGTGACCGCGGAACTCCCCCACGACGCGTAGGCGTTGGAACCCTGTTTGGTGGCACCATAAGCGCCGGTGTACGGGTTGTAGGCCTCCCCGACGGCGGCACTGCCGTAGGCCGTGGAGACTGACGCCGCCCGGGCCGAGGTGCCGGTGTAGGGGTTGTAGGCCGCCGCCCGCGTGGCCGTGCCGTACTCGCCGTAGGCCGTTTGCGAGACGCCATAAGTCCCGGTGGCCGAGTTGTAATAGGAACTGGCGCCATAGGTGTACGGCGGCGGATAGTAGACCGGGTAGTAGGGGTAGGCCGGGTAGACGGCGACGTACGGCGGGTAGTAGTAGCCGGTGCCGCTGGTGATTACCACGCCGGACGAAACGTTGGTGACGTACACCCCCGAGTAGCCGGACGTATAGCTGGAGTAGACCACGCCGTCCGCGGTCGTGGTCTGGGTCACGTAGGTGACGTTGTAGACCGGCGAACTGGGGGGGATCGTGTAGATCACCGGGGGAACGGCGGGGGCCGTCTGCCAGGGTCCCTGCGGGCTGGCGGAGACGAACCAGATCCCCTGCAGGCACAGGTAGTAGAGGTCGCCGACCCGGATCACTTTCTGCGCCGTGTTGGTCGCGTAATAAAGGGTCGTCCCTTCGACCGGCGCAAACTTCGGCGCACCGTCATAGGCCACCTTGGCTGCGGCCGCCGCGGCGGCCGGGTCGATTTTCGCCGTCGTCGGGATCTGCGCCATCAGCACGGCATCCTCGGCTTCCTCGGTGCCCGGGACGGAGGCCAGCACCTGCGCGGCCGGATGATCGCGGGGGATTTTCGCGAAGTCGGCCGGCAGGTCGGGGGTCGCGAAGCTCCACGGCCCGGCGAGGCTGTCGGCGCGGAACCAGCGGCCGGCGGTCAGGAGGTAATAACGGGTGGTCGTCGAATCGAGAAAAAGGTAGTTCGTCGTGTTGGTCGCGTATTTGAGCCTGGTGCCGGGTATCTCCGCGTAAGTCGGCTTGCCGTTGAAAAGCAGAACTTCCGACGGGACGGTGCTGAAGTAAACCGCAGGCTCCACATCTGCCGGCTTTACCGATGGCGGGACAACCTTTTTCACCTCGGCCCAGCGCGGCTCGTCCGGCAGCTTGGCCAGCTCTTTCGGCAACGTCCCGGTTGACTTCCATGGGCCTTGCAGCGCCGGCGAAGTCAGCCACCGATCTCCAACCGGCAGGTAATATGTCCCCCCGTTGGTATCGAAAAAGAGCGGCCAATGGGTGTTGACCACGTATTCCAGGGTGGAATCCTGAAGTTTGGCGCGCACCGGGTCGCCATCGACATCGAGCAGGATGGCCGGCTGGTAGCTGACGAAGAGCTGCGGCGGCTCGTGCTTGAGCTGCACCCCTTGCGGCTTCTCCTTCTTCGGGACGCAGGCCACCAGGCGCTGCAGGGAGATGGCTACCGACGGCGGCAGGAAGGTCCTGGTCAGCTGATCCATCCGGGCGGACTGCGCGGCTTCCAGGGAAGGGAATTTGGTTTCCACGATCTGCAGGTTGGTAATCTGAACCATCCCCTGGTCGTTGTCGATCTGGGTATCCCCCTTGAGGACCACGATACCGACCGCCGGCTTCTCGCCCGCAGGGGTGAGCGAGACCGCCATCCGCCATTCGAGTTCGGCAAATTCTTTCCAGTCATCGACCTGGGGCTGGTAGATGACCAGCATGTTGCCGTCCTTGACAAGCTGCCGCGGCCAGCCCGGATCCTGGGCGAAGCCGCAGGTCGCGGCGGCCAGCACGATGGCCAGGGAAGCCAGCAGATTGATCAGTCGCTGCATATGAAAGTCCTTTCTCGCTCTCTTAGCTCGCCATGCCCGCCATGAGTTTAAAAAACGGCTCGCCGGAAATCCGCAGCAGGCCGACGAAAGGCTGGTCAAACTCCAGGATCAGGAAAACGGCTCCCGTTACCGAAAGCGCCGTGATCAGTAAGGCCAGGCTGGTGGTCAGGTTGGTCGGCGAGATCACGCTGAAGCCGAGAAAGATAATCACCAGCCAGAAGACCACGACGACCAACAGGGGCTGGGAAATCGAGGGGGTCGCATGGGCCGCCAGGAGTTCGCGCAGCTGGCCGATCTCGAACGAGGTTGCCATGATCTGGTTCTTGAGGCTGCGCTGCTCTTCATCGCGCGGCGAGAGCCGCTGAATGGCGCCGAAGTACGCCCCTCCCCCCGGGTTGCGGGAGCCATATTGACTGGTGCACCGTCCTTTTCAGGCCACAGCTGCGCAATGGATTCGCTCATGACGGCATGCATCAGAGTGCGCACCTCCGCGGTTTCCGGTCCGTATAGCAGCAAAATCCGGTCGAGGAAGGCCACCTTGGCGGCCATCTGAGCCACATCATCCCGCGCGGCATCGAAGGAACCCTTGGCCGAACTGATCAGCAAACCCAGGAGCAGGGCGGCCATGGTCGCGACCAGGCCCATCGCCAGTTTCACCGCATCCCTGGAGTCAGCACGCAGGTGATCCTCGGGAAGGATGCGCCGCAGCGCCATGCCGAGCAGAATGGCCCCGACGATACAAAGGAACACCACGATCGTTGTCGCTGTCGAATCCATGTCAGCTCCCTTAATCCGAACCCGCGCTGCGAATCAACAGCGGCCCTTCGACCGCCTTCATCACCTCGGCCACTGGCACCCCGTGTTCCAGCAAAGTGGTCATCGCCCGCAGGTATTTGCGGATGTGGCGGAAAAACTTGCTGTACCCGGCGCAAAGATAGTGCAGCCCCGGCTCCCCGTAGTGGCTCTGCCCGAAGCGGTGCTTGGGACACCCCCCCTGGCAGGCCGCCAGCACCTCGCACTCCCGGCACCAGCGCGGCAGGGCGGTTTCCTTGCTGACGCCGAAACCGGCCTGCAGCGATGCCGCGACCATGGCCGGCAGGTCGTCGGTCAGGACGTTGCCGAGCCGGTACTGCGGGTAGACGTAGTGGTCGCAGGCGAACAGGTCGCCGTCGTGCTCGATGACCAGCGAGCGGCCGCACTGTCTGGCATGGATGCACACCGGCGCGGGGTTGCCGATCCAGGCGTTGAGCGCCCACTCGAAGTTCATGACGAAGACGGTGCCGACATCCTTGCGCACCCACTCCTCGTAGATGGCGATGAGGAAGTCGCCGTACTCCTCCGGCAGCACCGTCCAGGGGGTGACCTCGGTGTTCGGCTCTTCCCGGTCGAGAGCGGCCGGGTCCGGCCAGACTCAATCCGAGCGTCTCTGCTCGGCGGCTGCCGGCAGGCGCTCGATGATCGGTACGAACTGGATGAACTCGACCCCTTCCGCCTTGAAGAAGCGGTAGACCTCCAGCGGCTGCCGTGCCGTCTCCCGGGCGACGCTGGCCATGACGTTGTATTCGACGCCGTGCTTTTGCAGCAGCTTCAGCCCGCGCATGACCGCGTCGAAGCTCCCCTGCCCCTGCCGGTCGCGGCGGTAGCGGTCGTGGATCTCGCGCGGCCCGTCGAGGCTGAGCCCGACCATGAAGTTGTGTGCTTTAAGGAAGCGGCACCAGTCGTCGTCGAGCAGGGTGCCGTTGGTCTGCAGCGAGTTGGTGATGGTCTTCGTCCCGGCGAAGGGCGCCTGCAGCTCCACCACCCGCCGGAAGAAATCGAGGCCCAGCAGGGTCGGCTCCCCCCCCTGCCAGACGAACTCCACCACCGGCGTCGGCTGGGCCGCGACGTAGCTGCCGATGAAGGCGGCCAGCACCGCGTCGGACATCCGGTAGTCCTCGCCGGCGCCGTACAGCGCCTGCTTCTCCAGGTAGAAGCAGTAGGCGCAGTCCAGGTTGCACGCCGGGCCGATCGGCTTGGCGACGATGTGCAGGCCCGGCTCAGTCACTGCGGGGCATCGACCACACAGTAGACCGAGCCGTCATCGTCGCACGGCAGGTAATACACGCCAACTTCATCGACGTAGTAAGTTTGATCGCCCACAACCAAGCGTCTCGCGGACGCGGGCAGTACATTGTAACGGGTGCCCACCGCGACATTCCCCGGGGCCCCTCCACCGCGACGTTGCCCCGCGGGCCTTCGACGGCTTCGGCACCCCGTGGCCCTTCGACTGCTTCGCCGCCCCGCGGACCGGCAACGGCTCCCCCTCCCCGGGGCCCGGCTTGCGCATCACTCAGGAAACCGGGAAAGCCCGTGACCGCCCCGATGAAAACCATCGCATCACGAAAATACATCGTCTCGATTGCATTCTCTCTCTCCCTCTAGTCGGACATCGCCTTCTTGCGGGCGGCTTCGGCCTGTCCCTCCGCGGCAGCCGTTTATCGGCGGCTTCATCTCCTTCACTTCGACCGTGACCTTGGGGATCTTGCCGGTGAACTTCGACTTTGCTTCCGCCCCGATGCCTCGACCACCGGCGTTCCGAGATCGATCCCCACGTCGGCGGTTTCGTCCGCCGAGAAGATGCCGGCCTGCGTATGTTCGATCCGGCCTTCCGCGACCTTCTCGCCGTTGACGAACAGGGTTCCGATGCCCGCCCTTGCCGGGGCCGCCGCCGTCATAGGCGAAGTCGAACCGGATCGTCGCCTTGCCGGGAGGGAGCGGCTTGGTGGCCGCCACCGAGGTCGCGTTGCAGGCCGAGGAAGTTGTAGTCGTAGGCGGGGACGCCGTCCTTGACGTAAAGCGCCCAGCCGCCGAAGCGGCCGCCCTGGGCGAGGATGGTGCCGTTGGCGCCGCCCGCCGGCACCTCGACCTCGGCGGTGATGGTCTTGGACTTGTTCTTCACGTTGAGAAAGACGTTCTTCCATCATGCCGGTCATCCCCTCGGCCAGGGTCATCGAGGTGCGTCCGCCCATCAGGTCGGGACGGCCGACAAGGCGCGCGTTGAGCGCTCGAACACCCGGTCATCGATGGGCAGCACGTGTGTTTTTCGGCCTCTTTCATGAAGAGCGCCTGCAGCTCCTTGAGTTTCTTCGGGTTCTTTGCGGCCAGATCGGTGGCCAAACTGAAGTCGTTGCGCACGTCGTACAGTTCCCAGACATCCTTTTCCAGGGGCTCGCGCCGCTCTCTCTCCCACGGCGCCTTGTGGATGGTGCGCGCATACCAGCCGTCGTGGTAGATGGCGCGGTTGCCGGCGATCTCGAAATACTGGGTGGTGTGCCGATCCTTGGCCTTGGCATCGTCGAAGGTGTAGACCATGCTCACCCCTTCCATCGGGATCTGCGGCGTGCCGTTCACCACCTTGGGCTCCGGCAGTCCGGCGGCCTCCAGGATGGTCGGCGCCACGTCGATGACATGGCTGAACTGGGTGCGGATCTCGTTCTTCGCCTTGATCCCCTTGGGCCAGGAGACCACCATGCCGTTGCGGGTGCCGCCGAAATCCGAGGCCACCTGCTTGATCCAGCTGAACGGCGAATCAAAGGCCACGGCCCAGCCGGCGGCCATGTGCGGGTAGGTTTCCGGGCCACCCCACTTGTCCATCACTTTCAGCATGTCCTCGACCTTCTCCTGCACCCCGTTGAAGTAGGTGTTCTCGTTGAACATGCCGTTCTTGCCGCCTTCGGCGCTGGCGCCGTTGTCGCCGGCGATGTAGAAGACCAGGGTGTTGTCGGCCTCGCCGGTCGCCGCGACCGCATCGAGCATCCGGCCGATCTCGTGATCGGTGTAATCGAGATAACGCGGCGAAGACCTCCGCCTGATGGGCAAACAGACGCTTCTCGTCAGCCGAGAGCTTGTCCCAGTCCTTGATGGCCGCCGGCTTCGGGGCCAGCTTGGTCCCGGCCGGCACGATCCCCATCTTGATCTGCCGGGCCAGCGTCTCCTCGCGCAGTTTGTCCCACCCCTGGTCGAACTTCCCCTTGCCACTTGGCGATCCACTCCTTGGGGACATGGTGCGGCGCGTGGGTGGCCCCGGGCGCGAAGTAGACGAAGAACGGCTTGTCGGGCGTCATGGCCTTCTGGTACTTGATCCAGGCCGACCGCCTTGTCGGTCATGTCGGTCAGGAAGTGGTAGTTCGGGTCGTTCGGCAGTTCGACCTGGGTCACGCCGTCATAGAGGTAGGGCGCCCACTGGTTGGTTTCGCCGCCGATGAAAGCCGTAGAACTTGTCGAAGCCCTGCGGGTCGGCCAGCGGTCGAAGGGACCGGAGACGCTGGTCTCCCAGGCGGCGGTCTCGTGCCACTTGCCGAAGGCGCGCGTGCTGTAGCCGTTGAGGCGCAGCATCTCCGCCACCGGGGCCGTGGCGTTGGGGATCTGGCCGGTGGCGCCCGGGAAGCCGGTCGCCATCTCGGTGATGAAGCCCATGTTGACGGTGTGGTGGTTGCGGCCGGACTTGAGCGCGGCACGGGTCGGCGAGGACAGCGCGGTGGTGTGGAAATTGTTGTACCGCAGGCCGTTCTGGCCAGGCGCTCCAGCGTCGGCGTGGGGATCGGGCCGCCATAGGTGCCCGTGGCGCCGAAGCCGAGATCGTCGATCAGGACGATGACCACGTTCGGCGCCCCGGCCGGCGCCTTGACCTCGAAGTGCGGCGGCATCGTGGCGTTGCGCACATCGAGCTCGCTGTATAGCGGCCATTTCGGCTCCTGGATCGGCAGGATGGTGCGGTCGGGTCCCGCCTGCGGAGCCGTTGTCGCGGCGCCGGCCGCGCCCAGGCTCCCCATGAGCATGACCCCTGCCGATGCGCAGACGGTCAACTGCGATAACCTCGTGTCTTTCATGGCTCCTCCCTTTCGACGCTTGCGAGCAAAATGGTTTCCTGCGGTGGGTAAAGATTTTGAACTTGTACCAGAAATTTCGCGATCCGCAATGAATTTAACAGGTTGCTGACGACGCAAGGTCAACTTGCGGAGAGCCATAGCCGCTATTTCGATACAGACTACTGGCGATGTCCGCGGACAATCTTCTACTCTTCTAGGGTAAAGACCCAATAGGCCACTGGTGTAAGCGCAAATTCAGCAGCGATATAAAACATCAAAAGGGGTGCGGGTGGGCCCTCGATGAAGTAACTGATGATTTTCCCGGTGACCAAACCGCCGGAGAAGATCATTGTTGTAAGCACCGCGGCATTTCGATATTTTTGATTGAATGCGGAATACAACCAGAATAACCCCAGAGCCAGATACAGACACATGATCGCCCGGAGGATATGCGCAATGTTTGGATCGAGCTGTGGCTGGTTCAGGAACGTGCGGCCGAACCATTGAGGACTCACACCATAGAGCAAGGCTATGGCCGAAACGATGATGAATGCTGTAATGAGAAAGGCTTTCTTGATTTTCATGGGCGTTCCTCTGGGCAAAGTTGTTAGGGAGGGAATTCAGTCCGAGAGTTTCTCGGATTCGATCAGGTGAAATCCCGCAGGTGCTCGAAGAGCAGCGGCAAACAGTTCCCTCGCCACGTTACGTGTTGGTACTGCCCGATATCGCTGGGGAAGCAGTGCGGCAAGATGCTGGCCGAGAAAGAGGCCAACAGCCTCTAAGGGCCGGGCGCTGGATCGCGGACCTCCGATCAACAGCGAGGGCCTCACGATCACCAGAGAAGCAAATCCCAGGGCAGCGAGATCTCGTTCGATCTCACCCTTAACTCTAAGATAAAAGACTCGTGACAATGGATTGGCGCCCAGCGAAGAAACCAGCCCGAACGTCGTGGTTCCCGCCCGATGGGTCAGTCCGGCCATAGTCAGGATATAATCGTGATCCACGCGATAAAAGCCGATTCTGGATTTCGCCTGACGTAGCGTGGTCCCCAGTGCGCAGAGCGCAAAGTCAGCCTTCCACCAGGGGGCGTCTTCCGGAAGTTTATCGAAATTGACAATGGGATTTTCCAGCTTTGCATGAGGTGACAAGGGGCGGCGCGTAGGTGCAACCACCCGGGAAATTTCGGGGTGTTGCAAGGCTATCTGCAGCATCTCCTGCCCGATCTGACCGGTAGCCCCAATTATGATCACGGTTTTCATAGACATATAAGACCTTGGTGATGATTTAATTCCCGCTCCTACCATCATAGGGAGAGAGGCGTTCCGGGTCCGGGAAGTTTTATGTTTGTTACAACTGGAGTGCTTTCCATTCTGCCCGGAGGCGTTCACCCCTCCTTGATCGCCCGCACCTCTGCAGCCCGCTCATCCACCGGGATCACCGGCAGTTCGACCCTTCTTCGCCGGCAGGCTGCGGAGGTGATCCATGATCGCCTGCCACTCCTTGATCTCCCGGGCAGCTTATTCTTCCCGCCGGTGGCGACACTGCTCCTGTCCGTCGTGCCCGGCGGCGGCAGCAGGTCGGGAGTGTTGCTGCGCGGGTCGTCGAGCGCCTCGACCTTCGACTTGAGCGGCTGCCCCTCCTTGTTCTTGGGGACCAGCGTGCAGCTTGCCCTTGCGTGTACTTGGGGATGGCGATGATGAATCTGGCCGAGCATCAGGGGGCAGGTGAGGCTGTACAGGCGCTCGTCCTTGCCGCTGATGTCGATCGCCTTGTAGCCGCGATCGAGATCACCCAGCTCGATGGCCGTCACGACGTCGAACTTCGGGCGCGACAGGTCGTAGCGGAACCGCATGCCGGAGGCGCGGGGGAAGTACTCGCCGGGGTGGGCCGGGTTGTCCACGAGGAAGAACTCGAGCAGATTCTTCAGCTCCAGGCCGGTGAAGTAGCCGGTCACCAGGGCGCTGCCGGCCGTCGTGTCGACGATCGCCGGCGCCGAGCGGCGCCACGGCGAAGACGTCGTAGACGGTCTGCACGCCGGACTTCCCCCGGGCCAGCCCGGCGCGCATCGTCCCGTTGGCGGTGAAGCCGATGTCCGCTTTCGTGGCCTTTCTGAAGGCGTCGGTACAGAGGTTGGCGAGGAGCGTGCTGGCGGCGATGTCGGTGAAGGTGTTGGGCAGATCCTGCGGGGCTATCGCCAGCGGCTGATCGATGCTGTAGCCGCGCGAGGCGAACACGGCCGCGGTGACCCCCTTCTTCAGCTTGTCGATCTCGGCGGCAATGGCCCGGTCGCCGGCAATGGTGTCGTCGATCGGGTGGAGCTTGTACGACTCGACCGTCAGTTTGTTGCCGTCAATGGTGATCACCAGTTCGCCGAGGTTTTTACTCTCCTTGCCGGTCTGGACCACGGGCGTGCGGCCGTTGACGATGATCGCCTCACTCAGGAAGGTGTGGCTGTGGCCGCCGATCACCACGTCGATGCCCGGCACGGCCTTGGCCAGATGCACGTCCTCGCCTTCGGTGTAGCGCCCGTCCTTCCCTTTCTCCAGGCCGCCGTGGCTGAGGGCGATGACCAGATCCACCTTCTCCTTGTCGCGGAGGATCTTCACCATCTCCTTGGCGGTCTCGATCGGGTCGGCGAAGGTAGCCGCGCCGCCACTGGTATAATGCTGGGCCTCCTTGCCGAGCAGGCCGAAGATGCCGAAGCGGAGGCCGCCGCGCTCGATGACGGTGTAGCGGCGGATCACCCCGTCCTTGGCCAGGCGCTGCAGGTCGGCCAGCGTCGGGTCCTTCTTGCTGAAATCGGTATTCGAGGCGAGCACCGCCGGAATCCGGCCGGCCTTGGCAGCCACGCTGATTGACCTGCCCAGGCCGTCAGGCCCGAGGTCGAATTCATGGTTGCCGAAGGTGGTGGCGTCGTAGCCCATCATCCCCATGAGTTTCAGTTCGCCGCCGATCTCGCGGGTGGCGGCGGCGAAGGCGGTCCCCATGCTGTAGTCGCCGGCGTCCAGCACCAGCACCGGCCCCTGGCCCTTGCGCGCCTCCTTCCGCTTGGCGATCAGTGCGGCCAGACGCGCATAGCCGCCGCGGGTCGCGTCGTCGTTGAGGGTGAACGGGGTGTAGTCGGCGGCCGGACCCATGCCGATGAAGCTCGTGTGCATGTCGTTGGTGTGCAGGATGGTGAAGGTCTTCTTCCCGTCGATGGCCGCGGAGAGTCCGCCGGGCAGGAGGATCGTCACGCCGACGCCGCCGAGACAGCCAGGAACTCGCGCCGGGAGATGGTATTCGCGTGACATGGTCGGTGAGGTTCTCCTTGCACTCCGCTGCTGCGATCGTGTTTCCTGTTGTTGGACTTCATTGGTTGGGCCTCTTGTTTTCATAATCTCTGTTGCCTGTTATGTGGGCCGCACCCGCTTGAAACGGGTGCGGCCCGGTGGACAGCGTTAATGCTTTCGTTAGCTCGGCATTACTGGGCTTTCGACATCTCTTCGATCTGCTTCTGCATCTTCGTCAGGTTGAACGAACCCGCCGTCGCGCTGGGCGGATAGTCCATCATGGTCTTGAGGAACTTGCCGGCCATCTCGGTGATCGGGATGATGACGTAAGGTCGGTCGAGGAACCAGTCGTTGTAGGTGTTCGAGTTGTGCTGCGCCCGCTCGAACGGATCGCGGCGCAGATTGAAGAGCAGCGGAACGCGCAACTGGACAAACGGCTCGCGCCAGACGCCGAACGCTTCTCCCCGGTTTTCGAGGAAGACGATCTTCCAGTCCTGATAACGAGCCGCGACGATTTCGCCGTCGTCATTCACATACCAGAACTCCTTGCGCGGCGACTCCTTCACCTTGCCGCTCAGGTAATCCAGCATGTTGTAGCCATCAACGTAGTTCTTGTAGGTGCGGCCGTTGAGTTCCACGCCCTTGAGGAGCTTTTCCTTGATGTCCGGCGCGCCGGCGGCGGCGGCGAAGGTCGGGCAGCCAGTCCTCGTGCGCGACGATGCCGTTGAGGATCGTGCCGGCCGGGAAATGGCCGGGCCAGCGCACGAAGCAGGAAACGCGGTAGGCGCCTTCCCAGTTCGAGTTCTTCTCACTGCGGAACTGCGTGGTGCCGGCGTCGGGCCAGGTGTTGTAGTGCGGGCCGTTGTCGGTGGAATACTGGACGATGGTGTTGTCCGCGAGGCCGAGGTCATCAATCAACTTGAGCAGTTCGCCGACCTGCATGTCGTGCTCGACCATGCCGTCGCTGTATTCATCCTGCCCGGAGATGCCGCGGTTCTCCGCCTTCACATGGGTGCGGAAGTGCATGCGCGAGGCGTTCCACCAGCAGAAGAACGGCTTCCCGGCTTTGGCCTGCCGCGTGATGAACTCCTTGGCGGCTGCGGTCACTTCCTCATCGATGGTCTCCATCCGCTTCTTGGTCAGCGGGCCGGTGTCCTCGATGGTCTGGCCGCCCTTGCCGTCGGCCTTGCACTTGAGCACGCCGCGCGGGCCGTATTTCTTCAGGAACTCCGGGTTCTTCGGATAGTCCAGGTTCTCCGGCTCTTCATTCGCGTTGAGGTGATAGAGGCTGCCGAGGAATTCGTCGAAGCCGTGCATCGTGGGCAGATGCTCGTCCAGGTCGCCCTGGTGGTTCTTGCCGAACTGTCCGGTGGCGTAGCCCTGGCTCTTGAGGACCGTAGCCATGGTCACGTCCACCTTCTTCCAGCCTTCCTTCGCGCCCGGCAAACCGACCTTGGTCATGCCGCTGCGGACGGGGACTGAACCGCTGATGAAGGCGGCGCGTCCCGCCGTGCAGCTCTGCTGCGCGTAGTAATCGGTGAAGGCCACGCCTTCATTGGCGATGCGGTCGATGTTCGGCGTCTTGTAGCCCATCATGCCATGGCTGTTGTAGCTGATGTTCTGGTTGCCGATGTCGTCGCCCCAGATGACGAGGATGTTGGGTTTCTTGCCCACTGAAGCCTGGGCGGTGGCGGGCTGCTTGTCCGGTTTGGCTGCCTCCGCCGCCTGGGCCGGTGCCGTGCACATGATGGTGGCCGCGGCGAGAATCCCGCCCACGGCGACCCACATGCGCGCCTTGCTGCCTCTGCGTTGTTCCATGTATTACTCCTTTCGTTATGGTGGTCACAGTTCACGTGTAATGACCTGTTCCTTCCAGCAGGTAGCCCAGGGTGCTCTCGGCCAGCAGCATTTCCCGGAGCCGCAGGTAACCGCCGCCCTGCTCCAGTTCCGCCTTCAGCTGCGCGGGGGTGGTATCGAATTCCCGCGCCTTCGCCGCGATGCGCCGCTCGACATCGCGCTCATCGACCTCAATCCCTTCGGCGCGCGCGATCCTTTTCAGGATCAGCAGCAACCGCACCCGCTCCTCGGCAGCCTGCCAGGCAGCGCTCCCCGGCTCGTCGTCCGCGTTCCCCTCGACCGCCAGTTCGCTGCGCACCAGCGGCGCCGGCACGGCGAACGGGGTCCCTTCGAGCAGCAACCGGGACAGCTCGTCGAGGGGGTCGTCGGCATCCTTGGCACCGCCAGCGCCCGGTAATCGGGCAGTTCGAAGGCGGGGAACGGGATGAAGCGGCCGGTGCAGCGCAGCGGCTCCCCTTTGACGCAGGCGATCTCGCTGACCTCCATCGGCCCCGCCGCCTCGATCCCCGCCTCGCGCAGCGCCTGCCGGCCAAGTCGTTCGGCCCCCCGCCGGCCGAGGGTGTCGAGGATCTCCCGGCCGAAGCGCTGCTCAATCACCGTGCGCGGCACCTTGCCGGGGCGAAAACCCGGGAGTTTCACTTTGGAGTAGCTGTCGAGCAGGTCGCGGTAGTCGTCGGCCAGCTCTGCCCACGGGGCCTCGATGCGCAGCTGCCGCCAGCCATCGGCGCCGTCGCCGAGTTCCCACCTCATCGCTGTTTCTCCGGTTGCCAGTTGGCTGCGGCCGCCTTGCGCGGAGCCTTCTCCACAGTTGGCCCAGGCTGCGCACGATCTTCTCGATGAAGGGATCGATGTGGGTGAAGAACTTGTGCCAGCCGCTGCACAGGTAGTTGAGGCCGGGCTCGCCGGCGGGCGTCCTGATGAAGCGGTTCTTCGGGCACTCGCCGAAGCAGGCGAACTGGTAGTCACAATCGCGGCACTGCTGCGGGAGGGCGCCCTCCTTCATCCGGCCGAATTTTTCCTGCTGCGCCGAGAAGGCCATCTCCGCCAGCGGCCGCTCCATGATGTTGCCGGCGCGGTACTCGGGGTAGACGTAGTGGTCGCAGGCATAGACCGAGCCGTCGCGCTCCAGCGCCAGCCCCTTGCCGCACATGGGCACCTGGGTGCAGAGCGGCGACATGTGCCCCATCCAGGTCTCGACCGCCGCGTCGAAGTAGTTCACGTAAATCTTCCCCAGGTCCTTGCGGTACCACTCGTCGAAGACCTGGCAGAGGAAATCGCCCCAGTCGTCGGGATCGACGCTCCACTCGGTCACCACCGAATCGGCGCTCCCCGGCTTCGCCCGGGGCGAGCCAAGTTCCGGCATCATGATCCGTATTCCAGTGCTGGGGCGCCACCTGCCGGAAGTCCACCGGCTCGACGATCGGGATGAACTGCATGCGTTGCGCCCCACCTGGTCGCGCAGGAAACGGTAGACCTCCAGCGGATGTTTGGCGGTAAGGCGGTTGACGCAGCTCAGGGTGGCGAAATTGACCTTGTGCCGGCGCAGCCGCTTCGCGGCCTGGAAGACGCGATCGAAGCTCCCCTGCCCGGCGGCGTCCTTGCGGTAGGCGTCGTGCAGATGTTTCGGGCCGTCGATGGAAAGGCCCACCAGGAAGTTGTGCTCGTACAGGAACGCGCACCAGGCATCGTCGAGCAGCAGGCCGTTGGTCTGCAGGTCGTTCTCGCAGCGCACGTGGGGCGGGCAGTACTTCTTTTCCAGTTCCACGACCTTGCGGAAGAAATCCAGGCCGAGCAGGGTCGGCTCCCCCCCTGCCAGGAGAAGATCACTTCTTTGTGGTTGTGGCTTGCGAAGTACTGGCGGATGAAGGTCTCGAGGAGCTCGTCGGAGATGCGCCAGTTCTCCGGCTTCCCGAGCAGTTCCTCTTTGGAGAGGTAGTAGCAGTAGGTGCAGTCGAGGTTGCAGAGCGCGCCAGTGGGCTTGACCATCACGTGCACGCGCCGGATCGGCTGACCGCGGAAGAGGAAGATGCTTTCCGATGCCTGGTCGTCGGTCATGCCGCTGCCCTGAAGCTGTGCACCGGGATCGATCCAGGCTTATTGCTGGCGGACAAATTCCACCTCGTACTGCTGGCGCAGGACCGCCTGAAAATAGATCCCCTTGAGCTGGTCGGCAACGGGATCGTAGTGCAGGGTGTAGGTCGAACCGGGGTAGTTCACGTCGCGCAGCTCGACGAAGACGCCGAGGCCCTCTTTGATCTGGCGCCATTCGGCCCGGGCCACGTTGATCGGCTTCGGGTTGAAGTAGGCGGCCTGCAACTGGCCGGCCGGTCCCGGGGTTGCTCAATTGCAGGATGTAACCGCCGTCGGGACGCAACCAGCGGCCGGCCAGGCGCTGCACATCCGGCGACTGGGGGGCGCTGCCGGCAAAAACCCCGCCCGCCATGACCAGCAGCAGGCTGAGCACGAGGAGGAGCAAGCCGGCTGCACATTGCCAAATGGCGCGGCTTTTCAAGCCATTCACGTCAATCAAGAGCGATCCTTTCGGTCACTTCGGCGGGGAGGGGGCAGTGGGACCAACGGCATTTAGGCTACCTTTATTCATTACGGCAGCGACGACGCCATGGCCGCATGATGAATTCACTACAAACCCAACAATTGTAGTTGGGATTTTGTAACGTGCAACTAAATGCGGGATTTCCGGCCTGAAAATCCGCCGGGCGCAGATGGTGCGGAGTCAACTCACGGGAAATCCGGCATAGTGGCGGCAGCGACCGTCCCAGATGCTGCGTCACAGAAATCCATGGCGGTTTTTGCATGCGACAGCTATGCAATTCTCGTAACTCCTGCCGACCAATCCCCTCAAAGAATGAAATCGGTGGAGAGGAAGTTCGACCGGTGCTGGCGGGTGATGTCGCTGATGATCTGCCGGTTGAGGTCCAGTTCCTTGGCGGCGACGATGGCCCGGATGGAAAAGGCGCGCAGGGCATCGGCGACCGACAGGGTGCCCACCGCCGAGTCCTTGCGCCCGGTGAAGGGGAAGATGTCGGGTCCGCGCTGGCACTGGCTGTTGAGGTTGACCCGCGAAACCTGGTTGACCAGGGGGTCGATGAGCCTGGCCAGCACTTCGGGGTCGCGGCCGAAGATGCTCACCTGCTGGCCGTAGGCCGACTCCTCGATGTAGCCGATCGGGATCTCGATCCCGGCGAAGGGGACGACCGGGATCACCGGGCCGAACTGTTCCTCGCGATAGACGCGCATCCGCTCGTTCACCGGGTAGAGCAGGGCCGGGTGGAAAAAGGAGGCGTTGACCGTCCCCCCGCCCTCGTTGGTCACCGCGGCGCCAAAGGCTCGGGCGTCCGCCACCAGTTCGGTCAGATAGCCAGGCTTATCCGCTTCGGGGAGCGGTGTCATCATCACCCCCGGTTCCCACGGCATGCCGGTCCCCATCGAGGCGAGAGCCTGATTGAAGCGGGCGATGAAGTCGGCGGCGATACTCTCGTGGACAAAGAGGATCTTCAGGGCGGTGCAGCGCTGGCCGTTGAACGACAGGCTGCCGGTGAGACACTCGGCCACGGCCAGATCGAGGTCGGCATCGGGGAGGACAATGGCCGGGTTCTTGGCTTCCAGCCCGAGGACCAGCCGCAGCCGGTGGGGCTTCGGGTGCTCCTTTTGCAGGCTGTTGGCCGCCTTGCTGTTGCCGATGAAGGCGAGGACATCGACCTTGCCGGAGCGCATCAGGGGCGGGGCCACCGTCCGCCCCATGCCGAAGAGGGTGTTGACCACCCCCGGCGGGAAGGCGGCGCGGAACGCCTCGAGCAGGGGGGCAAAAAGCAGGACGCCGTGGCGCGGCGGCTTCAATATGGTGGTGTTGCCCATGATCAGCGCCGGGATCAGGGTGGTCAGGGTCTCGTTCAGGGGGTAGTTGTACGGCCCCATGCACAGGGCTATGCCGAGGGGGGCCCGACGGATCTGGCCGATGATCCCCTCGGCGATGGTGAAGCGCGATGAAACCCGGTCCAGCTCCTTGAGCGCATCCACCGTATCGGCGATGTAGGCGACGGTCCGGTCGAACTCCTTTTCGGCATCCTTGAGACTCTTGCCGATCTCCCACATGAGCAGGCGCACGACCTCGCTGCGGCGAGCCTGCATCCCGGCGGCGAAGTTCTGCACGCAGCGGATCCGTTCGCCCACGGCCATGGTCGGCCACGCCCCCCGGCCGTTGTCGTAGGCCGTCACTGCCGCGTCAAGGACCGCCAGCGCCTCCGCCTCGGTCATCAGCGGAAAGCTGCCGATCCGGTGGCGTTCCACCCCAAGGGCGGTCCTGACGCACACCGGCGAGAAAACCTCCTGGACGGCGCCCTCGAGCCGGCGCAGCTCACCGTTGATCAGGTAATCGCGCTGTTCCACCGGCGCCGGCAGCCGGAACTGCGCGGGGATTTCGTCCCAAGCCGGGAAGATGCTGTCGATGTGGTCCTGAATGGTCATGTCAAAGGCTCCCGTGATGATCAGAAATGGAGTGGTAGCGTCCGGCTGATCGGTGCTTGTCAGTGTCCCAGTCGGCCGGCCATCGGGATCAATTGCCGATAGTCCTGAGTAGTCAGGGCCGATTCCCAGTGGCCACTGACCATGCCGATAGCGATGCCGCCGCCAAACAGCAGCAGCACCAGCAAGGCGAACCCCCAGCCGGGGAGCGGCCGCGGCCAAAAAGTGGAGCGCAGGTCGAGGGCGCCGGGGGCCGGGCAGTTGCCGACGCAGGTCAGGCAGGCGGTGCATTCGACCGAGTGGACAGTCTCTTTGCGATGCACGGCAATTTGCCCTGGGCACCCGTTGGCGCAGCGCCGGCAGTCGATGCACTGCTCCGGATGGCGGCGCACCTTGAGGGGGCTGAGCAGGCTGAGCAGGCCGAGCAGGGCTCCATAGGGGCAGAGGTAGCGGCACCAGACGTTGCGGTAGATAAGCGACAGCACGGTCAGGACGGTCAGGATGCCCAGACTGAGAGTAGAGGGTGCGGTGAAGAAGTGCAGCATCCTGACGTCGGCCACAGCCCAGTAAGGGGAGGCCAGGAAGCCCTGCACGGCTGCGGCCGGCATGTCGATGACGATCTGCTTGACGAAGAAGAGCAGCAGCAGGTATTTGACGCCCCGCAGCACGCGGTCGGGCCACGGCCAGAGCCGCAAGGTGTGGCCGGTCAGCCGCCGACCCAGCCGCCACGCGCCGTCCGAAAGGGTGCCGACCGGGCAGAGCCAGGAGCAGAAGGAATTCTTGGTGAGCAGCGCCATGAACAGGAAGGTCACGAACAGGACCAGTGCCGCCGGGTGGACCATGTCGATCGAGCCGTTGACCAGCCAATGCTTGACACTGACCAGAGCGCCGATCGGCAGAAATCCTTCCACGCCGGGGGGGCGAGCGTAGGCCGGGGTCTGGCCGAAGCTTTCGAAGTGCCGGACAAAGAGCCCGAAGCGCACGCCGAGGAGCAGGCACAGGGCCAGCAGGCTCCACTGCACCAGCAGCCGCAGGCGGGCCGGTTGCAGCCAGCTTGCATTATCGCGCCAATCGTTCATGGTTGAGCACAATACCACAGGCGCAGTGTTCGCAGGATGAGCAAAGTCAAAAAAACGGTGACCCAAGCCCAACCCTGGCAGGGGGTATGGACTGGAAAGAAGCAACGGCCGGGGGACTGATCAGTCCCCCGGCCGTTTGGCAGAACACAATGCAATCAGCCGTTACGGTTGCCGCAGCCCCCGCTCTGGGCGGCTGAAGGTGTGGCACCATGAGCAGTCGAAGCCCTTGTCCTTGACGTGCTTGTCGTGAATGGTCTGGAACGGTTTGCTCTCCTTGGTGCCGTGGCACTGGGTGCAGACGGTACTCTGTGCGGCCTTGAGCGCATAGCCGAGCTGGCCCTTGAGATCCATCCGGCTGGTCGTGCCGTGGCAATTCGCACACTGCAGAGCCTGCTCGCTGGGACTGACCTGGTGATTGAGCAGCTGGAACGTGTCGGTCTGGATCCACTCCCACAGGGTGATTTCGCTCATCCCCATGTTGATCAGCCCCTGGCGGACGGCCGCGGCGGCATCCGCGGTGGCAAAAAAGACCTTGGTATCAAGAGCGATCAGCTGCTTCGAGCCGCTCGTCATCGGCTGTTCGGCCGTTTTGTATTTGAAGGGGTAGAGCTTGCCGTCCTGCACCGAGCCGATTGGCCGTGATGTGGGATACTTGCCCGTGGCGGCGTCGAGGCGGGCCACGTCGCCGAGCAGGTAATTGTCGCTCTTGCCGTTCCAGAAACGGTATCTGGGGGTCAGGTTGTTGGCCTTGACCGAAGTCGGGTGCAGCGGGGGAGCCGTGGCCTGGGTGGAGCGCCAGGTGCGGTGGGTTTCGGTCGCCTCGGTGGCGGCACTGTCGCCAGCGTTCTTGGCGTAGGTCGGAATGTGGCAGGTCTGGCAGGCAACCCGTACCGTGTGCCTGTTCAGGTTGCTGTCGTCGTGAGGGGCGGCGTTGTGGCACTTGGTGCATTCGACCTTGACGTCGAGGTCGGTGGCGCGCAGATCACTGCCCTTGCCGGCGATGCGGTGATTGCGGGTAGTATGACAGCTCTGGCAGGCGAGATTCGCCCCGGTGGTGGCCATGTGGACATCGTAGCTGCGGTCGGCGGTGGTGCCACTGGCCAGGGCCAGATCGCCGCGTTTGACGGCATCGCCCCCGCCGGCTTTGGCGTGGCACTTGAGGCAGTCGACTCGGGTCGGCATGGCGCCGCCCTGGGCATGGCACTTGAGGCAGTCGATGTTTGCCAGTTGGGCCGGGGAGATGACCGCCTCGGGGCGGGCGCCCTTGCCGATGTGACAGGCGCTGCAGCCGGTCCAGTTGCCGAGGATGTTGATGCAGTAGCTGTTGACCGAGTTGGTCAGTTTGCCCTGGGGGGTGCCGGGCTGGTTGACCATGTCGAGGGCCGGACCCTGCCACTGGTAGTGCAGTGAGCCGTGTACCTCGGTCGCCTCGGTACCGTGGCAACTGACACAGTCGGGGCCGTAATGGCTACCGGTGGATGGCGGCGGGGTGCAGGCCAGGTCGGCGCCGGAGCAGTCCTGGTCGATGCCATCGCCGCAGACCTCGGTGGCCCCGGGACGGATGGCGGCGTTGGCGTCGTTGCAGTCACCCTGGTTTTCACTGAAGCCATCGCCGTCGTTATCGACGGTATTGGGGTCGATGGGCTTGGTCACTGCAAAGCTCTTGCTTGCTTTGCCGGTCTGCGAGCCTTTTGCGAAGTTGACCTGGACCTTCCAGGTGCCGAGCGGGGCAGTGGCTGGCAAGGTGTACTGATAGGTAAAGATGCCGCCGCCCTTATTGACCAGCGTGGTGCTGATGGCGCTTCTGCCATTGGGTTTTTTGATCACCACTTGCGCTTTGCTGGGAGCAAGAAGCGGCGTTCCGCTGCTTTCCTTGGCCGTTGCGGTAATCTTTACCACCTCCGCCTGGGCGTAAGCGGTTTTGTCGAGGCTGAGGCTGATTCTGATCTCCGCATTCGCGAGGGCGGGAGTGGCCAGGATCAGCGCCAGCATCAGGAACCATAACTGGTGGGTGAAGCGATTGAAAAAAGAGTTTTTTTCCATTCAAGATCTCCTTCGAAGAGCTGCGATTGGCAGGTGAGCGCCGGTGAGGCCTGCGTTGACGACTCAGAGGTGGCGCATGCGACCCCTTGTTCAGCAAAACTCCGGCCAAGTTCCAAGTGATTTAGGGAAGGCCTCGCCGCGGTTGGGGCGGGCCGGGAGATTTCGTGGCAATTGCGGGGAGTTGGACCAGATTGCCGCAGCGCAGGCTGCGGCCGGCCCCGGGTCCGGATCGGTTCGGCCCCGCCAAATTACCTGAAATGCATACAAATATTGTCACAAACAACGTCGTGCAACAGGTAATGATCGTCATGGAACTCCTTTGGTCGGGGGGAGATCAATTTTCAAGATGGCCTACCTTTAGCCAAGAGTATTGATTAAAACAACCGGCAATCTCGCAAAAAAACACGCTGATTCAAGCTGTTACGATCTGATTAAATGCACAGTCGGTCAATGAATCAGGATGGTTAGGCGCCTTGACCGGAGCAAAAGGCGTTCCTGATATCATGGTGGCTGGAATGAGCCGCTTGCGCTAAAATGGGGGGCGTCGAGCAGGCCAAGGCCGGGTGGGGTCGTGCCGACAATCTGTAACTTCAGGAGAGCTGTCATGAAGATCGTCGCATTGCTGGGGAGTCCGCGCGCACACAAGAACAGTGCGACCATTGCCCACCGTTTCAGCGAGACCGCCACGCAGCTTGGCGCACAGGTCCGCAGCTTCGAGTTGAACCGGCTCACCTACCGCGGCTGCCAGGGGTGCTACGCCTGCAAGTCGACCCATGAACGTTGCGTGCTCCAGGACGACCTGACCGGGGTGCTGGATGCCGTACAGGAGGCGGACCTGCTGCTGCTGGCCTCGCCGGTCTACTATGGCGACGTGACTGCCCAGCTCAAGGGGTTCGTCGATCGGACCTTCTGCTACCTCAAGCCCGATTACCCGACCAATCCGCAGCCGAGCCGGCTTGCCCCGAAGAAGCTGGTCTTCGTCCTGGTCCAGGGGCACCCCGACGAGACGCTCTTCGCCGACATCTTCCCCCGCTACCAGATGTTCCTGCAGTGGATGGGCTTTGCCGACTGCCGGCTGCTCCGGGCCTGCGGCATCGGCCCGGCCAGGTTGGACGCAGTTCCCGAACAGGTCCTGCAGCAGGCCGAGGCGCTGGCCCGGGAGTTGATCATCTGAACCAACCTCACCAAAGGGGACGATCATGAAAGTTGTGGCATTCAGCGGCAGCGCCCGTAAGGACGGCAACACCGCCATCCTGGTGCGCCATGTGTTTGCGGCATTGGAGAAGGAAGGGATCGAGACCGAACTGGTGCAGCTGGCCGGCGAGCGGCTGCGTGGCTGCATCGCCTGTTACCAGTGCTGGCAGACCAAGGACGGCAGCTGCGCGGTTAAGGACGACTGCATCAACGACTGCATCCAGAAGATGCGTGCGGCCGACGGCATCCTGCTCGCCTCGCCGACCTACTTCGCCGATGTCACCGCCGAGATCAAGGCTTTGATCGACCGGGCCGGGATGGTGGCGCGAGCCAGCGACCACATGCTCCGGCGCAAGGCCGGCGCCGGCATCATCGCCGTGCGCCGGGGCGGGGCGATCCACGCCTTCGATTCGCTTAACCACTTCTTTTTGATCAGCCAGATGGTTATCCCCGGTTCGAGCTACTGGAACATCGGCATCGGCCGGGAGATCGGCGAGGTGGAGCAGGATGCCGAAGGGGTGCAGACCATGCAGGTCCTCGGCGAGAACCTGGGCTGGCTGCTGAAGAAGATGCAAGCCTAGTTCCGGCACCGGCTGGTTTGAATTTTCAGGAGCATTGTGGGGGCGAGGTTGCGCCCCGCTGCCTTTGTCTAAGGGTGGTTCCCTGGGGTTAGATTGGTGTGTTGCTACGACACGGTACATCTGGTAATTGGCGCAGGAGCAGTTTGTGCCGGGAATAAATCCGCCAACCGTGCTGGTCCGCCATCTTCGTGGAGGATTGATATGAAGAGGTTCGCAATACTGTTACTGGTTCTCCTGGGGAATTTATGGGCCGTCCCTGTTGCGGTTGGGGGTAACGGGCTGGCGCTGACACAAGACAGTGCCAGCACACTCACAACACTTGAGACCGATTTATCAGCCAACGGTTCGACCTTGATCTCGATTCCAATGGATCTGGGTTCGATGGATGTCGGCCAATGGTTGGTGAAAGCCGGACTTTCACCCATGGGAATCCATGGCTGGAGTGCCCGGGAACAGAAGTACATACCTCTTAAAACCCTTCGTCCTGGCGAGGGGTTTTTGCTGGCGAGAGGCCCCGGCAAGGTGTCCATCCAAGGGCAAAGGATTGTCGCCAATTCAGTTGAACTGCCTTTAGAGAAGGGCTGGAACCTGATCGGGAGTCCATACGAAACCGGTATCCCGGTGGTTGCACTGCGCATCAACTTGAATGGCAAAATCAAGCTTTACAAACCCGCAGTGGAGGGAAAGTGGGTCGGCGGCGTTCATACCCTGATCGATGGGCAGATGGCGCCGGTGGCAGTCAATGACAGCACAATGTTGGCGCCATGGCGTGGCTATTGGCTCTACTCTTATCAACCCTGCACACTGCAGATCCCCTCGGCGCAGTCGACTGAGAAGGCCCGCGGGGGACACCGCAAGCGCTAGTCCGATATACCGCTGGCCGGCTAATGCTCGCGGTAACCGAGCACCACCAGCACGCAGCTGCCGTCGGCGATGACGTTGATCCCCGCCGTTTCGGCGGCGACGATGGCAGCGGCGCTCTGGGCGCCCGGCTGCATCCAGATGTTTTTGATCCCCTTGGCGATCGCCTGTTCGACCACCTTGTCGGTAACCTGCGGCGGGGTGATGATCGACAGGCTCTGCACCTCCGGCGGCAGGTCGCTCACCGCCTTGACGCATGCCACCCCCTCGATTTCCGTCTCCACCGGGTTAATCGGTACGACCGTCCGGCCGTTCAGCTGGTAGCAGCGCAGCACCTTGTTGCCGTACTTGTCGCGGTTCTTCGAGGCGCCGGCCACGCCGAAGGCGGGGGCGGCGAGGAAGGCGGCGATCTTTTCGTCGATGGTTTTCATGGGAAGCTCCGGAATTTCTTTACGGGATCAAAGCCGCGGTCAGATCGAGCAGCGGCGCCGGGTAGATGCCGAGGAGCAGGACGGCGGCGACGCAGACCAGCAACACGGCGTGTTCGAGGGGCGTGCCGGGGTGCAGGGGCGCCGGGGTTTCGTCGCCGCTGTAGAGCACCAGGACCACGCGCAGGTAGTAGGCGAAGGAGATCAGCGCCGCGAGGATGCCGACCACGGCCAAACCGGTGAAGCCGCCCTTGATCATGGCGTGGAACAGGACGAACTTGCCGATGAAGCCGCCGGTGAGTGGCATCCCGGCCAGGGAGAGCAGGCAGACGGCGAGCACGGCGCCGCGCACCGGGTGGCGGTAGCCGAAGCCGCGCCAGACGGCCAGTTCCTGCGGCTCGCCGTGGCTGCCGCTGCAGGAGGCGATGACCGCGAAGGCGCCGAGGCTGGCCGCGCCGTAGACGGTCAGGTAGAAGACGACCGCGCAGTAGCCGTCACTGCTCCCCGGCAACAGGGCGCCCAGCAGGTAGCCCATGTGCACCACCGAGGAATAGGCCAGCAGCCGCTTGAGATTATCCTGGGGGAGGGCACACAGGCTGCCGACCAGCATGGTCAGCAGCGCCAGCAGCCAGAGCAAAGGCACCAGCTCATGCCAGGCACCGGGGGCGCGGGCCAGCAACAGGGTCACGGCGGCGCACACCGCCCCCTTCGAGCCGGTGGCCAGCAGCGCGGAGACCGGCGCCGGCGCTCCCTGGTAGACGTCCGGGGTCCACAGGTGGAACGGTACCAGCGAAATCTTGAAGCCGAGGGCGACCAGCAGCAGCCCCCAGCCGAGCAGCCCCCAGGGGCGCAGCTGCTCGCCGGCCTGCAGGCCGTAGAGCGCCTCGGGAAGGTGGAAGGTGCCGCTGGCCGCGTAGATCAGGGCGATGCCGAAGGCCATGAAGCCGGTGGCCACCGCTCCCAGCACCAGATACTTGAGTCCGGCCTCGGCTCCCCGGTCGTTGTTGCGGTGGAAGGAGATCAGGATATAGAGGGCCAGAGTGAACGACTCGAGACTGAGGAACAATCCGATCAGGCTGGTCGAACCGGAGAGCAGGGCCATTCCGGCGGTGGAGAAGAGCACCAGGGCGACGTATTCGCCGGCGGCGAAGTCGCGCTCGATGGCGTAGCGCAGCGAGAGCATCAGCACCAGGGCCGCGACCAGCGCCCAGAGGACCGCGAAGTAGCGGGCGAAGGGGGCGCTGCTGAACAGGCCGGCGATCTCCGGCGGGGTCGGCGGTGCCACGCCGGCGGTCACCGCGGCGATCAGGGCCACGGCAATCCCGCCGGCCATGAGCGGCTGCGGCTCGTGATACCAGGCGCCGACCATCAGCAGGGTAGTGGCACCCATCACCAGGACCAGCACTGGGGCGAGGGCCAGCAGGTCGAGCAGGGTCATGGCAGCCCCCCGAGTACGCTCTGCACCGGGACCGCCAGCGGGGCCAGCAGCGGGGCCGGGTGCAGGCCGAGCCAGATGGTCAGCAGGGCCAGGGGCACCAGCACCAGCCACTCGCGCGCCGTCAAGTCGGCGATGACCGGCCGCGCCGCCGGGGCCGGGCCCCACAGAGTCCGCTGCACCAGGCGCAGCAGGAAGGCGGCCCCCAGCACCATGCTCGGTAGGGCCAGGACCGCCCAGAGCGGGTGGGTGCGGAAGGTGCCGAGCAGCACCAGGATCTCGCCGGCGAAGTTGGCCAGTCCCGGCAGGCCGAGGGAAGCCAGGGCAAAGAACAGGAAGCAGGCCGACAGGCCGGGGGCCGCCCCCCACAGCCCGCCGAGCTCCGACAGACTCGCGGGTGCCGGTGCGGGTCCGGATCATGGCGACCAGGGCGAACAGCGCGCCGGTGGTGAGGCCGTGGGTGACCATCATCACGATGCTCCCCTGCCAGGCCGTGGCGTTCCAGGCCGCCAGCCCCAGCACCACCAGGCCGAGATGGGAGATCGACGAATAGGCCAGCAGGCGCTTGACGTCATCCTGCCGGTAAGCGCTCCAGGCGGCGTGGAACAGCCCTGCCAGGGCCAGGCCCGCCAGCAGCGGCAGGGCGTCCCGGGTGGCGTTGGGAAAGAGCGGGAAGGCGAAGCGGATCATCCCGTAGACGCCGGTTTTCAGCAACAGGCCGGTGAGGTCGACGGAGCCGGCGGCCGGCGACTCGCTGAGGGCATCCGGCAGCCAGGTGTGGAAAGGCACCAGCGGTGCCTTGATGGCGAAGGCCAGCAGGAAACCGCCGAACAGCAGGTACTCCTGGGTCAGGGTCAGGCGGGTCCGCATCAGGTCGGCCAGGGCGAAGGAATAACTGCCGCTCTGTTCGCCGTGCAGCTGGTAGAGGGCGATCATGGCGATGAGCATCGCCAGGCTGCCGGCCAGGGTGTAGAGGAAGAACTTGACCGCCGCGCGGCGCCGGCCGGACTCCCCCCACAGGCCGATCAGAAAGACCATCGGCAGCAGCATGACCTCCCAGAAGAGGTAGAAGAGCACCAGGTCGATCGCCAGGAACACCCCCATCAGACCGCTTTCCATCAACAGCAGCAGGGCCATGAACATCGGTACCCGGCGCGGTTCCGGCCAGGCGACCAGGATCGCGAGCGTGTGCAAAAACGCGGTCAGCAGCACCAACAGCAGGGAGATGCCGTCCAGCGCCAGGGTGAAGCGGATGCCGAAGCGGGGGATCCAGGCGGCATCCTCGTGCAGCAGCCAGCCGCCCCGGCCAGGGTCGAGGCCGACGAACAGCCCCAGGCTCACGGCCAGAGTGGCCAGCGCAGTGGCCAGGGCCAGCCAGCGGCACTCGCGGTCGCTGCGGCGCTGCAGCAGGCAGAGTAGCGCGCCGGCCAGCGGCAGCCCGACCAGCAGGGTCAGCCAGGGGAATTGAGGGAGTGCGGTCACCGGTGCCATCAAGTTCACCCTCTCACCGGACCAAAGCCAGCAGGAACCAGCCGAGGATGATCAGGAAGCCCCAGACGAAAGCACCCAGGTAGGTCGAGACGCGCCCGGTGGTGACGGCGCGCAGCCGCTCGCCGCAGGCCGTTGTCTGGCGCGCCAGCCCGTCGAGGGTGGCGTCGACCAGAGCCCGGTCGCAGCCGATGGCGCAGAAGCGGGCCATGGCCGTGAACGGTCGCACCACCAGGAAGTCGGCGGCGGCATCGGCCCCCCAGCCGCGCAGCAGGAAGCGGCTGACACGGTTGTCGCGGGGGGGCGCGAAGCGGCCGTAGCGCCAACGGGCCACCAGCCAACCGAGCGCCACCAGTACCGTGGCCAGCCCGGCCAGGAGCCACTCGGTGCTGTGGGCGACGTCGATCGCTTCGCCGGCCAGCGTGCCGAGACGGTGGGTCAGCCATTCGTGGCCACCGAACAGCGGCGGCAGGTTGATCAGGCCGCCGCCAAGGCCAAAGAGCGCCAGCGGCCAGAGTGGCCAGCGCATCAGCCCGGGCAGCTCATGGGGATGGCCGTGGCCGCGCGGTTCGCCGGCAAAGACCAGGTAAACCAGGCGGAAGGTGTAGACCGCGGTGAGCAGCGCGGTCAGCACGCCGATCACCCAGAAAAGCCGGTAGACAGGGTCGGCATGGCTGAACAGCGCCAGCAGGATGCCGTCCTTGGAGAAGAAGCCGCCGGTCAGGGGGAGGCCCGCCAGACAGACGGCGCCGGCCAGGAACATCCAGAACACGTCGCGCGGGCCGCGTTTGGCCAGACCGCCCATGCGCAGCAGGTCGTTCTCGTTGCCGGCGAGGTGGATGACGCAGCCGGCCGCCATGAACAGCAGGGCCTTGAAGAACGCGTGGGTGATGAGGTGGAACATCGCCCCGGCCACGCTGCCGGCCCCCACCGCCATGAACATGTAGCCGACCTGGCTCATGGTCGAGTAGGCCAGCACCCGCTTGATCTCGCGCTGGGCCAGGGCGCAGGTCGCCGCGTAGAGGGCGGTGAGCGCTCCGACCGCGGTGATGGCCAGCATGCCGACGCTTGAGAGGGAAATCAGCGGAAAAAGCCGGCAGAGCAGGTAGACCCCGGCGGTGACCATGGTCGCGGCGTGGATTAGGGCGGAGACCGGGGTCGGGCCGGCCATGGCGTCGGCCAGCCAGGTCATCAGCGGCAGCTGCGCCGACTTGCCGCAGGCACCCAGCAGGAGCAGCAGGGTCAGGGCGATGACCACTCCCGGCGAAATGGTTGCGGCCTGGGCGTTGATGGCGCTGATGGTCAGGGTGCCGGTCAGGGTGAAAAGCCAGAGCAACGCCGCTGCCAGGAAGACGTCGCCGACCCGAGTGACCAGGAACGCCTTGGTGCCGGCGCTGGCGTTCTCGGCTTTTTGGTACCAGAAGCCGATCAGCCCGTAGGAACACAGCCCCACCCCCTCCCAGCCGAGGAACAGCACCAGCAGGTTGTCGGCCAGC
Source organism: uncultured delta proteobacterium (assembly GCA_963751525.1). Lineage (GTDB taxonomy): Bacteria > Desulfobacterota > Desulfuromonadia > Desulfuromonadales > BM103 > VAUL01. The sequence continues at coordinate 299,704 of CAVVUQ010000007.1, read as the reverse complement.
ACGATCGCCAGCATGGCGAAGACGAACAGGTTAAGCAGGCCGTAGAAGCGGGCGTAGTCCGGCTCCTCGTGCATGTAGCCGACGGCGTAGAGGTGAATCAGGGTGGCGACCCCGGTCACCATCAGCGTCATGGTTGCGGCCAGGGCGTCGAAATACAGGGCGAAGGGGATCTCTACGCCAGCGGCCGCCAGCCAGGTGCCGAGGGTCGCCCGGGTCCCCTCGCCGTCGGCGTAGCCCCAGAACAGGATGGTCAGCAGGAACGCCGCGGCCACCCCGGTGACCGCCAGCGTCTCGGTGACCAGGCGCGGCAGGCGCATGCCGAACAGCATGATCAGGACCGCGCAGACCAGCGGCAGCAGAGGGATGAGGAAGAGCAGGCTCTGGTTCATCCGCGCATCCCGTCGAAGTCGTCGGCGACCAGCGTCCCCTTGCGTCGCCGCAGGTAGACCACCATCGCCAGGGAAATGGCCACCTCGGCCGAGGTCATCGCCATCAGAAAGACCACGAACACCTGGCCGTCGACCTGGCGCCAGTAGGCCGAGCCGCCGACCAGCGCCACCGCTGCGGCGTTGAGCATGATCTCTACCCCGATCAGGATCATGATCAGGTTGCGGCGTGCCAGGACGCACCCCAGCCCCATCACGAACAGGGTGGCGGCAAACAGCAGGATATGGGCGAAGGGGACAATCATGGCGACGTTCCCCCCGCTCGCGCGGCTCTCCCTTGCCGACGTAGTAGGCGCCGACTGCGGCGAACAGCAGCTGGAAGGAGACGACCTGCACCGCCAGGGCGTAGCGGTCGAACAGCGCCGTGCCGAAATCGCGCGGGGTGGCATGATAGGCCGCGCTGCTGGCCGTGCCGGCGGGGTCCAGGATGATCAGCACGACTGTGCACCCCAGGGTAACCAGGGAGAGGAGCACCACTGGCAGCCAGCGCTGCCGGTCGACGGTCAGCGTTTTGCCGCCGGGGGCGAGCTCCAGCATCATGATGATGAACAGGAACAGCACCATGATCGCCCCGGCGTAGATGATCATCTCCCAGGCCGCCACCAGCGGGGCGCCGAGCAGGTAGAAGATCAGCGCCAGATTTAGGAAGGCGTGGACCAGGTAGATCACCGCGTGCACCGGGTTGTTGCGGGTGACACACAGCAGCGTCGCCGTCAGGGTGGCTGCCGCCAGCAGGTAGAAGACCGCGCTCGCCATCATCAGGGCACCAACGCCCCGGGGTCGACGGGGCCGTATTCGTCGGCGTTGCCGCCGCGCGGGTTGGCCACGCCGATCCCGGCGTGGCGGTAGAAATCGTAGCGATCGTCCTTGCCGCCGCCGGCGATCAGCAGATCCTCCTTCTCGAAAACCAGCGAGAGCGGGTCACGGCTGCAAATCTCGTACTCCGGCGACATCTGGATCGCCAGGGTCGGGCAGGCCTCGGCGCACAGCCCGCAGAAGATGCAGCGGGCGAAGTTGATGCGGAACCACTCGGCGTAGCGGCGGCCGTCGGGCGCCTCGGCGGCCTGCATGGAGATGCAGTCGACCGGGCAGGCGGCGCTGCACAGGTGGCAGGCGACGCAGCGCTCCCTGCCGTCGGGGCTGCGGGTCAGCACCATGCGCGCCCGGTAGCGCGGCGCCGGGGTGCGTTTCTCCTCGGGATACTGGATGGTGGTCGGCTTGCGGAACAGGTAGCTGAACGTCACCCCGTACGCCTGCAGAGTCCCTTTTATGTCGCGCCAGATATTCATAAGTCAGTACTGAGTGCTGAGTGCTGAGTGCTGAGTGAAAACCCAATTTATCTTGAACCGCGATCCATTGATTGTTCCGTGCCTTGGCCTCTGGCTGTCACTCAGCGCTCAGAACTCAGCACTCTACGCCTATGCTCGCCAAGAGCGAGCATTAGGGCCCCGGTGATCAGCACATTGGCCAGCGCCAGCGGGATCAGAAACTTCCAGCCGAAGTGCATCAGCTGGTCGTAGCGCAGGCGCGGCAGAGTGCCGCGCGTCCAGATGAAGCAGAAGGCCACCGCCAGCACCTTGAGAACAAACCAGACCAGAGGCGGCAGCAGCGGCCCGTGCCAACCGCCGAGGAAGAGCACGGTGGTCAGGGCGCCGAGAATGATGACGTTGATGTATTCGCCGACGAAAAACAGGCCGAAGCGCATCCCCGAATATTCGGTGTGATAGCCGGCGACGATTTCGTTCTCCCCCTCCGGCAGGTCGAAGGGGGTACGTTTCGATTCGGCCATGACGCTGATCATAAAGATCAGGAAGGCCAGCGGGTGGCGCAGCATATTGGGCCAGTCGGCCTGGGAGACGACAATCTCGGTCAGGGAGAACGACTTGGCGCTCAGCACCACCGGTACCACCGCCAGGCCGAGGGAGAGTTCGTAGGAGATCAGCTGGGCCAGGCCCCGGATCGAGCCGAGCAGGGCGTATTTGGAGTTGGAGGCCCAGCCGCCCAGGGCAACGCTGTAGACCGCCAGGGAGGAGAGGCCGAGAAAGTAGAGCAGGCCGACGTTGAGATCGCAGACCACCATCGGGATGGTCCGGCCGAACAGGGTAACCGGCGGCGAGAACGGCACCACCGCGAAGCTGAGCAGAGCGGTCAGCGCTGCCAGCCCCGGGGCGATCAGGAACATGATGCGGTCGGCCTTGGCTGGCACCAGGTCTTCCTTGGTGAGCAGCTTGATGACGTCGGCCAGCGGCTGGCACAGGCCCCAAGGCCCGACCCGGTTCGGGCCGTAGCGCAGCTGCATGCGGCTGAGGATCTTGCGTTCGGCCAACACCATGTAGGCGGCCATGCCCAGAACCACGGCGAAGATCAGGATCAGCTTGACCAGGATCAGGGCGGTGGTGATCAGCAGTTCGCTCATCCTCCGGTCTCCTGGTCAAGTTGGTAGTGCGGCAGCCCCGGCGGCGTCGTCAGGCGGATCCCCGGCGTAGCGGGGGCGATGACGGCCAGCGGCGCGAAGCGCGGGTCAGCATCGGCAATCTCCCGGCGCAGTACAGCCAGTTCCTCGCTCCGGCCGAGCAGGCGGGCGAGAATCCGCCAGGCCGGCCACGGTTCGCTCCCTGGTGTTTCCGTGAAGAATTCCCGGGGCGGGTGGCCCTGCGGGCTGGTCTCGCGCAGCGGCTGCCCCGGTTCCAGGAGCTGGGCGAAGGCCTGCAGGCGGCCCTCGTTGTTGACGAACGTCCCGTCGGCTTCGACGCAGGTGCGGGTCGGCAGGAAGATCGCTGCGCGGCGGGCGGCATCGGTCGGTGCGGCATCCAGCGTTGCCAGCAGGTCGAGGCGGCCGAGGGCCGCCCGGGCCCGGGCGGGATCGCGCGCCTCGCCGGCCGGGTCGCTTTCAAGGCAGACCATGGCACGGATGCGCCCTTGTTCGATGCCATCGAGCAGCATGTCGAAGTTCGGCCCCCGGCCGGCCAGGAGGGCACCACCGTAGCTGTTCGGGCCATGCAGCAGAACCATGACGCCCACCGGTTTGTCCGCGGTCGTCAAGGCGGCGGCGGTCTCGAAGAGGGTGTTGACGCCGCGGCTGCCGAGCAGGTCGGTGCCGCCGGCCAGTATCGGCCGCTGCGCCGCATCCAGCTGCGTGCGTAGTTCGCCAAGGCGCGCCGCGGTCTGCGCGTCGAAGACTTCCGGCTTGCTGCCGGCGAGGCAGCGCAGGGCCGCCTCGAGTTGGCCGGCGGGAAGGGCCAGATGGGTGAAGCGGCAGGGCAGCTCCACCGGGCGCGGGTCGATGACCACCACCCGGCCGCCGGCGCGCACCGCCTGGCGGATCGCCAGGGCGAGGAGCGGTCCCTCGGCCAGTGGATCGGCACCGACCAGCACCACCAGGTCGCCGCGGCGGACATCGGCCAGACTGCAGGCGTGCTGTTCGCTGTGCGCTTCGGCAATGCGCGCGACACGATCGTGCTCGGCGTGAGCATCGAAGGCCAGGCGTGTCGTGCCGATTTTCCCTGCCCAGGTATGCAGCAGGGCGCTGGCCTCGAGACTGGCGCGCGGCGAACCGAGCAGGGCCACGCTCTGGGGACCGTGCTCGGCGATGATAGCGGTGAGGCGCCCCTGCAGCGTGTCGATGGCCGTGTCCATGTCCACGTGCTCGGCGGCGACGCGCGGCTGGCGCGGGCGGGCCGGGTCGTTGGTCACGCCGGCACCGAAGCGGCCCCGGTCGCAGATGAAAAAATCGTTGACCTCGCGGTTGATGCCGGCACGCACCCGCTGAACTTCGCGGAAGCGGCCGCCGGGTACGGTGGCGCACCCCAGGCTGCACAAGGGGCAGATCGACGACGCCTCCTGCAGGTCCCAGGCGCGGCTTTTGAAACGGAAGGTCTTGTCGGTGAAGACCCCGGTCGGGCAGACATCCACCAGGTTGCCGGAAAACGGACTCTCCAACTGGCCGTCGCGCACCCGCCCGAAGTAGACCCGGTTGCGCGAGCCGAACACGCCGAAATCGGTGCCGCCGCAGTAGTCGCGGTAAGTGCGCACGCAGCGGTAGCAGGCGATGCAGCGGTTCATCTCGTGGGCGATGAACGGGCCGAGTTCCTGGTTCAGGTAGGTGCGCTTCTTGCCGGTGTAACGGCGATTGCCGTGGCCGCCGGCCACGGTCATCTCCTGCAACTGGCACTCGCCGCCCTCGTCGCAGACCGGGCAATCGTGGGGGTGATTGGTCATCAGCCACTCGATCACGTGGCTGCGCAGCTCCACCGCATCGGGGTCGAGGGTGGAAACGACCATGCCGTCCCTGGCCCAGACCATGCACGCCATCTGCAGCCCCTTGACCGGGCCGTCGACGAATTTCATGGCGCACAGCCGGCAGGCCCCCACCGCACCGAGCGCTTCGTGGTAGCAGAAGTGCGGGATGACGATGTCGAGGGCCCGCGCCGCCTCGAGGACGTTGGTCCCCTCGGGCACGGTGATCTCGCGGCTGTCGATGGTCAGAGTCGGCATAACAAATAACGTCCTTGGTCATTGGTCCTTGGTCATTTGGATTTAAACCAATGACGAGGGACCAATGACTAGTGACAAATGACTAGCCTTTCAAGGGGCAACGCCCTTTGGTTACATGATCTGCCAATTCGTCGCCGAAGCTTTTCAGCAGAGCGCCCACCGGGCCCATCGCCCCCTCGGCGAGGGCGCAGAACGAGCGGCCGCTGATGTTCTTCACCTGGTCGCGGAGCATAGCCAGCAGCTCATGGCTGCCGCGCCCGGCTTCGATCTCCTCGAGCAGCCAGACTACCACCTGCAGACCGTCGCGGCAGGGGGTGCACCAACCGCAGCTCTCGCGGGCGAAGAAGCGCGCCAGGTTGAGGGTGGCGGCGACCATGCAGGTGGTCTCGTCAAACACCGTGACCCCGGCGGTGCCGAGACGGCTGCCGGCTTGCTCAATATGGATGTGGTCAAGGGGCGTATCGAGCTGACTTGCGGTCAGAAACGGTGTCGACGCCCCTCCCGGCAGGCAGGCCTTGAAGCGCCGGCCGCCGCGCACCCCGCCGCCAAACTTTTCGACAACCTCACGCAGCGGGATGCCCATCGGCAGCTCGAAGCATTCGGTGCGCTCGAGGTGGCCGGACAGGCCGACCAGGATGGTACCGGCTGCTTCCGGGGACAGGGACAGGCTCTTATACCAGTCGGCGCCGCCGGTGAGAATGTGCGGCACGTTGGCGAAGGTCTCGATGTTGTTGACGTTGGTCGGCCTGCCGAACAGGCCGCGCTGGGCCGGGAACGGCGGCTTGCTGCGCGGGTTGGGCCGGCGCCCCTCCAGGCCGTTGATCAGGGCGGTCTCCTCGCCGAGGATATAGCGCCCGGCGCTGCGATGGACATGCAGCTCGAAAGCGAACCCCGAGCCGAGCAGGTTGTGGCCGAGATACCCCTTCGCTTCGGCCTCGGCAATGGCCCGTTCGACGTGCTGCGCGCAAGCCTCGTAGGCGTAGCGCAGAAACACATAGCCGACCGGGATCTGCATGGCCCAGGCCGCGATCGCCATTCCCTCCACCAACTGGTGCGGGTCGGCCAGCAGCAGCTGGTGGTCCTTGTAGGTCCCCGGCTCCATCTCGTCGCCGTTGGCCAGCAGATACTTCTCCCCCGGCTGGTCGGCCGGGAAGAACGACCACTTGACTCCGGTCGGGAAGCCAGCGCCGCCGCGGCCGCGCAATCCCGAGGCCTTGACCCGCTCGCGCACCTGCTGCGGGGTCATCTGCAGGGCGGCGCGCAGCCCCTGGTAGCCGCCGCCGGCCTCGTACTCGGCGAGGAAGGCGGTCGCCCCCGGGCGGCGGTTTTTGAAGAGAATTTGCGGATAATTGTTCATATGGTTGAAATCCGTTTGTGCATCCCGGTAGGGGCAGCCCTTGTGCCTGCCCCTATATCATGCCTCGTCGCGGTAGCCGGCCAGGATCGCGTCGACCTTCTCCGGGGTCAACGCACCGTGGATGGTCAGGCCGATCATCATTGCCGGTGCTTCGCCGCAGGTGCCGAGACAGCAGGTCGGCAAGAGGGTGAAAACACCATCGGCGGTGGTCCCGCCGTAGCCGATGCCCAGGGTCTGCTGCAGGTACGCGGCCAGTTCCTCGCCGCCGGTCGCCCAGCAGCAGATCGAGTCGCACACATGGATCACCCGTTTGCCCACCGGGCGCCGGAAGATCTTGTCGTAGAAGGTGGCGATCTCCTCGACCTCCACCGGCAGCACGCCGAGCAGTTCGGCCACCAGGTCGACCCCCGCATCGGGCACCCAGCCGTGGTGCGCCTGGACCGCCCGCAGCGCATCGACGATCAGCTCGTGCGGATGCTCGATCGCCGCCGCCCGGGCGCGGAACACGTCGATCTGATTTTGGGGAAGCAGTTCGCTCATAAGGCCATAAATGGGACGCTGATCAAATCTGATTTACGCTGATTTTAAAGTCTGAAAATCCAGATTTTTCAGCGTTAATCAGCGTCCCAGTGATTTTTCTCGCCACTCGTTTCTCGCTTCTTTGCTTCATCGATCCAGATCCGCCAGCACGAAGTCGACCGAGCCGAGGATGGTGATCAGGTCGGAGAGCAGCCACCCCTTCGACATCGCCGGCAGAGCCTGCAGGTGCGGGAAGGACGGGGTGCGAATGCGCAGCCGGTAGGGGACGCTGTTGCCGTCGCTGACCAAGTAGTAGCCGCACTCTCCCTTGCTCGACTCGATGGCGCGGTAGCACTCGCCGCGCGGCGGGGTCAGGCCGCGGCTGACGTTGAGAAAGTGGTGAATCTGCGTTTCGATGTCGCTCAAGCCCGCTTGGCGCGGCGGGTAGGTGTAGCGGCAGTCGGCGTTGAGGTAAGGGCCGTCCGGCATGTCGGCGGCCGCCTGCCCGACGATGCGCAGGCTCTGGCGCATCTCCTGGAGACGCACGATGTAGCGACTGAAGCAGTCGCCGTCGCCGTGGGTCGGGATATCGAAATCGAAGCGCTCGTAGCCCGAGTAGGGCATTTTCCTGCGCAGATCCCAGGGGATGCCGCAGGCGCGCAGATTCGGCCCGGTGATCCCCCCGTCGATGGCCTGGTCGAGGGTGGTGACGCCGACCCCCTCGGTGCGCTTGCGGAAGATCGGCCCGTCGGTCATCAGTTTGTCGAAATCGTCGATAGTCCGGGCGAAGTCGCTGGTGAAGGCGTTCACCGTTTCGCGCCAGCCGTCGGGGAGGTCGGCCGGCAGCCCGCCGACGCGCAGCCAGGCCGGGTGCATGCGCCCGCCGGTGATCTGCTCGACAATGTCGAAAATCCGCTCGCGGGCGTCGAAGGCGTAGAAGACCGGGGTCATGGCGCCGACGTCGTGGGCGTAGGTGCCGAGCCACACCAGGTGATTGGCGATGCGGAACAGCTCACAGAGCAGCACCCGCACCACCTGGGCCCGCTCCGGCACGGTCACGCCGAGCAGCGTCTCCAGCGGATAGAGGTAGGCCAAATTGTTCTGCACCCCGGAGAGGTAGTCGATGCGGTCGGTGTAGGGGATGTACTGGTTCCAGTGCTGCCGTTCGCCGATCTTTTCGGCACCGCGATGGTGGTAGCCGAGATCGACGTCGATGTCTTCGACCTCCTCGCCGTGCAGCTTGAGCACCAGGCGCAGCACCCCATGGGTGCCGGGATGGTGCGGGCCGAGATTGAGGATCATGGTCTGCTTGTCGGCCTTCAGGGGGCCGGCTGCCGGCCTCAGCGCCCGGGCCGACGCGACGGTGAAGGGGGGCATCTCGGTGGCGCGCGACGGGTGTTCCTTGCGCAGTGGGTGACCCTGCCACTGCTCGGCCATCAGGATGCGGCGCAAGTCGGGGTGGCCGGCGAAGCGGATGCCGAACATGTCGAAAGCTTCGCGCTCGTACCAGTTGGCCGAACTCCAGATGCCGGTGGCGGTGGGCGCCTCCGGGTACTCGCCGGCCAGCGGCACCTTGACCCGCACGTAGCCGGGCTCATCGAAGGAGAGCAGGTGGTAGACCAGGGTGAACGGCTGCTCCGGACGGTGCCGGCGTTCGCGTTCGTCGATGGCGGTCAGGTCTTCCAGGCGGCGGAAGCGGCGCGGCGCCTTCTCCTTGAGAAAGCGCAGCAGTTCCGGGGCGTCTTCCGGTTGGGCCCGGAAGGTTGGCATGTCGGCGGTATCGTCCTCGCGCACCCGTTCGCCGAAGCGCTCGTGGATCGCGCGGCGCAGGTTGGGGGTGGCCGGGGCAAAGGTCACCCGCGGCTGCGGCGGGCGCCAGATATCAAGGTCGCGCCGCCCCCGGAAATGCGGATGCTGCTGGGCGCTGCCGCGCAGCGGCGTGTTGCCGTAGCCGGGGCCGCGCGGGTCGCGGCTCTTGCTGACACCATCGACCAGCACCGGCCCGGTTGAACCCTCGCAGCCGCCCTGGAGGCCGAACACCTTGCGGGCGGGGCGTTCCTCTCCGGCAATCTTCTCCTGCAGCAGGAGCAATCCCTGAATGAACGCCTCGGGCCGTGGCGGGCAGCCGGGGACGTAGACATCCACCGGCAGAATCTGGTTGACCCCCTGGATGACGCTGTAGACGTCGTACATTCCGCCGGAGTTGGCGCAACTGCCCATGGCCATCACCCACTTGGGGTTGGCCATCTGCTCGTAGACGCGCAGGATGGCATCGCCCATCCGTTTGAACGGGGTGCCGGAGATGATCATCAGGTCGGCTTCGCGCGGGGAGTTGCGCAGCACCTCGGCGCCGAAGCGGGCGATGTCGAAGCGCGGGGTCATGCTGGTCATCATCTCGACGAAGCAGCAGGAGAGGCCGAAGAACATCGGCCAGAGACTGTTCTTGCGCCCCCAGTTGATGGCGTCGTCGAGGGAGGCGAGGATGACGTTGTCGGGCAAGGTGTCGCTCATCCGTCGCTCCCCTGCCGCTTGCGCCGGTGCGCACTGGGGCCCCAGTCAAGGCCGCCCGATTTCCACAGGTGGACCAGGCCGAGGAACAGCACCAGGATGAAGAACGCCACCTGGGCGAAGCCGGCCCAACCGAGGCGGTCGTAGGCCACCGCCCAGGAGACCACGAAGATCATTTCGACGTCGAAGACGATGAAGAAGATCGCCACCAGATAGAAGGGCACCGGTTCGCTCAGGCGCGCCGGGCCGGTCGGCTCGATCCCCGACTCGTAGGCCTCGTCCTTGGCCTTGCTGTGGGTGCGCTGGCCGATCCCCCAGGAGAGGAGCATCAGCAGGCCGACCAGGCCGACGGCGATCGCCGTATACAGCCCCAGCGACAGCAGGGCTTCAAAGGATGTCGGGGTCTCGGTCGGCATGGTCAGGAAGTCAGGAGTTTCCCGGGCAAAGAGTGAGCCGTTTCCAGCTTACACAAAGAATAATCTCTAGCATAGGGTTTCCCCTGAACCAAGCGCTAATTGCCGCGTCCGGCGACGATGGCCGCCCGCGCCAGGGCGTCGCAGCGCTCGTTTTCCGCATGGCCGGCGTGGCCGCGCACCCAGTGCCATTCGACCTGATGGTGACTGCTCACTTCGAGCAGCCGTTCCCACAGGTCACGGTTGGCCACCGGCTGCTTCTGGCTGTTCTTCCAGCCGCGCTTGACCCAGCCCGCCACCCATTCGGTCATCCCCTTCTTGAGATACTCGGAGTCGGTGGTCAACTGCACCCGGCAGGGGCGCTTGAGGGCCGCCAGCCCCTCGATGGCCGCGGTCAGCTCCATGCGGTTGTTGGTGGTCTCCTGGGCGAAGCCCGAGAGCTCCCGCTCGTGGCCGCCACTGCGCAGGATCGTTCCCCAGCCGCCGGGGCCGGGGTTGCCGGAGCAGGCGCCGTCGGCGAAGATCTCGACCAGGGATGGGGTGTGGTGCTCGGTTTGGCGGGATTCGGACATCGGTTACTCCAGGGTGTTGAGCAAAGCGGTCAGCGCATCACGGGGCGCCAGGACCAGCACCCCGAGAGCCCTTTGGCCGAGCAGATGACCGAAGTCGCGGCGGTCGCCGGTGACCAGCCAGTCGGCGCCGCAGGCTGCGGCAGCGGCTAATATCGGCGCATCCTTGGACGGCACCCCGGCTACTTGTGCCTGTTGCAGCAGTTCGGGAGGTGGTTCGGGAACCTGCTGCAGGAGCGTCTGCAAGGTCTCCAGGGCAGGGAGCCGGCCCGGCGCTTTCAGCGCCAGATTGCGGCGGGCCTCATCCAGGGCGAACGCCGAGGAACAAAGCCGGCCGGCGCCCCGCTCCGCCAGGGCGAACAGCCCTTGGGCCACGCCGCTTTCGGCATAGGCCGCGGTGAACAGCACGTTGGCATCGAGAAACAGCATCATGCCGCTGTCGGTTTGTCGCGCAGGGCGGCGAGGCGCCGGGCCAAATCGGGGGTGAGGCGATCCTCGTCGAGAAATTCACGCAGCCGGGCAGCGCTGTAAATTTCCATCGGGTAGACCGCCGCCGGGCGGAGAATGATCGCGCCATCCTCGGTCGTTTCCACGATCAACGGTGTTTCGCCGCTGATCCCCACCCGTTTCAACGCCGCCCGCGGAATCGACACCTGTCCTTTTTTGCCCAGCTTGACCAGTTCCATAGCCTTCTCCAAATTCCGGCTTTCCGGATTTTGGGATTATTTTACTCCGGGAAGAGGGTGGCGTCAATGGGGGTGGGGCGGGGAGGCAGCGCTATGGGAAGATAGCTCACGGCTGTTGCTTCAGAGGTGAAACAGCTACTGCCAAGGCCAAAACCCCCGTGCCGCCGCAGCCGGAGCCGGATGGATGAATGACGATCAGCCGGACAAATGTCTGAGGGGGCGCAGCCCCCGAGTTTTTGTCCGGCCGGCATTCATCTGTTCGGCGGAGGGAACCCGCCGGAGGCGGGCAAGCCGGCAGGGGATTCAAAGCGTTCTTTTGGTGACTTTTCTTGGCCGAACAAGAAAAGTCACCCGTCCGGCCGGACGGGACCGGCCGAAGTTGGTTTTCGACGTGGAAAAGTTTGGCCGCCGTCCGGGCGCGGGAGCCCGGGACCTTGATTTTTAGCGAGCAAAGAGTCCCGGCTGGGTGCGGGGGTGAAGCCCCCGTGATAAAACCGGGAAAAACTTCCTTGACAGCCCCCCACGGATTATTTCATCGTGATACGTTGTTTTATTGTAGATTTTGTGCCGGAGCGTTCATGATCTGGTTTGTCGCAGGGCTGTTGCTGACCGCGTTGTCCGGAGTGCCGGGACTGTGCGCCGACCGGCATGGCCGGGGCGGGGAGCGGCTCGCCTGCCTGCTGGTGCTCACCGGGGTGACCTGTGCCGCCGCCGGTGTGATCGTCACCCTGGCGGCCGGGGTGCCGGCCCTGCTGACCCGGCCGTGGACGGTGCCCGGCGGCGAGCTGGCGCTGCGCCTCGACCCGCTGGCCGCGCTGTTCATCCTGCCGCTCTGCGTGGTGGTCGGTGCCGGCGCCGTCTACGGGCTCGGCTACTGGCCGCAGCGCGAGCACCCCGGCAACGGCCGGCGCTTCCGGTTCTTCTACGGTCTGCTCGGTGCGGCCCTGCTGCTGGTGCTGGCCGCCGACAACAGCCTGCTCTTCCTGCTGGCCTGGGAAGTGATGACGATCGCCGCCTTCTTCCTGATCACCACCGAGCAGGAGCATGCCGAGGCCCGCCGCGCCGGTTTCATCTACCTGGTATCGGCCCACGCCGGGGCCCTGGCCCTGTTCGCCCTGTTCGTCGTGCTCGCCCAAGACACCGGTTCCCTGCACTTCCCGGCCGCGGCCACTGTGGCCGGCGGCAGCGCCACCCTGATCTTTCTCCTCGGCCTGATTGGCTTCGGCGCCAAGGCCGGCCTGATGCCGCTGCACATCTGGTTGCCGCTCGCCCATGCCGCCGCGCCCAGTCACGCCTCCGCGCTGCTGTCGGGGATCGTCCTCAAGACCGGTATCTACGGGCTGCTGCGGCTGACCTCGTTCTTCGTCGCGATCCCGCCCTGGTGGGGGTGGACGGTGCTGCTGCTCGGCGTGATATCGGGGGTGTTCGGCGTAGCCCTGGCCCTGGCCCAGCACGATCTCAAGCGATTGCTCGCCTACCACAGCGTCGAGAACATCGGCATCATCGCCATCGGCATCGGCCTGGCCCTGCTCGGGCGCAGCTTTGGCATGGCCGAACTGGTCCTGCTCGGGATCTCCGGCGCACTGCTGCACGTGGTCAACCACGGCCTGTTCAAGTCGCTGCTCTTTTACAGCGCCGGCTCGGTGGTGCATGCCACCGGCAGTCGGGAGATCGACCATTACGGCGGGCTGCTGCGCCGCCAGCCGTGGACTGCGGTCTGCTTCCTCGGCGGCGCCGTGGCGATCTGCGGCCTGCCGCCGTTCAACGGTTTCGTCAGCGAGTGGCTGATCTACCTGGCGGCCTTCGACGCCATCCGCGGCGACGGCCTCGCCCTGCGCCTGGCGGTGCTGGCCGCGCCGGCCCTGGCGCTGATCGGCGGGCTGGCGGTCGCCTGCTTCGTCAAGGTCTTCGGCGTGGCCTTCCTTGGCGAGCCGCGCACCGCGGTGGCCGCCGCCGTCGACCACGATGCCGTGCCGAGCATGCGCGGGCCGATGCTGGCCCTGCTGCTGGCCTGTGCCTGGATCGGCCTGCTTCCCGGTACCCTGGCGCCGTTGCTGCAGAGCGCCGCGGTCAGCTGGTCGCCGGCGGCCGGTGCGGCCCGCCTGACGGCGACCTTGGCCCCGCTGCCGCTGGTCGGCGTCGTCGGCTGGGTGCTGCTGGGCTTTCTTGCCGCCATCGGCTATTGGCTGCACCGCCGCACGCGCGGCGCGCCGCGCGAGGTACCGACCTGGGGATGCGGCTATGCCGTGCCGACGCCGCGCATGCAGTACACCGCGTCCTCCTTTGCCGATTTCCTGGTCAGTCAGTTCCGCTTCGGGCTGTGGACCGAGCGCCGTGGCGGCACAGTGCGCGGCCTCTTCCCCTCGGCCGGGAAGTTTGCCAGCCACACCCCCGATGCGGTGCTCGACCGCGCCCTGCTGCCGGGCTCCCGGCTGGTGGCGCAGTGGTGCAGCTGGCTACGCGCCCGGGTCCAGAACGGCTTGGTCCCCACCTACCTGCTTTATGTCGCCATGACCCTGCTGGTGCTGCTGATCCTGGTGGCCCGCTGATGGAAGCGACCTTTATCCTCCGCGCCGGCCTGCATCTGGCCCTGCTGCTGCTGTTCGCCCCGCTGCTGCAGGGGGTGATCGCCAGAACCAAGGCGCTCTTCGCCGGCCGGGTCGGGGCGCCGTTGCTGCAGCCGTATTTCGATCTGGCCCGGCTGCTGCGCAAGGAGTGCGTGTTCAGCCGCACCACCACCTGGGTCTTCCTGGCCGGACCGGTGGCCGGGGTGGCGGTGCCGGTGCTGGCCGCGCTGCTCATGCCCTTCGGGGCCCTCCCCGCACCGGTGGCTTTCACCGGCGACCTGCTGCTGTTCGTCTACCTCTTTGCCTTGGCGCGCTTCCTGACCGTGGCCTCGGCCCTGGATACCGGCTCGAGCTTCGAGGGGATGGGCGGTGCCCGCGAGGTGACCTTTGCCTGCCTCGCCGAGCCGACCGTGCTTTTCTGCCTGATCGTGCTGGCCCGCATTGCCGACGGCCTGTCGCTGACCACCCTGTTCGGGCCGCATCTGGCCGCGGCCTGGCGGGGGCCGGCCGGGCTCGCCCTCGGCCTGGTGGCGGTCTGCCTGCTGGTGATCCTGCTGGTGGAAAACTCGCGCATCCCCTTTGACGACCCGAATACTCACCTGGAACTGACCATGATCCACGAGGTCATGATCCTCGATCACAGCGGCCCCCCCCTGGCCCTGGTGCTGTACGGTGCGGCTCTCAAGCTGATGGTGCTCGGCGCCCCGCTGGTGTGCCTGCTGCTGCCGGTCACCACCGGCTCCGTGCCTGGCGATGCCCTGGTGTTTCTGGCCGGGATGCTGGCGCTGGCGGCGCTGATCGGCATAATCGAGTCGGTTATGGCCCGCCTGCGCCTGGTGCGCATCCCGCAGCTGCTGATCGGCACCACCCTGCTGTCTGGATTCGCCCTGGTCCTGGTGCTGCGTTGAGCGCGCCCGCCGGAAGCGAGAGCCGATGACCGACTTGAGCAACTTTTTCCTGCTGCTGGTCATCCTCATCAATTTCTTCGCCCTGGGGAGTTCCCGGCTCACTGCCTGCATCCATGCGGTCGCTCTGCAGGGGGTGGTGCTGGCCATGCTGCCGCTAGCCGTCCACGGGCTGACCGGCCACGCCCTGCTGCTGGCCGCCGGGGCGTTGACCCTCAAGGGGGTGCTGATCCCCTGGCTGCTGCTGCGGGCGATCCGCGAAGTGCACATCCGGCGCGAGATGGAGCCGCTGATCGGCTTCGTGCCGACCCTGCTGGTCGGCGCCCTGGCCACGGCCGGGGCCTTCATCTTCGCCGACCTGCTGCCGCTGATCGCCGCGCATCACGGGGGGCTGTTCATTCCGACCTCCCTGGCCACCCTGTTCACCGGTTTCCTGCTGCTGATCAGCCGGCGCAAGGCGATCACCCAGGTGGTCGGCTACCTGATTCTGGAAAACGGCATCTTCATCTTCGGCATCCTCCTCGCCGAGGCGCTGCCGCTGATGGTCGAGGCCGGCGTGCTTCTCGACCTGCTGGTCGGCGTGTTCGTCATGGGGATCGTCATCGGCCAGATCAACCGCGAATTCTCGACCCTCGACACCGAGCAGCTTTCGGCCCTCAAGGAATGAGTGCATGCTCGCCGCCCTGATCCTTGTTCCCCTGGCGCTGCTGCCGCTGGCCCTGTTCGCCCCCTGGTACCGGGTGCGCTCCTGGCTGCTGCCGTTGGCCGGGACGGTGCACTTGCTGCTGTTGGTGCTGGCCCTGGGGAACATGGCCGACGCCGCCCCCGGCGACTGGGTCGGGCTCGACCCGCTCTCGCGCCTGGTGCTGCTGGTGGCCAGCCCGCTCTTTCTGGGCTGCGCCTTTTACGCGGTCGATTACCTGGAGATGCGTCGTGACCGCGGCAACCGGGTGATGGTCCCCTGCCTGCTGGTGTTCCTGGCCGCGCTGAGCCTGGCGGCCATGTCCCGCCACCTGGGGCTGCTCTGGCTGGCCCTCGAGGCGACCACCCTGGCCAGCGCGCCACTGATCTACTACAACCGCAACCGCCTCTCCATCGAAGCCACCTGGAAGTACCTGCTGGTCTGCTCGGTGGGGATCGCCCTGGCCATGCTCGGCCTGCTCTTTGTCGCCTATGCCGCCCTGCGCGGCGGAGCGCCCGTCAGCCTGCTGCTCGACGACCTGCTGGCCGCCGGGCCGCTCCTCTCCCGTCCCTGGCTCAACGCCGGCTTCGTCTTCCTGTTGGTCGGCTTCGGCACCAAGATGGGGCTGGCGCCGCTGCATGCCTGGAAACCCGATGCCTACGGCGAGGCGCCTGGGCTGGTCGGGGCGCTGCTCGCCGGTGGCCTGACCAGTCTGGCCTTTCTCGCCGTGCTGCGTGGTATGCAGGTGATGGCCGCCGCCGGCGCCCTGCCGCTGGCCCGCCAAGCCCTGCTCGGCCTCGGGCTCCTCTCGCTGCTGCTTGCCGCCCTGTTCATGATGCGCCAGACCGACCTCAAGCGCATGCTCGCCTACTCCAGCATCGAGCACATGGGGCTGCTGGCGGTAGGAGTGGGGATCGGCGGGCTGGCGACCTTTGGCGCCCTGCTGCACCTGGTCAACAATGCCCTGGCCAAGGGCTGCCTGTTCCTGAGCGCCGGCAACATCCACCGCGCCTTCGCCAGCAAGCGCCTGAGCGAGGTGCGCGGCGCGCTGACCGCCCTGCCGTTCTCCGGCACCCTGTTTTTGTGTGCCTTCCTGGCGGTCACCGGTTCGCCGCCCTTCGGCATGTTCCTGAGCGAATTCACCATCCTGCGCGGCATCTTCGGCGCCGGCCAAACCTGGGTCGGGCTGACGGTGGTGCTGCTCTTGGCCACGGTGTTCATCGGCATGGCGGCGTCGGTACTCGCCGTCTCCCAGGGGGAGCCGGTCGGGCGCGACCTGACCTTCACCGACCGCTTCCTGCTGGTGGTCCCGCCGCTGGTGCTGCTGCTCGGGGTGCTGCTGCTCGGCCTGTACCTGCCGGAGCCGCTGCGCCTGCTCCTCGAGCAGGCGACGGCATTGATCGAGGGCCCGTCATGAGCCCCCTGCGCGTTGCCGTGCCGCTGGCCAACGGCGGGGCCATGGCGCTGGCCGACCTGCCGCTGATCGGCAAGGGCCATTTCATCGGCGCCCTGCTCGCCGAAGTGGCCGAGGGTGCCCGGGTCGCTGCCTACTTTGCCATGCCGGTCGGGCAGGAGCTGGAACTGTTCGCCATTGTGGCCCGCGATGCGCGCCATGAGCTGGCGGTGCTGCGCACCGCGGTCGGCGCGCAGTTTCCGTCGCTGGCCGAGCGCTGTCCGGAGCTGCAGCTGTTCGAGCGCGAGATCGCCGAGCAGTATGGCAGCGTGCCGACCGGTCACCCGTGGCTGAAGCCGGTGCGCTTCCACCGCAGCTGGCGCAGCGGTCAGGACGCCTGGGGGCGGGGCGCCGGGCGTCCGTTGCCGGCGGTGCAGGAGTTCTATCGGGTCGAGGGGGACGAGGTGCACGAGGTGGCGGTCGGTCCGGTGCATGCCGGGGTGATCGAACCGGGGCACTTCCGCTTCCAGTGCCATGGCGAGCAGGTCATGCACCTGGAAATCGCCCTCGGCTACCAGCACCGCGGCATCGAGCGACTCCTGCACGGCGGGCCGCATCCGGCCACCCCCTTCCAGATCGAGACGGCGGCCGGCGACACCAGCATCGGCCATGCCACGGCCTGGGCTCAACTGGCCGAGGCGTTGGGCGGCTGCGCCGTGCCGGCGCGCGCCGCGGCCCTGCGCCTGGTGGCCCTGGAGCTGGAGCGGCTGGCCAACCATGTTGGCGACATCGGCGCCCTGGCCAACGATGTCGGTTTCCTCCCGGTCGCGTCTTTCTGCGGGCGGCTGCGCGGCGACTACCTCAACGCCACGGCGGTACTGTGCGGCAACCGCTTCGGCCGCGGCCTGGTGCGCCCCGGCGGGGTGACGGCCGACCTGACCGGCGAGCAGGTGGCGGCGCTGCGCGCGTGCCTGGTCCCCGTGACCCGCGACACCCGCGGCGCCCTGGAGCTGTTCTTCGAGACGCCGTCGGTGTTGGCGCGCCTGGAGGGGGCAGGGCGGGTGGCCACCGAAGATGCCGTCGCCATCGGCCTGGTCGGGGTGGCCGCCCGAGCCTGCGGCCTGGAGCGCGACGTGCGCCGCCACCATCCCCTCGACGCCTACCGGACGGCCGGGGTCGAGGCCGCGGTCAAGTGGGGGGAGACGTTTATGCCCGGGCCGCGGTCCGGCGCCTGGAGATCGAGGCGTCCCTGGCCCTGGTCGACAACGCCCTCGCCAGTCTGCCGCCGGGACCGGTGCAGGCGTCGGCCGGGGCGTTGCGGCCCAACACCCTGGCCGTGTCCCTGGTCGAAGGGTGGCGGGGAGAGATCGTCCATGCCGTGCTGACCGATGGCGCCGGCCGTTATGCCCGCTACAAGATCGTCGACCCGTCGTTCCGCAACTGGACCGGGCTGGCACTGGCGCTGCGCGGCGAGCAGATCTCCGATTTCCCCCTGTGCAACAAGAGCTTCAACCTGTCCTATTGTGGCTTTGATCTTTAGTGTCCTATGCGGCTAATGCGGTCCCTTCAAATTGCGGCTCTTTTGCCCTCTGGCGGCGTTGCGGTTCCTCGGCTTAGCCCCATGCCTGCGTCACCGCGCCCTGCCAGAGACCAAAATCCCTCACAATTTGTGCGGCGAACTAACCGCACAGGACACTAGGAAGAACCGATGCTGAAAATTCTCCGTGAACGTTTGCGCCAGGGGCACCGCACCGCCCGCTATCCGCGGGAGGCCCCGGTATTGCCCGAGCGCTTCCACGGCGCCCCGCGGATCGCCCCGGAGCTCTGCCGCGAAGGTTGCCGCGACTGCATCGATTCCTGCCCGTTCGGTGCCATCAGAGCGACTGCTAGCGGCCCGCGGCTCGATCTTGGCCGGTGCATCTTCTGCGGTGCCTGCGCCGCTGCCTGCCCGACGGGTGTGCTGACCTTCTCCCGCGACCACCGCCTGGCCGCCCGGCGCCGCGAGGATCTGCTGGCCGGTGCCGACGGCCATCGACTGGCCTATGCCCTGGACGGGGAGATGCGCCGCCTGTTCGGCCGCTCCCTGAAGCTGCGCCAGGTCTCGGCCGGGGGGTGCAACGCCTGCGAGGCCGACCTCAACGTGCTCAACACCCTGGTTTTCGATCTCGGCCGTTTCGGCATCCAGTTCGTTGCCTCGCCGCGCCACGCCGATGGCCTGCTGGTCACCGGCCCGGTCACCGAGAACATGCGCACCGCCCTGCTCGACGGCTACGCCGCGCTGCCGCCACCGAAATTGGTAATCGCTTCCGGCGCTTGCGCTATCGGCGGCGGTCCGTTCCGCGGCTCTGCCGAGTGCCACGACGGCATCGGCGACCTCCTGCCGGTCGACCTGTATATTCCCGGCTGCCCGCCGCATCCCTATACCGCCCTCGACGGCCTGCTGCGCCTGCTGGGCCGGCTCTAGCCCTCTTCCCGCCGGTCGCTCAAGACAATTCGCTCCAGAGCCTTGAAAGGAGCAGCTCCGGCCGCGCCATCAGGGAAGCAAGCAGATCTGAGGGGACTCTATCCGTGGCAGGTCGCCGGATATAATGATAGAGAAGAATTTTGTCGCGGAATGACCCGGTTGCACGATATTTTAAGCAAGCCGGTTTGTCCGTCCGTGGTCAGGTTGTTCGGGACGGCGCAACCGAAAATCCGAGAGAAGCGATGATAACCGTTCATATTCACTCCTTCCTGCTTGGCAGGAACCGGCAGCTTCTGGACGGCGCTTCAACATCCCTGCCCGAAGATGAATTAGACCTTGCCGGGCAGTTCAAGGTCGACTCCGCCCGGGACGAGTTCCTGCTGTCACGTCTTCTGCTACGTCAGGCCCTGGCCGGCCATCTGGGCATATCTGCCGACTTGGTCGCACTTGCATACAACCCCTTCGGCAAGCCACGATTGCACCTGTCGGACCAGGCCCATCTTGAATTCAACATCTCTCACAGCCATGGCCGCCTGCTGATTGCCGTTTGCCAGGGGTTGCCGATTGGTGTCGATATCGAAAGGATCGACCTTTCCATCGACCCGCTCCGTTTGGCCAGCACCGGTATGTCGGAGGCAGCTGTCCGCAGCCTCCGTGCATCCGCCGATGCTGACCGGCACGAGTTGTTCTATCGGTTGTGGACCCGCAACGAGGCCTACCTCAAGGCCCTGGGCACAGGGTTTCTGGTTCCGCGCGACGATCCTGCAGAGGTGGAAGTCGCCGCCGATGTGTTATTGAAAAAGGTGAGCAATACCGATCAGCACGTCATGGTCCGGGAGTTGTCTGTCGCTCCTGGCTACCGGGCCGCGGTCGCCTTGCTGTTCGACAGTAGGCCGCCCCTGCCCTTGCTGGAGGGCCTGGTCTTCAAAACCTATGATGACCTTTGAGGAGCCTTTCCTCGCGGTTTTGCCGGGCGCCCCTCGCGGTATTCTCCGGGCCTAACCTGCCCGCGCACCATAGAATAAAACCCCTCCGCATCAAGCAGAAGGGCTTTTCACTTTTGGTATCCCGTAGCGGATTCGAACCGCTGTCGCCGCCGTGAAAGGGCGGTGTCCTGGGCCAGGCTAGACGCTCGTGAGGAGAGCCTTGAGTTTGCCGATAATGCCCTGCTGTACCTCATCAATCGACAAGGCCTTGCCTTCCAGTTGCGCCTGCAATCGGTCGGCCCGTTGCTCCGGGTCTGGATGACTGGAAAGAAAGGAATGTCCCTTGCTCAACTTGGCGATTTTCTTCAAGGCTGACACAGCATCCTGCGCCGCAAACTTCTCCCGTTTGAGGAAGGCCAGCCCATAATCATCGGCCTCCTTCTCCTCCAGTTGGGAAAACTGCGCATTTGTCAAGGCTTCCGCAAGCCCCCCGACCAATGATTGAGCTGCTTCTCCGACGGCATTGTTCTGGGAAGAGACTCCCTTGCGGACAGCACTTGCCGCATAAGCAAGCTGAATCTTTTTTCGTATGTGGTTCTTAACCACATGACCCATTTCATGTCCGATCACGAAACGCATCTCACCATCGGTCAGCATATCCATTAGGCCGCTATAGACTCTGATGGTTCCGTTGGCCATCGCAAAGGCATTTACTTCCGGGGAGAGATAGACTGCATAATTGAATTGTATATTGCCGTCCTGAAATTGCTGTGTCAGCAGCCCGTTGAGCCTTGTTGCATATTTGTTGTCAGGTGGTGCCACAACATGCTGCTTGTCCGCAAGTTGCGCTGATTTTGAGGCGATCTCCTGGAGACCCTGATCCGATAGCGTCAGGGCTTTAACCGCGTCCAAACCCGCATCCGCAGCCGTCATGACATCCGTGTTTTCACAGCCCGACAACACAAGGACGAGAAAAAGCGGCAAGGCCAGATATCTCGTCATGATGTTTCTGCCATTACCCCAAAAATCCATGGCCCCCCCAAATCATTGTGTGCAATGCTGTCCCCCGCCGCAGGGCCTCGCGTGTTATACCATAGAGACCGGCTTGGGCAATTGCTTTCTCACTGGACGCCCCGCCAATTCCGTCCCTTGCCTTTGTCCTGAAGCCAATCGGATTGCCCCATCCATTAGCAACTTGATCGCACCATAGAAAAAAGCCCCTCCGCATCAAGCAGAAGGGCTTTTAACTTTTCTTGGCGTCCCCAGAGGGATTCGAACCCCCGTCGCCGGCATGAAAGGCCGGTGTCCTGGGCCTGGCTAGACGATAGGGACTCGATATTCTCAAGTGCCCCGCGGGCACCGAACCCGCAGCAACGCAATTCAAAAGTGGTGAGCCGGGGGGGGATCGAACCCACGACCATCTGATTAAAAGTCAGATGCTCTACCGACTGAGCTACCGGCTCACGGAGTTGCTCTTATAGATCCATTGCTCCTGTAGTGTCAATCCTTTTTTCTCCCTTGGATCAGGCGAACGGGCTGCTCAGCTGGATGGTCTGGTCACGGCGCGGGCCGACCGAAACCAGCACGATCGGACAGCCGCTCAGCTCCTCGAGCTTTTTCAGATAGGCCCGGGCCGCGGCGGGGAGCTGGTCATAGCTCTTCGCCGCGCAGATGTCGCTCTGCCATCCCTCGAACTCCTCGTAGACCGGGTGGCAGTCGCGCAGCACGTCGGGGTCGCGCGGGAAGTTCTCGAGGAGCTGTCCCTGGTACGAGTAGCCGGTGCAGACCTTGATCGTCTCGAAGTCGTTGAGGACGTCGAGCTTGGTGATCGCCAGCCCGGCCAGACCGTTGAGCCGCACCGCCTCGCGCACCGCCACGGCGTCGAACCAGCCGCAGCGCCGTGGCCGGCCGGTGGTCGAGCCGAATTCGTTGCCGGCCTTGCGCAGGAAGTCGCCGACCTCGTCGAGCAGCTCAGACGGGAACGGCCCCTCGCCGACCCGGGTGCAGTAGGCCTTGGAAATGCCGATCACCGCATCAAGATCGCGCGGCGCTACGCCGGTGCCGGTGCAGACGCCGCCGGCGCAGGTCGATGACGAGGTCACATAGGGATAGGTGCCGTGATCGACATCGAGCAGCGTCCCCTGGGCCCCTTCGAAGAGAATGTTCTCGCCGCGCTTGATCGCTTCGGCCAGCAGGGTCGAGCCGCAGCCGACGTATCTGGCGATCTGCGCCGCGTACCCGCTGTATTCATTGAAGATCTGCTCCTCGTCCAGCGGCGCCTCGCCGAAGAACTTCTCGAGCAGGAAGTTCTTCTCCGGCAACACCTCCTGCAGCTTGCGGCGGAAGACCTGCGGCTTGATCAGGTCACCCATGCGGATGCCGCGCCGGCCGACCTTGTCCTCGTAGGTCGGGCCGATGCCGCGGCCGGTGGTGCCGATCTTGCGGTTGGGTACCTGCTCGCGGGCGATGTCGATGGCCTTGTGCCACGGCATGATGATGTGCAGGTTGCTGTCAACCACCAACTGGCTGTCGTCCTGGAAATAACCGCGCTTCTTCAGGTTGACGATCTCGCCGAGAAAGACCTTCGGATCGAGGACCACGCCGTTGCCGATGATGCAGCGTTTGCCGGGATGGAGGATGCCGGACGGGATCAGGTGCAGGACGACCTTTTCCTCGCCGACCACCAGGGTGTGCCCGGCATTGTTCCCACCCTGGTAGCGCACCACCTGCTGGGCGTGCTCGGTGTAGATGTCGACGACCTTGCCTTTGCCTTCGTCGCCCCACTGGGCGCCGATGATGACCACATTTGCCATGAGTCTTCTCCGCTCGAGGTTACAGGCGACACTCGCCGGCCAGCACAGCGTTCAGGCTTAAGGGAATTTCCCGGCCATCGGCGGTCTGCTGCAGGGTGAGTCCGTCATTGGTTGCATTCATGATCAGCAGGGTGCGAAAGTGCATGCGTCGTGCGTATTCGAGGCTGGCTGCGCGGTCGCGGGCAATGATGTCGCGGGCGACCGAATAACCCTGGCTGCGCAGGGCCGTGGCCAGGCGCTGGGCCGGGGCCTGGTCCGCCCCCGGGCAGAAGAGCAGCACGTCGATGCTGTCGTCGGCCCGGCCGTCGAGTTCGCGGTCGAGGGCGAACAGCAGGTTGAACAGGTTGCAGGAAAAACCGGTGGCTGGCGCCGGGAAACCGTAGCGCGCGGTCAGCCCGTCGTAGCGCCCGCCGGCGCAGACCGCGCGGCCGAACCCGGTCAGGAACCCCTGGAAGATCACGCCGGTGTGGTAGTCGAAGCCGCGCAGCTCACCGAGATCGATGGTCACGTGCTCGTCGACACCGTAGACGCCGAGTACCTCTAGCACCTGGTGCAGGTTGTCGAGGGCGCGCTTCGACACCTCGTTGCCGACCACGGCCGCAGCCCGGTCGAGGGTCTCGAAGCCGCCGAACAGGCGCGGCAGGGCCAGCACCTCCTCGCGCTGGCGGTCGGAGACCGGATGAGCTTCAAGCAGGCGCTGCAGGCCGGTGGCGTCCTTGGCGGCAATGGCCGCGCGCAACTCCGCGGCAGCCGCTGCCGGCAGCGGCAGCCCGCCGAGGATGCCGCGCAGGAAGGCGACCTGGCCGATGTCGATGGTGAACTCGGTGGCGCCGACCGCCTGCAGCCCCTCGACCGCCATGGCGATCATCTCGGCATCGGCCTCGGGGCTCTCCAGACCGATCAGCTCGACGCCGGCCTGCCAGATCTCGCGATCCTTGCCGAGTCGCTGCTCGGCGTGGCGTAGCACCCGGCCGCTGTAGCAGAGCCGATAGGGCAGCGGCAGATCGTGCAGGCGGGTGGCGGCGATGCGCGCCACCTGGGGGGTGATGTCCGGCGGAAAGGCCACCAGTCGGCCGCTCTGGCGGTCGTCGAAGCGGAAGGTCTTTTCGCGCAGGTCGCCGCCCAGGCCAAGTTCGAGAACCGCGAGGTCCTCGAGGGACGCCGGGATCACCGGGCGGAACCCCCAGCGGGCGAAGACTCCGCGCAGGGTTGTCTGCAGGTACTCGAGCCTGGCCGCCTTAACCGGCAAGAAGTCCTTGACGCCGGTCGGCAGGCGGGTCTCGATCGGCCCGGCCGCGGTGGTTGCGCTGGTCGCTTGAATCACAGTTCGATCTGGTGGACCGCCACGATCCCCGGGTGGGCGCGCAGCTCTTCCAGTTGCGCCTCGGGGATGCGGCTGTCGATGTTGACCAGGGAGATCGCCTTGCCGTTGATCTTCTGCCGGGTCAAATTCATCATGGCGATGTTGACGTTGGCCTGACCGAGTAGTTGGCCGATGAAGCCGACCATGCCGGGGCGGTCCTCGTTGTGCAGCACCAGGATGTGCCCTTTGGGCACCGCCTCGACGTTGTAGTCGTCGACTCGCACGATGCGATAGTCCGCCTCGCCGAACAGGGCGCCGCAGACGAAATGCTCGCCGTCGGCACCTTTGACCGTCAGGCGGATCAAGCTGCTGTATCCCTCGGTGCGCGGACTCTTGGTCTGGATGATGCGGATGCCGCGCTCATCGGCCAGAAACGGCGCATTGATGTAGTTGACTTCGGCACCGACCATCGGGGTCAGCAGCCCCTTGAGCGCGGCGGTAATCAGCGGCTCGGTCGGGATGCTGGTCGCTGCGCCGGCGAACTCGATGCGCACCTCGCTCAGTTCACGGGCATACAACTGCGCCAGGAAGGATCCCAGGCACTCGGCGAGGGTGATGTAGGGGCGCAGGGTGTCGAGCAGTTCGGTGCTGATCGAGGGCACGTTGACGGCGTTGACAATCACCCCGCGCTGGAGGAAATCGACGATCTGGTGGGCAACCTGGACGGTGACGTTGACCTGGGCATCGATGGTGGCGGTGCGCAGGTGCGGGGTGCAGATCACCTGGTCGAGGGCAAGCAGCGGGTTGTCGGCGTCGGGCGGTTCCTTGGCGTAGACGTCGATGGCCGCTCCGGCCACGTGGCCGGAGCGGATGGCTTCGGCCAGGGCTGCCTCGTCGACCAGTCCGCCGGCGGCGCTGTTGATGACCCGGCAGCCGGGCTTGACCCGTGCCAGGGTCTCGGCGTTGAGCAGGTTGGCGGTTTCCGGGGTCAACGGTACGTGCATGGTGATGAAGTCGGCCCGCTCCAGCAACTCGGTGAAGTCGACCGGTTCGGCACCGTACATGCGGATGGTGTCGGCGGAGAGGTAGGGATCGTGGACGATCGGCAGCATCTTCAAGGCCTGAGCCCGTTCGACCACCAGTCGGCCGACCTTGCCGGCCCCGACCAAGCCGAGGGTCTTGCCGGTCAGTTCGACGCCGAGGAAGCGTTCGCTTTCCCAGCGGCCGGCCTTGGTGGACGTGTTGGCGGCCGGGATCTGCCGGGCCAGGGCCATGATCAGGGCGAGGGTGTGCTCGGCGGTGGTGGTGGAACTGCCGAAGGGCGAGTGCATGACCACCACCCCCTTGCGGTTGGCGGCGGCCAGGTCCATGTTGTCGGTGCCGACGCCGGCGCGGCCGACCACCTTGAGCCGGTGGGCCGCCTGGAAAATCGCCTCGTTGACCAAGGTGCCGCCGCGAACCACCAGGGCGTCGGCATCGACCACCGCGGTCAGCAGTTGCTCGGCGGAAAGCCCCGGCTGGTAGTCGACCTCAAGCCCTTCGGCCTGGTCGAAAACCGCCAATCCCTCGGCGGGAAATCTGTCGGAAATGAGAACTTTCATGCGCCGCCACCTGCGGAAGTGCCCAACACTTTAGACTAACAACCCACCTGTTTGCTGTCAAGCTTCGCTTGAGGATCAAGCTGGGGGCCGGGGCAGCGCGGAGCCGGTGCTCGCCGGCGAAAACTTGCCTGCGGCTTCGGACATTCGCCGGCTGTGCCCGGCTCCGCAACACCCCGGCTCGGTTGGTGGAAGGGAGATCTCAACGTTGTTGCTGTGCCTGTTCGCGCAGGAAAGCGGTCAGCAGGCGCACGCCGACGCCGCTCGCCCCTTTGGGGTGACAGGGCCGCGCCTGTTCGATCCAGGCGGTGCCGGCAATGTCGAGGTGGGCCCAACGCAGCCCCTTGGCGAAACGCCGCAGGAAGGCGGCGGCGGTAATGGTCCCTGCCGGCCGGCCGCCGGTGTTCTTGACATCGGCCACCTCGCTCTTGATCTGCTGATCGTAGTCGGCCCACAGGGGCAGTTCCCAGAGCCGCTCGCCGGTCTGTTCGCCGGCGGCGCGCAAGGCCCGGACCAGGGCCGGGTCGTTGCCGAGCACGGCGCTGGCGTGCTGGCCGAGGGCGATGATGCAGGCACCGGTCAGGGTGGCCAGATCGACCACCAGGCGCGGCTGGAAGCGGCGCACGTAGGTCAGGGCGTCGGCCAGGATCAGGCGGCCCTCGGCGTCGGTGTTGAGAATCTCGATGGTCTGCCCGGAGAGACTGGTGAGAATGTCGCCGGGGCGGATGGCGCTGCCGGAAGGGAGATTTTCCACGGCCGGGACGATGCCGACCACGTTGACCGGCAGCCGCAGGCGCGCCGCGGCCAGGCACGCGCCGATCACCGCCGCGCCGCCGGCCATGTCCATCTTCATCTCGTCCATCTTCTCGGCCGGCTTCAAGGAAATGCCGCCGGCATCGAACACCACCCCCTTGCCGACCAGGGCGATGGGCGCTTCGCCCTCGGCCGCACCCCGGTATTCGAGAACGATCAGACGTGGTGCTCTTACGCTTCCCTGGGCCACGCCGAGCAGCGCCCCGCATCCCTCCTGCGCCAGTTCGGCCGGTCCCAGCACGGTACAGCGGAAGCCCCCGGCCGCGGCCGCCAGCACCGCCTGATCTGCCAGGTAGGCGGGCGACTTGACGTTCCCCGGCTCGTTGACCAGGTTGCGGGCCAGGGTCACGGCATTAGCCAGAACCTGGGCGGATTCCAGCGCGGCTGCCGCCTCCGGACCACTGGCCCCGCGCGCAAGCAGCAGGGTGGCGGAGCGCAGCTCCTCCCGCTTCGGTTGGTCGATGGCGGTCAGGTAGCGGTCAAAGCGGTAGCTGGCCAGCAGCAGCCCCTCGGCGACGGCGCCAACCCGGGTGGCTGGCGTCGTGCGCGGCAGCTCCAGCAGGGGGAGGGCACAAGTCAGCTCGGCGAAGGGTTTCCCCTTGAACTGGCCGATGGCGGTGCCGGCCGCCTGGCGCAGTTGCTCCAGCCCGGCGTCGCGGCGCGGGCCGAGGCCGACCAGCAGGATGCGTCGGGCCGGCAGCGCGGCAATCGGTTGCAGCAGCAGGGTCTCATTGGGTTTGCCGGTGAACTCGCCCCTGCGGCGGGCCTCCTGCAGGCGGCCGTCGAGCTGGCAGTCGAGCTCGGTCAACAGCGGGTCGTGCCGCCGGTCGGCAAAAGCGCCGAGGACCAGGCAGGCGGTTTTGATTTTCAGCGGGTCGGTCGTGCGGAGAGTCAGCTCCATCGGTTACTCCTCAAGGGTCAGGATGAAAATCTCTGGCGATAGCTGGCGACGGCGGCGGCCAGCTGTTCCGGCGGCAGGGACAGGCGGCCGCCGAGCAGGGCGGCGACCGCCTCGACGGCCGCCAGGCCGTGGCCCGGCAACAGGGCCTGCGGGGCCCGGCGGCGCAGCACGTCTTCGGGGGTGCGCGCCATCTCGAAATCGGCGGCATAGGCCACCTCGACCTGCAGCAGGGGGAGGGTGGTCGCAACCGGCGCGGCCAGTTCCGGGTCATGCTCGAGCAGTTCCAGCAATTGGCCGGTGCGTGCCCCGTAGCGATCGACCAGGCGACGCAGGGCGGCCGCATCGAGTCCGGAACGCACGGCACTGGCCGGCTGGTTGGCAGAATCCTCCCAGCCGACGGCTCCACCGGGGAGCGGCAGGCGATCGGTCAGCACGGTCCCGCGCGGTCGCCCGAGGCGGGCCATGACCCGGTCGGCCACCTCGACGGCCATTGATCGGTAGGTGGTGTATTTGCCGCCGCCGATGGAAATCAGCCCGCCCGGGGATTCGAACAGGGCATGCTCGCGGGACACGGCGCTCGCCTGGCCGGGTCGGCCGGCCAGCAGGGGGCGGATGCCGGCAAAGCTGCTCACCACGTCGCCGCCGCACAGCCGGGTCCCGGGGAAATGGCGGGCCGCCTCGCCGAGCAGATAGTCGACCTCTCCGGTGGTGATGGCGACCTCCTCGGGCGGGTTGCCGTCGTCCAAATCGGTGGTCCCGATCAGCGACAGTTCACCCCAGGGGATGACAAAGAACATCCGGTCGTCCCGGTCGGTACTGAGATAGAGCGCCTCGCCGCCGCCGGCCAGGCGCGGCACCAGCAGGTGCGAACCGCGGGTCGGCCGCAGCCGCGGGACCCAGTCGCCCGTCAGGGCGCCGACCCGGTCGAGCCAGGGGCCGCTGGCGTTGACCACGACCTGGGCCGCGACCTCGACGGACTCTCCGGTTTCGCGATCCTCGACCACGGCGCCGTCGATCCGGACGCCGCGCCGCAACAGGGCGGTGACCCGGGCGTAGTTGACCGTGACCGCGCCGGCCTCCCGTGCCGCGATGACATTTTCCAGGCAGAGCCGGGCATCGTCCATGCGGCAGTCCCAGTAGAGGGCCGCGCCGGTCAACCCCTTGGGATCGAGCAGCGGCTGACGCCGCCGGGCCTCGTCCGCCGACAACATCCGATGTGGCCGGGTGTTGCGCCCCAGGGCGAGCAGGTCGTAGAGCAGCATCCCGGCGTGCACCAGGGAGCGGGACGGGTGGGCGCCGCGGTAAAGCGGGATCATCAGTGGCAGCGGGCGGACCAGATGCGGCGCGATGCGCTGCAGGGTGTGGCGCTCGCGGCAGGACTCGAAGACCAGCCGGAGGTCGAACCGTTCCAGGTAACGCAGGCCGCCGTGGATCAGTTTGGTCGAGCGCGACGAAGTGCCGCTGGCAAAATCGTCCTGCTCGACCAGGGCGACCACAGCCCCGCGCAGGGCCAGGTCGCGGGCGATGCCGGCGCCGGTGATGCCGCCGCCGATGATCAACGCATCGAAGCGGCCGGTGGTGAGACAGCGAAAGTCCCTTGGCTTCGGGGAAACGGCAGGCACGTGCATAGAGTGTTATGCTAACCCGTCCGCAGGCAAGTGGCAACGGGCGACTTTTGACATTGACGGGGAGCCGTCTAGCCAGGTGAATTGCCGAGGGGGTGGGGGTGGCCGCTCTCCAGGCCGCACAAGGAGGAGAATTATGAGCTACCGTCAGTTTTCGTTCAGGCTGGCAGTCATCGCCGCCGCCATCCTGGCGCTGTGCGCCTGCCAGAGCGCCGCACCGCAAGGGGCGGCCCAGGTCGAAACCGGCAATGGGCCGGCCGATACATCGACGGTCAGGGGCGTACCGGTCTTGAGGGCCAGATTGTCCTCAAGGACTCCGGCGCCCCGGTGGACGGGGCGTTCGTCAACGTCTACCCCGATACCATCTCCAACCTGCTCGGTCCCTCGCAGTTCATTTCCAGCCCCACCGACGGTCAGGGTCACTACCGGATCGAGGTGCCTCCCGGCGTCTATTATGTGGTGGCGCGCAAGCGCCTGAGCGGCCAGTCGACCGGACCGCTCTCGCCAGGCGACTTCTACTCGAGCACCAGCGCATCATGGTCCGGATCGAAACCGGCAAATTGGCCGTGGTCGATCTGCCGGTGGTGGCCATGAAGGCGCCGATGTTCTTCAAAGCCGGGTGGTCGATCGGGAAACCACCACGGGGGTTCGCGGGGTACTGGTCGATACGGCCGGCAAGCCGGTGATGGGCGGCTTCGCCATGGCCTATGCCGACCCGGAGATGAAGCGCCTCCCCGATTTCGCCTCGACCCTGTCCGACGATGCGGGGCGATTACCATCTACCTCCCCGAAGGGGGCACCTATTACCTGGCGCCCGCATCCATGCCTGGGATATGCCGACCACCGGCGAGCCCTACGGCAAATACGGCGGACAACGGCCACTCCGGTCACCGTGGCGACCGACCGGTTCGTGGAAGGGCTCCGCATCGAGATGGCACCGTTCGCAGGGGCCTATCAGCCGGGGAAAAGCCGCAGGCCTTTCTAGTGTCCCGTGCGGCTAATTCTGTCCGTTCAAATTGTGGTTACTTTCGCCCTCTGGCGGTGTTGCGGCTACCTCGGCTTAGTCCCACTAGGCCTGCGTCGCCGCGCCTTGCCAGAGACCTGAAAGCACTCACGATTCGGTGTCGCGAACTAACCACACGGGACACTAGCTAGAGCTGATCAAAAGTGTCCAGTGCAAGGCGCCCCAGCCCAAGGAGTGAGGCGTACCGAAGGTACGTCACAGCGACGAGGGCAAGGGCAACGCCGCAGATGGGTGCTTTTCATCACGGCTAGCGTGAACCGATTTGCATAAGTAATTTACCGAAAGACTTGTTGAGGAAGTGATCGCGGGGCAGGGAGGTGAACACCGGCGGCTTGCGCGCGCCGAGACGGCGCAGTTCATCGATGATCGGCTGGTGGCGCTGCTGCTTGAGGCCGCGCCGGAAGGTGGCGATCGCCTCGGTTTTCTGGTTGGCCAGCAGGTAGATGCGGCCGAGATGATAGTAGTGACGTGGCTCGGCCGGTTCCGCGCTCAGCGCCTCACGGCACAGCGCCAGCGCCTTTTGGTACTGCCGCCGCTCCCTGGCGAGGCAGTAGCCGAGCGCGGACTTCACGCCCGGTGCGGGGCTCAAGCGGGCCGCGGTTTCCAAATGCACCAAGGCCACCAGTGTCTCACCGCTGGCGAGTGCGCGTTCCCCTTTGGTGATCAGACTGTGCAGATCCTCATGCATGGCTCAACGGCGCCTTCTCCTCCTCCCCCACCTTTTTTGTTACTTGTAAATGAATAACCGCAATTAAGGATAACCGCAAATATGCCGTCGGCAAGTGGCCCCGTCAAGGGCATCCGGACAGACTGTTCCGGAGAGGCCTGCCCGGCGGCGATGTCTTGAGTCGCCCCCCCCCTTTTCGTTCCGGCGTTCCAGCTGCTGGGGCCAGCGCGCGTCGCCTGTGCGTTCCTTTTCATTATATTTCTGTCGCGATATGGCCTGGGCATCCCGGCATTTCGCGTGATGGCGGAGCCGCGAGGACCGCATTTTGCCGGGAAATTGAGCAGATACGTACATGGCATAGATATTGAAATATGAATATTCGGTACAACTTATTATTGTAGAGCAAACTTCTCGGCAAACAATGGCCCAACGGCCGACATACCACAGCATGGGAATGGAGGTTCATCGTATGAAACAGATCGTCAACTCCTTCATGGCACTGGCTCTCGTGGCGTTTCTCGCCACCACGGCACTGGCCGCTGAAGGCGGCAATCCCGCTAAAGGGAAAGCCCTCTTCAAGAAAACTTGCAAAGAATGTCACAGCAAGGGAGCTGCAGCCGGCGAGGTGACCCCGCTGACCAAGACCATGGAACAGTGGGACCGTTTCTTCCAGAAGCTGCAACACAACCCCGAAGGGCTGAAAGGGCTTTCGGAGCAGGATCTGAAAGACGTCCAGCAGTTCCTCTACGACCATGCAGCAGATTCGCCCCAGCCCGAGACCTGCGGGTAAACACGTGCTCATATCAGCCCTGAATACCTTCCGGCAAAGGAGTTGGACATGAAATTCAGCAGATGCAGAGGTGTTGCCGTGCTGTTGCCAATCGTGACTGCACTCACCTTGATAGCTGCCCCCATGACCTTTGTGCAGATCCCGGAAGGAACTGACCAAGCCAAATGCAAAGGCTGTCACGTTGAAGCGCGTCAGCCGGCACCATCACCCCACTATCGAAAACCCAACGACAGTGGAGCGATTTTTCGAAAAGGCAGCATCACGAAAAGAAGCTCCGGCACCTGAAGCAAATCTCTCCCCAGGATCTGAAGCACATCCAGCAGTTCCTGTTCAATCACGCGGCCGATTCCCCGCAACCCGAGACCTGCGGCTAATTGTCAACCCATTTCATTTCCGCTGAGGAGACACAATGATGAGAAAGATTATTGCCTCTGGGGCTGATCGCCCTGCTGGCACTTCCCGCCAGCGCCCTGGCGCGCCGGCGAAGAGGCCGCCATCAAGCAGCTGCAGGAACAGATCCAGAAACTCAGCGCCCAACTGGAGGCGCTGGCCAAGCAAGTCGAAGCGAACAAGCAAGCTGCGCCGCCCGCTCCGGCATCTGCACTCGGCACCCGCGCCGGCCCAGCCCGAGATCAAGGAACTCAGCAAGCGGCTCGACAAGGTCGAAAAACACGCCCTTCTCGACCGCCTCGAATTCAGCGGCGACATGCGCGTCAAAGCCGACAGCCTGCACTACGACAATGTCACGCTGGTTCAACCGCCGTTTGCTCCCTTCACCCAGCAACAAGCTTCAGCCATGGTTGGCCTGCCGCTGCCTGCTTCATCCACCGGTGTTTCTTATTTGCCGAACACTCAAGATGGCACTCAGAATGGGCTACTGAAAACACAGAAGTACAGCCTCAACAACGACATCCTTTACACCACCCGCCTGCGGCTGAACATGAAGGCCAAGGTGTGGGATAACGTCAAATTCAACGGCCGGCTGACCATGTACAAGAACTGGGGGGACTCCACCGGTGTCAAGGAATTTGACGCCTGGAACACCTACACCATGGACGGCACCAACAGTGGCAATACGACCAGTGACTACATCCATGTCGAGCGCGCCTTCTTCGACTGGAGCGACATCGGCGGCACGCCGTTGTTCTTCTCCGTCGGCCGTCGCCCCTCGACCTACGGCCCGCCAACCAATTATCGCGAAAACGAACTGCGCGGCGGCACCGTGCCCGGCAACCTGATGTTCTTGAATTTCGACGGCGCAACGCTTGGCTACAAGCTCGAGGACCAGACCGGCATCCCCGGGCTGATCGCGCGCTTCTGCTACGGCCAGGGCTACGAATCGGAATGGGGCAACGGCGAGATGTTCAACGAGGTCGATGTAGAAGATACCCATTTCGGCGGTTTCAACATTGATGCCTATAATGACGATATCAACTATCTCCAGGTGACCGCTTTCCGTGCCTAGGACCTGACCGATGGCTTCAAAGGTGTTTTCGCTTTGCCGGACCGCTTCGGCGGCGCGCCGATGCCAGGCTTCAACCTGGTCGCGCGCAACTCGGCAACCACCAACATCGGCGACATGAACCTTGGCGAGCTGGTTTTCACCCGCGAAGAGGACAATGGCATCAAATGGTTCGGCTCCCTGGGTTGGACCCAGTCCGACCCCAACGGCCAGGCCGGCATGTTCGGTGGTCTGCTCTCCGACCCCGAAATTGTTCCAGTCTTTGATGACGGGCAATCCCGTACCTGTTGGCATCAACTACACAGGGAAGGCCACTGAAGACGAGAAACGCGATGGCTACGGCGTCTACGTCGGCTTCCAGACCCCGGCGCCGCTGGGCAAGTTTGGTCTCGAGTACAACTACGGGTCGAAGTACTGGACGCCGTTCACCCAGGCGCAGGATGACGTGGTCGGCAGCAAGCTGGCGACCCGCGGCCATGCCGGCGAGGCCTACTACATCTTCGACATCAATCCGAACATGTTCTTCAAGGTTGGTGCCATCTACTACGACTACGAGTACACCGGCAGCGGTTCCCCGGTCGGCAAACCGCAGGATATCGACGACGTGCAGGACGGCAAGGCCTATTCGATCCTCCCGGCCGTCGATGAAGTCTGGGACCTGAATGCGTCGCTGACCCTGAAGTTCTAGGAGACCTGGCGGGGGAGCGGTACGCCGCTCCCCCGTTTCATGCTGGCACATTAATCATATGTCAATATGAAAGCATCTGACAGTAGAGAATTCCCCAAGCAAACAAGGAGCAGATGATGAAAATCAGATTACACATTCTGGCTGACCATCGCCTGGCCGCCGTTCTGATGGTGCCGTGGCCCCCGGCGCCTTGGCCAAGGCCGAAAATGCCCACGCCACCTATGTGCAGGGCCCGATCGAAACCGGCCCCCAAGCGACGGCGCAATGCCTGAAGTGCCACGAAGAGCAGGCCAGGGACTTCATGAAGACCACCCACTGGACCTGGTCGGCCAAGCAGACGATCGACGGCAAGACCGCCGATCGCGGCAAAAAAAACGCCATCAACAACTTCTGTGTCTCCATTGCCAGCAACGAGCCGCGCTGCACCAGTTGCCATGCCGGCTACGGCTGGACGGACAAGAACTTCGACTTCAGCAACCCGCAAAATATTGACTGCCTGGTCTGCCATGATACCACCGGCACCTATAAAAAGGAGTCGACCGGGGCCGGGATGCCGGCCAAGGGGCTCGACCTGCTCAAGATCGCCCAGAACGTCGGCAAGCCGAGCCGCTTCAATTGCGGCACCTGCCACTTCTTCGGCGGTGGTGGCGACGCCGTCAAGCATGGCGACCTCGACTCGTCGATGGAATACCCCGACCGCAAGATCGATGTGCACCTGGGGACCGACGGCAACGACTTTCAGTGCCAGGAGTGCCACCAGACCAAGAACCACAAGATCACCGGCCAGGCCATGGTCGTCTCACCCGGGGGCAAGGACCACATTGGTTGCGAGAAGTGCCATGAGGCGGCCCCCCACAAGCAATCGCGGCTGAACAATCATGCGGCGACGGTGGCCTGCCAGACCTGCCACATCCCGCACTTCGCCAAGGAGACGCCGACCAAGCTCTCCTGGGACTGGTCGACCGCCGGCAAGGATATCTCGCCGGAACCGATCGACAGACTGGGCAAACCGACTTACGACAAGAAGAAGGGCGATTTCACCTGGGGCAAGATGGTGGTGCCCACCTATGCCTGGTACAACGGCACGGCCGGCGCCTACCTGACCGGGGACAAGATGGACCCCACCAAGGTGACCAAGCTTACCTATCCCAAGGGGGACATCAAGGACCAGGCCGCCAAGATTTACCCGTTTAAAACGCATACTGGCAAGCATATCTATGACAGCAAGAACAATATCTTCATCACGCCGAAAGTCTTTGGCGCCGGCGGCTATTGGAAAGACTTCGACTGGGGGAAGGCGGCCAAACTCGGTATGGAGGCCAGCGGTCTGTCTTACAGCGGCGAGTACGGGTTCGCTCCGTCGATCATGTACTGGCGGATCAACCACATGGTTTCGCCGAAGAAGGAAGCGCTGGGCTGTCTCGACTGCCACGGCGACAACGGCCGCATGGACTGGCAGTCTCTCGGCTACCAGGGCGATCCGATGGACAACCCAAAATTTGCCCGAGCCAGGGGGAAATGAGGGGCGGCCGCCAAGGCCGCCGCAGACCTGCGAGGGGCCTGGCTTTGCCAGGCCCCTTCGTTTGTTGCGCCGGGCTTTCCGGATCACGGAAAACTGGTTGTGTTCTTGGCCCTGAGAACGCTATCATTCGAGACCTGCTAATCACCTCTGGATTGACGGCGGACGATCTCAACCTCCGACGATGGGAGAGCTGCCATGTCCAAACGCTCCTGGTTCCCGCTGCTGGTCGCCCTGGTCTGCCTGGCGGCCGCTGCCGCCGTTGCTGCCGAGGAACTGCTTCGCTATGCCGGGGCCACCACCCTGAAGCGCTCGTTCATGCCGTAAGCCGCGCGCATCTTCCAGGGGGAGACCGGGGTGTACATCCAGATCGAGGGGGGGAACACCAACCCCGGTATCCGCTCACTGCTGGCCGGCGAGATTGACCTGGCCGGCGCCGGGCGGCACCTGATCGCCGAGGAAAAGCAGCGGGGGCTGGTCGAACATTTCCTCGGCTGGGAGGTGCTGGCGGTGGTGGTGCAGCGGACCAATCCGGTCGACGCCCTGACCCTCGCGCAGTTGCGAGGAATCTTCGCGGAATCCAACTGATCGCCGACAACATTTCGTGGTACCAGCCCGAAGTCGGATGCGCGCGCCGTGCAGGAGTTGATCCTCGGCGAGAAGCCTTACGCGGCGGAGGTGTTCCGGGTGGTCGGCCAGGCCGATCAGCAGGTCTCGATGTTTCCGCGCATACCGCTCAGCCTGAGCATGGTGACAACAGCGGTCACTTTGTCCCCAACGTTTCGACCGGCCGCTACGCGCTGGCCAAGCCTGGCCCTGGTGACGCGCGGCCGCCAAGGGTCAGCTGGAGCGGTTCATCAAGTTTGCCCTGGCCCGCGCGGGCAGGGGTGCTGGCAAGAGTTTCGTGCCGGGGGCCAAGCGCTGATATGCGAGGCCATGAGGTGTCCTCGGGTGTGGCGGATTATTGCGAGAGGGAGCTATTCATGAAAATCCGCACGAAAATACTTTGGCAGTGCTCGGGTGCGTGATCCCGCTGATCATGCCTGGGTGTCGGCAAATGGCGGCCGACGATCTCGAACAGCAGAACTTGCTGAGGATGAAGCGCGCCAAGATCTACGTCGAGCAGACCGTCACTACACCTCGACGGAGCTGCTCAACAGCATCGTCGCGCTCGCCCATCACCCTCGCTGATCGCGCTCTCAATCCGCCCCGCGCCGCCCCGCCGTGCGTGCCGCCCGCCGACGCTCGCGAGCGCGTGATAGTCTCGCAAACTCCCCTTCACCAATGCAACTGCTCGATACCACCGCGCGTCCGCACTTCTACCGGCAAAAGAAATCCCCCATTCCCCCCAGCATCCTCATCGAAGCACCCTCGAGCGAAGATCCATCAGTCACGCAGCTGCCCACCGCCCTCCGCTCGCGCGCAGCTTCCCACCTGCCTGAATTCTCATCAGCACACCACGCATGAAACCTGCTTCAATCCCATTCACCCACCGCGCACCCCCCAACTCTCCACCCGCTCCATGCTGAAGCAAGCTATCCCCTCAACACCCCCACCATCTCCTATTCTGGCGCCCTCACCAAACGCACTCCCCACCCCACCCCCTACCCTCCCCCCCCTCCCCCCCCACCACCCCCCCCACCACCCCACCCACACCACCCCCCCCCCAACCCCCAATTGGCCCTGGTGACGCGCGGCCAGCCCGAGGGTCAGCTGGAGCGGTTCATCAAGTTCGCCCTGAGCCCGCGCGGGCAGGGGGGCCTGGCCAAGAGCTTCGTGCCGGGGGCCAAGCCCTGATCCGGAAACCGATTAATGGTGCCGGGTCGTGCCGGCTGCCGGCCCCAGTATTTTCTCGAGGTGTGTGCATTCCATGAAGATTCACACTAAAATTCTCCTGGCCATGATCGCGGTTTCGGTGGTCCCGCTGATCATTGCCCTGTCGATCGTCGGCACCCTGGTTGACCAAGACCAGGGAGTGCAGCGGATTTTGCTTTTGACCGGGCTCGTAGTGGTCGCCCTCAATTTGCTGGGCGCTTTCGCCCTGGCCAAAGCGATCGTCCGGCCGTTGCGCGAGATTGTCGATAATTTGCGGGAGATCGCCGATGGCGGTGGCGATCTGAGCCGCGAGCTGCCGGTGCGCAGCCACGATGAGATCGGCGAGCTGTCGGCGAGTTTCAACCGCTTCCAGGTGCGCCTGCGCGAGATGGTCAGCCGGCTGCACGCGGTGATTGTCGAGCTGGGCGCGGCCAACGAACGGATCCGCAGCTCTTCCCACGAGGTCATGGAAGGGGCGGTGCGCCAATCCCAATCCCTGGAAGAGACCTCCCGGGCCATCGAAGGGATCGACGCGGCCGCCGGGGGCATTGCCGAAAGCACCGGCGTCCTGGTCGGCTCCGTGGAGGAGAGCTCCTCGGCGACCTTGGAACTGGGGGCGACCATCGAGGAGCTCGCCAGTCAGATGGAGAAGCTGTTCGCCACCGTCGAGGAAGTATCCAGCGCCATCAACCAGATGTCGGTGGCCAGCCAGGAGGTCTCCGAGAACATCGGCATCCTGTCGTCGTCCACCGAGGTCACCGTTTCCTCGATGCTGGAAATGGACGCCTCCATCAAGGAGGTCGAGGACAATGCCGGGCTGACCAGCCAGTTGGCCAGTGCCGCCACCGAGGATGCCCAGCGCGGCAAGCAGGCCGTCGACGAGACCATCCGCGGGATCGAGGCGATCCGCGAAACCGTCGACCGGGCCAGCGAAGCGATCATGGAGCTCGGTCGCCAGTCCGGCGCCATCGGCAAGATCCTCACGGTGATCGACGAGGTGGCCGACCAGACCAGCCTGCTCGCCCTGAATGCAGCCATCATCGCCGCCCAGGCCGGCGAACATGGCCGTGGTTTTGCCGTAGTCGCCGACGAGATTCGCGAACTGGCCGAGCGCACGGCGGTTTCCACCCGCGAGATCGGCACGATCATCGGCGCCCTGCAGAATGGCACCCAGGAAGCGGTGCTCGCCATGCAGGAAGGGAGCGAGCGGGTGCATCAAGAGGTCCGGCGCTCCCGGGGTGCCGGCGAGGCCCTCGAGCAGATCCGCGCCAGTACCCTCAAGGCGATGGAGCAGGTCAATGGCATTGTGCGGGCGACCAGAGAACAGGCGAACGGCAGCCGCCAGGTGACCGCTTCGATCAACCAGGTGGCAGCAATGCTCGGCCAGATCGCCACGGCGATCAGCGAACAGTCCCTGGGGGCGCGGCAGCTCGCCGAAGGGGCCGAGGTGATGCGCGACATCGCCGCCCATGGCAAGCAGAGTACCGCGGAACAGTCCAAAGGGAGCCGGCTGATCAACCAGAACATGGAACAGGTCCGCGAGATGATCGGCCGGATCGATGCGGCGACCCGCGAGTTGACCCAGCGTAGCCGCCAGCTGGTCGCGGGGGCGGGGAGCGTGCATAAGGTGGCCGAGAGCAACGCCGGCCGCACCGCCGAACTCGACCAGGTGGTCGAAACGCTCAACCGGCTGACGCAGGCGCTGGAAGCGGAGGTCGGGGTCTTCAAGGTATGAACGAGGCGACTCTTACCCTGACCATTCTCGGGTCGGGGACCAGCACCGGCGTTCCCGTCCTTGGCTGTCGCTGCACGGTCTGCCGCTCGGACACTGCCGTGAACCGGCGCACCCGCTGCAGCGCCCTGCTGCGCTGGAACGGGCGCAACGTGCTGATCGACACCGCCACCGATTTTCGCCAGCAGGCGTTGCGCGAAGGGCTGGAGCGGATTGACGCGGTGCTGTTCAGCCATACCCATGCCGACCACGTGCACGGTATCGATGACCTGCGGACCTTCACCTTCGGTGGGGAGGCGATCCCGGTCTTCGCTTCGGCGGAATCGCTGGCCACGATCCAGCGGGCCTTCGCCTACATCTTCACCGACGAAACCGAGCCGGGGTTTCGGCCGCGGCTGACGCTCAACCCCGTGGACGGGCCGTTCCTGCTGTTCGACCGTGAGGTGACGCCGGTGCTACTGCAGCACGGCCCCGGCATGGCGCTCGGCTACCGGGTTGGCAACCTCGCCTACCTGACCGATTGCAACGCCATCCCCGACAGCTCCCTGGCGCTGCTGGCAGGGGTGGAACTGCTGGTGATCGATGCCCTGCGCTTCACGCCGCACGCTTCGCATTACCATGTGGCCGAGGCCATCGCCGTGGCCGGCCGCATCGGCGCCCGCCGCACCCTGCTCACCCATCTCAGCCACGAGGTGGATTGCCAGCGGCATGCGGCGGGGCTTCCCGCGGGCGTTGAATTCGCCTACGATGGTCTGACAATAACGTTACCGCTGCCTGGCTGACCGGGCACGGCTCATGTGGTGAAGGCATATGCCCCAGGAAATCCGGCTGCACGGCCACCTCGACGACACCATCGAATACTTTGCCGTGATGGCGGCACGCGACGCCTATAACCGCTATTTCTTCGAGGCGACCGGGGAGAACCTGCGCTTTTTCTCCCCCGGCAACGAATTCATCCTTGGCCGCAAGGAGGTCAGCCACCGCGGCAACGGCGGGTCGTTCTGCGAGTACATGTTCGGTGTCGACCAGCCGCTGGCCGACCTGGCCAAGACCGAGGTACGCAACCGCCTGGTGCTGTACGGAGCGTTCTACAAGGACGAGAGCCAACTTGAGTTCACCGGACAGACCGAGGGGCGCAACAGCTACGAGAAGATTTTTTTCGAGGGAAATGCCCTTTACAACTGTTTTTTCTTCATCACCGGGTCGGTGGCCGGGTCGTTGCGCGAGCAGCAGGAGAACCTCGCCCGCCTGCTCGGCAAGACCCTCAAGCGTTCGGTGCACGTCGGTCTTGCCGATGATACGGAACTGATCGATGAAATCTACAGCATGCTCGGCCATCGCAGCTCCCTCTATCTGGTCAAGCTGATTCACAAGAAGCACAAGGCCTACCACGACGCCTTCCGGGAGCTCTACTTCGCCTATAAATCGATCCCCGAAGAGGAGTTTCAGGCACTGCAGACCCGGGCCGAGCGCTGGGGGATCGACCGTTACCAGCAGGAGCGGATCCGTATCGACGTGATGTACAAGCATCCGGACAATCAGCGGATCGTCGACGAGTACAAGAACATCCTGATCGACTGCAACCGCAAGGGGAGCATCAACCAGCTGGAAAATGCCCGCCTGACGCGCTTGAAGACCCTGTCGGTGCGCAACAAGATCCCGTCGGCCCTGTTCTATACCCTCGACGAGATGCTCAAGCACGACAAGCTGGTCGATCTCGACGAGCAGGACTATCTGGCGGAAACCCGCCAGGTGCTCGAGGGAATCTTCCTGACCGAGGCGCAGATCGATGCCAGCATCACCGCCGAGGACATGAAGCTGCTGCTCCATGCCAAACGCCAGGCTTCGGAGAACCGCGACCATACCTTCGAACACGTCCTGCTGGAGACCGGCAAGGCCTGCGACGAAAAGATCCATGAGGGGGGCGATCTCGCCCTGCTGGAGCACTTTTCCTACATTGTCACCTACTTCGACCGCTACGACAGCACTTATGCCAACATCAACGAACTGACGTTCATGGAAAACGTCAAGTACAGCGAGGAGCGGATCCGCAGTCTGCTCGGCAACAAGAAGGCCTTCGACGAACTCGATCCGACCCTCTGGGAGGAACTGTTCTTCAAGCAGATCTTCGAGAACAAGTATCTCGGCCAGTTCGGCCGCAAGAAGGTGCACAGCCTGGCCAATGGGTTGAAGGCCATCGAGGAGAGCCGGCTGGCGGTCCCCGATCTGCTCGGTCAGCTACGGGGCATCGAGAGGGAGGAGCGCCTCTACACCACCCTGCTCTCTCACGTCAAGGAGCGCATCCGCAACTTCTATTCGCGCTACAACACCCGCGCCGAGCAGGACGCCCTGCTCCTCGAGGTTGCCGAAGAGTTGCGCAACAAGGGGCTGGCTGCCGGCGAGATTCCGCCGGCGCTGTTCCGCGATGTCGTGGTCAACATCAAGAAGGAGGCGATTTATCTGCACAATCTCCTCCCCAAGATCGTGGCCGAACGCGACGTCGCCCTGCGCGAAGACTTCCTCGACAACAGCGGCCTCGACCGCTTCTACGTCGAGGAGCTGGAGCGCGAGTACTTCGAACTCAACAACCTCGACATGGAAGCCCTCTACCGGATTCGCAAGGGGTACGCCGCCTGATTCAAGGCCGACCCCCGCCCCCACGCCGCCATGCCCGCCATCACCCAGATCCGCAACCTTGGCATTATCTCCCACATCGACGCCGGCAAGACCACGGTCTCCGAACGGATCCTCTTCTACGCCGGGGAGATCCACAAGCTCGGCGAGGTTCATGATGGCGAAGCGACCATGGACTGGATGGACCAGGAGCAGGAACGCGGCATCACCATCACCGCCACCGCCACCACCTGTCGCTGGCACGATACCTGGATCAACCTGATCGACACGCCGGGGCATATCGACTTCACCATCGAGGTCGAGCGCTCCCTGCGGGCGCTGGACGGTGCCCTGGCGATCTTCAGTGCCGTCGAGGGGGTGCAGCCGCAGAGCGAATCGGTCTGGCGCCAGGCCGCCCGCTACCGGGTGCCGCGCATCTGCCTGATCAACAAGATGGACCGGGTCGGCGCCGACTACCGCGCGGTCCTGGCGCAGATGGAGCGGCGCCTCGGCGCCCGCCCGGCGCTCATGCAGCTGCCGTTCGGTGCGGAGGGGGATTTTGCCGGGGTGGTTGATCTGGTGGCAGAGAGGCTGCTGACCTTCGCCGATGCCGATCGCGGTTCGACGGTGGAAAGTGCCCCGATCCCCGCAGGAGTTGGCCGAGGCCGCCGCGGCGGCGCGCGAACAGCTGCTCGAGACCGCGGCAGACTGGGACGACGAACTGCTGGCGGAGTTGCTCGACGGGCGCAGCGTCAGCGCCGGGCTGGTTCGCAGGGCGTTGCGCAAGGGGGTGCTCGCCGGTGCCCTGCACCCGGTGTTCCTTGGCGCCGCCCTGCGCAACAAGGGGATCCAGCCGGTGCTCGATGCCATTGCCGAACTGCTGCCGTCACCCCTCGACTTGCCGCCGGTCGCCGCCCACCGCATCGATGACGACGGCGATGAGGCTCTCCCCTGCGACGTCAACGGGCCGCTCTGTGCCCTGGCTTTCAAGGTGCAGGCCGACGAGGGGCGCAAGCTGACCTATCTGCGCGTTTATTCGGGGACGCTGCCGGCCGGGAGCCTGGTGCTCAATGCCACCCGGGGCGGCAGCGAACGGGTGGCCCGGCTGTTTCGCATGCATGCCCACAAGCGTGAACGGATCGAGATAGCGCGGGCCGGCGATATCGTCGGCGCCGCCGGCCTGAAGGAGGTGCTGACCGGCGATACCCTGTGCGCGCCGGAGCGGCCGCTGCGCCTGGCTGGCCTGCACATCCCCGAGCCGGTGGTTTCGCTGGCGATCGAGCCGAAGCGGGTGCAGGATCGTGAGCGGCTGCAGCCGGCCTTGGACAAGCTGCTCTGGGAGGACCCGACCTTCCGGCTCAAGGAGGATCAGGAAACCGGCCAGGTGGTCCTGACCGGGATGGGGGAACTGCATCTCGAGGTGCTGCTGACCCGTCTGGCGCGCGAATTCGGGGTGGAGGTGAGCGCCGGCCAGCCGCAGGTGGTGTTCCGGGAGACGATTACCGGTGAGGCGCGGCATCGTGAACTGTTCGAGCGCGAACTCGATGGCCGGGTGCAGCGCGGCGAGGTGGTCTTGCGCCTGCTGCCGCTGGCGCGCGGCGCCGGGGTGCGCATAACGGTTCCCGGCCCGGAGAGCGGCGTGCCGGCGGAGATCCTGGACGCTCTCGCCACCACCCTGCAGCAGGGGGTGCAGGCCGGGCCGCTGGCCGGCTACCCGCTGGTCGACCTGGCGGTCGAGGTCACAGAACTAGTCTGGCTCCCCGGCTCGACCACCCTGATCGGAGTGCGTGCCGCCGCCCAGCGCGGCCTGTCGCTGGCGGTGCGTGCCGCCGCGCCAACGCTGCTCGAGCCGGTCATGGCCCTCGAGGTGAGCACGCCGGCCGAGTATTCCGGGAGGGTCCTTGGGGGGTTGCAGCAGAAGCGCGGCCGGGTCGAGGGACTGGAGAGCCACGAAAGCTATGAACTGGTCCGGGCGAGCGTGCCGCTGGCCGGGATGTTCGGTTACATGACGGAACTGCGCAGCGCCACCCAGGGCCGCGGATCATTCACCATGACGTTCAGCCACTACGACCAGGCGCCGCCGGCGACGCTGGCAAGGTTCGGGCTGGACTGAATTGCCCGTCAGGTCGCCAGGCCGGCCGGTTCGCGGCGGCTGAACTCGATACCGATCAGGGTCACGTCGTCCTGCGCCGGCACCGTCCCGGCGAAGCGGCGCTGGCCCGTCAGCGCCTGCTGGCACGCCCCGTCCAGATCATGGTCCGCCTGGGCGTGCAGGTCGGCCACCAGGCGCGCCTCGCCGTAGGCCGTGCCTTCCCCGTCGGTCTGCTCGATCAGGCCGTCGGTGTATAGGAACAGACGGTCACCCTCCCGCAGTTGCACTTCCCCCTCGTCATTCTCCTCCCGATGGTTCAGGCCAATCATCGGTCCGCCGCAATCAAGCCGCTCCAGGGTGCCGTCGTTGCGGAACAAAAGGGGCGGCGGATGCCCGGCATTAGCGTAGCGAACCTGGCCGGTCTGCGGGTTGATCAGCAGGTAGGAAATGGTGAAAAACTCATCGAAACGCTCGAAGGGGTACTCGGCATCAAGGGCGGCCATCACCTCGCGCGGCGAGGTGATGCGATAGAACGGGCGATGGCCGAGGGGGCGTTTCAGCAGCCGCCCGGTGGTTGGCGACAGACTCTGGTGCACCGCCACGCTGACCATCGCTGAGGCAATGCCGTGGCCGCTGACGTCGAGCAGGTAGGTCATGACCGTGTGCTCGTCGAGCGGGGCAATATTAAACAGGTCGCCGCCGACCTGCTTGAACGGCACAAAACCCCAGGCATAATGCAGGCTGGAATAAACGGGGGGGCTGCGCGGGATCATGCTGCGCTGGATATGCGCCGCCGATGCCAGGGCGTCGCCCAACTCCTGGTCGCGGCTGGCCAGTTGCCGGCGGAGCGCCTGCACTTCGCGCTGCAGGGCGGGAATAGTCGGTCGGTGGCGCGGAGACATCGCCTCAGTATTCCCGAAAGCCGGCCGCGAGGCAAGCGGCCACTTTGACCTGGCGGCGGAAGATGACTATACTCCGGGTGAGTAAGAAAACTACACGGAGCAGGGTCGATGGAACATTTTCCGCCGCGGGTGGATGAGCTGATCGCCAAAATACGCGGTTTCGGCAAGGAGAACCTCGCCGATATCCTGCATGCCCTCGGCGAGGCGGTGCCGCTGATCACCCGGCAGAGCCGCTGCCGTCTCTATCTGGAAGACCTGACCAGCGGCACCCTCAACTGCGTGCTGGCCGCCGGTCGCCAGGCTGCCGCAGCGCGCCAGCATGCTTTCCCGCTGACCGATCCGGATTTTTTGGTTTCAAGGGTCTTCATCTCCCAGGAGAGCGCGGAGTTCGACGATCCGGTCGTTCTCCCCCCGCAGGGCCGGGAGATTGCCGAGCGTTTTGCCATCCAGGCCTCCTATCAGCTGCCGCTACTGCATCGCGACCGGGCCGTCGGCGTGCTGTGCATCGACGGCAGCCGCTCCGGCCAACTTCCCGATCCGCTCCGCCGCCGGGCGCTGAAGCGATTTCTCGCCGAGGTGGTGCCGGTCCTCGACCAGGCGCGCAAGCATCATCAGCAACTGGTGCTGGCCCGCCGCATCGACGAGGCCAAGAAGACCGAGGCGGCCCGCACC
The DNA here is from genome assembly GCA_963751525.1 of uncultured delta proteobacterium. Taxonomy (GTDB): domain Bacteria; phylum Desulfobacterota; class Desulfuromonadia; order Desulfuromonadales; family BM103; genus VAUL01. Next base: position 254,746 of record CAVVUQ010000007.1, on the reverse strand, counting down.
ATGGTGCACTCCGCCGTACGGCTCATTGATCACCTGGCCCTTGCGTCGGTGCTGATCCCGGCCCGTTCCGGGCAGGGGTTGGAAGTGCTTGCCGCCTACGCCGAGGACCGCAAAATCCAGGAACTCTACGAGCAGGAGGGGCTGGTCGACCTGGCAACGGGGCGATCCCTGCTCTCCCGCTACATCCGCAGCGATGGGGTGATCAGCGACGATGCCCTGCTGGTGCCGCTTTACTTCCCGGACCTGCGCAGTGAAAACCTGCAGAAGCGCTTCCTCATCGACGCCATCGGCCTGACCTCGCTCTATGTGGTGCCGCGTTATGACGCGATAACCCGGCGCGTCATCTGTCTGGTCAACTATTTCACCAGGGAGCTGCATGAGTTCAACGAGTTCGAGCGGGGCCTGCTCGAAGCCCACGCCGAGATGGCCCAGCGGGTGATCCAGGAAATCGGCGACGAGCACGTCGAAATCCAGGTCCTTTCCGAAATCAACGATCTGCTCCAGGAGCATTTCGAGGGGGTCCAGCCGTTCCTCAACCGGGTGCTGGCCAAGGCCACCGAACTGATTGGCGCCGATACCGGCAGCATTGCCCTGGTGCAGGAGCGTGACGGCGAGCCGTGGCTGCTGGTCGAAGAGACGGACGGCACCCTGGTCGGCGCCAAGAGCAAGGAGTGGCTGAAGAAGAACATCCCGCCAATTCGGGTCGGCGGCCCGGAGCTGTCGCGTTCCCTGCGCAGCCTCTCCGGTTACGCGGCCTACACGCGGCAGCCGTGCGTGGTCGCCGATACCCTTGCCGAAGCGTCCGGCGACGGCTTCTACCTGCTGGTCACCGAGGCGATTCGCAGCGAAATCGCCGTGCCGGTCTGCGTCGAGGAGCAGGTGCTGGCGGTGGTCTGCCTGAGCAGTCACACGCCGCGCTTCTTCACCGAGGAGCACCAGCGTATCCTGCAGATCATTGTCCAGATGATTGCCCGCCACCTGGCCGGTCTGCTGCAGATCGAGCGGCTCACCGGCGAGGTGCAGCGACTGCGCTCGGACGTCAACTACCGCGACCCGAAGATCTCCTCCTACCGATTGGGGAATATCATCGGTAACTCGCCCAAGGCCCGCGAGATCATCACGACCATCGAAACGCTCACGCCGCCGCTCTTCAACCGCCTCCTCATGTGGCAGCGTGCCGATCCGCGGGAGGCCGTCCTCGGCCTGCCGACCATCCTGATCACCGGCGACACCGGCAGCGGCAAGGAGTTCCTGTTCAACAACATCTACGCGCGGCTCAACGAGATGTACCGGGAACAGGCCGGCGTGCATGCCGAGCTGCCGGTCACCAAGAGCAACATCGCCGCCTACAGCGGCGAACTGACCTACTCCGAGCTGTTCGGTCACAAGCGCGGCGCCTTCACCGGCGCGCACCTCGACCGGCGTGGCATCCTCGAGGAAGCCAACGGCGGGGTGGTGTTCCTCGACGAAATCGGCGATGCCGACCAGAAGACCCAGGTACAGTTGCTGCGCTTTCTTGACAATGGCGGCTTCGTCCGCCTCGGCGAGAACCAGACCCGCTACGCGCGCTTGCTGCTGGTCGCTGCCACCAACCGCGATCTCCGGCGACTGATCGCCGAGGGGCGTTTCCGCGAGGACCTCTTTCACCGGCTTTCCGAGCTGACCATCGACGTCCCCTCCCTCAACGAGCGCCGCGAGGACATCCCCGATCTGGGGGTCCACTTCCTCGGCCAGCTCTACCGCATCTACCGGCGAACCAGCGAGCCGGCGGACCAGGTGCCGGGGATCAGCCGCGAGGCCCAGGAGTTGCTGGCCGGGCATGATTACACTGGCAACATCCGTGAGCTGCGCTCGATCCTGCTGCGCGCCCTGCTGTTCCGACGGGGCCGGGCGCTGACAGCCGAGGATGTGCGCCGGGCGATGACCGGGGTGGGGAGTGCTCCTGCGCCGCTGCCGGTCTTTGCTGCGGCGTCCCCGCCGGAAGTGCGTCTGCTTAACGCGCTGCGCGCCGGCGAGGGGACCTTCTGGTCGCTGGTCCATCAGCCGTTTACCGAAAAACAGCTGACCAAGGATACCGTCCGCGCCCTGGTCGCGCTGGTGCGCCGCAGCGGCGCCCGGAGCATGCCGGAAATCGCCGTGGCCCTGAAGTCCTGCGATCCGCGCAGCGCCGACGCCGAGGAACAGCGGCGGTTTTTCAAATTTAAAAACTTCCTGTACAAGACGGTTAGGGTCTGACCGGCGCCGCCATCTCGTCTGCAAGTCCCCCTGTATAAAAAAAATATACGGTAGCTCTTGACAGCCGCACCATCCTGCTTCATATTTGCCAAAGATAATTAAAATAATTTAGCAACCTGACAAAGCCGCCCCCTTCGCGAGAGGGGTTCGGAAAGCCGCGGGTCTTCTTGGGAAGACCGCCGGGTTGCCAGGGACTTCCGGATTCCGCAGGAAGCGACCGGCGACCCCGGTTATTCGTCCTTGCGGCAACTGGCGGCCGGGAGATATCGGGTGAAGCTGCCGTATAAAAGTCTGGCCGGAAAGTTCACGATCTGCACCAGTCTGGTGCTGCTCGTCACGATTTTCTGCTTCGCCTACATCAACATCGAGAGCCTGACCGGGGTCTTTCTCAAGGAAGCCCAGGACGACGTCGAGACGCTGAGCGAAATCATCCTCTACACCACGCACCTGCAGATGCTCGAGGACAAGCGCGACATCGTCTACAAGATGATGGACGATGTCAGCAAGCACGAGAAGATCGAGCGCATCCGCCTCTTCGATGACCGCGGCACGATCCGCTACTCATCCCACCGCAACGAGATCGGCCGGTCTTTCGACCAGACCACCACCGAGTGTCTCGACTGCCATTGCGAGGCGATCAGGGACACTTTCCCGCCGATGGCCGACAGGCGGCGGGTGATCACCGACTGCAGCGGCGCGGAGATCCTCAGCGTGGCGACGCCGATCTACAACCAGTCGGCCTGCTCCACCGCCGCCTGCCATGTGCATCCGGCGGGGACGCTGGTGCTCGGGGTCCTCGAAGTTCAGGCTTCGCTGCAGAGCGTCGGCGTGCAGGCGGATACCTATCGCAAGAACATTCTGGCCTTCGCCCTCTCGCTGCTGCTCATCATCATCGCCTGCCTGGTCTGGCTGACCCATGACCTGGTGATCCGGCCGGTGCACGGTCTGCTGCTGCATACCCGCAAGGTCGGCAAGATGGAGCTCGACAGCCATGTGATGCTCCGCTCCACCGACGAACTTGGCCAGCTCGCCCGCGAATTCAACGATATGACCGATCGTCTGCGCCAGGCGCGGACTGAATATCAGCAGCTGACGGAAACCCTCGAAGCCAAGGTCGAGGCGCGCACGGCTGAAATCGCCCAGATGCATTCGCAACTGGTGCGTTCGGAAAAGCTGGCCTCTCTGGGCAAGCTGGTCGCCGGCATTGCTCATGAAATCAACAACCCGCTCTCCGGTATCCTCATGTTCGCCACCCTCTTTGCCGAAGACCGGACCCTGGCTCAGGGAATGCGCGATGATGCCATGATCATCGTCCGGGAAACCCAGCGCTGTGCCGGGATCGTCAAGCGGCTCCTGGAGTTTTCGCGCAACTCGATTCCGCGCAAGAAGCTCAAGTCACTGCCCGACATCATGGACGATACCCTGGCGCTGCTCGAGCACCAGGCCGCTCTGAGCAATGTTCAGATCGCCCGCACTTACCAGCCGGATCTGCCAGACATCCTGGTTGACCCCAACCAGATTGAGCAGGTGTTCGTCAATATGGTGGTCAATGCCTGCCAGGCGATGCCCAATGGTGGCCACTTGAACATTGCCATGCATCTCGATTGCGACCGTCACTGCCTGGTAACGACCATCGAGGACACTGGTCATGGCATTCCCAGCGAAGATCTGGAGAAAATCTTCGACCCGTTCTTTACGACCAAGGACCAGCCGGCCAAAGGGCTGGCCGGCACCGGGCTTGGCCTGTCGGTCTCCTACGGGATCATCCAGAATCATGGGGGCCGCATCGGCGTGGAGAGCAAAGTCGGCACCGGGACCGTCTTCACCGTGGAATTGCCGCTGGCGGCCCATGCCGTGATCCCGGCCCGGGAGTATCCCAACCTGTATGCGGCGGGGTGACCGCTACTGTCGCTATCTTAGCCGGACCTGAGGTGAAACGTGGCAAAGCAAGAACGTATTCTGGTGGCCGATGACGATGCCGTGATCCGGGAGGGGCTGCGCCGGGTCCTCGGCATGGAGGGCTACCTGGTCGAAACCCAGCCCAACGGCCGGCTGGCCCTGGATCGCCTGCAGGAATCGTCCTTCGACCTGCTCATCACCGACCTGAAGATGCCGGGGATGAGCGGGCTGGAGGTGCTACAGGCGGTCAGGGTCCTGCAACCGGAGATGCCGGTGATCCTGATCACCGGTTTTGCCGCCGTTGACAACGCCGTCGAGGTCATGAAGAACGGTGCCGCCGACTACCTGGCCAAGCCGTTTGCCAACGAGGAAATTGTTGCGAAAGTCCGCAAGGCACTCGATGCACGGGCGGTGCTGCTCGATGAGATCTACCTGCGGCATGAGCTGAATGATTTGCATGGCTTCGACTGCCTGCTCGGCGAGAGCCGGGAGATGCAGAAGGTCTATCAGCGAATTCTCCAGGTCGCGCCCACCGATAGCACGGTGCTGATTACCGGCGAGAGCGGGACCGGCAAAGAACTGGTGGCCCGCGCCATCCACACCCACAGTCAGCGCCGGGAGCAGGCCTTTGTCGCCGTCGACTGCACTTCCCTGGCCGAGAGCCTGCTGGAAAGCGAGCTGTTCGGTCACGTCAAGGGCTCCTTCACCGGGGCGATCCAGACCAAGCGCGGCCTCTTCGAGGTGGCCGACGGCGGGACGCTGATGCTCGACGAGATTGGCAACCTGAGCATGGGGATCCAGGCCAAACTGCTGCGTGTCCTCCAGGAGCGCGAGGTCACGCCGATCGGTGGCACCAAGCCGATCCCGATCAATATCCGACTGGTGGTGGCCACCAACAGCAACCTCCGTGACATGGTGGCGCGCGGCGAGTTTCGCTACGACCTGTTCTTCCGTCTCAACATCATCCCCATCGACCTGCCGCCGCTGCGCGAGCGCAAGGGGGACCTGATGCTGCTTGCCGGCAACTTCCTGAAGCGCTTCGCCGATGAAAATCTCAAGGAAGTGCGCGGATTCTCTCCGGAAGCCGTCCGGGCCCTGGAGGGCTACGATTTTCCCGGCAACGTCCGCGAACTCGAAAACCTGGTCGAGCGGGCCGTGGTCCTGACCCTCGGTGAGTTTATCCAGCAGCAGGATCTCGAGGTGCCCGGGGAGGAACCGGGTTATTCCGCGTCGGTGGCCGAAGACGTGCCCCGCACCATCGACGAACTCAAGGAACGCAAGCGCGTGCTGCGCGAGCAGGCGGTCGAACCGCTGGAGCGGGCGTTCCTGCTCGCCGCGCTGGAGCGTAACGGCTGGAACATCACCCGTGCCGCCGAAGAGGTTGGCATCCTTCGCCCCAACTTCCAGGCCATGCTGAAAAAACAAGGGATCAGCCAGCGTCATCACCATGCTGGCTGAGGCCGTCTACCACGGATACCCGCCTTGGTGGCTTGTTTGCGAGGGCCCGCATAATTTGCGGGCCCTTGCCTTTGCCGATTCTCCCCCCCTCATGGTGAATATACACCGCATGTTTCCCCTATACACCCCGCATTTTTATTTTTTACCTCCTAATTTCAGATTGTTACGCTTGCGATGCGCAGCTTCGTCGACGCTGGCGGGCCTTGGCCCGCATAACTTTTTCATACGCTTCAACACGTCATCGATCCGTCAGTATTCCCCTCGTTCGCAAAAAAACTCTTATTTATCATGAAGTTAATATTATTGAATGAGATAGTTTTAAAAATTGGCATGGCCGATGCACAAAAGGAAAGTCAAGAACGGCCATCAACAAAGAAAAGGAGAGCAGCCATGAAAAACACGATGAGAGTGCTTGGCTGGATGCTGGTTTGGGGCGCTTCTGCAGCCTATGCCACCCAAGGTGGCGAGAGTGAAAGCGTGGGTTGGCTGGGATACCTGTTTGCCGGGTTCTTCGCCGTGGTCATCGTCACGCAGCTGGTGCCGGCCGCGATACTGTTTGTCGGCATGGTGAAAGGGGTCTTCTCGGCTCGCGAAAAGAGCAACGCGGCTTCGGCGCGGATCGACTAAGGACCCTGGAGTGCGGCTCACGTTGAGCCCAACGGAGGAGATCATGGCCATGCAAGGACTGCTCATCGCCGACGAAGACCTGGCCACCAGGAAACAAATGGCGGAGCTGTTCATCGATGCCGGCTACCAGGTGACGGTCACCACCTCAGCCGCCGGTGCGCTGTACGGCATTCTGAAGAAGACGGTCCAGGTGGTGCTGCTCAGCACCCGCTTCGATGAACTGCTAGCCACCGAGTTGATCCCGATCCTCAAAAAGTGCAACCGCAACCTGACCATCATCCTGGTGGCCAGCGAGCTGCCCCTCTCCCTGATTCGCCGGGCCCGCAGTGAAGGGATTTTCTATCACGCGCTCAAGCCCGGGCTTTCGGGAGATGGCGAGGAGTTGCGGGAAGTTGTCAAGTGTGCATTCGAGAAACAAGCCATCAACGGGCAGGCCGATTTTCCACCTGCGCATAAATAGCGGCTTTACACATCAACCCAAGAGGAGGCAGTCATGAAAAGCATGCGTACCACGTCGTTAACTTTGGCAATGGCTCTGGCATCCAGCGTCCCGGCATTTGCGGTCGACACCACGAAAACCTACTCGAGCGGCCTGCTGATCGGGATCTTCCTGGCGTTCTGCGCGTTGATCGTGGTGGCCCAGCTGATGCCGTCGGTCATGCTCCTGATCGGCTTCATCAAGGGTCTGGCCCGGCGCACGGAAACCAAGGCCGAAGTCCAGACCGCCCGAAACCACAATGCCTGAGCAGCCTGAGGAGAAATCATCATGAACCAGTTTTTCGATCAAATCGGTGAGTGGCATCAGGTCTATACCCTGGTTGACTTCTACCAGTACATCAAGGGCGTCGAGTACCTGATCTGCCTGGCATTCTTCATCAGCTTCCCGATGTTCTACCGTTACCTGCACCGAAGCTCCGGCAACGCCGGTAAATGAGTGCGGGACCTGCACCGGCCAAGGAGAGGACCATTATGAAACCATCGTTGTTCCATCTGTTGCCAGGAATGTTCCTGATCATCCTGCTGGCGGCTGGCGGTGCCATCGCCGCCCCGACCGGCGGCCCCGCCCAAGTCAAGATTGATCGCCTGTCGAGCCTGTTCGATGCGGTGAACTTCGACCATGCGGCGCACGTCGAGATCGCCGGCGACTGTGCCAGCTGCCATCACCACACAACCGGGGATGGCGCCGGCGGCGAGCGTTGCGGCCGCTGTCATGCCCAGAGCCCGAAGACCGCCACGGTCGCTTGCCACGACTGCCATGAGGCGGATCCGTTCACGGCCGTGCAGCTCGAGCGCAAGGCAGATGACCGCTACCAGTATCATGTCGACAAGCCCGGCCTCAAGGCCGCCTATCACTGGAATTGCCTGGGCTGTCACGAGAACGCCGGCGGTCCGACCGGTTGCGAAGATTGCCACCCGCGCAACGCGACAGGAGAGCAATTCTATCATTCCGGCGCCTTCGCACCGAAAGCTGCGGCGGCCAGGGCACATTAAAAAATGAGCGCCTTGCGCCCATACCAAGGAGAGTGGTCATGAGTGGAATCAGTCGACGCAGATTTCTCGCCGCCAGCATCGCAGGGTGCGCCGCGACGACGCTGTGCGGCACCCAGAAGGCCCTGGCTGCAGGTTCCTTCACGGGTTACCCCGAAGGGATGGGGGTCCTGGTGGACCTGACCCGCTGCATCGGGTGCCGCAGTTGCGAGGCGGCCTGCAACAAGGAACAGCACCTGCCGGCTCCGGCCAAACCGTTTGATGACATGTCGGTCTTCGACGAGACCTTCCACGGGGGAGGCCAGAAGCGGCGGCCGGACGAGAACGCCTATACGGTGGTCAACCGCTATGAGCCGGAAGGCGGCGGCAAGCCGGTCTACCGCAAGATCCAGTGCAATCACTGCAACGAACCGGCCTGTCTGACCTCCTGTTTCGTCAATGCCTATACCAAGACGCAGGAAGGGGCGGTGGTCTACAATTCCAAGATCTGCGTCGGTTGCCGCAACTGCATGATCGCCTGCCCGTTCAACATCCCCGGCTACAGTTATTCGAGCGCCTTCGATCCGGTCGTCAAGAAGTGCATCTTCTGCCACGAGACCCGCCTCAAGAATGGCAAGCCGCCGGCCTGCGTGGAGATCTGCCCGCAGCAGGCGCTGACCTTCGGCAAGCGCAAAGAGATGATCAAGATCGCCCACCAGCGGATCCAAAACGAGCCGGGGCGCTACATCGATCATCTCTATGGCGAAAAGGAGTTGGGCGGGACCGGCTGGATGTACCTTTCCAGCGCGCCGTTCGAACAGGTTGGTTTCGACGTGACGACCGGCAATGAGCCGATTATCGCCAACGTCAAGGACTTTCTCGGCACCGTGCCGATGGTTCTGGCCATCTGGCCGGCGCTGTTCACCGGCTTCCACCTGCTGGCCAAGCGCAAGGATGGACACGGTCATGACGATGGTCATGGCGAGGAAAGCGGGAAGGAGGGCGAGGAATCATGAAAAGCGCAATCATACGAGGCGTACACCCGGTCGACACCCCCAGCAAGGATGAGGGGAAGAGCCGGAAGTCCTGGAACCTGCTGGATAAGCTGCTGCTCGGCCTGACCCCGCGCGAATATCTGGCGCAGGCGCTCATGAACCCGTTCAACTGGATCCTCGGCATCATCTTTGCCGTTGGCCTGCCGCTGATCGCCTACCGTTTCATGTTCGGCCTGGGGGTGGTCACGCACAGCTCCAACGACTACCCGTGGGGATTGTTCCTCGGCTTCGGGCTCTTTGCCATGGTGCCGCTGTCGGCCTCCGGCTTCATGCTCGGCACCACCGTGGAGATTTTCGGCCGCCACGATTTCGAGCCGGTCGAGCGCCTGGCCCTGCTCAACGGCTTGCTCGGCTACCTGTTTGCCGTCATCTACCTGCTGGTCGACCTCGGTCAGCCGTGGCGGCTCCCCTACCCGATGGTGGTTGCCTTCGGTCCGGCCGCCGTCCTCTTCCTGGTCGCCTGGCATGTGGCCACCTACCTGTCGGTGCAGGTTGCCGAAGTGTCAGTCGCCTTCTTCGAATGGATGGGGTGGCTGGGCGGCAAGCGCTTCATCCGCCGCATCGCCGTTGGCCTGACCGTGGCCGGGATCATCCTGTCGACGCTGCATCAGGGGGCGCTCGGGGCCCTGTTTACCTATGCTCCCGGCAAAGTCCACCCCCTGTGGTATTCGGCATCGTTCCAATGGATCCACTTCTTCGTCTCGGCGATCCCCGGCGGGCTGTGCATGGTGATCGCCGTCAGCACGGTGATCAAGAAAACCATGGCCTGGCGCTGCGACAGCAACTTCCTGGACAATCTCGACCGCTGTACCTTCGGCCTCGCCAAGGGCGCCAGCATGGGCTTGATCACCTATCTGGCCATCAAGCTGATCGGGGTTGCCCATGACAACGAATGGGCCTATCTGGCCACCGGTTGGGGCGCCTGGTTCCTCCTCGAGTTGGCGGTTGGCGTGATCCTGCCGCTGGCATTGTTTGCCTGGGCCATCCACCATCAGAAAATCGGCTGGGTGCGTGCCGCAGCGTTCATCACGGTCTTCGGCATTGTGCTGAACCGGCTCAACACGGCGCTGATCGCCTTCAACTGGAAACTCTATCCGGAGATTCCGCACCCGTTCGAGGTGATCATCTGCCTGACCATCTTCGCCATCTACGTGGTCACGTACCGCTTCATCCTCTACCGGCTGCCGATCCTCTTTGTCTGGAAAACGGTTCCGGCCGAGGCCCATGCTCCCGCGGCCGAGACCGTACGGGCGGCCGCGGTCCGCAGCCCGGCACCCGCAGCCAGTGCCGTGTACCGCTCGATCGACTGATGAGGCAGGAACGCGGGGCCGGTGAACGGCCCCGCGTCTCCGTCGGGGCGCGCAAGGAGAACCGCCATGCTCAACAGTATCAACTGCCGCGCCATCCTGCCGGTCGCCTGTGCCGTAACCGGTTTTGTCATTGCCTGTTGCTTTCTCCTCTACTCCTTCATCAGGGCCGACCTGGTCCGCGGCGAGATCGAGCACGCCTCGGACCTGGCCGATACCGTCGTGAAATCGACCCGCTATGCCATGCTCAAGGGCGACCGCGAGACGCTGCGCCAGATCATCCGCAACGTCGGCGAGCAACACCAGGTCGAGCATGTGCGGATCTTCAACAAGAAGGGGCTGATCATGTTCTCGAAGGAGGATGCCGAGATCAACCGGTTCATCGACAAGACGGCCGCAGGGTGCAACGGCTGCCATGTCGGCACCGAGGCCAAGCGTCAACTCCGGACCATGGATCAGGCCCGGCAATTCACCAATACCGACGGTCGCGATGTTCTGGCGATCACTGCACCGATCTACAATGCCCAGGACTGCTCCTCGGCGGCCTGCCATGTCCACGACCCCGCGCCGGCCCTGCTCGGCACCCTTGATCTTGGCCTCTCCCAGGCGCCTCTGCAGCGCACCATGGGGATGCTGCAGAACCGCATGATCGTCTTTACCGGCATGATCCTGGTATTGACCGTCGGGGTCGTCTGTGCCCTCCTCTATCGGCAGATACTCATGCCGATCCGAAAATTAGCGGACTTTACCGAGAAGCAAGGCAGTGTTAATCTCGAACAAGAGATTCCCGAGGTCAGTGGCGATATGGCGCGTCTGGCCAAGGCGTTTCAGGGGATGGCGCGCCGGTTGCGGGAAATGGAGAACAGCGGATCCGACCGAAAATGACGGCCCGCTGATCTGTTAAAGCGTAGTAGCGTGGCTGTCGGCCACGCGGATCAGCGCCCGCAAACCGGGCAGTGGAGCGGCATGGATCGGGCACCCGCAGACACCGGCGGCAAGGAACCGTCGGGGCGCCAAGACCTGCAGGCGCGCATCGAGGCCCGCATTCGCCGCCTGGAGCTCACTGCCGGCAACGGTCTGTGGGGGACGGTCCTCTTCCTGCTGGTCAGTTATGCCGCCTTCGACGGGTTCTCCGTCCTTCCCGACCTGCCCGAAACGATCCGCCAGAAGCTCGGGGCGCCACCGCCGATTGACCTGATCAGCCTGGCGCTGGTCGTTTACGCGTTCTCCGGCATCATCCTCACGCTGGCGCGGATGACCACAGACACCGGATCCTACCGAGGCTTCACGCACGCCGCTTTCTTCACCGGTTTCTACGCGTTCTATCATCTGTCCGGCGGATTGCCCGACAACTACTGGGCGGTGTTCTTCGCGGGGCTCAGCGTCATGGGGCTGGAGAGTTACCATCTGTGGACCCGCCATGGCGCGGCAATCCGCAAACAGCAGGAGCTGTTGGCAAACCTTAAGGCCGGCCGGCCGATTGTCCTCGAGGACGAAGACGAGGACGCGGTCTGATCCGGCGCACCCCCGATAACGAGGCGGCCGCTCCCTTTTCAGGAGCGGCCGCCTTTGTGCGTCGCACTGGGGACAGAAATCAATTCTGTCCCCTTTTCGTAGCGTTGGTGGCTCAGTTCATCAGTTTGGCGCCGAGGTAGGCCAGGGCCGGCCAGGCGATCAGGGTGGCCGAGATAGAGGCGAACACGCCGAGCACCGCCATCACGGCGATCGTGTAACTGTCTTTTACCGAGGCAAGGATCATATTGGCTGCGCTCATGGCGAATCTCCTTCGTATAGATTAAGGTTGCTTTGTCGTGGTTCGGTTGCCGCTGCGATCGGGCCGATGGCTAGTTGAACAGCCTGGCGCCGATGTAGGCCAAGGCCGGCCAGGCGATCAGCACCGCGGAGATGAAGGCGAACACGCCGAGCAGGGCGATGACCAGAACCAGGTAGCTGCTTTTGACGACATCGATCAGTTTCGAGTTGGATTGGGTTTTCATGGCGTCCTCCTTGTTGCGGCTTCTTTAGCCGTCGTTAGTTAATGTTGACTAATAAATAACATTAGCGAATTCTTATGTCAACAGAAAAAGTTAAAAAAATTTAAAAATTTGCAATTATTTTATAAATATTTGTTTTTATTAGCTTATTCTTCGCTGATAATGTCCGTCAGCGATTGGGGAAGGGGCTTGCATGGGATTTTTCAAGATAAAAAAATAACAAACTCTCTCATCAAGAGCCTGGCTCGCGAAGGAAGTATGATGGTAGAACAGGTGTCCCTGATCGCTGGAAAGATCTTCCTGGGACCAACCTGCCGCTCTCTTGATGGTTTCTGACGATGTATTTTGTGACCCAGGGCAAGGTCGGCCGGCACCGATCGCTCCCGGCCTGGATCTGTAGCCGGCCCGCTCGACGCATGCCCCGCTGCTGGCGGGGTGTATGCTGCATATCGAATGTGCCGATGGCCGGCAGTCGGGTGGGGAGTGGGAGCCAGAACTCGCTGGCGATATCCTCCTGCTGCATCGCGGCGGGCACTTTCTCGACCCGGCCGATCATCCCGATTTCTGCGCGCTGCGGCCCCTTCGGAATTCTTCCCTTTTTGAGTCGGGGTGATGCCACCTCGCCGGATTTATGGTATAATAATCATGCTTAGAGATTGATGCAGCGGGTGCTGCATCAATAGTGGCGGGAGCGGGCGCAGGCGAAAGGGGGTGTATGCCCATGTTGCCGATGCGCTGGGAACCGATGCGTGAGTTGTCCACCTTGCAGCGCGAGTTCGATGACCTGTTCCGTCGGGTCTTCGGTATGACGCGTGAAGCGGGCGGTGAGCTTGGAGTTGTCGCCGTTCCGGCCGTCAATAGCTTCATCAAGGACGGCATGCTGCATGTGGAGGCGGAACTCCCCGGCGTGGAAGCCGGACAGCTCGATGTGCGGATCGATGGCCATGAGGTCGTGATCCGCGGCGAGCGGCGTACCGGACGGACCGAGGAGAAGGGTGATTACCTGCTGCGCGAAAGCCACTACGGCACCTTCGAGCGGCGGCTGGCCTTGCCGGAAGGTGCCGACGGGGAGCTTGCCCAGGCGGCTTATCGTGATGGCCTGCTGGAAATCACTATGCCGGTGACGGCGGCCAAGCCCGGCGGCCGCAAGCTGGTCATCGAGGGTTTGGAAGCCGGGAAGCAGAGCAAGGAAGTTCACTAGTTGTGAGGTAAGTAAGAACGAGTGCCCGCTCCCACCCTTCGGGGCTTTCCCGAGGGGTTTTTTGTGCACTGTGCACGGCAAAGAAAAACCCCGCTTCCTGAAAAGCGGGGTTTTTCTGTAACCCGGGGCCAGCTTGGCAGCCGGTTCTTAGCATTGCTTAGCCCTGTGCTATTCGTCGTCCTTGGCCGGCCAGCGTAGCTGGTCGACAAAGCTGCTGAAGCCGAAGGTGACCAGGAAAGCCGTCAGCGATACCGCCAGGCTGGCCGTCACCGGTACCATCAGCATGCGGCCGCCCAGGAAATCCCAGCAAGCCATCACGCCGGCGATCCAGCCGAGGGTGAAGCTGACGCCGACCACGTGCTTGATGATTTCGAGGTAGAGGACGAAGGTCGTGATCATGTCACCGGCCGCACCCGGCGCGACCCCTTCCAGGCGAATCCGGCGCTGCACGCCATCGGTGAACAGCCGGCACCCCACCCAGGCGCAGAGGAACATGATCCCGGTGTAGATCAGGTGACGGGTCAGCAGGTCCGGGTTGGTCTTGTGGCTCAGGCCGGCGGCAAAGAAAGCCAGGGTGAAAAGCCCGGCCAAGTGGTAGGGGCGGGTGTTCTTAAGAACCGCGGTTTTGACTTTGCGTAACATAAGCACTCCCTGAGTCGAGGGGACAAGGAAACTGGTCAGACATTCAGGTGATTGTATTATCGCCTGGCAGGTGGGCGAAATCCAGTTAGAATTATGTAATTTAATGTTTTATAATTCAAATATTAAAATTAAAATTAACTAAATATATTAAATAGTTATAATTTTTCTTTAAAAAATTAATCTGTAATTTTATAACATTAAAATATTATTTTAAGCTAATTATCGGGGGTGATTAATCGAACCGAGGACTAGAGTGGCAGCAGGCGCCCGAGCAGAGCCGGCACGGCGCTTTCCACGCGGAGCGTTCGGGTGCCGAGATGGACTGGGTGAAACCCCCGGCTGCGCAGCAAGTCGATCTCGAAGGGGATGAAGCCGCCTTCGGGACCGACCGCCAGGGTGACCGGCCCGGCAATGGCGCACGGGCAAGGCCGGGCGCTGTCCGGATGGGCGACCAGACAGAGGGAATCGGTCGACAGTCCGGGCAGTTCGTCCTCGGCGAAGGGGCGGAAGCGCGGGCGCAGCAGCACCTCGGGGAGCCGGGTGTCGCGCGCCTGTTCGAGCCCGAGCAGCAGTTGCTCGTGAATCGCCGCCGCCGCCAGGAGCGGGCTCTGCCAGTAGCTCTTGTCAACCCGGGCCGTGTTCAGCAGGATTATCCGCTTGATGCCAAAGGCCGTTGTACCCTGCAGGATGCGGCGGAAGACCTTGGGGCGAGGGAGGGCCAGCAGAAGGGTGACTTGGGCCGGCGCAGGCGGTGGCGAACCGAGTGCCACCTCCAGAATGGCATGATCAGCAGCCAACGAGACGACGCGAGCCTGGCCAAGCAGGCCATCGATCATGCCAACGCTTATCGACTGCCCGGGTTCGGCACGCAGAACGTCGACCAGGTGACGGTGCCGCCGGCCGGAAATCCTGGCCAGTTGCGGGGCGATGAAGTCTTGGGGATGAAGCAGGAGCAGGTTCATGGTCAGTCAATTGCGAAAATGCTGCTGCCTGCCCTTGCGGCTTTCGCTAACCGGACTCTAAGGCTGGATTTTCCAGTGAATCATCTCGTTGGCGAAATCGATGGTGTAGGGATGCTCCTTGATAAAATCCATGCCGAGCATGCCGTCGTAGGAGAGCATCGGTTCATGGGGAGTGGTCAGCATGACCGGAAAATCCTTCATGTTGAACGGGCCGATAACCAGGCGCTGGGCGATGGCCTTCTCGGATTTGACCGTGCGGCCGCCGGCCACGCGGACTGCAATCTGCTCGCCGGGCGGGAACGGTAGTTCCTTGACCGCAGGGCGGTGCAGGACAGTGCTGGCGGCACCGGTGTCGAGCAGCATCATCAGGTGCGCAGTGCGGCTGCCGACGACAACTTCGATTGGAACCAGCACCCGGCTGCCGCGCACCATCACCGGCGTCTGATGAGCCCGCTTCCGATCGAGCATTTCCACCTGCTGCCGGGCCCGCATCTGGGATTCGCGGTCGACCGTGGCTTGTGCCGGTGGTGCGGCCGGTTTATCTTCGTCCCCCTCTTGCTTGGCCGGTTCAGGCGGGGGAAGCTGCTCCTGGAGGGTCGTGGTGTTGCCACGGAACTGAGCGGGAATCTTCTGCTCATCGTCGACGAACACCGTCCGGCCACTGGCGTCTTTGTAACTGTAGATGGCCGCTCCGGCTTCGCCCGCCGGGAGGATGACCAACAGAACCAAGGCAATGGCGGTGATAATCACAGTCATGACAAGCGCTCCTTGCTGGGGTGCCGGTTGGCGGCGGGGTAGCGTGCCGCACCCTGATCGATAAGCGAGATTCATGCCGAGCCGTCAACTTCTGAGGGGAGCCATGACGTCCGGGGCAAACTCGAGGGTGCGCAGGTAGTCATCGACGGTTTCCTCACGGCGGATCAGTTCCACCGAGCCATCGACGCGCAGCAGCAGTTCCTTGGGGCGCAACCGGCCGTTGTACTGGAAGCCCATGGCGTAGCCGTGGGCGCCGGTGTCCTGGATCGCCAGCAGGTCGCCGTCGTGGATCGGCGGCAGGTGCCGCTGCACCGCGAACTTGTCGTTGTTCTCGCAGAGCGAGCCGACCACGTCGTAAACTTCGGTCGCCGGCGCGTGCTCCTTGCCAATCACATCGATGTGGTGATAGGAGCCGTAGAGCGCCGGCCGCATCAGCGACGACATGCAGGAATCGACCCCGATGTACTGGCGGTAGATATTCTTGTGGTTGATGGCGGTGGTGACCAGCACCCCGTGCGGGCCGGTCATCCAGCGGCCGCTCTCCATGTACATGCGTGGCATGAACCCGCGCCGGGCCTTGAAGTCGTGGAACATGGCCGTGATCTCCCGGGCCATGGTGGTAAGATCCAGGGGATGATCCTCCGGCCGGTAGGGGATGCCCAGGCCGCCGCCGATGTTGAGGAATTCGAACTGGATCCCCAGCTCGTTATCGACCATTTCGGTCAATTCCAGAAGCATCCGCGCGGTTTCGATGATGTAGGTGCAGTCGCGCTCGTTGGAGGCGACCATGGTATGCAGGCCGAACCGCTTGGCCCCGCGCTCCATGGCCATGCGGTAGGCGGAGATCACCTGGTCGTGGGCGATGCCGTACTTGGCTTCGACCGGGTTGCCGATGATGATGTTGCCGGTGCGGCGCGGCCCGGGGTTGTAGCGGAAGCAGATCAGCTCCGGGAAGTGCGGCACCTTGGCGATCAGCGAGATGTCGTCGAGGTTGAGGATGCAGCCGCCGTCAGTCGCCGCGGCCGCGAACTCGGCCGGGCTGGTGTTGTTGGAGGTGAACATGATCTCCTCGCCGCGCCCGCCGATGCCGCGGCTCATCACCAGTTCGGGGATGGAACTGCAGTCGAAGCCGAAGCCCATCTCCTTCATCAGGGCCAGGATGCGCGGGTTCGGCAGCGCCTTGACGGCATAGTATTCGCGAAAGCCGTCGATCCCGGCGAAGGCCTGCTTGAGGGCGGCGCCGGTGGCCAAAATGCCGGCCTCGTCGTAGATGTGGAAGGGTGTGCCGTAATGCGCCGCCATCTCCTTAACGCGGGGGAAGAGGCGCTGTTTGAACTGCGGGGACATCGGCATAGCGAAGGCTCCTCAAAATAAGTGCTGAGTACTGAGTGCTGAGTACTGAGTGATAAACGAAAGTCTTAGAGATATAGCGGATGAACACTTAAAAAACAAGATGTTCGCAAGGGGTGCAATTTACTGCTGGGCAATTGCCGCATTTTCCGTGAAGATTGCAGTCACCTGCTCCGGGAGTGTCCCCTTCATGCCGTTGCCGCCGGCCATGCACCTGCGTATCTTTCTGCCCGTTTGCCCTCGGCTATTTCCTGAGCTACCTGTACCGTACGGTCAATGCCGTGCTCGCTCCCGACCTGGTGCGCGACCTCGGCATCGACCCGGCCCGCCTGGGACTGCTGAGCTCCGCCTATTTCCTGGCCTTCGCCGCCGCCCAGCTGCCGCTGGGGATCCTGCTCGACCGCTATGGCCCGCGCCGGGTGGAAGCCCTGCTGCTGCTGTTTGCCGCCGCTGGCGCCCTGCTCTTTGCCCGCGCCTCGACCTTTGGCGAGTTGCTGCTCGGCCGGGCGTTGATCGGGCTGGGCGTCGCGGCCTGCCTGATGGCGGCGTTCAAGGCCTTTACCCAGTGGTTTCCCCCGGAGAAGCTGCCATTCACCAATGGCATCCAGATGGTTTCCGGCGGGTTTGGCGCCCTGGCAGCCACCACTCCGGTGGAGCTGGCTTTGCAGGCGACCGACTGGCGGGGGGTGTTCGTGGTCCTGTCCGGGGCGACACTGGTGGTGGCCCTGTGCATCTTCCTGGTCGTCCCGGAACAGCCCGCGGGGATGGGCGGGGAGCCTCTGCGCCGGCAGTTGGCCGGGGTCGCCGAGATCTTTTCCAGCCGGACCTTCTGGAAGATCACCCCCTGGGCGCTGACCGCCCAGGCGAGCTACCTGTCGCTGATCGGCCTGTGGGCCGGGCCGTGGCTGCGGGATGTGGCCGATCTCGAGCGCATCGCCGTGGCCAATACCCTGATGGGGGTGTCGCTGACGATGATCGGCGGCTACTTTGCGTTTGGCACCCTTGCCGCCCGTCTCGGCCGTCGCGGGATCCCGCCGGCCCGGGTGGCCGCTGTCGGGATGACCATCTTCCTGGTCATGCAGGTGCCGATCGTCCTGCAAACCCCCGGCCTGGCGGTTCCGCTCTGGCTGGGTTTCGGGTTTTTCGGCACGGCCGGCATTCTCCCTTACGCGGTTTTGTCGCAGCAGTTTCCGCAGCGATTGGCAGGGAGAGTGAATACCGGCCTCAACCTGCTGGTCTTTCTGGCGGCCTTTGCCGCGCAGTGGGGCGTGGGGGTGATTATCGGTCAGTGGCCGGAAACCGCGGCCGGAGGCTACGATCCGGCCGGCTACCGCTGGGGACTCGGCCTGTTGGTGGGACTGCAGGTTCTGGGCGCCGGGTGGTACCGGCTGAGTGCCGGACAGTCACGGCCGGCCGGCGCTCAGCTTCCGTAGCGCCGGTCGAAGGGGCGAAACTTTCCCCGGTTTTGCGCCGGCCGCCGTTCAGCCACAGTGTTTTTCGACCTCAGTATCGCTGAGCACCGGACGCTTCTGCAGGCGCTTGTAGTAGAAGCTCTGGCCGTAGAGGACGGCCGCCGGGTTGTGGCCGGTGACACGGTCTTTGACCACCAGGGTGGTGACCGGGGCGTCGGAGTGCTTGCTGAACAGCATGTCGTGGCCGACGCACAGCCCCATGATGATGTTCATCTCCATCCCCTCGGTGTTGAGGATGCGTGCCTGGGCGATCGGGTTGCAGGCCGGCTCGAAGGTGCCCGGACGGACCTTGTCGACCTCCTGCAGCCCCAGGTCGAGCTTGTCGATGCTCCCCGCCTTGCAGCAGGCCGAAAAGGGCTGCAACCCCTGGGCTTGCAGGATGTCGCCGAGCTTTTGGGTTTCTTCGAGCAGGCCGATGCAGGTGGCGATGCCGATCCGAGTCCAGCCCATGAGCCGCGCCAGGGCGATGAGATCCTCCATCCGGGTCCAGCGGGCATTGACCGCATCCGACCCGGGCACCGGCTGGTAGCACAACCCCTCCACCTTGGCGGCCATGCGGGCCAGGCGGGCATCGTCGCTGTCACCCCGGTAGGCGGCGAAGGCGTCGTCGATCAGGTCGGCATGGGGGTCGGACGGGCAGTAGGCCGGCTTGGCCGAGCGGGTGGCCGGATCGCTCCAGCAGTTGGTGGTGCCGTGCTTCTGCATGACGGAACTGCAGCTTGAACAGGAAAGCGGCTGGTGATTTGGGTCGGACGAGTTCATGGGCATGCTCCGGAAGGGAATGACCTGAAAATAATCCGATCTTCGCTTTCTGTCCAGCGCAACCGGGGAGACGAGTTTTGGGAAGGTACGGGAAAAACTTTAGAAGGCGTGGCGACGCCGCTCGGTCCCGGGATACGGAGATGCCCGCCGGGAACCCCTGATCGGATCAAGACCGACCACCGCCCACTCCGAGTCGCGCAGGAAGCGGCGCACCAGGCTGCGCTCGAGCAGCAGATCGAGTCCCCGGGGGACCACCCGGACAACGCATCCGTCAATCAGTTCGACTTGAATGGTCACAATCAACTCCATTATGATAGTGGCAAATCTCAACCGATTTTATCGAAAAAAACAAAAGAAAAAGTTGGATTAAAACAGAGAAACGTTAGATTAAAACAGCCTTGGCCGGATGCGTGGTCCGGCAATAAAGCCAAGCCGTGGCGCGTAAAGTAAATTGCTCGGCCCGGGAAGGCCGGTTTTGAGGGGGGGGTGCCAATCGACGGCAGGGCTGCGCTAGGGAACGGCCTTTACGCGGCGCTGCGGCGTTCGGGGCCGCCGTAGCCAGCGTCGCGGGCAGAACTCCGGATCGGGTCGATTCCCACCACCGCCCAGCCGGAATCGCGCAAAAAACGCTTGATGCTCCCATTTCTGAGCAGCAGGTCAAGCCCCTTGGGGGCTGCGCGGATGAAGCTGCCGTCGGTCAGTTCAGCTCGGATCATGCCATTCCCCCACAAGTACAGAGCATCAAAAACATTACCGGGGATTATAAATGGGTTTGTTTTAATTGCAACACAATATATTGGTCTCAGATAATCTTGTTGAGCGGGTACTCGACGATCCCCTGGGCGCCAAGGCGCATCAGTTCGGGGATGATGCGGCGCACTTCCTTTTCCGGAAGGATGCTCTCGACGGAGACCCAGTCGGACTTGAACAGGTGCGACACCGTCGGGTTCTTCAGGCTCGGCAGAACGGCGGTAATCGCCTCGATGGCGTCGGCCGGGGCGTTGAGCTTGAGCCCCACCATCCCCTCGGCGCGCAGCGCCGACTGCAGCAACGTGGCGATCTGCTCGATCTTGGCGCGCTTCCACGGGTCGGCCCAGGCCGTGTGGTTGGCGATCATCACCGGCACCGACTGCATCAGGTCGCAGACGATGCGCAGGTTGTTGGCGCGGATGGTGGAACCGGTCTCGGTGACCTCGACGATGGCATCGCACAACCCCTCGACCACCTTGGCCTCGGTCGCCCCCCAGGAGAACTCGACCGATACCGGGATATTGCGCTCGGCGAAGTAGCGCTGGGTGAAACCGACCAGTTCGGTGGAGATCACCCCGCCGGCCAGGTCTTCAGGTTTTTCGACCTTGGAGTTCTGGGCGACGACCAGCACCCAGCGTACCGGCCGGCGCGAAACCTTGGAGTAGACCATCTCGCAGACTTCGACCACGTCGGCCTGGTTCTCCGCCACCCAGTCGCGCCCGGCGATGCCGACGTCGATGGTGCCGCGTTGCACGTACTTGCCCATCTCCTGGGGACGGATCAGGCTGCACTTCATCTCATCGTCGTCGATGGTCGGGAAATAGCTGCGCGAGGAGACGCCGACCGACCAGCCGGCCTGTTTGAAGAGGTTGACGGTGGCTTCTTCGAGGCTTCCCTTGGGGATGCCGAATTTCAAAATATTGGGCATGAAATCTCCTTCGGCGGGCGTGGCTTTTGGCCAATCTCGGCGTTGGCCGGCGGGATGCCTTGTGCGACGTGGCCCGCCACGCCTCCTCGCCATCCCTTGGCCGCCTTGTCCTTGGCGCAAAATCCGCGCCCCGGTTGGTGTCAGGTTTAGGGGCGCATTGCATGCGCCCTGGGCGGACGTAGTCCGCCCCTACGATTTTTTGTAGACTTCATCAGGATTAAACAGCGGGTTCGAATGCTCGACCCACTGGCCGTCCTCCCAGCGCACGTAGAAGCAGCTGCGGTTGCCGGTATGGCAGGCGGCCGGGCCGTTCTGCCTGACCTTGATCACCACCGTGTCGGCGTCGCAGTCGGTGAGGATCTCGACGACGTCCTGGGTGTTCCCCGATTCCTCCCCCTTCATCCAGTATTTGTTGCGGGTGCGGCTGAAGAACCAGGTCTTGCCGTCACGCAGGGTGTAATCGAGGGTCTTCTGGTCCATGAAGGCGACCATCAGCACCTCGCCGCTCTCATGGTCCTGGATGACGGCGGGGATCAGGCCGCCCATCTTGTCGAAATTGATGGTGATCACAGGTCAACTCCTTGGGGAAATCAGGGATTTCCTTTATGCCGTACCGCCACAGGGATGTCAACTCCGGACCCTTCGCAGGGGGTGGTAACGGAAAACAAGCACGGGGCGGGAACGAATTGCCGCAGGTGCGGAAGCAGCCGGTCGCGCAATGTCTGCACTTGCCCGGCCTGGTAGGGTACGGCGGGCGTTCTTCCCCAGATCGGGGCCGGCCAGGCCGGGTCGCCCTGGTAGCGCACCACGTGGTGCAGGTGCAACTGCGGGACCACGTTGCCCAGGGCGGCGATGTTCAGCTTGTCAGGGCGGAAGTGCGTGGCGAGGGTTTCGGCGAGATGGCTGGATTCGCGGAGCAGTTGCTGCTGGTCGTCCGGGGCAAGTTCGAAGATCTCGCGAATACTCGCGCGTTGCGGAACCAGGATCAGCCACGGATAGTTGCTGTCGTTCATCAGCAGGAGCAGCGACAGGGGGAATCGGCCCAGCGCGATGGTGTCCTGGCACAGGCGTGGATCGAGGGTAAACATCAGGTGTTCTCCACAAAGTCAACTGAGCAGATGATGCATGAGCAGGAGAGGAAAGAGCACCAGCGCCAGGCCGACCGAAGCGTTGATCGCCATGCAGACGATCAGCATCGGCTTGGTCCGCAGCGTCTCGTGACCGCTCTGGAGGTCAACGCTGCCGACCGGCAACGGAAAGCCGCAATCGAGGCGGTGCCTGGCACCCTGATAGAGGTGGGTGGTCAGCTTGAAACCGAGCAGGAAGCCGAACAGGGTGCCGCCGCCGGTGAGGCCCAGCATCAGTCCCTTGAGCGGGGAGTTGCCCTGCAGCAGTTGCAAGTAGGCGAGCAGGTCGAAAGCGGCGACCAGGAGGGTGCAGGCCACGGTGAAAATCCGGGCCATCCCCCAGAGGGTGTAGCTGCGCGGCAGGCGTGAGTCGGTTCGCCGGCGCACCAGCGTCTCGATCTCGCCGGTCTCCAGGCCCCGTTCGGCAAGGACGCCGCGAACCGCCAATTCATCTGCGCAGGCCTGGTCGGCCAGCAGATCGAGCAGATAGCCGGTCGGCAGGTCGCGCAGCCGTTCGCGCAGGTTCGGGTCGCCTTTTATCTGGATGGTTTTCATGGGCGCTTTAACACGTGTGTTCGGCCACATTACCTGCGCCGCGGCGAATTGTAAACCAACCGTTGGCGGTGGTGCCGTTCGAAGAGTTGCTGGCCACGCCGGCAAGGCGGCTTGCGAAAAAATCCGGATGCGGCAAATTTTTAGAAAAAATCGCTTGATTTTTCCGGAAGGTTGGTGATACTGGAACCATTCCAAGTATTTGTGTATGGGAAGACGTTTGGCCAGATAAGTCCGACAAGAGTAACCGTGCCGCACAGACAGTAGGGTCTGCGCGGTTTTTATTTGGTGACTCTCACCCATGCACAGCATCAACAGCTCAAGGATGTGAGCGAAAAAAGGAGCAACAGCAATGGCACTAGGCACGGTGAAATGGTTCAATGATGCGAAGGGTTTCGGCTTCATTTCGCAGGACAACGGTCCGGATGTGTTCGTGCACTTCTCCGCGATCACGGGGGACGGGTTCAAGTCGCTGGCCGAAGGGCAGCGGGTCACCTTCGACGTCCAGGAAGGCCCGAAAGGCCTCCAGGCCGCCAACGTGCAGAAGGCGTAAGCGGCTTACCCGCCAAACGCAAAACGCACAAAAGCCCCGGACAAGCTCCGGGGCTTTTTTTATGTGAGGCGAGCCGAAAAGCGCCCGCCCGCGGCGTTGGCCTCGGCTCGTCGCTGCGACGTACTAAAGTACGCCTCGCTCCTCTCCCTTCGTCCGCCTTGCATCCGGACCCGTTTGAACGGCCGGATAATTTCTACCTGATTAACACCTTCTGCGCCTCCGCGTCTATTCAAATTGTGCGCCCGGAAGTTCCAGTTGGGCGCGCAAGTCGGCAACTTCCTCGCGCAGGGCCGCAACCTCCGCTTCCAGCGCCGCCAGGCGCTCGTTTTCGGCCATGACCCGGGCGCGGGCCGGTTCGAGGGGCGGGGTGCTTTCGTCGCTCACTTCCGGCGGGCCGGACAGCAGGTGGGCATAGCGCTGCTCCTTGCGCCCGGCCTGGCGAGGGAGGCGCAGTCACCAGGGGGCATTCCCGCTCGGCCAGGGAGGCCAGCACCTCCTCGACGGCGGCAAGGTCGGCGATCGGCGCCATCCGCTCGGCTCGGCCGCGCAGTTCGCCGACAGTCTGCGGGCCGCGCAGCAGCAGTTCGGCGAGGATCGCCAGCTCCTGCGGTTCGAGGCGCAGCAGCCCCTCGAGGTTGTGGCAGTACTTGGCGGCGCGTATCCCTTCGGCTGACTGGTGGGCCAGGCGCTGGAAGCGCAGGCTCTCGAGGGCGCGCACTACGTCGGCATCCTCCAGGGCCATC
Organism: uncultured delta proteobacterium; assembly: GCA_963751525.1. Lineage (GTDB taxonomy): Bacteria > Desulfobacterota > Desulfuromonadia > Desulfuromonadales > BM103 > VAUL01. The sequence goes on along the minus strand of CAVVUQ010000007.1, from coordinate 230,906 downwards.
ACCGGGTCGCGGTTCGATTTCTGGTTGCAGGCGTTGGTCAGGGCGTTCAGCGTCAGCGGGTAGTATTCCGGGGTGGCCAGTTCCTTCTCGACCAGGCAGCCGAGGACGCGGGCTTCGACGGCGTTGAGGGCGAATTCCATGACGGGTTCCTTTGCATAGATGACGGCGGGCTATCAGATAGAGTAGCATGATAGCCTGTACACCGGCTGCGAACAACCGCCGTCGGGGAAAGCGAGCTGCCGTTGGGAAAAGCAAGCATGCTGGAACTCGGTTGTGTTCACCATCTGCCGGTGGCGGCCATCGATGCCCAGGGGGCCTGGCTGCTGGCTGGGCGCGTGCGGATATTGCTGGCGGCGCGGGAAGTGCCGGCGGGCCTGAAGCTGGGCGAGTACCTGGACGTGTTCGTCTACGGGGACGCGACCGGCATGCCAGTGGCGAGTTTGCGCCGGCCAAAGGCGCTGGTCGGCGAGTTCGCCTTCCTCAAGGTCACCAAGATCGGTCCGCACGGGGCGTTCCTCGACTGGGGAATGGAGAAGGATCTGCTGGTGCCGGTCAAGGAACAGTTCGAGCCGATGCAGCCGGGGCGCTCTTACGTAGTCAAGGTGCGGCTCGACCGGCAGGGGCGCCCCCTGGGGACCGCGCGCATCGACAAGTGCCTGAGCAATGCCGAGATCGAGGTCGCGGAGGGGGATCAGGTCGACCTGCTGGTCTGGCAGTTCTCGGCGCTGGGCGCCAAGGTGATCGTCAACAACCGCCATGCCGGACTGCTCTACCGCGACGAGATCGGCAACCGCCTCAATTTCGGCGACCGCCTCACCGGCTATGTCCGCCGCGTCCGCGAGGATCACAAGCTCGACGTGACCTTGCGTCAGGGGGCGACCAGTGAGATCGACTCAGCCAAGGCCAAGATCATGGCGGCCCTGACCAAGGGTGGCGGCATTCTGGCGCTGCACGACCACAGTCCGCCGGCGGCGGTCGAGGCGGCGCTGAGGATGAGTAAGAAACAGTTCAAGAAGGCGGTGGGCGGGTTGTACAAGGCCGGCGTGATTACCCTGAGCGAGCGCGGCATCAGTCTGAACCAGGGGAAACCCGACCGAGGGGAGGACTCATGAGCCGATCCTTCGCTCCGCGCGGCCGTCGGCCGGCGCCGGGGAAGAGCCAGGCGGAGGTGGACGAGCTGATGCGCCGGATGAAGGCGGAGCAGCAGCAGACGTCGACCGGCTACCGCGAGCGCTCGCTGCAGCTGCACGGCTGGATCTGCGCCAAGTGCGCGCGGGAGTTCGAGCTGGACACTTTGCACCTGCTCACCGTGCACCACAAGGATGGCAACCACCACAACAACCCGCCGGACGGGAGCAACTGGGAAAACCTCTGCGCCTACTGCCACGACGACGAGCACAGCCGCTCGCTGCTGGGAGATTACTTGAGTAGAGGCAAGACGCAAAGCAAGACATAATGGTTAAACCCTAAACCGCAGCAGATGTCGGCTTGTACAGTGTAACAGACTATAATCCTTCGCAGAATTGACGCGAAGGATTTCACCGAAAGGGTGAAAGAAAATCTTGGTTTTGAGTTTGCTGCCGCCCGTCAGGCGGCTTTATTTGTGCGGCGCACCAATTGCGTTCGATTATCTCTGAGTCCCCAATAAACAGCCTTGAGCGCTGGCATAATCCTTGCTAAAATACCAAAATCCTTGGCGGTTTTTCTGCGTAAAGGTTCTGCGTCGAACGGATTCTCACCTCCAGACCAAGCCATGACGAACGGAGCGGAACAAAACAACAACTTAACCGCATTCCGCAAGGGACCCATGCTCCCGAGCAACAGCCAAACGACCACTTTGTCATGACGTTACCCGCCTTTTCGCTGATGGCTTCGGTTTGGCGATGATTGGAGCAAAGAGCTTATCAGGAATTTCAGGACGGCCGCCAGAGCCTTGAATTAATCCTGGGCTGGGTTCGGCGCCAAGTTCAAGTTCATAGATACTGCTTTCTGGGGAGGGAATTCCATGACCAGGTTCATCACGGGAGCATTCCGGCTGTTTGCTGTTTCACTGGTTCTGCTTGCGATGATTGCCGCTCCATCCTTTGCGGATTACCAGCGTCCGGAAACACCGATGTCCCTGCCCGGGGGGACCATCATCGATGCGCAGGAAGCACAGCGAATCCTGAACGCGGGTGGCGCGTTTTTTTTCGATTTACGATCCCCCTTCAACTACGGCAAAGGACATATTCCCGGGGCAGTCTCGCTCCCTTACAAGGAAGACAGCCAGTACTCCCCTGAATTCGATCCTTCCGCAGACAAGTTCGACCTCAACCAGTTGCCCGCTGAAAAAAGCGCCCTCATCGTGTTTTACAGTCACGGAACAAATGGGTGGAAAGCCTACAAGGCCGCCGTATTGGCAATAAAATCAGGATACACCTCGGTCAAATGGCTGCGAAGCGGTTTTGACGGATGGGCCGAGGCAGGCCACCCCATCGAATAACCGCGATTTTTCGATGCCCGCCTGAATGAACCAGGGAAAGAGCACGTCTTTTGCCACACCAACGGTTTAACTACACAATCAGGAAAAGACTTATCATCGGGCTCGTAGTGCTGTTTGCATTGGTATGCAGCAGTGGCGGCATCGCCTGGTACTCCTTTCATACGATCAATCTCCACTCCCTGGAAGTCAGAAAGTTAGAAGCCGCAAGTGCGTCTCTGCAGGCGACGATAATTGGCATCAATGAGTTCGTCGTTACCGAGGGGTCAGAACCCCCGCTGAGAAAGGCCCTGGGTTCGATTTCCCACTTCAAATCCACATGCACCGATCTGGTTGCATCAACACACCATCCAGACCTTGCCACCCGATTGCAGTCCCAGATTATGCCCGATATCAAGGGAATCGAGACGCTCATCGACCAGCTTCTGAGCCATGAGAGGATTTCCATAAACAACGATGCGGCGATGATCTATTTTGGAAAATTAACTTCACAGATCAAAAACTCAAATAATAAGATAAATAAAATACTCGAAGATTATAAGGAAAAAGAAAACGAGGAACAAAAATTTATATTAAAAATGATTTTAACTACATTTATTATAATTATTGCGTTTGTGTCTGCTTTTTCATTTAGTTTATATCAATCTATTATTATCCCAATAAAATTATTTATTGATCATACTAGGTTAATTTCCAGTGGCGATTTAGGAAAAAATTTAATTTTAGAATCAAAAAACGAGTTTTTTATTTTAAGCCAACAGTTTAATAAAATGACTAACCGCCTCTCAGAAATGCTTGTAACGAAAAAATACATGGATTCTGTCATCGAATCCATGATTGAAACGGTTATATTCGTCTCCGCCGACTATACCATCAAGAAAATCAATCTTTCCGGCTTGAAAATACTTGGGTACATGGACAAGGAGCTGCAGGGGAAACCCCTGGATTTTCTCTTGGCGGCAGGACACAATGCCGAAACCTTGATCGACAAGGCCAGAACAGAGCCGCTGGAAATCGATTTCATCGCAAAACACGGCGGAAGAATACCCGTGATATTCTCTGCCAGCATGGTTGATGCCGATGAAGGTCAGTTTGAACGGATCATCTGCGTTGCCACGGAAATCTCCAAGCTCAAACGGACCGAGGAAAAACTTCGGGAAAAGGAGCTGCACCTGGCTCATCTGGCCTACCATGATCCTCTGACCGGCCTCCCCAATCGCCTCCTTTTTCATGACCGTCTCAGCCAGGCGATCGCCAGTTGCCGCCGATCGAGCAAGGGCCTGGCCCTCTTTTTTCTGGATCTGGACCGCTTCAAAAACATCAACGACACCCTGGGCCACAGGGTGGGCGACCTGATACTGGTCGAGATGAGCCTGCGGCTGAAAAACCTATTGCGCCAAACCGATACGGTGGCCAGGCTGGGCGGCGATGAGTTTGTCATCATCATCCCCGACATCGAGCATTCCCGGCAGGTTTCAGAGTTGGCTGTGAAAATTCTCAGGGAACTATCGAAGGAAGTCCGGATTGAAGCGCAACTGCTTCACCTGACAACCAGCATCGGTATCAGCCTGTTCCCTGGGCAGGGCGACAATGAGGAGGCTCTCATGCGAAATGCCGATGTGGCCATGTATCACGCCAAGGCCCAAGGAAGGAATAACTTCCAGATATACTCGGCGGATATCGATTCGCATGCCAAAGAAGTCATGTCTTTGGAGAATGAATTGAGAATGGCCCTCGGGGAGGAACAACTGTCCCTCCATTATCAACCGCAAGTAGACCTTGATTCGGGGCTGCTGGTGGGGATGGAGGCGCTGGTACGCTGGAAGCACCCGACAAGGGGCTACATCCCTCCGGATGTTTTCATCCCGATCGCCGAGGACAGCGGGCTGATCCATCCTCTCGGGGACTGGATTCTGGGAAAAGCCTGCCAGAAGGCGGTCGAGTGGCAGAAGCAGGGACTTGCTGACATGCTTATGGCAGTCAATATTTCCGCCAAGCAATTCAGTCAGCCGGACTTCCTGAACAAGCTCAGGGCAGTCATCCACGAGAGCGGGATAAATCCCAACTTGTTGGAACTGGAAATCACGGAAAGCACCCTGATGGAGCAGATCGACGGGGTTGTCGGAAAAATGCGTTCCCTGCGAGAGCTCGGGGTCCACATTTCCATCGATGATTTTGGTACCGGCTTCTCCTCTTTGGGCTACCTCAAAACCTTCCCCATAAACAAATTAAAAATCGACAAGAGTTTCGTGCACGATCTGACCACGGACCCCAACGATGCCGCTATTGTCTCCTCAATCATCTCCCTGGCCAACAGCATGAATCTCATGGTTGTTGCAGAAGGAATCGAAACCGGCGAACAACTTCAGTTTCTGAAAAGCAAGGGTTGCCATGTCGGACAGGGTTATTATTTCTGTCCCCCTCTTGCCGAGCAGGACCTGGAAAGCAAGCTTGTCGGGGAAGGTCATCGGCCCGCCTGGCGAATTTCCCCACATCTACAGGTTATATCTAGGTAGTCTGAACAACCTGTCCCGCAAGACCGGCCAACCGCTGCTGATCGACGATGTGCGTTATCATGTGCCGGTGACCAACCTGCCAGCCACGATCACACCTCGGCGGGGTCAAAGAGCCAAGCAAACCGGCGAGGGGTTGGTGGCCCATCAATTTGGCAGAAAGCGCGGCGAGACACGAAAATAGGGTATCGATTTCACGACAGGGCGGAGCACAACCAGCTATTCCTGCCACCAACAGGGTGGCGAATTCAAAAAATGGCCCCGAAAACTATCGGCAGGGGTGTCCCTGCATCAGATTTGCGGATTGGGGTTAAACACTGCAAAGGACTTGCTTTGTGCCTTTCTTTCCCTTTGCGACTTTGCGATAAAATCTGTTGGTCTTCTTTGACGGCTACAGAACCGAAAGCCATTCTCGATTGTCAGGAGAGCATTCATGGACTACCGTGCCCCGGAGCAGTTCGCCAACGTCACCGCCACCTGCAAGGCCAACGTCTACTTCGACGGCAGGGTGGTCAGCCACACCATCACCCTCCATGACGGCAGCCGCAAGACCCTCGGCCTGATCTACCCGGGCAGCTACAAGTTCAATACCGGCGTGGCCGAACGGATGGAGATGATCGCCGGTTCCTGCCGGGTACGGATCGCCGGCCAGGGGGCCTGGATCGGCTTTCCGGGCGGGACATGGTTCGATGTGCCGGCGAATTCGTTTTTCGAGATTGAAGTGGGCGAGGGGATTGCGGAATACGTCTGTTCGTTTTTGTAGCGGGCAGGGAGCCGCCCGGGCGCAAGGCCGGGCGGACAGTGTTGGTCAATAAAAGGAAAGGGCGGCCAAAGAGGCCGCCCTTTCCCTGTTCATCCTGACATAAGTGGCGCAATCCCGTTGCTGCCGGCAGGTCAATCCCCGTAGTAATTCGGTGGCCCCAGCGATCCTGCCCCCTGACCACCCGGGCGTGGAGCTTTATTGAAGGTGTGGCTGCGGACGAACAGGTTGCCGGCGGTCAGCCCGGTATTGGGCATGTACTTGTCCATGCTGTACGAGGCGTCGTGGCAGGACCCGCACGTCTCCCTGGCGACCTTCTGGATCTTGCCGGACCCTGCGTGCGGCGTGTGGCAGGTAATGCACGAGATCACCCCGGTCTTGTAATGGGCCGACTGGATGAACCCCTGGTATTGCTGGTGGTGCTTGGCCTCCTCGAAGACGCCGGTGGCCTTGGCGTGCTCGTCGGTCTTGAACAGATCCTTCAGATCGCCGGCGTATTCCTTGTCGAAGGGATCGTCAGCCTGGACCCCGGGGATGATCACTTCGTGCGGATACCACTGGGTCCAATCGTCGCCCGGCCGGTAGGTTTCGCCGAGCCTGGGCGCGGGGAAATCGTCACGGGGATTCCCCTGGGCCGTCTTCCACTTTTCGTTCTCCAGGCGGAGGTGGCAGTAGCCGCAGACCTTGGATTGCGCCATGACGTCCACACCGGCCGGATTGAAGATGTCCGCCTTGCTCTTGGAGGCGACGTGGGCGGAACCCGGGCCGTGGCAGGCCTCGCAGCCGACGCTCATCTCGGCGAATTCACTCTTCACGGTCTTGCCGGCCTGCTCATCATAAGCGGTAATGCGGTAGCCGGTGGTGTGGCAAGTGGCGCACTGGGTGTTCCAGTCGTTCTTCTGACCGTACGTCTCCCACTTGTTGCTGGCGCGATTGAACTGCATGTTCATGAACTGGAGATTGCCGGTCTGGTCGTTCGGCACCAGGTAGAGCTGCTTCCAGCGCAAGCCGACTACGTACTGGACATCCTCGAGAGCAAAAGCCTTGCCGGTGGCGTTGCCGATCGTCGGCCCGGGGCTGGTGCCGTCGCCAGCCCATTTGTCCACGGCCTCCCTGAGGATCGAGCCCGTTTTCGGCCGGACAATCTTGCTGTGCCAGCTCTTGCGCCAGCTGACGTATTGCCGGTCATGGCAGAGCTGGCACGCTGCGGAGCCGACGAATTTGGCATCGTCCGGCACCCGGCCGACGACGGGCGCGCTGGTCGCGCAGCCGGAAACGAGGAATACGAGGGCATATGCCAAGCATTTAACCATTCCGCGATGACGAGCCATTCCCTGCCTCCTTGGTCGGCGATTCTAACCCTCCCCCGGTGGGGACAGATCAATTGGGTATATGCTAGCAGTTTTCAAATATTTGACAAGCCTGGTTAGTTCGCCAGAGGCCCCGGCTGCCGGCGCGATCTGCTGGCAGCAGTCGACTGGCTGCTGCCAAGCAGTTCGGCAGCGGCGGCCTGGCGCCCGGTCAGGCGCAATGCCTCGCGCACGGCCTGGTGGCTCTCCGGCAGGTGCCAGAGGAGCAGGGCCTTCTGCAGGCGGCGCTCCACCGCCGATTTCGGTACGTAGACGGCCTCATTGGTGAACGGGTCGCGGCCGGTGTACCAGATGCAGGTGGCCAGGCTCCCCGGCGTGGGGGTGAACTCCTGGACCTGCTCGACGTGCAGATTGTGGCGCTTGAGAAAGAGGGCGACCTCGACCATGTCGGCCAGGGTGCACCCCGGGTGGCCGCTGATGAAGTAGGGGATCACCGCCTGGCGGCGGCCGAGCGCCCGGCTGTGGTCGCGGAAGGCGTCGAGGAATTGCGCAAAGACCTGCGGCCCGGGCTTGCGCATGATTTTGGCGACCCTGGGGCTGACCGTCTCCGGGGCGACCTTGAGCAGGCCGCCGACGTGATGGGCGAGCAGGTCGGCGAAGTAGTCGGGCTGGCGCGCCAACAGGTCGAAGCGCACCCCCGAGGCGACGAACAGGTGCTTCACGGCCGGGTGGGCACGCAGATCGCGCAGGAGCTGCACGGCGCGTCGATCGGTGGTATCCAGCTGCGGGCAGATCTCCGGGTAGAGGCAGCTCTGCCGCCGGCAGGCGGCCTGGGCGGCCGGGTCGCCGCATCCCATCCCGTACATGTTGGCGGTCGGCCCGCCGAGGTCGCTGATCGTGCCGCGGAACTCGGGGTGACCGGCCATGCGGTCGACCTCGGCACGGACCGATGCCGGGGAGCGCGACTGGATGGTTTTCCCTTGGTGGTGGGTGATGGCGCAGAAGGCGCAGCCGCCGCAGCAGCCGCGGTGGGCGGTGATCGAAAATTTGATCTGCTCGTAGGCCGGGATCGGCTCGGTGTAGGCCGGGTGCGGCAACCGGGTGAACGGCAGGGCGTAGATGCGGTCGAGTTCCGCTTCGCCCAGCGGCAGGGCCGGCGGGTTGACCACCACGCGGCGGTCGCCGTGCGGCTGGGCCAGCGGCCGGCCGTTGAACGGGCTGGCCTCCAGGGCGGCAAGGCGGAAGGCGCTGTTGTAGGCCGCGTGATCGGCCGCGACCTGTTCGAAGGCGGGTAGTTCCACGGCTTCGCCAGGCGCCGTCTTGGCCAGGTAGGCCGTGCCGCGCACGTCGCGGATCTCGCCGATGGTTGCCCCGGCGGCCAGGCGCCGCGTCACCTCCAGCAAAGCGCTCTCGGCCATGCCGAACAGGAGCAGGTCGGCCTTGCTGTCAACCAGCAGCGAGCGGCGCACCCGGTCGTCCCAGTAGTCGTAGTGGGCCAGCCTTCTGAGGCTCGCCTCGATCCCGCCGATGACCGTTACCAGCCCCTTGAAGGCCCCCTTGATGGCGGCGGTGTAGGCGACGGTGGTCCGGTCGGGGCGGATGCCGGCGCGGCCGCCGGGGGTGTAGGCGTCGTCGTTGCGCACCTTTTTCGCCGCGGTGTAGCGGTTGACCATGGAATCCATCGCCCCGGCGGAGATGGCGGCAAAGAGGCGCGGCCGCCCCAGGGCGCGCAGCGCCTCCGGGTTGCGCCAGTCGGGCTGGGCGAGGATGCCGACCCGGAAGCCCTCGGCTTCGAGGAGGCGGGCGAGGAGCGGGGTGCCAAAGGCGGGATGATCGACGTAGGCGTCGCCGCTGACGAACAGCACGTCGAGTTCCGTCCAGCCGCGGGCGGACATTTCCTCGCGGCAGGTGGGGAGAAAGGCGGCAGCCGCGGGAGGCTGATGTGTCGATCTAGATGCCATGGGCCTTCATGATGAGCGCGTACAGGGCCTCGGCCATGCGCCGGTAGCCGGCGGCGTTGGGGTGGATGGTGTCGCTCTTGTAATTGCGGTCGCCGAGCAGGTCGCTGACGATTTTCCCCTCACAGGGGATGCTGAAGCGCTCGGCGGTTTCCTGGTAGAACTTTGGTGGCGAGAGGAGCAATCCGGGTTCGGGAACGCCGACCAGGATCACGTCGGCGCCGGCGGCGCGGCTCTGCTCGATCATGGCCGCGACATTGGCGGCGGTTTGGGTGCGGTCGAGCCGCTGCAGGAAATCGTTGCCGCCGTGGCAGAGGATGACCAGCTGCGGCCGGTATTGGTCGAGCAGCTGTGGCAGGCGCGCCAACCCCGCGGCCGAGACCTCGCCCGGTACGCCGGCGTTGATCACGGTGCGGCCGAGCAGTCCGGCCAGGATTTCGGGGTAGGCCTCTCCTGCCGGGGCGCCGTTGCCGTGGGTCAGGCTGTCGCCGAAGGCGAGGACGACCGCGTTCGCCGGCAGCGGGGCGATTTTGGGTGGTTTGTCGCAGGCCGCCAGCAGGGTGAGCAGCAGCGTGGCGAGGGCAAGGGCCAGGGGGCGCAGGCGCAGGGTGATTGCGCTTCGCCGGTGGCGGGCCGTCATGTCGGCACCGGCGTCGAAATCTCAACGAAGGATGGCATGGCAGAGCGTTTCCAGGGCGGCGGCCTCGTGCTCGGGGGCATAGCGCTCCGGCTCGGGGCGCGACAGCGCGGCGGCCAGGCCCGGTTCGTCCTGCAACCGGCGGATGGCGGCGCGGAAGCCCTCTTCGTCGGCATAGAGCAGGCCGTTGACCCCGTCGATCACCACCGCGGCGTTGCCGGGAATGTTGCGGGCAACCATCGGCCGGCCGAGGGCCGCCGCCTCGACCAGGGCGTTGGCGAGCCCCTCGCTGCTGGAGTTGTTGACGATCACGTCGGCCTGGCGCATGGCCGCCGGTATGGCTTCTGGCGGCACGATCCCGAGGTAGGTGGCCCAGGGGCGGGTGGCGGTGGCCTCGAGAAAGCGCCGTCCATAGGCGCTGTCGAGGATCGGTCCGCAACAGGCCAGGCGCAGGGCGCGGCCCTCGGCCGCCAGGGGGTCGCACATGCCCAGAAGTTCCAGCAGCCCCTTGACCGGGCGGATGCCGGCGGGGCAGAGGAGCAGCAGTTCGCCGGGGTGGGATGCCAACCGCTCGCGCAGCGGAAACGGGGCGTCGCCGAGGACGATGCCGGGGGAGAGCAGGTGCGTGTGCAGCGCCAGGGTAGGGTGGGTGTGGCGCAGGGCGGTGACGGTCAGGTGGTTCTGGGAGAGGATCGCGGCTGCCCGCCGCAGCACGGTCTCGATCACCGGCGCCTGCACCGGGTCGGTCAGGCCGACATGGACGTCGGTGCCGGTGAGCAGGACCGCGTAGGGGAGCTGGCACCCCGTCGCCAGCCACGGGCGGCCGCTGCGCCAGGCGTGCAGCAGCAGTGCCAGGTCCGGCCGGAAGGCGTCGATGGCGTCGGCCAGGTCGGCGGAGTCGGCGCCGGTGTCGCAGATCGACACGGCATGGCCGCGCGCCGTCAGGCCCTGCTTCAGGCGGGTGGCGGTGATCCAGTTGCCGGTGACCCGATCCTGGCGGGGGACGGCGATCAGCAGGCGCATGTGCAGGCTCCGAAAGTGGTCAGTTCAATGCCGTGTTCGGCGAGCAGTTGGCGGATGGCCGGGGCGGTGAGGGCGGCCAGTTCCGCCTCGCGTTCCGGGCCGCCGAAGGGGTCGTGCGGATCGTTATAGCCGGGGTGGGTCATCAGTTCCCAGGTGCCGTCCGGAATGGCCGTGATGGTTTGTCGCAGGGTCGTCTCGGTCAGCCGGTTCAGCAGCGGCATCCCCCACAGGCCGTCGGGGGTCCACAACCCGGCGGTGTGCAAGGTCGTGCGGACGGTTGGGGCGAGCTGGCGGTAGAGGGCGAGTTCGCCGGCCAGTTCCTGACCGAGTTCGCCGACTGGCGGGGGAAACTCCGCTCCGGGGCTGCGCACGCCCTTGCGCGTGAGCCCGGTCTCCGTATCGACGGCTGTGCCTGCGTCGCCGGTGGAAAATGGATCGACCTGACCCGCTGCGCAGCCCTCTTCGCGGCAGTTCCCCCCGCCCGCCTCTGCGGGAAATGGCAGGCGCAGGGCACGAATCCCGGCCACTGCGGCGACGTCGGCGATGATGCCGGTCAGGGCCGGAAAGAGCAGGCAATGCTGATGGGTATCGAGATGGTCGGGGGTAATCCCCGCCGCGACCACCCGGACGATCTGCACCAGCAATTCCCGGTGGACAGCGGCTTGATCGAAGGACCCGTTGAGCAGGATGTCGCGCAACCCGGCCTTGCCCGGGAAGTTGCCGGCGGCATCGGTCAGGCCGGGAATGGCCCCGGTCAGGCTGTTCCCCTCGGCAAGGTTGAGGTGGACACCGGTCGGCAGGCCACAGGCCAGCGCCTCGCGGACCGCCGGCGCGAAGCCGGGACCGTTGGCGAGCAGGGAAGCGCTGGTGACGATGCCGTGGCGGAAGGCTGAGAAGATGCCGCGGTCGCGCGGGGCGCTGCTCCCCAGGTCGTCGGCGTTGACGATCAGTCGGATCATGGCGGCATTGTAGCCGCAAATGCCGCCGATGGGGAGAGTCGATCTGTCTGGCGCGCCGCTATTTCTTAATCAGTTCGATGTCGAGGGAGATCTTCACCTCGTCGCCCACCACCGCCCCGCCGGTCTCCAGCAGCTTGTTCCAGGTCAGGCCGAAGTCCTTGCGGTTGATGGTCGCGGTGGCGGTGGCGCCGCGCCGCAGATTCCCCCACGGGTCCTTGATCGCCGGGGTCAGTTCGGCGATGTCGAGGGTGACCTCGCGGGTGGTGCCGCGGATGGTCAGGTCGCCGATCACCTTGCGGAGAGCGGTGCCGTCACCGACGATCTTCCTGGAGACGAAGGTCATGGTCGGGTACTTGGCCACGTCGAAGAAGTCGGGACTGCGCAGGTGCTCGTCGCGCTTGGCATTATTGGTGTCGAGGGAAGCGGTGTCGATGGTGACGCTGACCGTGGCCTTGGCCAAGTCGGCATCGTCGGCCTCAATGGTGCCGTCAACCTTGGCGAAGGCCCCCTTGACGTAGGCGACCATCATGTGCCTGACCTTGAACTCGATGGTGGCGTGGGCGGGATCGATCTGCCAGGTGGCCGCATGGGCCAGCACCGGGGTGGTGACCAACAGGATGGTCAGGAGGATGCGGCATGAGCGGTTCATGGTGACTCTCCTTGTCAGTAGCGCACCTTCATGCGGTCGAGGGTGCGGTGAATGTCCTCGAGGCTGTAGCCGACCTTCTCGCAGCACATCTCCGACCAGGTCTCGTACTCCTCGACGTACTTGAGCAGGGTGGCCACAAACTCTTCCCGGTCGGCGAACTCGACGGGGTCTTCGGCCACCTTCAGCAGCAGCGGGGTGATGAAGTCGGGCAGTTCCCCTTCCGTGTTCTGCCGGCGCACGGCCTCGGCCAGTCGGCCAAAAACGTCCATGTCTACGCTCCCCGGGGATGAACGGTTGCGATGGGTTCAGTATATCGCAAATATGTGCATGAGTGCGAGCCGCTGGGGAGTTGTCACCGCGGCAGCTGTTTGACCGGCATCAATGGCAACGTCGCAAACACCTGTTACCCTTCAGGCATGTAAACCCTGACCAAGGAGTACCGCAATGACAACTTTAAATGAAAACATCCTCGCCCAGCCCCTCACCCTGGCCGACCTGGTGCAGTACCAGGCCGGGGCGGTGGTCAGCCGCACCCTGATCGACAAGAAAATCGGCACCCTCACCCTCTTTTCCTTCGACGCCGGACAGGGGCTGTCGGAGCACACCGCCCCCTACGATGCCGTCGTGCAGATTGTCGACGGCGCGGCCGACGTCACCATTGCCGGCGAGGTCCACCGGGTGGCGGCCGGGCAGATGATCATCATGCCGGCCAACGCCCCGCACGCGCTGCGGGCCGCGGGTCCCTTCAAAATGCTGCTGGTGATGATCCGGGCTTGACAGGATTCACAAGGGTTCACCAGCCACGAGACTCAGGGGTCGGGGAGACAGTCAGGAGAGTGTCTTTGAAAGCATGAATTTTAACAACTTGGCAGACAGGTCAAATGAGGGTTCTTATGCGGCCCGCGTGGACCGTTAAACTTGCCGAGGTTTAATGACAATGGATCAGGGCGCTTTGCGCCTCGTAATACAAGCCGGGGTCGTTTATTTCGAGGGAGTGTTCGATACTCTCGATGCTGACCAGATACGGCGCCCGTATGCCGTGGTAGTCACGGGCAGGCCCAATTTGCACAAAGCTGATGCCCCAGCGCCTGAGAATTGTATACAACCCCTTGGCCATGACCGCGAACCAGTGAGTCAGCCCTCTCCGTTTGCTCTCCTGGTACAGGGAGATATATAAACCGCGTATCAGTTCCAGTTCGCAGCGTCGGCGAAAATCGCGTCCCGTTTCCACGTGGAGGTGCATTTGGCTGGCCGAGCCCTGTACCTTCCTGAAAATTGCCCGATCGATGGTGCGGCATCGAAATTCCTTGGATACGGCCAAGCGGGAAACTTCGCCAATCTGCTCGCGTCGTATGCCTGCAGGGAATTGGCTGATGTTGAAGTTTCGTTCGATGGGCAAAGGCCGCTCAGCTCCCAGGATGATCCGGGCGGTGCCGATGACCTCGTCAGAATGCTTCGAGCAGGCATAGAAGTGTATGGAATGTTGGTCATAATCATCCTGCTCAACACCTCCCGGATGGTCTTCCGGCCGTTCGAATCCACATTCGTTGACATAGACCTGATATCGCAACTGGCAGATAGCTCTGATGGAAGAGGTAAACCCTTCCCTGCCATCGGCCATTTTGTAATTGAACAGCTCGATATTCATGATAATTCCCGGGAACAAGAATTGTAAGAAAGGTGATAAATATTGGCTCGATGTTCGCGCCCGATTGGCGTTTATCGGCCGGGATGGCGAACCGGTCGAGTTGCTCCGCACTTGTCTGGGCGGCCCGCCAAGGAAGATACTCTCCTGATGCTTTTGAAAAAAAGGGCGGGTCGTGCATTTTTTTGGGGTAAATCTGGCAGTGGCCAACTGTTGAAAAGCACAATCGGGGCAGGCGTGCCGGCCGCGCCTCTGGCATCGGCGCGATTTTTCCGCTAGACTGCGGCACCATGAGCGACTTTGAGCAGAACCTGCCGCTGGGGAAGCCCACCGCCTACCGCGACGAGTACGACCCCGGGTTGCTCTGCCCCTTCCCGCGCGGGCCCAAGCGCGTCGAACTGGGCCTGGCCGGAGCGCTGCCCTTCGGTGGCTTTGACCTGTGGAACGCCTATGAGCTTTCCTGGTTGGCCCCGCAGGGGAAGCCGGTGGTGGCCATGGCCGAGTTCCACTTCCCGTGCACGTCGCCCTGCCTGATCGAGTCGAAGTCGCTGAAGCTCTACCTCAACTCCTTCAACCAGACCCGCTTCGCCGACTTTACCGCCGTCGCTGTCGCAATCGAAGGTGATTTGAGCGCGGCCAGCGGGGCCCCGGTCGAAGTCCGGCTACGGCCGCTCGCGGCCTCGACCGCCACGGTCATCGCCGAACTCCCCGGCCACTGTCTCGATGCTCTCGACGTGGCCATCGACCGCTACGACTACGCCCCGGAGCTGCTGGCCGGCGCCGCCGATCCCAGCCAGGTCATCGAGGAGACGCTGCACAGCCACCTGCTCAAGAGCAACTGCCTGGTGACCCGCCAGCCCGACTGGGCCAGCGTGCTGATCCGCTATCGCGGCCCGCGGATCGACCCGGCGGCGCTGCTGCGCTACCTGGTCTCCTTCCGCCGGCACAGCGAATTCCACGAGCAATGCGTCGAGCGTATCTTCACCGACCTGCTGCGGCACTGCCGCCCGGAACAGCTGACCGTCTACGCTCGCTACACCCGCCGCGGCGGCCTCGATATCAACCCCTTCCGCAGCAACTTCGAGTCAGGCCTTCCCAATTGGCGATTGGCCCGGCAGTAGACACTACGCACCTCACCTTGTCTTCAGTCCTGACCTGATCTCGACAGCTCGCCCGCGCGATTTTAATGCACTGGCGGCTTGACGGGATGACTGATGACAATATACTCAAATTACCAAGGCTTGCCAGTTTATCCCTTGGTCTAATTGACTCCGAGTGAAAGGAACCGTGTATGCGCTTGTTCATCCGTGTCGCCATGCTCCTGACCGCATCGGTCTTTATGGCCCATCCCGTCGTTGCTCTGGACACCAAGAAACCGCCCGCCCAGTATCTGATGAGCATTGCCACCGACAATGCGGCCATGCCCGGCATGTCCGGTGGTGGACAAGGCCTCGGGGGGATGCTCGCTTCCATGGTGACAGGCGGCCTGGGCGGCGGTGCGCAACGTTCCCTGTGGCTTGATCTTTTGGGTCCCGAGACGCCTCCCGCGCCGCTTGCCGAGCACCAGATTCCCCCAGGGCTGAAGATGGGCAACAGCCTGCCACTGCTGACGCCAGCGCCAGTCAAGACTGATCGAGAGGAACCAGCGGAAGAGGGTCAGCGCGAAGACGTCAAAATCCTCTTTTACTGGGGCTGCGGCGAGGAGATTCGGCCGGGGCAACCCAAGATCCTGGATACCGCCAAGATGTCGGCCGCGGATTTCAGTCAGGTGCCGGTGGCGCGCAAGGGTTCCTCCGTCGTGCGGCTTTCGCCACGCCAGGGCTGGACCTATGGAGAATGGCCCAATCGCGAGACCAGAATCCAGGTGCCCGGCGATGGGTCGCTGGCCGGAAATCATCTGATCAAGGGCAACTACACGCCCGATATCGGGTTCTTGCTGGATCAGCGTCACGACTTTATGGAACCGGTCGCCTTCACCAAAGCGGAAGGAGCCCTGGCCGACGCGATCCGCCTCGGATGGCGAACCGTGCCAAATGCCACCGGATACTTCATGATGGCGACTGGCGGAAGTGGCGACGCCAAAGAAATCGTGATGTGGAATTCAAGCGAGCGTCAGGAAATGGGAGGCGGTCTGATGAATTATGTCTCTCCCGGCACGGTCCAGAAATACATCAAGGAGAAAGTGGTCCTGCCGCCAGAGGTGACCACTTGCACGATCCCGAAGGGGATCTTCAAAACAGCGGAGGGAGCGGTCCTGATGTTTATTGCCTATGGCAACGAAGCCAACTTCGCCCAGCCGCCGAAACCCGCCGACCCCAAGGCCCCATGGAATCCGATCTGGACAGCGAAAGTCCGGTTCAAATCGACCGGCATGCTCCCCTTGGGTATGGATATGGGAGAGATGGGCGCCGAGCAAAACGAGGAAAAGCGGGCAACTACCGGGCAGAAAGACAATGGGCAGGCAGCGCCCGGGGCAGCAGAGGCAAATCCGATGAAGGACGTTGTGGATGGCGCCAAGAAACTGAAAGGGATATTCGGCTTCTGAGACCAAGCTGATCGTCGCCTTACGGTCGCCTCCGTCTGTGCGCCGGCGCCGCCCCTGTCAGGGCAGTTCCAGCGGCGGGTCGTCGAGGGCGGCGAGCTGCTCGCGCAACTCGTTGATGTGCTCGTTCCAGTAGCGCGGGGTGTTGAACCAGGGGAAGCTGACCGGGAAGAGCGGGTCGGCCCAGCGGCGGGCCAGCCAGGCGCTGTGGTGGAGGATGCGCAGGGCGCGCAGCGGCTCGACCAGGGGGAGTTCGCGCGGGTCGAAGTCGGCGAACTCCGAGTAACCCTCGATCAACTCGTTGATCTGCAGCAGCCGCCGCGGCCGGTCGCCGGAGAGCATCATCCACAGATCCTGCACCGCCGGGGCGCTGCGGGCGTCGTCGAAATCGACGAAGTGGGGGGCACCGTCGCGCCACAGGATGTTGCCGGGGTGGCAGTCGCCGTGGGTGCGGATGATGCGCAGCGGCGCGGTGTCGCGGAACGCCGCCTCGATCCTCTCCAGCAGTCGCTCGGTGACCGCAACGTAGCTTGGCAGGAAGTCGCTCGGGACGAAGTTGTCGCGCAGCAGTTCGACGCTGGCGTGGCCGAACTCGGTGCTGTTCAGGTGCGGCCGATGTTTGAACGGGCGCACCGCGCCAATGGCGTGCATTCGCCCGAGGGTACGGCCGAGGATCAGCAGGTTGTCGAGGTTGTCGAATTCCGGCGCGTGTCCCCCCTGGCGCGGGTAGAGGGCGAAGCGGAACCCCTCGTAGCCGAACAGGCTCTGCCCCATGGGGTTGCGCAGGGGCGCCACCACCGGCAGTTCGTGCTCGACCAGCTCGAAGCAGAAGGCGTGCTCCTCGAGAATCTGTGCATCCGACCAGCGCCCGGGGCGGTAGAACTTGGCGATCAGCGGCGCGTCGTCCTCGATCCCCACCTGGCAAACGCGGTTCTCGTAGCTGTTCAGGGCGAAGACTCGGCAGTCGCAGCGGAACCCCTGGCTCTCCACGGCATCCATGATGAAGTTTGGGGTCAGGGTCTGGAACGGATGCGGCGTTTCGTTCATCAGGCGCACTCCCGGTGCTGGCGACTCTCGGCCATGGCGAAGAGCGGCGCGTGGTTGGAGGTAAAGAGCGGCGGGTCGCGGCGCAGGATGGCGGCGACCGCCGGGTGCCGGGAAAACTCGCTGCTGACGAAGCGCCGCACCTGCGCCCGCTCCCAGCCGTACGGATGGCGAAAGCCGGTGTAAAGGGAGAGATCGCCTGCGTAGAACGGCTGCGTTGCGTAACTGCGGGCTTCGTCCCCAAAGACGGGCATGTTGAAGAGGGCGACGTTGAGGAAGTCGATGGCATCGGCGTGGCGTGCCACGAATTCCAGCGTCCGCTGTGCCGCCGCCGCGTCCTCCGCTGGCGTGCCGAACAGCAGGTAGCCGTAGACCGCGATCCCGGCCTGTTTCAGATTGGCCAGCACCTGCTCCGCCATCGCCAGCTCGGTCCCCTTGTGCAGGCTATCGAGCACCCCCTGGTCCCCCGATTCCAATCCCAGCTTGAGCATCACGCACCCCGCCGCGCGCAGCGCCCGGCAGAACTCCGGGTCGGCCAGCTGCGCATCGATGCGCGCGAAGCCGTACCAGGGCACCGGTAGCGGGCGCTCGCCAGGCCGCGCAGCAGGGCCGGGCTGACGGCGTTGTCGAGCAGGTGCACCAGCGCCGGCCGGTACGCGGCGCACAGGGCGTGCAGCTCGTCAAGCGCCTGTGCCGTCGGCAGCGGCCGGTAGGGGTTACCCTCGGCGCGCTCCGGGCAGAAGGAGCAATGGTTCCAGTAGCAGCCGGTGGCGGCGCTGTAGGGGAGGATCAGGCCGGGGGCCAGGTAGGCGTCGAGGGGCAGGTCGCGTGTAGTCCGGTAGCGCGGACGGCGTGACGACCGCGGCGCGCCGCACAATTCGAGCAGGAACGCCTCGCCGGGACCGGCGACCAGGTGGTCGACCAGCCCGGCGAAAGGGTTGCTCCAGCCGGGCCGCCGCAGCCACGAGGTCACCAGTCCGCCGCCGAGGACGATGGTCACGTCCGGAGCGTGGCGGCGGATCCAGCCGACCATGGCGAAGGTGCACAGGGCCTGACTGAGATAGTTGAGGGAGCAGCCGACGATCTGCACTCCGCTGAGCAGTTCCGGCAGGCGCGCGCTGAACCAGGGAAAGAAGGGGCTGCGCTCGGGGTGCTCGGCAGCTTTGAGGAGGTCGGTGCTGGCGAGGGGCGACCAGCCCTCCTGCCGGTAGTCGGCCAGGCCGATGGTCGCGCCGGTCTCCTGTCCGGCCATCGGCCAGCAGGCGGTTGAGGTCGCTGACCGCCCTGGCGTAGCGGGCCGGAGTGCGGTAGGTGTCGGCGCAACGCAGCGCGCTCAGGTGCCGTTCCCGGCTGTTGTGGGCGCGCCGGGTCCAGGTGTCCGCGACCACCGGCGGTTGCCCCAGCAGGTGCAACTGCCCCTCGAGGTTGGCGTCAAGGACCCGGCAGGGAACCCCGGCACCGCGCAGCACGCCGGCCAGCCGGGCGATGCCGGCCGGCGGCTCGCAGGCTTTGGCGGCCGGCGGGTGGATGAGGAGCAGCGTTTGCACGTCAGCCGCCGTCGTCGCGCTGGCGCCGGTCTGGCCGTTCACCACCCGCTCGACCAGCATCGCCGCGGCGTTGTCGCCGGTGGCGTTGAGCAGGGTGGCCAGCGGGTCGATGATCACGCTGATCACCGCCAGCAGCGGCAGGGCCTCGGGACCGAAGCCGAAGGCGGAGAGGATAACGATCTCCGCGGTCATCCCCCCGGTTGGGATCGCGCTGACGACCACCGCGGCCAGGACGGAAATCCCGACGATCGCCGCCAGCACGGCCGGCGTCAGCTCAAGGCGGAAGAGGCTGACGGCGAACAGGCACTTGGCCACCGCACCGATCACCGAGCCGTCCTTGTGAATGACGGCGCCGACCGGGATCACCAGGCTGCTCACCTCGCGGGAGACCCCCATCTGCGGCGCCGCCTCGAGGTTGGCCGGTACCGTTGCCATGCTCGAGCAGGTCCCCAGGGCGGTCAGCGAGGGGGTGAGCATGTGCGCCCAGAAGCGCCGGACCGCCGCCGGTCCCGCCGGCCAGCCAGGCGTAGGCGGAGAAGGCGACCACGAAGTAGCCGCCGGCAAAGAGGTAGTAGGCCGTGAACAACTGCAGATAGGCGTTCCCCAGCGCTGCCCCGGTTTCACTGACGGTGGCGGCGAAATAGGCGAACAGGCCGACCGGAGCAAGCAGCATGACGTAATCGATCAGGCGGATGGCAACCTCGGACCCGCTCTGCAGCACCCTGGCCAACGGCTCGCCGCGATCGCCGAGTTGACGGGTGGCGAGGCCAACCGCCGCCGCGAAGAGCATCAGCGGCAGCATCGCTTTATGAGAGAGGAGTTCGACAAAGCTCGGCACGGACACGGTCTTGACCAGCTGCACCAGTATCGATGGTGTCTGCACCGCGGCTGCCACCGGCAGCGTCAGTCCGCTCCCCGGGGCCGGCTGCACCACCAGGAAGAAGAACAGGGAGCCAACGGCGGCCACCACGCTGGTCGCCAGGAAGACCGCCAGCATGGCCCAGGAGATCTTTGACACGGTCGCCGTACGGGCTGCGGCGATGCTTGCGGCGACCGAGAAGAACACCAGCGGGACGATCACCATGAAGATCAGGTTGAGGAACAGGTCGCCGAGTGGCTTGATGGTGCCGGCGAAGGCCGGCGCCAGGCAGCCGACGGCCGATCCCGCCACGATCGAGGCGATCAGCAGGAGGGAAAAGCGGTAGGCGCGCAGGACTCCCATGGGGCAATGCCTTTTGTTGCCTTGGAATGCCGGGTATTGTCGCAGCCCCGGGCGTCAGGGTCAACCGAGAGTTGGAGCGAGTCGGCGGGCGGCCAGGTTCGAAGAAGGTCCGGCAGATGTCGCAATACAGTACGTGCCCATCTGCACTCTGCGACAGCCAACACGTTTTGATGCGGGTCAATGGCAATCCGTCAACATTGTCATAATATTACAATACAGATGATTGCAGATTGCTTTGCCATCTTCATGATTTGTGGCCATTGCGTGCGTGTCTCCGCCTGCTTTCAATGGCGGCCCAGGACCAGCTACGCTAAGAGGAAAGGAGCAACCACATGGTCCAGGATATCTATAAGGAAATCCTCGAGCAGGCGCCGGACGCCATTCTCTATGCTGACCGCGAGGGGCTCATCCGTCTGTGGAACCGGGGTGCGGAGCTGATCTTCGGCTTCAGTGCGGCCGAGGCTGTCGGCCAATCCCTCGACCTGATCATCCCCGAGCGGCTGCGCGGCCGCCATTGGGAGGGTTACTTTAAGGTTATGGAGACAGGCGAATCGCGCTACGGAACCGAGTTGCTGACCGTACCGGCGCTGCACCGCGACGGCCGGCAGCTCTCCTGCGCTTTTTCCATTGTCATGATCAGGGACGCCACGGGGCAACCGCTGGGCGTGGCCTCGATCATGCGCGACGGCACCGCTGCGTTCGAACGGGAAAAAGCCATGAAGAAGCGGATCGCGGAACTGGAAGCCCAGATCGCCGGAGCGCCACAAGCAGTCACCACGGCATCCACCGGGCCAGGGAGGGAGCGCCCCGTGCCGGGTTGAAGCCGGGCCGGCGGCGAGAGCGCCCAACCCTCCCGGCTGTCCTCCTCACCCCCGCTGCAAAAACGCGTCGATCGCCTCGGCGACCCGGCGACCCTCGCGCATGGCGAGGATCACCGTCTTCGGTTCGTGGACCACGTCGCCGGCCGCAAAGACCCCGGCGCGGGTGGTCATGCCGTAATACGGCTCGCTCTCGGTGATCACGTAGCCGCTGGCGTTGGTCTTGATGCCGGTGGTGGTCGAGACAATGCGGGCGAAGGGTTTCTGGCCGACGGCGATGATCACCTTGTCGCAGGGGACCAGCTGCTCGGTGCCGGGAAGTGGCACGACCGTGCTTTCACGCCCCCTCACCTGGCGGGCAAAGTTCTGCAGGGTGATGCCGGTGACCATGGCCTCGCCATGGATCTTGGTGATGCTGGTCTCGAAGGCGAAACGCACCCCCTCGTGCAGGGCCTCGGCGTACTCCTTGTCGCTGGCCCGGCGCTCCTTTTCCGGGACGATATCGACGGCCATGACGCTGGCCGCGCCAAGGCGCAGGGCGGTACGGGCGGCATCGACGGCGACGTTGCCGGCGCCGACCACCACCACGCGGTCGCCGGGGAGCACCGGGTAGGGGCGGCCGGTCAGGCTGCCGTCCTGGATCAGGGTGACGGTTTCCAGAAAGTAGATCGCCTGCATCGCCCCGTTGAGGTTCTCCCCGTCGACGCCGAGCTTCTTGGCCAGCCCGGTGCCGGTGCCAATGAAGATCGCCTGGTAGCCCATGGCGAAGAGCTGGTCGAGGGTCAGATCCTCGCCGATGACCACCCCGGTCTCCATGCGCACGCCAAGGTTGCGGACAATCTCGATCTGCTTGTCGACCACCTCCTTCGGCAGGCGGTACTCGGGAATGCCGTAACGCAGGACGCCGCCGGCCTTGGCCTGGGCCTCGAAGACCGTGATCCGGTAATTTTGCTTGGCGAGGATCGAGGCGACGGAGAGCCCGGCCGGGCCGGAGCCGATCACCGCCACCTTGCCGCGCAGGCGGTTGAGCGCCAGTTCCATCTCCTTCTCGGCGAGGAAGCGCTCCAGTTTGCTGATTTTGATCCCTTCTCCCTTGCGACTGAGGACGCAGGAGCCCTCGCACTGGTCATTGTGGGGACAGACCCGGGCGCAGATGATGGCCAGGTTGCTGTTCTCGTTGATGATGTCGATGGCCGTGCGGTAGTCCTGCTGCTCGATGGCCGCGATGATCTCGGGGATGCGGTTGTCGATCGGGCAGCCCTTGACGCACAGCGGCTTCTTGCACTTGAGGCAGCGCCGCGCTTCGGCGAGCGCCTCCTCCTCGGTGAAGCCTTTTTCCAATTCGTCGAAATTGAGCATGTGTGCTTAGAACCCCCGGCAAAAAATAAGGTGGATTGACGCCACGAGGCCCGCACCATACTACAACAATCCCCCCTCATGCAAAGCAGGGAGGCCATTTGCCTCCGTAAACCGATGGCTCGACGGGCTGGGCCGGGTCAGTCGCCAAACGGCATGGCGTCGTCGAAAATAGTCTCGCCTCGCCGCGCGTGCTCCGGTTCGTGGTGCTGAATACGCCTTCCTGGGTCATCCGTCAGGTGCGTGATGGTCGGATGACCGAACGTGGTGGTGCAGCTTTCACAAAGGTAAGGGTTCCTCTCCGCGAGTTCCGCGGAGGCCTGCGTGAATCTGTCGCTCATGGCTTTTCTCCTTTGCCTGCGGCCGGGGTGGCGCCGCTGTCGGGCGAAAGACTGTCGTCTATCGCCCCTGCGTCTTTGCGTTCAGTATAACATTAATGACCAATTCAATCATAGTTTGTAGGGTGACGCGATGCGATTTGTCAAGGGGAGCTGACCTCTCTCCTCTTGACAAATCGCAGGGGTGTGGTTGGCTTGACGTAAGGATGCCAATTCGTCTTGATCAACGCGTCTGGAGGTGACGGATGAACATGCAGGAAATTCGCGAGAGGGCCGCTGCGGTCGGGCTGGCCGGGATCGGCAAACTGCGCAAGGCGGAACTGATCAGGGAGATCCAGCAGACGGAAGGGAACGACCCCTGCTACGGGGCCGATTGGCGGCAAAACTGCGCCGAGATGCTCTGCTGCTGGCGCGCTGATTGCCTGAAGGAATAAACCTGCCTGTCCGGTTCAAACCGGACAGGACCACGAACCCCGGGATCAGTTGCCACCGGCAGCGAAAGCCAGCCACTCACGCCAATCGTTTGTCGTCACCCGCTCGACCCAATCGTTGTGATAAGCTCCGGGAATTTCTTGCAGGCGCCTGGCTGGAGTGCCCAGTGCCTGGAAGAGCCGCCGTCCCTCGGCGGCGGGGATGATCTCGTCGCTGCCGGCAGTCACCACCACCACCGGACCGCGGTAGTTTTTAAGGCTTGCGGCGCTGTCGAAACGGTCGCGCAGCAGCAGCCCGACCGGCAGCCACGGGTAGTGAATCTTGGCGACCCCGTCCAAGTCATGCCACGGCGTGAACAGGATCACCCCCGCCACCGGCACGGCCGGGTCGCCGGCCACCGCCGCGGCCAGTGCCGCGCCAAGCGACTCCCCGATGGCGACAGCCGGCCCGCCGAAGTGTCGCTGCACCTCCACAATCAACTCCCTGGCCTCGATACCCAGCGCGGCTTCGCGCAGGCTGCCGCGCGACCGCGCCCCGTAACCGGGGTACTCGGCCACCACCACCCGCCATCCCAGCCGCAGCAGCGGCGCCGCCAGATAGCCGCGCTGGCGGGCCGATCCGGCGTTGCCGTGCCAGATCACGCAGGTGCCGCGTGCCGCGCCGGAGGGCTCGGCCAGCAGGGCGCGGTAGCCGGTCCCTTCCTCCGGCCAAAGGCGGAAGCCGGCCAACTGCGCCTCGCGCCGGACTGTTTCCAGCGGCGCCTGCTCGGGGAGGAACAGCATCCCCTCCTGCCGCCAGTAGACCAGCAGGCAGAAGCCGGCGAAACCGATCAGCAGCAGGGTGCCGACGCGCAGCAGCGTGGCCAGGAAGGAGAAGGTCATAGCGTCCGGACTCGGTCGCCGCCATCCTAGCTGCGCATGTTGACGAACTGCAGTTCGATGCCGAAATCCTGCCCCTTGAGTAGTTGGATGACCTCCTGCAGGTCGTCGATCTGCTTGCCGCTGATGCGTACCTGCTCCTCCATGATCTGCGCCTGCACCTTGAGCTTGCTCTCCTTGATGAACTTGACGACTTCCTTGCCGCGTTCCTTGTCGATCCCCTGCACGATGCCAACGCGCTGGCGCATCGCCCCGTGGGAAGCCGGTTCCTTCTTGGCGAAGTCGAGGCACTTCGGAGAGATCCCCCGGCGTACCAGTTTCCCCTTGAGGACGTCGATCACTGCGGCGAGCTTGTAGTCATCGGCGGCGAGGATGACCAGGGCGTCCTTCTCCTGGTTGATCTCGTTGTGGGTCCCCTTGAAGTCGTAGCGCTGCTCGATCTCCTTGCGCGCCTGGTTGACGGCATTGTCGACCTCCTGCATGTCAACCTTGGAAACCACGTCGAAACTGGGCATGGTTGATCCTCTCGGAATGGGTTGATGGCGAACGGCTTCGCGTCGCGCCGGAAAATCTAGCAGAAATGCGGAAAAATGTCGCCGGTCAGTTGACGTAGCCGCTGCCGATGGCGGTGAGGGGGAGGTCCACCCCGAGAGCGGGGACTTGGCGAGCCACCCAGGCGGTGAAGGTGTTGCTGTTCGGCCCGGGGAAGGCCTCGTAGGTCTCGGGCCAGGGGTAGGCGCGCGCCGCCTGGTCGACCGCCGTGATCAGCTGATCGACACCGTCGCCGCGGCGATCGGCGAGCAGTCGCGGCTGTTCGCCGTACCAGAAACGGTCGGGGACATCCTGCTCGATGCGCAGCACCGGCAGGCCGCGGTGCTGGCGCCAGCCGATGACCTCGTAGACCGTGTAGTCCGCTGCATTGCTGGGTTTGGTCGCGATCCAGGTGTGCACGGCGAACCAGCCTCGCCACCCCCAGGCCCGGGCGGCGTAGACCTGCACCACCGCTTCGCTGGTCACCTTGGGGTCTGGGGCGATCCCGGCCGGGGCGCGGCTGGCGGTGCGCCAGTCCTTGTCGGAGCATCCGCTCAGAAACATGAACATCATGGCGAGCAACACAACAGAGCGCAAGGGGTCCTCCCACGGAGCGTTGAAAACCAGTGAAGCCACCCACGTCTCGATTGTAATCGATCGTTGCGTCCGGTGACAATCGGTCGGCCTGGCTGCGAAAACCGGCAGTTCAAGCCGAATTCCCGTTCGGAGATTCCTGCCGGCAGGTGACCGCACTTTCCCGATCGTGGCGCCATTTGACCACCCACAGGATCGCCAGGTAGATCAGGGCGACGGACATGTAGCGGAAGAGGAAGATGACCCACAATTCCGCGCTCAACCCGAGGCCGAGGGCCGAATAGAGGGCGAGCGGCACAATCGGCAGGAGTGGTACGGTCGCATACCACTGCCAGCGGCCGCGGTAGCGGATCAGCATCTGCAGCTGCATGATCAGGTACATCGGCATCGCCATGAACGAGAAGAGGAAGAGCGCGTCGAACAGCGGTGCGGGCTTTTTGGGCTGGGGATCGAAGGTGTTGTCGAACACGTGGCGGTGGTGCTTCAGCAGCGGCTCGACCCAGACCGCCGGTTGCCGCCGCGGCTCGTTTTCCCGCTCTTCCCAGGTGGCGACCGCCTCGACGAACTGGGTGCCGCGTTCCTGCCATTCCATATCGAAGGCGGTCACGCGGATTTCGTCGATGCGGATCGGCCGTGAAAAACCGAGCCAGGCCATAGCTTCGCCGCTCCCGGCGTCGTAGGGGGGCGTGGAGCTGGTGAAGGCCTCATCCTGGCGCGATTCCTGCCGAAAGGCTTCGGCCACAAAGCGCACCGGAACCGGGCTTTGGTAGCTGATCCGCAGGTACAGCCGGTCGCCCGTGCCGAGCGTCGCCTCCGGGCCAGAGTCGTGTTCAACAATGGTGAACGTTACCCGCACGGGCTTCTGCTCGGCAGCCAGAACGGTTGAGGTCAAGGTGCTGAGCAGGGCGAATAGGGCGAGGGTGATTCTCCAAAAGGGCATGGGGTCCTTGGTTGATCGTGGGGGTGACAGCAGGTCATTTCGGCACCAGTATACCCCTGACGCCCCACGAAGATAAATCAATCTCTTGGGCAAGAGCCCCGGTCGGGTGAGAAAAGCCGGCCGTCACCTTGGGCTCGGCGTCGCCGATTCCAGGGCCTTCGGCAGCGGAGGATGCACTGATCCCGGATCAGTTGTCTTGGCGAAGTGCTCATGGCAGTACGCCGTAGGTTCGGTGCCGATGACGTAGAACTCCTCCCGTCGCTGCGGGCAGTCCGCCGTGGCCAGATAGCCGGTCTGCGGATCGATGGCGACGGCGATAACCGTCTCCGGTTGCAGGAAGTCGACGACCGGTTCCTTGGCCAGCGCCCCCCGCATGAAGCGCTCCCAGATCGGGGCGGCCACCGCCCCGCCGGTGAATCCCCTGCCTTCCGGCTGCGGCGTATCGTGTCCCACCCAGACCCCGGTGACCAGCTGCGGCGTGTAGCCGACAAACCAGGCGTCGCGATAGTCGTCGGTGGTGCCGGTCTTGCCGGCGGCCGGCCGCTCTCCGGCGAACTTCTGCAGAGACTTGGCGGTGCCGGTCGTCAGCACGTCCTGCAGCATCCTGGTGGTGATGTAGGCTGCCGCCGGCGACAGGACCGGGACGCTCTCCTGCGGCAGGTCGGTGCCGATGTTGCGTCGCCGGTCGTGCAGGCGCAGGACGGTGCGCGCTTTCGGCTGCAGCCCGCCGGCCGCCAGGGGGGCGTAGGCCAGCACCAGGTCGTACAGGGTGACTTCGTCGGTGCCCAGGGCCAGGGAGAGGTCGTTGGGGGTGCGCAGGGGGAGTCCCAGTGTTTTAGCGAAATCGACAAAGGACGGGACGCCGATGGCATCGAGCAGCTTGACGGTGATGACGTTGTTGGAGTGGGCCAGGGCCTCGCGCAGGCTCAGCGTGCCGAAGGCCTCGCCCTGGTAGTTGCGCGGCGTCCAGCTCTGGCCGTTGCCCCGGTCGTAGGCCACCGGCGCATCGTCCCAGCGGTCGCTGGCGGTGGCCCCCGCTTCCAGGGCCGCGGCGTAGATCAGCGGCTTGATCGCCGAACCGGGCTGGCGCTGGGCGAAAAAGGCGCGGTTGTAGGTGCTTTTCGGAAAGTCGGTTCCGCCGGCGACGGCCAGCACGTCGCCGCTGTGCGGCTCCAGGCAGAGCAGAGCCCCCTGCAGGTCGGGGGCCAGTTTGCGCACCCCTTCTGGCAGCGCCTTCTCCGCCAGCTTCTGCAGGTTAAGGTCCAGGGCCGCGGTGACGTCCAGCCCCCCCTGTGCGATGACTTCCGGGCCGTACCACTCGACCAGCTTGCGGCGCAGATGGGCCAGGTACTGCGGAGCCTCCCCCGGCCTGACCGGCTTGATCGGCTGGGCGCGCAGCGCCTGTTCCTGTTTCGGGGCGAGCAGCTTCAGCTCGACCATGCGCGCCAGCACCGTGTTGCGCCGCCGGGCGACCTCGTCCGGCTTCCCCAAGGGGTGGTAGCGCCCCGGGTTCTTCGGCACGCCGGCCAGTAAGGCACACTCGTTGTCGGTCAACGCCTCCGGGTTTTTGTCGAAGTACAGACGCGCGGCCTGGGCGATCCCCCAGGCGCCGTTGCCGAAGTAAATCTCGTTGAGGTACATCTCCAGGATCTGCGGCTTGGTGTACTTCTTTTCGTACTCCATTGCCAGCAGCCCTTCCTGGACCTTGCGGTCGATGGTCTTCTCCGCGGAGAGGTGCTTGTTCTTGACCAGTTGCTGGGTGATCGTCGACCCGCCCTCGGCCAGGCGCCCCTGCACCACGTCCTTGACCAGCGCGCGGGCGATGCCGCGCAGGTCGATGCCGCCGTGCGCGTAGAAGCGGGCGTCCTCGATGGCGACCACGGCGTTCTGCAAAAAGGCGGGGATGCGGTCGAGGGTCACCCAGTGGCGCCCCTCGGGGAGGATGCGACCGGCGTAGCGCCCGTGGCGATCAAAGACCTTGATGGAACTGTAGTCGGCGGGGAGCAGCGGATAAGTGACGTACGAGTCCTCGGCTCGGGACGGAGGGACGAGGCTCAGGAACAGGAGGAAAGCGAACGCGACGAGCATTGCCGGGCGGTACAAGGACAATCGCAAGCGTGAAATCCAGGGAAAGTGCCGATTTATTCGGCAGGTGCATTCTAGCGTTTCCATCGATGGATGCCAACGGTGAATAGGGGGAGGGCAAAGATGGGAAGTGTCACTGTTTCTCCGGGTGTGCTAGACTGGTGCCGGCTTTGTAACTGGGCAGAATTCTAACCGTGACAGGGAAGGAGAACCATCATGAGCAAGGGGATGGACAGCAAGAAGACGGATAAAAAGGCCCCGGCTAAAACGATGAAAGAAAAAAAGGCCGAAAAAAAAATCAAAAAGGCTGAAAAGAAGTAGTCTCCACCGTCACTTCCTCGCCAGTAGAAACAACCCGACCACGCAGCTGATCGCCCCGCCGATGTAGCGGTACATCACCGCGTCGGGGAGCGCCCCGGTCAGGGTCTTCGAGAATTGTGCGGTCAGGGAGCCGGACAGCTGGTAGCCCCAATAAGCCAGCCCGGCGCCGCCCACCAGCAGTGCCAGACCGATCACCTTGCCCAGCGGATTCGCAGAAGTCGTCATCACTACCCCCTGCCGGCGAGTTTACCGCAATCGCCGGTGGTTTTGCAAAAAGTTACCAGGGACGGTGACGCCCCTCATTAATTGGTTGCC
Organism: uncultured delta proteobacterium; assembly: GCA_963751525.1. Classification (GTDB taxonomy): domain Bacteria; phylum Desulfobacterota; class Desulfuromonadia; order Desulfuromonadales; family BM103; genus VAUL01. The sequence continues at coordinate 202,010 of CAVVUQ010000007.1, read as the reverse complement.
GTTAGCAGGGTTCAGGTGGTACAAGCACACGGCACGTGCGCCACAGGGTTGCCCCTGTGGTTTTTTATTTCCCGAACAAAGGACGTATTGCAGCCATGATCAGCGCCCACAACGTCGCTCTCGCCTACGGCAAGCGAGTCATTTTCAAAGACGTCAACATCAAGTTCATTCCCGGCAACTGCTACGGCCTGATCGGGGCCAACGGTGCCGGGAAGTCGACCTTCCTGAAGATTCTCGCCGGGGAACTCGAAGGGGACAAGGGCGACATCTCCGTCGGGCCCGGCGAACGCATTGCCATGCTGCGCCAGGACCACTTCGCCTTCGACGAGGAGACGGTCTTCAATACCGTGATGATGGGGCACCAAAAGCTCTACAAGGTGATGGCCGAACGCGAGGCGATCTATGCCAAGGGGGAGTTCAGCGAGGCGGCCGGCATCCGCTCGGGGGAACTGGAAGCCGAGTTTGCCGAAATGAACGGCTACGAGGCCGAATCGGAAGCGGCGGTGCTCCTTAACGGGCTCGGCATCCCCGAAGCGCTGCGTCACAAGCAGGTGAAGGAGCTCGAAGGGGGCGAAAAGGTGCGCGTGCTGCTGGCCCAGGCCCTGTTCGGCAACCCCGACATCCTGCTGCTGGATGAGCCGACCAACCACCTCGACCTCAAATCGATCGCCTGGCTGGAGGAGTTCCTTGCCCAGTTCCAGAACACGGTCATCGTTGTCTCCCACGACCGTCACTTTCTCAACCAGGTCTGCACCCACGTGGCCGATATCGATTTCGGCAAGATCACCGTCTATGTGGGCAACTACGATTTCTGGTACGAGGCCAGCCAGCTAACCCTCAAGCAGAAGCAGGACGAGAACCGCAAGGTTGCCGACAAGGCCAGTGAACTCAAGGAGTTCATTCAGCGCTTCAGCTCCAACGCCTCCAAGGCCCGCCAGGCGACCTCGCGCAAGAAGCTGCTCGAGAAGCTCACCCTCGAGGAGATGCCGGTCTCCTCGCGGAAATATCCCTTCGTGGTCTTCAAGCCGGAGCGCGCCTGCGGCGACGTCATCCTCGAAATCAAGGATCTTTGCAAAACCGTCGACGGGGTCAAGGTGCTGGACAACTTCAGCCTGACCCTCAACAAGGGGGACAAGGTTGCCTTTGTCGGTGGCGGTAGCCAGACCAAGACCACCCTCTTCCAGATCCTGGCCGGTGAACTCCAGGCCGACAGTGGCAGTTTCCGCTGGGGGGTCACCGTCACCCCGGCTTACTTTCCCAAGGAGAATCGCCGCTATTTCGAAGCCGATCTCACCCTGATCGATTGGCTGCGCCAGTTCGCGCCCACTGAGGGGGAGAGCTTTGCCCGCGGCTTTCTTGGGCGCATGCTCTTTTCCGGCGACGAGGCGACCAAAAAATCGACGGTCCTCTCCGGGGGGGAAAAGGTCCGCTGCATGCTGGCCCGGATGATGCTCACCGGGGCCAACGTGCTGGTGTTCGACGAACCGACCAACCACCTCGACCTCGAGTCGATCACCGCCCTCAACAACGGTTTGATCGCCTACCCGGAAGTGATCCTGTTCGCCTCCCACGACCACAAGTTCCTGTCGACGGTGGCCAACCGGATTGTCGAGTTCACCCCCGGCGGCTTCATCGACCGGACCATGACTTTCGACGAATACCTCGAGAGCGCCGAAGTCGCCAGGATGCGCGAGGAACTCTTCCAGGGGCAGGCCGAACTGGTTCTTTAGCGGGGATCGGCAAAGCGCGTTCAGCCGGCGTGGAAGTCCTTGGCGGGACGCCGGGTGGGCGGGGCTCCGGGCTGATCGTAGCCCCGGCAGCCGGTGGCGGCGGCATGCTGCCGGTGCTCCGGGTAGTTGCGGCAGTGATCCGGTTTGACAGCTTCGATGCCGCAGAGATGCCCGTCGCCGTCGATCCGGTCGAGCAGCCAGGGGCAGCGTTCCACGTCGTCACCCGTTGCCGGATCGACCCAGACGGTGTGCAGCTGATTTGCGGGGCCGAGGTCGAGGGTGACCACCCAGGCGAGCAGATCGTCCCGCCCCCCCTGCCGCCAGCGGCGCAGGTCGGCATCGCTGACGCACCCCTGGTAGGCATCGACCAGATTAAGGCAGCAGTGGCCGCAGCAAAGACAATTAAATTTCGGACGCATCGTTCCCCGGCAGATCTTCCGGCCGCTCCAGGCTGATTGCCCCCAGCAAGCCCCCCCTCAATTCGCGCAGGAACAGCTCCGCCGCGCGGTGCGGGTCCACTTCCCCGCCACTGACCAGGCAGCCGCGCCGCCGCCCGATCTCTTGAAGGATCGCGGTCGGGCTTGCCGGCATTTCCGGCAGATTGTAGCGCTTGAGGAGCAGCTCCGGGTAGCGGGTGCTGACGTAGCCGAGTGTCGCCAGGGCCACCGCGTCGGTGTCGAAGGCGTTTTCGCCGATGGCGCCGCTGGCGGCCAGGCGGCAGGCCCCGTGCTGGTCCTCCAGCATCGGCCAGAGCAGCCCCGGCGTGTCGGAGAGGAGGATGCCGTTGTGCAGGTCGATCTGCTGCGGGCAGGTGGTGACCGCCGGCTTGTCGCCGACCCGTGCCACCTTCTTCCCGGTCAGGGTATTGATCAGGGTCGACTTGCCGACGTTGGGGATGCCGACCACCATGACCTGCAGGTAGCGCTCCCCCTTGCCGCCCCGCCTGGGCACCAGGGTGCGGCACAGCTTCAGCAGCCGTCCAGCATCCCGGTGATCCTTCGCCACCAGCGGCAGCGCCCGCACCCCCTGCTGTTTTTCGAAGCAGCGGACCCAGGCGTCGGTCACCGCTGGGTCGGCCAGGTCGCTTTTGTTGAGCACCTTGATGCACGGCTTGGTGCCGCGCAGCTGGGTCAACAGCGGGTTGGCGCTGCTGCCCGGGAGGCGGGCATCGAGCACTTCGATAATCACGGAGATGTTCGGCAGTTTCTTGATAATCTGTTCCCGGGCTTTTTTCATGTGCCCCGGGTACCAGTCGATGATCATGCGCGTCACTCCGGCAGAAACGGCAACGCCACCGGGCAATTCCCTGTGGCAACAGTCAGGTTAACTCAGGAGCCGGTCGCAAGACCAGCTTTATCGCCCCGACTCGAAAAGCCGGCGGGCTGCCTTGCAATGGTATTTTGTGGCACAATGGGGGTGGCAGTTCCCGCAACCCGAACATACCTCGCCTTTCGGCAGGAGGTCCTTATGCAAAGCCTGCGCATTATCACCCTGCTCGCCATGCTCTCCGGTGGCGCCACCGGCAGCGCCCTGGCCGACAAGGCGATCCTGGCCGGCGGCTGCTTCTGGTGCATGGAGTCGGACTTCGACAAGCTCCCCGGGGTCCTCGACGTGGTCTCCGGCTTCACCGGCGGCACGCTGAAAGATCCGACCTACAACGGCAACCACGAAGGACACTACGAGGCGGTCGAAATCACCTACGACCCGCAGAAGGTCAGCTACCGGCAGCTGCTCGACTACTACTGGCGGCAGATCGACCCCTTCGATGCCGGCGGGCAGTTCTGCGACCGCGGCCACAGCTACCAGAGCGCCATCTTCGTCGCCAACGCCGGCGAGCGGACGATCGCCGAGGAATCGAAACGGCAGATCGCCGCGCGCTTCCCTAATCAGACCGTGGTCACGCCGATCCTCGCAGCATCGACCTTCTACCCGATCAAGGGGGACGAGAGCTACCACCAGGACTACTATAAGCACAACCCCGTCCGCTACCAGTATTACCGGTGGGGCTGCGGCCGCGACCAGCGGCTGAAGGCGATCTGGGGGGAGAAAGCGGGGCACTGAGTCGGGCGACAAGGGACGCGCATTGTTCGTTCCGAGCAGAAACGCGGTCATCTGCACGGAGGCCATCCGCGCGGCTCGAGGGAAGTCTGCGTGTTCCCCTTGACTCTACTTGTCATGGATGTTCCCGGAACCTAGGCTGTTGACAAATATGTCCTTGAGGTGGTACCTACGGAACAAATCTGTTTGCGCGATAGCCGACAATACTCAACCATTCGCAAGCATGGGGCGGAAAGCCTACAGGGTCTCACTGAGACAGCCGGGTTGCCGAAATATCACACGATATTCGGCTCCGGCTTTTCTTTTTTTCGCTTTTTCTAAGGAATCCCGATTTCATCCATGCGCCGAAGCGTTGCCCCGTCACTCTTGATCATCAGGCTGCCGCTCATGCTCCTGGGGATCGCCCTCCTGGTGCTCACCGGATGTGCTGCGACGAAAAGGGCCGAGCTTCCCCCGCTATATTCCGAACAGGAGATAGAACGCCACCGGTTTGCGGTAGGCAAGGGCGATGATGTCATTGGCCGCCTGGCCATCACCCGGGTTGAAAATGGGGACACGCTGCCGGATCTGGCCCGACACTTCGGTGTGGGAATCAATGCCATCCGCGCCGCCAATCCGGGGGTGGATCTGTGGGGGCCGAAGGACGGCGAGCGTGTCACGTTGCCCCTGAGCTTTATCCTGCCGGACGCCCCCAGAAACGGGCTCGTGGTCAATCTTGCCACCAGGCGTCTCTTTCACTTCGGGGAAGAAGGCAAGTCGCCGACGGTGGCGACCTACCCGGTCGGTGTCGGCGCCGAGGATCGGCCCACCCCGACCGGCCAGATGTACGTCGTGCGCAAGGCCGCCCGGCCGACCTGGTATGTGCCTGCGTCAATTGCCGAGGCTCATCGCAAAAAAGGCGATCCGCTTCCCGCAAAAGTACCGCCTGGCCCCGAAAATCCCCTGGGAGAATACGCGCTCTATCTTAGCAATGCGGGATATTTGATCCACGGCACCAATAAACCGGCCAGCGTCGGCCTGAACGCCACTAACGGCTGCCTGCGGCTTTATCCGGAAAACATTGAGCTGCTTTACCGGGACACCCCGGTCAATACGCCGGTCCTCATCGTCAACCAGCCCTATCTCGTCGGTCAACGTGATGGTGTGCTCTACCTGGAAGCGCATGCGACCCAGGAAGGTTCGGGTGTCAGAGCACTGGAAAGCATCAATGCACGATTGAAGGCAATAGAAAGCAAAGCGGCGCGCACGCTTGACTGGAACAAGGTCAGGAGAGTACAAACCGAGGCCCGGGGGATTCCCGTCCCCATCCTGGAGATGCGGCCAGGCGCGGAGAAAGGGGTGCTGCAAACTATCGAAGTTCAGCATCCGGCCGTCTTGTACGGCAGACCGGTAATCCCGGAACTGAAACTGGATGCCTGGTATGTCCTGGCCGGCGAGATGACCGACGAGAGGGAGGCGCAGCGGCTGGCCGCCATCATCAATCATCAGGGGCCACCTATCCCGGCGCGGGTGTTGGCAAAGCAGTCGACGGGCACCGGCTACCGCGTCCTCGCCGGCCCGTTCGGCGATGTCAACACGGCCAAGGTTGCGGCCAAGCGTCTGAAAATGGATTTGGACATCGACGGTATCGTAATCGACCCTGTCAAGAAGCTTTAGGCGATCGTCGTTGTTGCACGGCAGGAAGGTGGCCGGAGCGACGGCAATTCCGTGGCAATCGCGACGACAAACTCAACCCCAAGGAGAGATGAACCATGAAAAACAGACTGTTGGCAACCTCGATGATGATTGTTCTCGCCGCCACCTTGACCGCTTGCGCAACCTCCCAGGAGATGGCGCAGGTGCAGGCTGAGCAGAAAATGCTGGATGCGAAGGTCGAGCAGGCCCTGCAGGATGCCCAGGCGGCCAAAGCGGCCGCCGATGCCGCCAGGCTGAAGGCGGAAGACGCGACGACTCGCGCCGAGAACGCCGAAAAGGCCGCCCTGGAACGGGAACGGATCGCCGCGGAAAAAGCGCAACAGGCGGATGCCGTGTTCCAGAAATCGATGCGGAAGTAGGCCCCTCAGGGGAGCAGTCAACTGTTCCATCAGCGGTCAGGCAAGGCGGTGACAGGGGCTCAACCTTGTCACCGCCTTGTGAGTGAATAAATGCGATTCAACATGCTCAGGCACCTTCTCCTGATCCTTATCGGCATCGTTGTGGCGGGCTGCGGCCATATGAACGGCGCCTTCCAGGCCAGGTCCGCCTTCGAGGAGGCCAATGTCCTGCTCTCCCAGGGGAGCTATTCGGCTGCCCTGGATCGATATGCGCGGATTGCCGAAGAGCATCCCGTGACGCAGGACCGGGTGCTATTCGAGATGGGGGTTATCCATGCGCACCCGAGGAACGGGCAAAAGGATTACCAGAAGGCCCTCGATAGTTTTCAGACACTCATCAAGGACTACCCCGAGAGCACCTACCGTCAAAACAGCGAGACGATGATCTTTACGATCAATAATGTCACGCTCAAGGACCGGACGATTGCTACGCAGCAAACCAGAATCGAGGCCGTTCAGGCCGAGCTCAATAGCAGGGAGGAGGCAATTTTTGCCCTGCAGCAGCAACTTGACGCGCTTGAACGGAAGTATTTCGCGTTCGTGCTCGCGAAGGGCTCGGCCGATCGGATTTTGGTTGAAAAAGCCGGCCGCCGCTTGACGTTGTTCGCAGGGGGAGAGGTGCTCAAAACCTACCGGATCGCCCTGGGGGGCAACCCGGTAGGCCCGAAAGAACGGCAGGGCGACAACAAAACCCCGGAGGGGATTTACACCATCGACTCAAGAAACCGGGACAGCAGTTACCACCTGTCCCTGCACATCTCCTATCCGAACGAGGACGACCGGCGACGGGCGAGAGCCTTGGGGGTTGCTCCGGGTGGGGACATCATGATTCACGGCATCAAGAACGGTTTCGCCTGGGTTGGCGATGCCCATGCCGAGGTTGACTGGACCCGGGGGTGCATCGCCGTCACCGATGAAGAGATCGAGGAGATCGAGCGGTTGGCGCCCGATGGCACGGTAGTCGAGATACGGCCATAGTCGGGATTTCCGGGTCGCCCTGTTTAATTATCGGTCGCGGATTCCATTTGTGATGCTGCGTTCCCCCGTTCGCCCCCGGAGACTGCATGGACCGCTCCTCACGCAACCGCCTGACCGACCGTCAACTCGACCGTTTCCCGGGCGAGACCCTGTTCGACCGCATCGCCCGCGCCGTGTGCCATGCCGGCTGCCTGCCGCGCAAGGAGCTGTTCGAGGCCTGGGAGGTGGCGCGGCGGGTGCGGCGCCGCTTCCGCGGCGGACGGGTCGTCGATCTGGCCTGCGGTCACGGCCTGCTCGCCAGCCTCCTGCTGCTGCTCGATGACAGCTCCCCTTGTGCGCTCGGCATCGATCGAGCCCTGCCGGAGAGCGCGGCCAAGTTGCAGGCGGCACTGGAAGCGTCCTGGCCGCGCCTGGGGGGGCGGGTGGAACTGCAATGCGGGGAGCTCGAGACCGTGGCCCTGACAGCGGACGACCAGGTGGTCTCGGTACATGCCTGCGGCGGGCTGACCGACCGGGTCATCGACCTGGCCATTGCGGCACGAGCGCGGCTGGCGATACTGCCGTGCTGCCACGATCTGGAGCACGGCGACGGCGGAGAATTGCGCGGGTGGCTGGACGGCCCGCTGGCCATGGATGTGCACCGGGCAACCAAGCTGCAGGCGGCCGGCTACCGGGTCGTGACCCGATTGATCCCGGCGGAGATTACCCCGAAGAATCGCCTGCTGCTGGCCGAACCGGGGTAAGGGCAACAAAATGGGGACACAATAGCATTGGAAAAAACGCGGACAGAATTGAATTCTGTCCGCGTTTTACTTCAGCCCCCGGCCGTCTCCGCCATCAGCTTCGACAGGGTCCGGGCGAAGGCCACCGGGTCGCGGGGGCGGTCGCCTTCGAGGAGCAGCGCCTGGTCGTAGAGCAGTTCGACGTACTCCTTGAGGCGCTCGCTGCTGGCGTCGGCGGCGAACAGCGTCTGCATTTTGGCGATCAGCGGGTGGTCGGGGTTGACCTCGAGGGCGCGCTGCCCTTTGGGGACATCCTGCCCCATGGCGCGGAACATCTTGGCCATCTGCGGGTCGAGGTCGTGCTCGCCGGTCACCAGGCAGACCGCCGACTCCTTGAGCCGCCCCGAGACACGCACCGCGCTGACCTGCTCCTTGAGCTGCTCCTGCATCAGCGCCAACAGGTCGTTGTACTCCTTCTGTTTCTCTGCCCTTTTGCTGTCGCCGAGGTCAAGGTCGCCCTTGAGGGCCGACTGGAACTCCTTCTCCTGGTAGCGGCCGAGCCCGCTGATGATCAGGTCGTCGATGTCGTCGGTCGCCAGCAGCACCTCGAGGCCCTTCTCCTTGAAGACCTCTAGATACGGCGACGCCTCGGCGGTGGCCCGGTCGGGGCCGGTCATGTAGTAGATCTCCGTTTGCTCGCTGCGCATGCGCGCCAACGTAGTCGGACAAGGAGATCTTCTTGCCGGGCTCGGTCAGGGTGGTCTCGAAGAGCAGCAGCTCGGCAAGGGTGTCCCGGCGCGCGTAGTCGTGGTGGATCCCCTCCTTGAGCACCCGGCCGAACTGCCCGTAAAACTCGGTGTAGGCGTCCAGCTCGGACTTCTTCATTTCGGCCAGGGTGTCGAGGACCTTCCTGGTGAGACTCTTGTTGATGACCGCGACGACCTTGTTGTCCTGCAGGATCTCGCGGCTGACGTTGAGCGGCAGGTCGGCCGACTCGACCACCCCCTTGACGAAGCGCAGATAGGGGGGGAGCATCGCCTCGCAGTGGTCCATGATCTGCACCCGGCGCACGTAAAGGGTTGGGCCGATCTTGTAGTCCTGGTAGTAGATGTTGAAGGGGCGCTGCTTCGGCAGGTAGAGGAGCGCCGAGAACTCGGTGGTGCCTTCGGCCTTGAAGTGGATGGTCCTGGCCGGGTCGGCAAAGTCGTGGGAGAGGTGTTTGTAGAACTCGTGGTACTCCTCCTCGCTGATCTCGCTCTTGTCCTTGAGCCAGATCGCCTTGCGCGAGTTGAGGGTTTCGACCTCCGTGGTCTCGACCCGCTTCTCCTTGTCCTCGGGGTCGGGCTGGCTGCGGGTCACCGCCATCACCACCGGGTACTCGATGAAGTCGGAGTACTGCTTGACCACCTTGCGCAGTTCCCACTCCTTGAGGTACTGCTGCCCCTCCTCCTTGAGGTGGAGGATGACGTCGGTGCCGCGCCCCTCCTTGCCGACGTCCTCGATGGTGTAGCCGCCGTCGGCCTCCGACTGCCAGCGGATCGCCTGGTCGGCGGGGGCGCCGGCGCGGCGCGAGAGGACCGTGACCTGGTCGGCGACCATGAACGCCGCGTAGAAGCCGACGCCGAACTGGCCGATCAGCTCCGGGTTGTCCTTCACCTCGCGGCTCTCCAGCAGCTTGAGGAACTCCTTGGTCCCCGAGTGGGCGATGGTGCCGAGGGCCTCGGCGGCCTCGTCGCGGCTCAGGCCGATGCCGTTGTCGCGCACCGTCAGGGTGCCGGCCGCCGCATCGGCGATCAGCTCGATCTGCCAGTCGTCGCCATCGGGGTTGATGGCGCTGTCGGTGAGCGCCAGGTAGCGGGCCTTGTCGATGGCGTCGCTGGCGTTGGAGATCAGCTCGCGCAGGAAGATTTCCTTGTGCGAGTAGAGGGAATGGATCACCAGGTCGAGGACCTTGTTGACCTCGGCCTTGAACTTGCGCTTGCTCACGCTCATGCGTCTGTTTCTCCCGTTGAAATGGATTGCCGGTGGGCGGTGCACAAGGTAAGCATGCCGGCACTGGTTGTCAAGTTCGGAGACTTGGGAAAGGGGTTGCCGGGCCTGTAAACCGGGGAATTTTTTTCCGGAAGGCCCTGCGTGCGCCAACGCTGTCATCTGCTATGCTTTGACATCATCTCACTTCATGGAGGCAACTATGCACAAGATTTCTGTCGTGATCGTCGTACTGGCTGTTTTGAGTCTAACGGCTCCCCTGGCGGCCCTGGCGTCGTCCCACGGGGGCGGCGGAAAGGCGAAGGCCGTCGAGGTGACCCCCGCCATGCTGGCTCAAGGCAAGGCGGTCTACGAAAAGAGCTGTGCCGCCTGCCACGGGACCGGAGTGGCTGGCGCACCGAAATTCGGTGACAAGGCCGCCTGGAAGGAGCATCTCGCCCACGGGCTCGAGCACATGGCCGAAGCGACCATCCGCGGCAAGGGCGCCATGCCGCCGCGCGGCGGCAACCCCAAGCTTAGCGACGCCGAGGTCCGCGCGGCGGTCGCCTACATCATGGAGAACAGCCGCTAGCTTTGGGGGAAGAATAAGGGGAATGGAAAAGGGGACAGGCTGTTTTTCCTTAAATTAGCCTGTCCCCTATTGTTGTTTCCGGAATTCTTGATGTTGAAGCCCGGTCCGTCAAGAAGAAATAGCGCGTAATAAAGGACAGGGGAGAATGTCGCCCCGCTCCTTTGCTATTTCAGCCAGTTCTCGTATAGCTCCGGGTTGAAGCCGATGACGAACTCGTCACCTACCCGGAAGGTCGGGGCCCGCAGGTTGCCGGTGGGACCGAGTGCCTGCTTGAGCAGTTCGTCTTTCTGCTTTGCCACCTGGTCGAAGCGGACAAATTTGCTCCCCTTGGCGACGGTCACCGCCCTGGCCACTTGCAAAAGCGCCCAGGCCTGTTCGGCACCGAGCGACACTTTTTTTGCATCAACCACCTCTTCGGCCTCCACTCGCTTTTTCCCAAGAAACTCCTGGGCATTGGTGCAGGTCGTTCACCCCTTGCGCAGGTAAGCCCAATCGATCTTCATCGGTTCCTCCTTTCCTCGCTAGTGCGTTCGCTACATATTAACACAGAGTCGTCCATCCGCAGCGAGAACGCCATGCCGCCGCGCGGCGGCAACCCCAAGCTCAGCAATGCCAAGGTCCGCGCGGCGGTCGCCTATATCATGGAGAACAGCCGCTGGCTCAGAGAAAAAAGGGCGGCCTCGCGGCCGCCCTTGGTCGATGAGCAGGGAGATCACTATAGGAGCCCCCGGCAGCTTGTCCTATTTAGGGGGCGGGGAGACAGACGGTCGAGCACTTCGTCTGGCCGTTGCACTCGGCGATGCAATCGTTGCTGTACGTCCTGCCGTCGGCGCAGGTCACCGGATCATAGATCTTGGGGCAGGCGCAAAGCGACAAGCAATCCGTCTGGTCGGCGCATTCGGCGAGGCAGGCGTTGGCGTAGGTCTTGCCGTCCCCGCAGGTCACCGGATCATAGATGTCGGGGCAGGTGCAGGGAGTCGAGCATCCTGTTGTCTGGCCGGCGCATTTGGCGAGGCAGGCGTTGGCGTAGGTTTTGTCGTTCGCGCAGGCCACCGGATCATAGATCTTGGGGCAGGCGCAAAGCGACGAGCAACCCGTCTGGCCGGCGCATTCGGCGAGGCAGGCGTTGGCGTAGGTCTTGCCGTCCCCGCAGGTCACCGGATCATAGATGTCGGTACAGGCGCACAGGGACCGGCACCAGGTCTCCCCGGCGCATTCGGCGAAGCAGGCGTTGGCGTAGGTCTCGCCGTTCGCGCAGGTTACCGGATCGTAGGTTTCCGGACAGGCGCACGGCGCCGAGCACCCCTTCTGGCCGGCGCACTCGGCAAGACAAGCGTTGGCGTAGGTCTTGCCGTCCGCGCAGGTCACCGGATCGTAGATCTTCGGACAAGCGCAGACGGAAATGCACTTATTCAAGGTGTCGCCGTGCGCCAAATGCGCCGCAACCGCGGGCTCAGCGACCGTAATTACCTTGCCCTTATGGCAGATCTTGACTTTCTTTTGCCCAGCCATCGACAAGCCGGTGCTCATCAGCATCATGGCGAGACATAAAGAGACGATGAGAAACAGGCCTTGGTTGGTACGCATGGCGATCTTCATTTCTCGTTACCTCCTGTCTTCAATAATTGCGTATACGTATCCGATATAATCTTTTGCATTTTAAATGCCAGCACTGATCTGTCCTTTATAGGCACGTTATCATTGATTTATTTTCGATGCCGAGCTCGTCTCGCTGTGAACTGAGTGCAGTTGTAAACTTTTCCGACTATCCTGCCGCGGCCCCCTTTCCCGCACCGGAGATAACCCATGGACCACGCCTCCCGCAACCGCCTCACCGACCGGCAGCTCGACCGTTTCCCGGGGAAGAGCCTCTTCGACCGCATCGCCCGCGTCGTCTGCCGTGCCGGTTGTCTGCCGCGCAAGGAGCTGTACGAGGCCTGGGAGGTGGCGCGGCGGGTGCGACGCCGTTTTCGCGGCGGGCGGGTGGTCGATCTCGCCTGTGGCCACGGCCTGCTCTCGAGCATCCTGCTGCTACTCGACGACAGCTCACCGATGGCGCTCGGCATCGACCGCGCGATTGCGGCGCGCGCCCGGCTGGCGGTGCTGCCGTGCTGCCACGACCTGGCCAGCGGCGGCGGCGCCGAGTTGCGCGGCTGGCTGGACGGGACGCTGGCGATGGATGTGGCCCGCGCCGCGCGGCTGCAGGCGGCCGGCTACCGGGTGGTGACTCAGCTGATCCCGGCGGAGATCACGCCTAAGAACTGGCTGCTGCTGGCTGAGCCCGATTAAAAAGGGCGACCGTTGCCGGCCGCCCTTTGCATCAATTTACTTCCCCCACTTCCCCTTGATCCGCTCCACCGCCTCGATCACGTTCTCCTTGTGGCCGAAGGCCGAGAGGCGGAAGAACCCTTCGCCGCTTGGCCCGAAGCCCGAGCCCGGCGTGCCGACCACATGGCATTCGTTCAGCAGTTTGTCGAAGAAATCCCAGCTGGTCAGGCCGCCCGGCGTCTTCAGCCAGATGTAGGGGGCATCGACACCGCCAAAGCAGGTGATCCCCGCGGCGGTGAGCCCTTCGCGGATGATGCGGGCGTTGTCCATGTAGTGGCGGAATTCAGGGGACAGTTTACCTGATTTCCTTACGCCGCCAACCGAAAGGTCGCGTCGATTTCATCCCACGGGACAAAATAGCGATTCTCCCCGTCCTTCTCCACCAGCCCCAACCGCTCCAGGGTCTTCACGTCGTCAAAGACGTTGTGGTATTGCCGATGCAGCTTCTTCGCCAACGCGTTGATGCTGACATGTCCAATGGCGTGCAGGGTGTTGAGCAACTCGAACCGCTTTGGCGTCAGGTATTTGAGTAGCGTCGGCAGATCGTCAAAATAGAGCCGCTCGAACGGCCGTTCCGGACGCCAGCCGCTGTCGAGCTTGTGGGCAACGTCCCGTGCCTCGGCGAAGAATTCGTCGTCCGACTTGATCCCGATCTTAATGTTTCGTTTCATGGCTGCAACGCCTCCCTGACGTCTCGCTCAAAATCGCTGAACAACCCTTCGAGGCTGGTGAAGTTATAAGAATGCTCTTGCTGCGCGACGTGCCGGTGGTCCCCCTTCCCCTGTTCGTTGTCGTAGCGAACCAGACACGCGCCGGTCTCCTGACCGCCGCAGAAGAGCCGGTATTTGAAGCGGTGACTACACCCTGCCACGGCGCGTCGAGCTCCCAGACCACCAGCTCGATAATCAAACCACCCCTGACCTTTTTGTCCCTGAACAGGAGCACAGCCCCCAAGATAGCACCTCCAGAAACATATGTTTTACAATAACATAAACAAAGGGTTCGTCAACGGGAAATTTTCACTCGAAAAGCAAGAAGGGCGACCATCTCCGGCCGCCCTTCGTTCATCTCACTTCCCCCACTTCCTCTTGATCCGCTCCACCGCCTCGATCACGTTCTCCTTGTGGCCGAAGGCCGCTGAGCCGGAAGAACCCTTCGCCGCTTGGCCCGAAGCCCGAGCCCGGCGTGCCGACCACATGGCATTCGTTCAGCAGCTTGTCGAAGAAATCCCAGGAGGTCAGGCCGCCCGGCGTCTTCAGCCAGATGTAGGGGGCGTCGACCCCGCCAAAGCAGGTGATCCCGGCGGCGGTGAGCCCTTCGCGGATGATGCGGGCGTTGTCCATGTAGTAGTCGATGATCTCTTTGGTCTGCGCCACCCCTCGTCGGAGTAGACCGCCGCGGCGGCTTTCTGCACCGGGTAGGAGGCGCCGTTGAACTTGGTGGTGGTGCGGCGCAGCCAGAGCTTGTTGAAGGAGTACTTCTCGCCGCTGGTCGTGGTCCCCATCACCTCTTCAGGCACCACCACCAGCCCGCAGCGCACGCCGGTGAAGCCGGCGGTCTTGGAGAAGGAGCGGAACTCGATGGCGCACCGTTTCGCCCCGTCGATCTCGTAGATCGAGTGGGGGATGTCGGGATTGGTGATGAACGCCTCGTAGGCGGCGTCGAAGAAGATCACCGCGCCGTTTTGGTTGGCGTAGTCGACCCACTTCTTCAGCTCGGCCTTGCAAGCCACGACCCCGGTGGGGTTGTTGGGGAAGCACAGGTAGATGATGTCCACCTTCTCCGTCGGCAGCGAGGGGATGAAGCCGTTGGCCTCGTTGCAGGGCATGTAGACGATCCCCTTGTAGTACCCCTTGTCGTCGGCCTCGCCGGTGCGGCCGATCATGACGTTGGTGTCGTTGTACACCGGGTAGACCGGGTCGCCGATGGCCACCACGTTATCCAGGGCGAAGATGTCGAGGATGTTGGCGCAGTCGCACTTGGAGCCGTCGGAGATGAACAGCTCCTCGGTTTTCAGCGACACGCCCAGCGGCTTGTAGCTCTTCTCGATGATGGCGTTGATCAGCCAGTCGTAGCCCTGCTCCGGGCCGTAGCCGGCGAAGTTCTGGGTGGTGGCCAGATCGTCCACCGCCTCGTGGAACGCCTTGATCACGGCCGGGGCCAGGGGACGGGTGACGTCGCCGATGCCGAGGCGGATGACCTTGGCTTCGGGGTTGGCGGCGGCGAATTCGCGAACGCGGCGGCCGATCTCGGGAAAGAGGTAGCCGGCTTTGAGTTTGAGATAGTTGTCGTTGATCCGAGCCATTGTTCCTCCGGGGAACGGCCCTTTTCCGCAATCTCGGCGTTGGCCTGCGGGACTCCTTGTGCGACGTAGCTCCGCTACGCCTTACGCGTCGTCCCTTGTCCGCCTTGACCTTGCGAAAAATTGCTCGTTCAAGTGTGATTTAGTGTGATAAAGGGGCGGCAGGAACCGCCCCTCAAATTCAATTCAGCCCCAGCACGTCCTGCATGTCGTACAAGCCGGGCTTCTGGCTTGCCAGCCAGGCGGCGGCCCGCACCGCGCCCCGCGCGAACATGTCTCGGCTCATGGCGCGGTGAGTCAGCTCGATGCGTTCCCCCATGCCGATGAAGTAGACCGTGTGCTCGCCGACGATGTCGCCGCCGCGCACGGTCTGCATGCCGATCTCTTCTTTGGTACGCTCGCCGGTAAACCCTTCGCGATGGCAGTTGGCGACTTCGTGGTAATCGCGCCCAAGGGCTTCGGCGACCACCTCGCCCATGCGCACCGCCGTCCCTGACGGGGCATCCTTCTTCTTGTTGTGGTGCAGTTCGACGATCTCGACATCGAAACCTTCGCCGAGGGAGGTGGCGATTTCCTTGAGCACCTTGAAGCAGACGTTGACACCGACGCTCATGTTCGGCGCGCTGACAACCGGAATCTGTTTGGCGAAGTCGGCCAGCCTGGCGCGCTGCTCCGGGGTGAAGCCGGTCGAGCCGATGACCATGCTTTTTCCCAGGCGGGCGCAGACCGCGGCGTTCTCCAGCGTCACCTCGGGGAAGGTGAAGTCGATCAGCACATCGCTGACCTGCATAGCCTGCTCCAGACTGCCGGTGATCGCCACGTCGAGCCGACCGCAGCCGGCGACCACGCCGGCATCCTCGCCAAGCAGCTTGTGGGCCGGATGTTCGACGGCCCCGGCGACGCTCAACCCGTCAGCCTCGTGGGTCAGGCAGACGATGCGCTGGCCCATGCGGCCGGCAGCGCCGGTAATGGCAACTTTGATCATGTTTCACTCCGAGGGAAAGCGGCCCTTTTCCGCCAACTCGGCGTCAGGCTGCACGAGGTGCATGCTCGACGTAGCGCTGCTACGCCTGCGCTGACCTCGCTTGCCTTCCTTGATTTGACGAAAAATTGCGCGCTTTCTGAAAACTTCACTTCCCAAAAACCAATACCGGATACCGGCAACCAATACGCCAATACGAATATACCAATATCCCAATCAACTAAATCAGTTGATACCGCTGCAAAATCCCCTTCAGCTTCTCCAGGTTGGCCGGCATCATCTCCACCAGCGGCAGGCGCACGTTCATCTGCAGCTTGCCCATCAGGCCTAAGGTGGTCTTGACCGGCACCGGGTTGGCCTCGATGAACATGGCGTTGTGGAAGTCGAGCAGGTGAGATGCAGCTTGCGGGCGGTGGCGTGGTCGCCCTGCTGGGTGGCCGTCACCATCGCCTTGACCTGGGCGGGGATGGCGTTGGCCGAGACCGAGATCACCCCGGTGGCGCCGATGGCCATCATCGGGTAGGTGAGGAAGTCGTCGCCGGAGATCACCTCGATCTGGTCGCCGGCCTTGGCCAGAATCTGGCCGATCTGGGTCAGGTCGCCGGAGGCTTCCTTGATGGCGACGATGTTGGGGATCTCGGCCAGGCGCGCGGTGGTGTCGGCGGTCATGTTGACGCCGGTGCGCCCGGGGACGTTGTAGAGCACCTGCGGCAGGGCGACGGTCTCGGCCAGCTTCTTGTAGTGCTGGTAGATCCCTTCCTGGGACGGCTTGTTGTAGTAGGGGCAGACCAGCAGCAGACCGTCGGCCCCCATCTTTTTGGCATCCAGGGAGAGCTCGATCGCCTCCTGGGTGTTGTTGGCGCCGGTTCCGGCCAGCACCGGCACACGCTTGTTGACCTGCTCGATGCAGACCTTGATGACGTGATCATGCTCCTCGAAGTCGAGCGTGGCGGATTCGCCGGTGGTGCCGCACGGCACGATGACGTCGGTACCGTTTTCAAGCTGGAACTCGATCAGCTGGCGATAGGTCTCCTCGTCGAACCTCCCCTGGCTGTCGAACGGCGTGACGATTGCGACCATCGAACCACGAAACATGACTCTCTCCTCCTCGAAAAACAGTGAGTTGACATTAACTGTCGGGGCAAATTTCCCGGTGACGGGTTTTCCTACGTAACACAGCCGCTCAGATGTTGTAAAGGCGTATCAGCGCCCTCCCCGCGGGGTGGCGGCAGCCTCGGGCGACGGCGCGCTTTCCAGCAGTTGATCGCCGCTGCGCACCAGCGTGGTGACGCGGTAAACGGCCTCTCGCCCGGCTTCGCCGACAAGGTCGGTCAGGCGCGGCTCGCGCAGCGGCTCGCCATTCAGGGCGACCGGCGGGAAGGCCCCGGTCGCCGAGCGGCGGTAGAGATTGTAGCCGAGCAGCAGCTGACCCTCCGGCAGGGTGGCCGGCGGCGTCCAGCTTAAGCGCACCTGGCGGTCGCCAGCTTCGGCCCGCAGCGCGGCGGGGGCCGGCGGCGGGGCCTGCCAGGCGCGGAACAGACCGGCCCCGGCGCCTTCATGCCCGCCGACCGTGACCGGCACCACCAGATAGGCCTGCCCGGTGCCGGGAGCGACGGCGGCATCGCGCCAGTAGAGGCGCTTGCCGAGGCGCACCGCCGGTTCGGGCCGCCGCAATTCGATCGCCGCGACCAGTTCCTCGGGGTCGCGGCAGGTCGGGCAACCCTCGGCGGCATTGTAGATCATCCGGTAGATATGGAAGCCGACCAGGTCCTCCGCCGGAGCCCCGTCCTGGTTGCGTTCGGGGAGCGTCCAGGAGATCACGAAATCGTCGCCCTGCTGGGCGATTCGCATCTCTGCGGGAGCGGCGGGGAGCGCAGGGAGCTGCGGGAGCACCGGCCCCTTCCGGCCGCAGGCGGCCAGGCCGACCACGGCCAGGAGCAAGAGCGGCAGGATGGTCAGGCGCGAGGCGCGGGGCGCGGTCCGTAAGGGCAAAAATGCCATGCCGAATCTCCCGTTCATGATGGTTGGAGCAGCGACTGGCGTGCCCGAGCGATTTCCTGTTCGACGGCGGCACGGGCGGTGCCGCCGGTCGCCTCGACGGGCGTTGACCGAGGCCTCCAGGGTGACGGCTGCGAAAATATCGGCCTCGATCTTCTTGGAGAACTGGCGGAACTCCTCCAGGGTCAGTTCGGGGAGGTCCTTGCCGCTTTCCACGCAGTAACGCACGGTCTTGCCGACCACCTCGTGGGCCTGGCGGAACGGCAGCCCCTTGCGCACCAGGTAGTCGGCGACGTCGGTGGCGGTGGAGAAGCCGCGCGCCGCGGCTGCGCGCATCCGCGCAGCGTTGATCCGCATCTGCGCGATCATCTCGGCGAAGACCTTGAGGCTGCCGCGCACCGTGTCGATGGTGTCGAAGAGCGGCTCCTTGTCCTCCTGCATGTCCTTGTTATAGGCCAGCGGCAGCGCCTTCATCAGGGTCAGCAGGCTGACCAGGTTGCCGTAGACCCGGCCGGTCTTGCCGCGCACCAGTTCGGGGACGTCCGGGTTCTTCTTCTGCGGCATGATCGAGGAGCCGGTGCAGAAGCCGTCGGAGAGGTCGACGAAGGCGAAGTCGGCGCTCGACCACAGCACCAGTTCCTCGGCCAGGCGCGACAGGTGCATCATCGTCAGCGCGGCAAAGCTGCAGAACTCGATGGCGAAATCGCGGTCGGAAACCGAGTCGAGGCTGTTGCGGGTCACGCCATCGAAACCGAGCTGCTGCGCCACCCACTCGCGGTCGATGGGGAAGGTGGTGCCGGCCAGGGCCCCGGCGCCGAGCGGCAGGACGTTGAGCCGGGCGCGCAGATCATCCAGCCGTCCGGCGTCGCGGGCGAACATCTCGACGTAGGCCAGCAGGTGATGGGCGAAGAGGATCGGCTGGGCGGTCTGCAGGTGGGTGTAGCCGGGCATGATGACGTCGAGGTTCTTCTCCGCCTGGTCGAGCAGGGCTCTGCTGCAGGGCGGTCAGCGCCTTGCGGATGGCATCGACCTCGTCGCGCAGGTAGAGGCGCACGTCGAGGGCCACCTGGTCGTTGCGCGAGCGGGCGGTGTGCAGTTTGCCGCCGACCGGGCCGATCTTCTCGATCAGCCGCGCCTCGACGTTCATGTGGATGTCCTCGCGGGCTATGGAGAACTCGAACTCGCCGCGCTCGATCTCGACCAGGATGCTCGCCCAGGCCGGCGACGATGGCATCGGCGTCCTCGCCGGTGATAATCCCCTGTTTCGCCAGCATCCGGCAGTGGGCAATCGACCCCTGGATGTCGTAGCGGTAAAGGCGCTGGTCGAACTGGATCGAGGCGGTGAACTCCTCGACGAACTTGTCGGTCGGCTGGGAGAAGCGTCCCCCCCAAAGTTTTTCACTCATGATGCGGCAACTCCCTTGCGGTCGGTTCGGCGGCGTCACGCTGGCGCACCGCCTGGAAATCGTGGCCGTTGGCGGTCAGGCCGGGGGACAGCTCGCTTGAGCCGGTCCCATCCGGTGCCGTCGGGTCGATAGATGGCGTGGATCTTCATCGGGTAGCGCGTGGTGCGCGGATCGAGTTCATGAAGCAGGGGGAGATTGAAGTAGTGCAGCCGGGTCTCGGCCGCAAAGCGCAGTCGACAGACCGGCAGGCCGTCAAAATCGTCGGTGCGGAATTCATCGCTGTCCACCGGCGCCAGCTTGTGACTGCGGTGCAGGAGCACCATCGAGTGACCGAAGGCGTCTGGCCCTTCGCCAAAGCCGGTCGTTTCAGCGGAACTGTTGCAGAACACCGTGGTGGTGTCGCGCACCCCCGGCGTGTAGGCGAGGTATTCGCCGTAAAAGCCGTTGATGACGTCGCGAAAAGCCTGGTGCTCGGGTTTTGGGTTGCACTCCAGGACGCAGAGCAGGTCGAGGCGCTGGCGGGACTGGAAGAACAGCTGGTTGGCGCGTTCGATGATGGCGGTGATGTTGGACTGGTAGAGGTCGCGGTAGACGTAGTCGAGGCAGATCACCGGCATGAAGTTGAAGCCGCTCGGAGCACAGCGGAACAGGGGGAAAACCTTGCCGCGGTAGAGGTCGTGATACGGGTCGATGGTCTCCTCGCCGAAGAACGGATGGCTCTTGGCCTGCAGAAAGACCCGCAGCCGCGCCGTCCGCCTCCTTGACCGCGGTGACGCAGCAGTTGACCGGCACCGCCTCGATGTCGCCGGCGGCGACATCGGCCTCGACGCTGGCCAGCGCCTCGGCGTTGTCTCCGGCAAACTGGCTGAAGCAGGGCCAGATAGGTGCGCAGCCGGATATGCTCGATGCCGAAGATGGTGACGGTGTTGGGGCGGAAATGCTCGCCGAGGTAGCCGAGCATCTCGTCGAGGTGCGCGAACGGCAGGCACGCTTCGGGAAAGACCAGGAAATGCAGCTTGCGGAGATTTCCTTCGGCTGCCGCCACCAGGTCGAGGATCGAACGGATCTGCGCCCACTTCGGCTCCGGGTCGACCAGCCGGCAGGCAGCCTCCCCCTCGCCCAGCCGATTGGGAATCTGGCAGACCAGGCAGTGCAGGTGGTGCCCGGGGGGGTAGTCGAGGCGCAGGTTCTGGTCGACGATGCGGAACATGGCGCGGGCCTTACGGAGTACCCGGTGGCCCGCACGCGCTCGGCCAGTTCGTCGGCCGGCTGGCCGGGATCGGCGAGGTCGGCCGGGGAAGAGCCGGGCCAGCACGTGGCGGGTGCCCGGGGTCATGCTGAAGCGGTGCAGTTCCTGCGCCGGAACCCAGCAGGCTTCGGTGACTTCGGCGCCGTTCGGGCGCAGTTCGCGGCCGAGCGGATGGGCACGATAGTAAAGGATCACGTAATGGTCGTTCTGCGGGCCGATGCCGACATGTTCGTAGACATCGATCAGCCCATCGATCCTGCACCTCCAGCCCGACCTCCTCGCGCACCTCGCGGTGCAGCGCCGCCAGCAGCGACTCGCCAAAGTCGATCTTTCCCCCGGGCATGACCCACTGGCCGCAGAACGGCTCGATGCAGCGCCGGGTGAGAACGACATGGTCGCCGCCATCGATGATGCAGGCGACCACCGAGGTCTTGATGTGCTGCTTGGTGAAATCCATAGAGTCTCGAATCGAGAAACGAGGATCGAGAATCGCGAAAATGCCTTTCCCGTTTCTCGCTTCGCGTCTCGCGCTACTTCTTTTTCGCCGTCTTCTTCGCCGCCGGCTTGGCTGCCGCCTTCACCGCCTTGACCTTCCCCTTCTTCAGGTTTTCGCGCTGGATGGCGGCGATGCGCATGCGCAGGGCGTTGAGCTTGATGAACCCTTCGGCGTCGGCCTGGTTGTAGACCTGGTCGGCCTCGAAGGTGGCGAAATCGACGTTGAACAGGCTGTCGGTCGCCGAATCGCGGCCGACCACCCGGGCGTGCCCCTTGTACAGCTTGATGCGGGCCTTGCCGTTGACGGTCTGCTGCGAGGCGTCGATCAGCGTCTGCAGAACGCGCCGCTCGGGGGAGAACCAGTAGCCGTTGTAGACCATATCGGCATAGCGCGGCATCAGTCCGTCGCGCAGGTGCATGACCTCGCGGTCCATGGTGATCGACTCGACGCCGCGGTGCGCTTCCTCGAGGATGGTGCCGCCCGGGGTTTCGTAGACGCCGCGGCTCTTCATGCCGACGTAGCGGTTCTCGAGCAGGTCGACGCGGCCGATGCCGTGCCTGCCGCCGAGTTCGTTGAGCTTGGCCAGCAGTTTGGCCGGCGAGAGGCGCTTGCCGTTGACCGCCACCGCGTCGCCCTTCTCGAACTCGATCTCGACGTACTCCGGCTGGTCCGGGGCATCTTCCGGACGTTTGGTCAACACGTACATCTCCTCGGGGGCCTCGGCCCAGGGGTTCTCGAGGATCGCCCCCTCGAAGGAGATGTGCAGCAGGTTGCGGTCGGAACTCCACGGGAAGCGTCTTGCTGGTCGGAACCGGGATACCGCGCTTCTTGGCGTAGGTTTCGAGGTCGGTGCGGCTCTTGAAATCCCAGTCGCGCCACGGGGCGATGACCTTGATCGCCGGGTCGAAGTGGTAGTAGGCCAGTTCGAAGCGCACCTGGTCGTTGCCCTTGCCGGTGGCGCCGTGGGAGACGGCATCGGCCCCCTCCTTTTTGGCGATCTCCATCTGCGCCTTGGCGATCAGCGGCCGGGCGATGGAGGTGCCGAGGAAGTAGCGCCCCTCGTAGATGGCGTTGGCGCGGAACATCGGGAAGACGAAGTCGCGGGTGAATTCTTCCTTGAGATCAACGATGTAGCCTTTGCTGGCGCCGGTCGCCTTGGCCTTGGCCGGGACATGAAGTCGAGTTCCTCCCCCTGGCCGAGGTCGGCGGAGTAGGCGATCACCTCGGCGTCGTACTGCTCGGTGAGCCACTTGAGGATGATCGAGGTGTCCAGCCCGCCGGAGTAGGCGAGGACGATCTTTTTAACGGACGATTTCTTGGCCATGGGAATGCTCCTTTGTCAATTGTGAGAAACGAGAAACGAGAAACGAGAACGAGAAACCCCTTCTCTCTTCGCGACTCTCGTTTCAGAGTTTGATTACGTACGTTCCCGCGATGCGGTCGTGCAGTCCCTGCTTGTTGCGGTCGAAGCCGGCCATGAGGTAGCCGATGCCGAGGATCAGGGCGGAGAGGAACTTACCGACCACCTCGCGCAGGAACGCCCGCCTGTAGGTCATCGCCGTCCCGTCGGTGCGCACCACCTGGATGCGCAGCGCCATCTTGCCGGGGGTCTGCCCATTATAGCCGGTAAAGAAGATGTAGTAGGTCACGCCGACGACCGTGCTGCATAACCAGGTCACCAGATCCAAGGCGAAGCTGTCGCTGTCCCCACCAATGATGGCCCCGCCGGCCAAGCCGAAGGCCAGGCCAATGCCAAACTGCACTGCCCCCAGGATCAGCGAGTCAAGCAGGCAAGCGACGAAACGGAGCCAGAAACCGGCCTTGGGAAGGTCGGCAGGGGTGGCGGCCGCCATGTAGGCGGCGCGCCCCGGGATGCCGGTTTCGTCCCGGGGTGGCGGGCCACTGCTCCCGCGGCTCGGGGCGGCCTTCATGTCGCGCCGCCCACTTGGCGTAGATGACGCCGCAGCCGGCGCAGGCCTCGCCGGCCGGTTGCTCCAGGCCGCAGGCCGGACAGGTGGTGGGCGCCTCCTGCGGGGGGACGGCTGCCGGTCCGGGGCTGTCGGTAAAATTGGCGTCAAAAGCGCTGGCTGCCACCGTGACGGTCCTGTCGAAGCTGAAACCCTGCTGGCACTTCGGGCAGGTCACCTTGACCGGGCGGGCGGGGACCTGGGCGTCCGGCACATCACGGGAGAAGTTGCAGTGGGGGCAAACAATGTTCATCTTGTCTCCGAAGATTAACGACCTGAAACCGCCTTTGTGCCTTACGCCATCAACGTGGCCATGATCGCTTTCTGCACGTGCAGGCGGTTCTCGGCCTGGTCGTAGATCACCGAATGGCTGCTCTCCATGACCTCGTCGGTGATCTCCTCGTCGCGGTGGGCCGGCAAGCAGTGCATGACAACGCTTTCGGGAGCGGCGGTCCGCACCACGTCCATGTTGATCTGGAACCCCTTGAAGTCGCGCTCACGCTGTTTCTGCTCGGCTTCCATCCCCATGCTCGCCCAGACGTCGGTGTTGAGGACATCGGCGTTGCGGGCGGCCTCATAAGGGTCATTGGTATAGAGCACCTGCGCGCCCAGGCGCGTAGCCCGCTCGCGTACACTGGCGTCGGGCTCGTAGCCCTTCGGAGTGGCGACGCGCAGTTCGAAGCCGAACACCGCGGCGGCGTTGATCCAGCTGTTGGCCATGTTGTTGCCGTCGCCGATCCAGCAGAAGCGCAGCCCCTGGTAACTCCCCTTGTGCTCGATGACGGTGAACAGGTCGGCCATTACCTGGCAGGGATGGTAGCTGTCGGTCAGGCCGTTGATCACCGGCACATCGCAGTAGCGGGCGAACTCTTCGACAATCTGCTGCGAAAAGGTGCGGATCATCACCCCATCGACATAGCGCGCCATGCAACGCGCCGTGTCCTTGACCGGCTCGCCGCGGCCCATCTGGGTGGCGCCGGCGGCGAGGAACAGCGCATGCCCGCCGAGGTGCACCATGCCGGCCTCGAAGGAGACACGGGTACGCGTGGAACTCTTTTCGAAGATCATGCCGAGAGTTTTGCCGGCCAGCAGGTGGTGCGGTTCGCCGCGCTTCTGGCGCGCCTTGAGGTCGTGGGTCAGTTCGAACATGGCGTCGAGGTCGGCGCGCGGCCAGTCGGTGAGACAGAGGAAATCCTTGTTCACAACAATGGCTCCTTGCAGCAATCTGCCGCGGCGGCCAGTCTGGCCTGGGCCGCAGCGAAATAGTCGGGGTCGAGCTCCATGCCGGCGAAGCGGCGGCCCAGTTCCAGGGCGGCGACCCCGGTGGAGCCGACCCCCATGAACGGGTCGAACACCAGCTCGCCGGGGGCGCTGGCAATGCCGACCAGGTGCTTGAGCAGCCTCACCGGCTTCTGGGTCGGATGTTTTGGCTGTTTGATTCGCTCCGGAGCCATGCAGATCGGCCCCTCGAAAAAGTTGTGCATGTCGCGCTGCCGGCCGAAATTCCAGGTGTGGCCCTTGTTCCACATGCACACGATCAATTCGCAGCTGTTCAAAAACCCCTGCCGGCGGACCTTCGGCACCGGGTTGCT
Organism: uncultured delta proteobacterium; assembly: GCA_963751525.1. GTDB lineage: Bacteria > Desulfobacterota > Desulfuromonadia > Desulfuromonadales > BM103 > VAUL01. Next base: position 177,549 of record CAVVUQ010000007.1, on the reverse strand, counting down.
CTTGTGCCAGACGAAAAACTGGAACGTGTCGAACAACGGGTCGAAGACCTCGTGCCAGCGCCCCAGCAGGTTGTAGGAGCAGAAGGCGAACAGGTTGCCGGTCGGTTTCAGCACCCGCAAAAACTCGTCGCGGTACTCGGCGGGATCGAACTCCCGGTCCCAGGCGGCAAGGTCGTTGTTAATCCCGCCGCGCCATTTAAAACGCATGTTTCCGGTCGAATAGGCGCTGATGTTGTAGGGCGGGTCAGTCAGCAGCAGGTCGACCGAGTGATCCGGCAGATTGCCCAGCAGGGCCCGGCTGTCCCCCAGGTGAAGCGTTAACCGCCCTCCGTCCATGCCGGAAACCGCGTCAACCCCCGGCGTTCGCCAGCAACTCGTCGAGGATGCCGACCGCCTCGTCGATCTCCGCTTCGCTCACCACCAGCGGCGGCACGAAGCGCAGCACCGTGTCGTGGGTGACATTGAGCAGCAACCCGCGGGCATGCCCCTGCTTGACGATCTCGCCGGCGGGGATGCTCAGGCCCATGCCGACCATCAGGCCGATGCCGCGCACCTCCTGAACGATGGCGTGCTTCGCCTTCAGGTCCTCTAGTTTTTTGACGAGATACGCGCCCATGGCTTGCGCCCGTTCCAACAGCCCCTCGTCGAGCAGGGCGCGCACCGCGGCCAGGGCGGCCGTGGCCATCAGCGGGTTGCCGCCGAAGGTCGAGCCGTGGGTCCCTGGCGAGAACGCTTCCGCATACTTTTCGCGAGCCAGCATGGTGCCGATCGGTGCGCCGCCGGCCAACGCCTTGGCCAGCGTCATGATGTCCGGTTCGACACCGAAATGCTCATGGGCGAACAGTTTGCCGGTACGCCCCAGGCCGGTCTGCACCTCGTCGAGGATCAGCAGCAGGCCATGGCGATCGCAGACCTCCCGGACTTTGCGGAGATAGTCGGGAGCAGGGACATTGACGCCGCCCTCCCCCTGGATCGGCTCAAGCATCACCGCGCAGGTCTGTGGAGTCACCGCTGCCTCGACGGCCGCGGCGTCGTCGAATGGCACGTGTTTGAAACCATGCAGCAGCGGGTCGAAGAAGCGCTGTACCTTCTCCTGCCCGGTGGCCGAGACGGTGGCCATGGTCCGGCCGTGGAACGACTCGGCGGCGGTGATGATGGCGTAGCGCTCCGGGCCGTAGGCCTCGCGGCTGTACTTGCGCGCCAGCTTGATCGCCGCCTCGTTGGCCTCGGCGCCGCTGTTGCAGAAGAACGCCCGGTCGGCGAAGGAGTGGTTGCACAGCAGTTCGGCCAGTTCGATCTGCGGCGGGATGTGATAGTAGTTGGAGCAGTGGATCAGCGTCGCCGCCTGCTCCTGGATGGCCTTGACCACCTTGGGGTGGCAGTGGCCGAGATTGTTGACCGCCACCCCGGCCAGGAAGTCGAGGTACACCTTGCCGTCCGCGTCCCACACCCGGCACCCCTCGCCGCGCACCGGCACGATCGGGTAGCGGCCGTAGGTCTTCATGATGACCCGGTCGGCCCGCGCGATCCATTCGGTAGATTTGCTGGTTACTTCTGCCATTATCGCGCCTCGCGATTCACGTTTCTCTTGCCGCTATTTGGTGATTTCCGTCCCCACGCCACGGTCGGTGAAGATTTCCAGGAGCACCGCGTGCTCGACCCGGCCGTCGATGATATGCGCCTTTTTGACCCCGTCGCCCAGGGCGTCGGCGCAGCATTCCACCTTGGGAATCATGCCGCCGGTGATCGCCTCTTCGCTGATCAGTCGGTGCATCTCGGCCACGGCGATGCTCGGCAGCAGCTTCTTATGGTTGTCGAGCACGCCCGGTGTATCGGTCAGCAGGATCAGCTTTTCGGCGTTGAGCGCCGCCGCCACCCGCCCGGCCACCAGGTCGGCGTTGATATTGTAGCACTCTCCCTGCGGCCCGACCCCCACCGGGGCGATTACCGGCAGGTAGCCGCCGTCTTTCAGGGTTTTGAGCAGGTCGGTGTTGACCCGCACCACGTCACCGACGAAGCCGATATCGACCTGCTCGGTCACACCGTTGTCCTGGCAGACCTCCTGCAACAGCTTCTTCGCCAGGAGCAGGGTGCCGTCCTTGCCGGAGAGCCCCACCGCTTTGCCGCCGTGCTGGTTGAGATAGCCGACCACTTCCTTGTTGACCTGGCCGACCAGCACCATCTCCACCACGCTCATGGTGTCCGGCATCGGTCACCCGCATGCCGCGCACGAACTGGGAGACGATCCCGTAGCGCTGGAGGGTCTCGTTGATCTGTGGCCCGCCGCCATGGACGATGACCGTGTTGATCCCCAGCGACTTGAGGAGGATCACATCGAGGGCGAAGCTCTCCTTCAGGTGATCCTCGGCCATGGCGTGACCGCCGTACTTGATGACGAAGGTCTTGCCGGCGAAGCGCTGGATGTAGGGGAGCGCTTCCATCAGTACCTTGGCTTTGTTGATCAGTTCCTGCATGGCAATCGCCTCATAGCCCGCACCGGGCGTTGAAAAATACCAATCAACATATCACAGCGTTGCCGGCATACCAAGCGAAACGGCACGTTCCGATCGGGAGAAAGTGCGAGGGAAAGCGCTCAGTTGCGCCCGGATTGTCGCGGCAGGGTGAAGGTAACCGTGGTCCCGGTTCCGGGGATGCTCTCAAGGGTCATGGCGCCGCCGTGATCCTGAATAAACTGGCGGGCGTAAAACAGGCCAAGGCCGAAACCGCGCACCTGGCCAGCCTGGGTCGGGTCGATCTGGTAGAACTTTTCGAAGACGCGTGGGAGTTCCTCGACAGGAATGCCGATGCCGGTATCGCTGATGACAAGTCGCAGTTTATCCTCGCTAATTTCGCCGGAGAGCACCACCTGCCCGCCGCGCGGGGTGAACTTGATGGCGTTGTCGAGCAGGGCGCTGATGGCAAAAGCGATGCGGCGGCGGTCAAGGGCCAGCCGTGGCCACGCTCCCTGCAGGGCGTTGATCAGCGAGAGCCCTTTCTGCGCCGCGCCCTGGCGTTTTTCCGCCAGCACGGTCAGGGCAATCTCGCGGAGGTCGGCCGGGGCCAGTTTCGGGCGCTGGTCCTGGAGGATCACATCGCTGTAGATGAGCAGATCCTGGATCAGGTACGCCAGATAATCCGCTTCCTCGCGTATGGCGGCAACGGCCGCGGGAAATTCCGGGGTGTCGGTGGCCACTGCGCCGCTGGCCAGATTTTGGATGAACAGGGACAGCACCGTGGTCGGCGTGCGCAGCTTGTGGGAAATCAGACCAAGAAATTCGGCCTTGAGACGATCGAGGCGCTTGAGTTGCTGGATTTCCTGGCGGAGCCGGCGCTTTTCCAGCGCTTTGTCGACGGCACTTTTGAGTTGCAGCAGGTTGAGCGGTTTCTGGATGAAATCGTCGGCGTCGGCCTTCAGCGCGCGGAGGATAATGTCCTTGTCGGCGTAGCCGGTCATGACAATCACCAGCTGGTCGGGATCACGATCCTTGACCTGTTTCAGGAGGTCCAGGCCATTTATGAGCGGCATCATGACATCGACCAGGAGCAGGTCGAAGCTCTCACTATCGAGGAGATCGAGGGCGACCTGACCGTTCTCGGCCTCGGCGACCCGGTAGTTGGCCAGGGCGCGCACGCAGAGGTCGCGAATGACTTCTTCGTCGTCGACGACCAGAATGGCGGGACGTTTCGGTTCCTGCAGCAGTTGGGGCTGGCCGAGCAGTTCGATGCGCACGGCACCCTCCCGGAAAGGCGGGGTCACTGGCCCCGCGGGTAAGAGATCGATTAGCCGGCCAGCGCCGCGGCGATCAGCGCCTCGGCTTTGGCCATGGCAGCGTCCAGTCGTTCCGGCTGGGTGCCGCCGGCTTGGGCCAGATCAGGGCGCCCGCCGCCGCGCCCGCCGACCTCCGCGGCCATCGCCGCCACCAGTTCGCCGGCCCGCAACCGATCAGTCAGATCCTTGGTGACGGCCACCAGCAGATTGGCCTTGCCTTCGAAGGGGCAGCCGAGCGCTACCACCCCGGAACCAAGTTTATCACGTAAACGGTCGGCCATCTCGCGCAAGCCCTTGCCGTCAGCCGGAGGCACCGCCGCGACCAGCACTTTGATCCCGCCGACTTCACGAAGCCGGTCGAGGACGCCGTCAGCCTGACCGGCCTGGGTGCGTCGCTCGAAGAGCTCGAGCTCACGTTCGAGCTCCTTCTGACGTTCGACCAGGCGCAGCAGGCGGGGTTCTAGCTGGCCCCGGTCGCTCTTGACCAGGTGGGCCAGACGGTCGAGGGCTGCATCCTGCTCCTGGACCAGGGCGACCGCCCGTTCGCCGGTGACCGCCTCGATACGGCGCACACCGGCGGCGATGCCGGTTTCCTGAACGATCTTGCACAGGCCGATGTCGCCGGCGGCGCTGACGTGGGTGCCGCCACACAGCTCCATGCTCACTTCGCCGACCCGGACCACCCGGACCCGGTCGCCGTATTTCTCGCCGAACAGGGCGGTGGCGCCGCTCCCCATGGCCTCGGCCAGTTCCATCTCGCGGGAATCGACGGCGGCGTTGGCCATGGCGAAGCGGTTCACCAGTTGTTCGACACGGCGAATCTCTTCGGCGGTCATGGCGGTAAAGTGGGTGAAATCGAAGCGCAGGCGCTCCGGCTCGACCAGCGAACCGGCCTGCTTGACGTGGTCGCCAAGCACCTGCTTGAGGGCCGCCTGCAGCAAGTGGGTGGCGGTGTGATTGCGGGCCGTGGCCAGTCGGCCCGGGGAATCGACGATCAGGTCGACGGCTTCGCCGGCGCGCAGGGTGCCGCTCTCGACCCGGGCGCGGTGCACGATCAGGTCGGGGAAGGGGCGCAGGGTGTCGAGCACCTTCAGGTGGGCGCTGCCGCTGGAGATGGTGCCGGTATCGCCGACCTGGCCGCCGGAGGCGCCGTAGAACGGGGTCGCCTCGGTGATCACCTCGACCTGGTCGCCGGCCTGGGCACTGGCCACCGGAACGCCACCCGCCAGCAGGGTGGTGACCACCGAGTAATCGCTGCCCTTGCCGTAGCCGGTGAAAGTGCTGTGCGTCCCACTGGTATGCAGGGTCTTGTAGACTTCGGCGATCCCCTCCTCGCCGGAGCCCTTCCAGTGTTCGCGCGACTGGGCGCGCTGACGCTCCATGCATGCCTCGAAGCCAACCTCGTCGATGGTGAACCCCTCGATCCGGACGATGTCGGCAGTCAGGTCGATAGGGAAGCCGTAGGTGTCGTAGAGCTGGAAGAGGGTGTCGCCGGGGACGACGGTTTGCCGCGCGCGTTTGAGGCCGCTCACGGCCTCGTTGAGAATCGCCAGGCCGCGGTCGAGGGTTTCGGCGAAGCGCTCCTCTTCGGCGTGGATCACCTTCTTGATGTACTCCTCGCGCTCGCCAAGGTCCGGGTAAGCCTCGTCCATGATGGCGCGCACCGCATCGACCATCCGGTAGAGGACCGGATCGGCGAAGCCGAGCATCTTGGCGTGGCGGGCGGCGCGGCGCATGATGCGGCGCAGCACGTAGCCGCGCCCCTCGTTGCTGGGCAGGGCGCCGTCGCCGATCAGGAAGGTGATGGCGCGGATATGGTCGGCGATGACCCGCATCGATACGTCGTCCTTGTCATCGTCGCGGTAACGCTTGCCGGAGAGCTTCTCCACGTGTCTGATGATCCCCTGCAGCAGGTCGGTATCGTAGTTGGAGGTGACCCCTTGCATCACCGTGGTGATCCGCTCCAGCCCCATGCCGGTGTCGACCGCCGGCTTGGGGAGCGGCACCAGGGTGCCGTCGGCGGAGCGGTTGAATTGCATGAAGACGTTGTTCCAGATCTCCATGTAGCGGTCGCAGTCGCAGCCGACCGTGCAGTTCGGGTTGTCGCAGCCAACCTCAGGGCCGTTGTCGTAAAAGATCTCGGTGCACGGCCCACACGGGCCGGTATCGCCCATCGCCCAGAAGTTGTCTTCCTCGAAGCGGAAGATCCGCTCGCGTGGCACCCCTTCCTGCTCATGCCAGATGTCGGCGGCCTGGTTGTCGTCAGTGTAGACCGAGACGTACAGGCGGCTCTTGTCGAGGCCCATCTCCACGGTCAGGAACTCCCAGGCGTAGGCGATCGCCTCCTTCTTGAAATAGTCGCCGAAGGAGAAGTTGCCGAGCATCTCGAAGAAGGTGTGATGCCGGGCGGTGCGGCCGACGTTTTCCAGGTCGTTGTGCTTGCCGCCGGCGCGCACGCACTTCTGCGATGAGGCGGCACGGTAGTAGCCGCGGTCCTCCATGCCGAGGAAGCAGTCCTTGAACTGGTTCATCCCGGCGTTGGCAAAGAGCAGGGTCGGATCGTTGTGCGGGATCAGCGACGAGGAAGCGACCACCACATGGCCCCGCTGGGCGAAGTAGTCGAGGAAGCGCTGACGGATCTTGCTGCCGGTCAGTTTGGCGTGGGTCATGAATCGGTCCGTTTCAGTTCGGTCAAGATTTGGTCGAGGGCGAACCCCCGCCGTTGCAGAAAAGCCACCACCCGCCGCCGCTCGCGCTCGGCGGCGGCCGCAAAATCGAAGGCCGGGAAACGCCGGCCGATCAAGCCGCGCAGTGCGGCGGCTTCCGTCCCGGCGGCACGGCTTTCCGTCACCGTCGTGTGGATCAATTCCTCGGGGAGCCTCCGTCGCCGCAGCTCCAGGAGCAGGCGCGGTCCGGCGGCCCGCCCCGTGGTGACCAGCGCATGGGTCAACCGCTCAACGTGACGGGCGTCATCGAGGTAGCCGAGGGCGATGCCGCGGGCAATCGCCGCGTCGACCGCGTCATCGGGAAACCCCTTGTCCAGCAGGCACCGCCGCAGTTCGTCGATGCCGTAGTCGCGGCGGGTCAGCAGGCGCAGGGCCGCCGCCCAGCTGTCGCCAGGATTTCGGCTACTCGTCCTTCGAACCACCGAAAGCGTCCCAGGAGAGGTCGGAGGTCGACGACACCCCGGAGAGCTTGAGCTTGAAGTCGTCGGGGTTCGACGCCTGGCGTAGCGCCTCCTCGAAGGTGATCAGTTTGTTCTTGAGCAGCATCATCAGCGACTGGTCGAAGGTCTGCATGCCGTAGGCTTCGTAGCCCTGCTGAATGGCGTCGGGGATCAGCTTGGTCTGATCCTTGTCGTCGATTAGTTGGCGGACGCGGGCGGTTGCCACCATGATCTCGACCGCCGGCACGCGCCCCTTGCCGTCGGCGCGCGGCACCAGCCGCTGGGAGATGACCCCCTTGAGCACGGCGGCCAGCTGGATGCGGATCTGCCGCTGCTGGAACGGCGGAAAGACCGAGATGATGCGGTTGACGGTCTCGGCGGCGTCGACGGTATGCAGGGTGGAGAGCACCAGGTGGCCGGTCTCGGCGGCGGTCAGGGCAGTCTCGATCGTTTCGTGGTCGCGCATCTCGCCGACCAGGATCACGTCGGGATCCTGGCGCAGGGCGCTTTTGAGCGCCACCTGGAAGCCCATGGTGTCGGAGCCGACCTCGCGCTGGTTGATGATGCTCTTCTTGTCCCGGTGCAAGAACTCGATCGGATCCTCGATGGTGACGATGTGGGTTTTGCGGTTGGCGTTGATGTAGTCGATGATCGCCGCCAGGGTGGTCGATTTCCCCGAACCGGTGGCGCCGGTGACCAGGATCAGCCCGCGATTGGCCATGCACAGCTTCTTGATCACCGGCGGCAGAGTCAGGTCGTCGATCCCCTTGATGTCGAAGGGGATGGCCCGGAACACCAGCGAGGTCGAGCCGCGCTGGGAGAAGGCGTTGACGCGGAAGCGTCCCAGACCGGGGACTCCGTAGGCCAGGTCGACCTCGCGGGACCGTTCGAAGCGCTCGCGCTGCATCTCGCTCATGATCTGCATACAGAAACTCTCGGCGAATTCCTGGGTGATGCGCGGGGCGTTCGGCAGTGGGCGCAAGGTGCCGTCAATCCGGTAAATCGGCGGCAGACCGACCTTGAGATGGATGTCGGAAGCGTTGCCCTTCAGGCCGACGGAAAGGATCTCGTTCAGTTCCATGGCTTACTCTTTCCGGCCGGGGCGGGCGGTCAGGCCATAATGTTCCAGGACTTTGGTCTCAATCGCCCGGGCCATCTCGGGATGTTCGACCAGGTACTGCTTGACGTTTTCGCGCCCCTGGCCGATCCGTTCGCCGCCGTAGGAGAACCAGGAGCCGCTCTTCTCGATGATGTTGCTGGCCGAGCCGAGATCGACCAGATCCCCCTCCCAGGAGATGCCGGTGCCGTACATGATGTCGAATTCGGCTTCCTTGAATGGCGGGGCGACCTTGTTTTTGACCACCTTCACCCGAGTGCGGCTGCCGATGTTGTCCTGCCCCTGCTTGAGGGCGGCAATGCGGCGGATGTCCATGCGCACCGAGGCGTAGAATTTCAGGGCGTTGCCGCCGGTGGTGGTTTCCGGATTGCCGAACATCACCCCGATCTTCATGCGAATCTGGTTGATGAAGATCAAGCAGCAGTTCGATTTGCTGATGGTGGCAGTCAGTTTGCGCAGCGCCTGGGACATCAGCCGGGCCTGCAGCCCCATGTGGGAGTCGCCCATCTCTCCCTCGATCTCCGCCTTGGGAACCAGGGCCGCCACCGAGTCGACCACCAGGACATCGATGGCGCCGCTGCGCACCAGCGTCTCGACGATCTCCAGCGCCTGCTCGCCGGTATCCGGCTGGGAGATCAACAGGTCGTCGGTCTTGACCCCGAGCTTCCGCGCGTACTGGACGTCGAGGGCGTGTTCGGCGTCGATGAAGGCGGCAATCCCGCCGGTGGTCTGGGCTTGGGCGACGATGTGCAGGGCCAGGGTAGTCTTCCCCGACGACTCCGGGCCGTAGATCTCGATGATCCGCCCACGCGGCACCCCGCCGACCCCGAGGGCGATATCGAGGCTCAGGGCGCCCGTGGAGATGGTCTGCACGTCCGGCAGGACGGCATCCTCGCCAAGGCGCATGATGCTCCCCTTGCCGAACTGCTTCTCGATCTGGCCCATGGCCAGCTCTATGGCGCGATTGCGGTCGTTGTCAGCCATCTGCTGTTCCCTCCTCGGTTGTTCAATCGTTCAGTGGATCGTTCCGCTTCAGCGGAACGGTGAAAAGCGGAATATGTCGCGCGCCGCCGGGGTGCAGGCGGCTCTCGAAAAGCACCAACTGATCGACCGGCAATCGGTCGATGCCTCGTCCAGCCTGCGCGGCCAGCAGGACGGTCAACTCCGGACCGTGTTCGCGGAACCGGCCGATGGTCAGATGCGGCGCGAAAGCCCGGGGTTCCGCGGGGATGCCGACCCGACCCAGTTCATCCTCGCAGGCGCGCTGCAAAGTGCGCAGCGGCTGCTCCGGCAGCAGGCCGAGCCAGACCACCCGCGGGCGCCGCCGGTCGGGAAAGGCGCCGAGTCCCAGGACATCGACCTGGAACGATTCTGCGCGAAGCCTAACCGATAGCATAGAAGTCCGGATCTTTTCAAGATCATCGGTGTTGGCGGTGGCAAAGAAGCGCAAGGTCAGGTGGACGGTGTCCGGTCGGGTCCAGCGGATGCCGGGGAGTGCTCCGGTCAGTTCCGCCTGCAACGTGGCAATGCTTCGTTGCAGGCTCACGGGGAGCGGGACGGCAAGGAACGCCCTAACCGTGGCCAAGAGGAGATTCCTCTCCCTGCATCGGCAGGAGCATGCAGAAACTGCTGCCCAGCGTCAGCCCGGCGCTCTCCGCCCAAAGGATGCCGTCATGGGCGGCGATCACGCCGCGGGCCAGGGTCAGGCCGATGCCGACCCCCTTGCCGCCGAAGCGCACCCGTGAGGTCGAATGGCTGGCAATGTCGTCGCCGGCATAGAATTTATCGAAAATCCGTTCTTCGTCCCCCGGGGCGAGGCCGATGCCGTTGTCGCGGATGCGGATTTCCAGATAGCGAGCAGTGCGGGGTACGTTGAAAAACACGGCCGAGAAACGGCTGAGGCGCTCGGCCATGGCCTCGACCTCGGCCGCGCTGCGCACGCTGGCGTCGATACGTACCCACCCCCCCGCGGGGGTGAATTTGATGGCATTCTCCAGCAGGCGGCCCAAGGCCCGTCGCAGGTGGTGCATATCCCCCTGCACGCTGGTTTGCCCGGGAACCTCGCCGAGCACACATTCCAGCCGGCGCTGGTCGCAGAGCGGCTGGAACTCGGCAAGCAGTTCCTCGAACAGGGCGCGCGGATCGAACTTCTCCCGGGCCAGATAGATCGAGTTGGCTTCCAGGCGTGCTGCCTCGAGCAGATCATCCACCAGGTCGCGCAGCTGGCGGCTGCCAAGAAGGATGGCTTCGAGCGCGTACTGGCCGGGCTGGTCAAGATCCCGGGCTGTCGTCTGCAGCAGCTCCGCTCCCGACCAGATGACCGTGAGCGGTGTGCGCAGCTCATGAGAGGCCAGGGCCAGGAAGGTGCTTTTCATCTGTTCGAGGCTTTGCAGCATGCGGTTCTGCTTCTCGAGTTGAGCCAGGTTGTCGCGCAGCGTCGCCCGCGAGCGCTCCAGTTCGCGCAGGCTGGCCTTGTTGATGCGACTCCGCCACTGCAGTTCATCGAACAGCTCGGCGTTCTTCACCAGAGGGCCAACCTGCTGGCCAACCACCTGCAGCAGACGCAACTCATTGTGATTCAGGACCCGGTAGCTGCGATCGAAAACGAACAGCACACCGAGGCAGGTCTCGTCGGCCACCAGTGGCACGGCGATAAAGGCGCGCCAGCCGTCCCGGCCGGCGGCGGGGACGGCGCAGCGGCGGTCCTTCTGCATGTCGACCGACATCCGTGGTCGGCCGCTGGTCACCACGCCACCAATCAACCCTTCGCCGGGGCGCAGTCGGGCCAGCGCTTCGACCAGGTCGGCAGGGATGCCGCGGTGATAGGTCAGCTGCATCTCGGTGGCCTGGTGGCGGAGCAGGAAGATGCCGCCCCCGGGGACGCCCAGGGTGCCGATCACCTGCTCGAGCACGGTGGCCAGCAGCGAGGATATTTCCTGCCCCCGCGCCACCCGCTGGGCAATTTCGTTGAGCAGTCCCAGTTGCTGATTGTGGCGATGCAGCTCGGAGGCCAGATGCACGTTCGGGGTGACATCGTGGAAGCTGCCATGCACCACCCGTTGGTCGCCAAGCCAGCCGAGCCGGGCCTGGACGGCCCCGAAAAACAGGCTGCCATCCCTGCGCCGGAACTGCAGTTCCGGTTCCTCGCCATGGCCGTGCTTGAGAATTTTGCGCACCAGTTTCAGGTAGCGCCGCCGATGCCGTCCGGGAAACAGGACGCCAAGGCTCAGGCTACGGATGTTTGCGCAGGTGTAGCCAAGCAACTCCTCCGCTCGCCGGTTGATTTCGAGTAGGGTGCCGTCATGGGGGTCGATGAAGAACATGGCGTCGCTGGCGTGATGCAGAAGCTGTTCGTAACGGTTCTGTGCATCGATGCGTTGCCGATCCGACTCCCCTTTTGCAGCAGTTGCCGTCGCCAGTCGCTGCGCCAGGGTCTGGCTTAGGCGCTCGCTGCGCCAGGCCCTGATGATCAGCAGCGCGATGCCGCCAACAATCAGGACTGCCCCCGCCAACGGCGAGAAGCTCAACGCCGCGGCGCCGCCGACGACCATGGCAATGACGGTCGCGAGGCCGGGACGGATCGTGGCGTTGGGCCTGATGGCGGACGGCTTCAAGACTCGAGCCCGGCAGCCAGTTGCGAGGCGAGCCGACCGATGGCCTGGCGACGCAGCCAGTCGAGGGCCTCGCAGGCGCTGCGCAGCCGGACCCTGTGACGGTCGCCGCGGAAGTGGAACTCCTCGATCCTCTCGCCCTCAGCCGTCGCCAGGGCCAAAAACACCGTGCCGACCGGTTTTTCCGGGGAGCCGCCGTCCGGCCCGGCAATGCCGGTTACCGCCAGGCCGAGATCGGTCCCGGCCGCGCGGCGGATCCCCCGGGCCATGGCGAGGGCGCACTCGCCGCTGACCGCGCCGGATTTGGCCAGCAGGGGGGCGGGGACCTTGAGCCAGCCGGTCTTGGCGGCATTGGCGTAGGTGACCGCGCCGCGCTCTAGAAACGCCGAGGCGCCCGGCTGGTCGGTCAGCAGTTTGGCAATCAGGCCGCCGGTGCACGATTCGGCCAGGGCCACGGTCAGGCCGGCGGCGGTCAGCAGGCGGGCGGTCGCCCCCGCCATGGTCTCGTCGCCGAGGGCGACCAGGTTTTCATCCAGGGCCCGGCGCGCAGCCACTTCGGCCCGATCGACCCGTTGCTGGGCACCTGGGCCGGAGGCGCTCAGACGGACCCGCACCAACGAAAAATCGACGGTGTAGGCGATCTCGATCCCCTCCGGCAGGGCGGCCTGCTCCAGGCGCGTCTCAACCTCCGGCTCCGGCAGCCCGAACACGGTCAGCCGCTGCTGAGCCCGTTCCGTCCGCGGCGCAGCCCGTTCCAGCAGGCGTGGCAGGACGCTGTCGGTGAGCATGGCGCACATCTCGTCGGGGACACCGGGTAGGAAGAAGAGGTCGGCGCCCTGGGGATGGCGCAGATGGAAACCCGGGGCGACACCGCGCGGGTTGGGGAGGACGGTGGCGCGGGACGGCAGCAGGGCCTGCTTCTCGTCGCGCGGGTGCATCGGTCGCCCCCAATTCTGGAAGCGTGCACGGATCTGCTGCAGGGCCACAGGATCGAGGGAGAGCGGTACGCCGAGGGCTCGGGCGGCGCCGCGGGCGGTGCGGTCGTCGGCCGTTGGGCCAAGGCCGCCGGTGACGATCACCGCCTGGTGAATGGTCGCCAGGCGGCTGAGCGCCGGGGCGATCTCCTCCTCGCGGTCGCGGACGCAGGCCGCCTCACGGATGACCAGGCCCTGTTCGCCAAGCAACCGGGCGATGGCGGCGGTGTTGGTATCGGGCTGGTCGCCGTTGAGCAGTTCGTCACCGATGGCGAGGACCGCAATGTCCACGAACGTATCTCCTGGTCAGGAACCGATGGCCCAAAGGGTGGCGCGCAGGGCGAGGGCGGCGTAGACCCCGGCGGCCACATCGTCGAATACCACCCCGAAACCGTTCTTGCAGTGCCGGTCGATCCAGTTGGCCGGCGGCGGTTTGAGGATGTCGAAAACCCGGAACCAGATGAAGCCGAGCAGTGCCGCCGTCCAGTTCCAGGGGAGGAAGGCGACGGTGACCAGGTAGCCGGACAACTCGTCGATGACGATCCGGCCGTCGTCGGCCACGCCGTAATGCCGTCCCGCCGCCCCCGCCGCCCACACCGCCACGGCGGTGACCCCGGCCCAGGCCAGCAGGTAGCCGGCCGGGGAGAGCCCGGCCAGTAGCCAGAAGGCCGGTAGCCCGGCCAGGGTGCCGAAGGTGCCGGAGGCGACCGGGGCATAACCGAGACCAAAGTTGCTGGCCAGCAGCAAGGCCAGCCGGCGCATCAGGGGTCGAGTCCGCAGGCGCGGGCGGCGGCGGCGGTGATCAGCCGGTAGACCTCGGCCAGCGGCCGGCCGCTGTTTTTGGCCAAAGCGGCGCAGGCGGCGTGTTCCGGGGCGACCCGCAGCAGGGTGGCGCCGTCGAAGATCAGTTTGACCGCGGCCGGCCCGAGGGGGGTGTCGACCGTGCGGAGTTCGCGGCGCAGCTTCAGGCGGCGGGTGTCGTAGAGGCGCACGCCGATGGCGCTCGACTCGCGCAGCACCAGCTTTGCCAGGCTGTCGGCCAGCGCGGGCGGCGCGACCACGGTGAGGGTCACGCCGGGGCGATTCTTCTTCATCTGCCGCGGGGTGAAGGCGGCGTCCAGGGCGCCGGCCTCGAGTAGCCGCTCCAGCAGGGTGCCGAGTACCTCTGGCAGGCTGTCGTCGATGTGGGTCTCGATGATGGTGACGCTGTCCTGCTCCAGGCCGGTCGCCGGACCGCCCCGGCCGAGGATGCCGCGCAACAGGTTGGGGCGGTCGGCCAGTTCCCAGCCGCCGACGCCGTAACCGATCCGCTCGACGGTCATCTCCGGCAGCGGGCCGAAGCGGGCGATGGTGCTGGCGATCGCCGCGCCGGTGGGGGTGACCAGTTCGCGCTCACTGCCGGCATCGCGCACCGGCGCGCCGCGCAGCAGCTCCAGGGTCGCCGGCGCCGGCAGGGGCAGAGCGCCGTGGCTGCCGCGGGTCAGGCCGCGGGACAGGGGGAGCGGGGCGCAGACCACATCGAAAATCCCCAGCCGATGCAGGCCGATGGCGGTGCCGGTGATGTCGATGATGGCGTCCATGGCGCCCACCTCGTGGAAGTGGACCGCCTCGAGAGGAACCCGGTGGACCTGCGCTTCGGCCTCGCCGAGGCGGCGAAAGATGGTGCGGGCCCGGTCAGTAATCGCCACCGGGAGAGGGGCGGCGGCGAGCAGGGCGTCGATGTCGCGCCAGGTGCGGTGAGGCTGATGCTGGTCGGCCGCGACCTCGACCCGGGTGCCGCCGAGGCCGTGGCGCTGCTCCGGGCGAATCTCCAGGCGCCAGCCGCTGAGCGGCAGGGTGTGCAGATCGGCTTCGAGAACGGCCGGGTCGAGGCCGAGATCGACCAGCAGGCCGAGGCACATGTCGCCGGAAATGCCGGCGAAGGTATCGAGGTAGAGGGTGGTCATGGTTCGCGCCGCCGGTTGATGCGGGTGGCGGCGAAGGCGGCGCCAAAGCCGTTGTCGATGTTGACCACGGTCACCCCGCCGGCGCAGGAATTGAGCATGCCGAGCAGGGCGGCGACGCCGCCAAAGGCCGCCCCGTAGCCGATCGAGGTCGGCACGGCGATGACCGGCACGTCGACCAGGCCGCCGACCACCGAGGGGAGCGCCCCCTCCATGCCGGCGACGACGATGATCACCGCCGCCTCGCGCAGCTGTTTCGAGTGGGCCAGCAGGCGGTGCAGGCCGGCGACGCCGACATCGGTGATCTCGATCACGCGGTTCTGAAACAACTTCGCGGTGATCACCGCCTCGCGGGCCACCGGCAGATCGGAGGTGCCGGCGCAGACCACCGCCACCGGGCCGCGACCGAGATCCTCGAGGGGCTGCTGCACCAGGGTGAAGGTGCGCGCCAGCAGGTCGTACTCGCCGGCAGGATGGTCCTTTGCCAGAACTTCCGCTTGGCCGGCGGTGAGCCGGGTGACCAGCACGTTGCCCCCCTTCGCGGCCATGCGCGCCACGATGATGGCGATCTGCCCCGCCGTTTTCCCCTCGCCGAGGATGGTTTCCGGAACCCCCTGGCGCAGGGCACGGTGGTGGTCGATCAGCGCGACCCCGGCGTCCTCGAAGGGGAGGTCGCGCAGGCGCTCCAGGCCCTCGTTGACGCTCAGGTCGCGGGCGCGGATGGCGCCGAGCAGGGCTTTCAGTTCCTTGTGGTTCATGGGACTCCGATGCGTGCTGGCAGGGGACAATGTTATCACCGGCGGCGGGTTTTTCAAATCGCGAATGTTGCTGCAAGACTGCGACGGGGGCGGCATCCTCTGCCGCCCCCGTCGGGATTTCCGTTGATCTGTCGGTTGTCGCCGGTGCAGTCTCTTCTCAGCACTCAGCACTCAGCACTCAGCACTCAGCACTCAGCACTCAGCACTCGGTCCTTCCTACTCGGAGTTCATCCTTGGGATGAACACCTCCCGCGGCCGGCTGGTGCCGTCCGACGGTCCGACGATCCCCTCGGCCTCCATCTTCTCGATCATCCGCGCGGCGCGGTTGTACCCCAGGCGCAGGCGGCGCTGCAGCATGGAGATCGATGCCTGGCGGGTCTCGGCGATGATCGCCAGCGCCTCGTCCCACTTCTCGTCGTAACCGTCCGCATCCTCGTCGCTGCTGCCGCTGCTGGCGGCCGGCGCATCGAGGATCGCCCTGTTGTAGTCGGGCGCCCCCTGCTTTTTCAGAAACTCGACCACCCGCTGCACCTCGATTTCGGAAACGAAGGCACCGTGGACGCGCTGCAGTACGCCGCTGCCGGGGGGGATGAAGAGCATGTCGCCGTTGCCGAGCAGGGTTTCGGCGCCCATGTTGTCGAGAATGGTGCGCGAGTCGATGCGCGAGAAGACCTTGAAGGAGATGCGGGTCGGCAGGTTGGCCTTGATCAGGCCGGTGATGACGTCGACGCTCGGCCGCTGGGTGGCGAGGATCAGGTGGATGCCGGCGGCGCGCGCCATCTGCGCCAGGCGGGCGATCGATTCCTCGACCTCGCGGCCGGCGACCATCATCAGGTCGGCCAGTTCGTCGACGACGACCACGATGTAGGGGAGATGACCGTGTTCCAGCATCTCCTCCTCGACGGTTTCGATCTCCGGCAGATGCTCTTCGCCCAGGTCGTCGGCAACAGCCGCCGCGCCGTGCCGTCCCTTCGGGGCGTCCTCGTCCTTGGCGAGCTTGCGATTGTACCCCTCGATGTTGCGGACCCCCTTGTCGGCCATCAGCCGGTAGCGGCGCCCCATTTCGCGTACCGCCCAGTTCAGGGCCAAAGCCGCCTTCTTCGGGCTGGTGACCACCGGCAGCAGCAAGTGGGGGATCCCCTCGTACATGGAGAGTTCCAGCATCTTCGGGTCGATCATGATCAATCGTACGTCGCGTGGATCAGCGCGGTAGAGCAGCGACAGGATCATGGCGTTGATCGATACCGACTTGCCGGTGCCGGTGGCGCCGGCCACCAACAGGTGCGGCATGCGGGCGAGGTCGCCGACCACGGTGTGGCCGAAGATGTCCTTGCCCAGGGCCAGCGGCAGGCGCCCGCCGCTCTTCTGGAACTCGTCGGCGGCGAAGATCTCCTTGAGGTAGACGGTTTCGCGGTCGCGGTTGGGGATCTCGATGCCGACCACGCCGCGGCCGGGGATCGGCGCGACGATGCGGATCGACTGGGCCTTGAGGGCCATCGACAGGTCGTCCGACAGCCCGGCGATCTTGCTGACCTTGACCCCCGGAGCCGGAGCGAACTCATACATGGTCACCACCGGCCCCGGCTTGACCTCGGAAACCTCCCCCTCGACGCCGAAGTCCTGCAGCTTCCTCTCCAGCAGTCGGGCGTTCATCATCAGGGCGTCCTTGTCGACCGGCTTGCGTTTTTCACCGTCGTGGTCGAGCAGGGAGAGGGGCGGCTGGCGGTAGTTGCCGGTCGGGACAATGAAGGCGAAGGTCTCCTGCGCGAGTTCGTCTTTCCCCTTCCTGCCGCGGGCTTTCTTTTCCAGGGCCTCGATGGCTGCAGCGGTGGCCGGGCGGGGGTCCGGGGTGTGGATCACCAGTCCCCGGTCCTTCTTCGGGGCCGCCTGCTCTTCATGCTCGCGGCGGGCCTGGCGGGCTTCGCGGTAGCGTTCCAGACGGTCGCTGACACGGCCGAACAGCCCCTCGAGGAAAAGCACCATGGAGAAGCGCGCCACCAGGATCGCCGAGACGATCAGGCCGATGCCGAGGAACAGGGCGGCGCCGATGGTGTTGAACCAGCCCCTGAGCGTGTCGGCCAGAAAGTCGCCGATGACGCCGCCGCCACGGACGATGGTCTGGCCGAACCACTCGACCTGGTCGAATTTCAGGGCAATCAGGCCGGCCAGCGTGGCGATCAGGCCGAGAAAGGCCAGCAGCTTGTAGAAACGCGGATGCAGGTCGCGAAACTTGAGGAGGCGCCAGGAGGCATTCAGGCAGGCCACCGGGATCAGCAGCGCCGGCAGGCCGAAGATCTGGTAGAAAAGATCGGCGACATAGGCGCCGACCCGGCCGCAGATGTTGTGAATGACCGGTGGTTCGAGGTTGTTGTTGAAGGACGGATCGCCGCTGTGGAACGACGCCAGGCTGAGCAGGAGAAAAAGCCCCGCGGCCAGCCAGAGCAGGCCGAGGATCTCTTTCCTGAGGTGTTCACCGAGGAACGGTGTGCGGGTCTCTTTACTCATGTCGGGCCATGTGTCTGAAATTGCCCCATGTTAGCGCGATTGTGCCGCGCGGTCAAAGCGTCGTGCCGAGCAGGAGGATCCCCGCCCCCCAGCAGTAAATGGCGAACCAGACCAGCCGCCGGCGACGGATCACGCCGAGCAGCAGGCGGATGGCGCCGATGCCGACCAGGAAGGCCACGCCGGTCCCGGCCAGGTAGACGGGAATCTCGCCTGCCGGCAGAGCCCCCGAGTCCTTGAAGGACAGCAGGGCGGCGCCGGCGATGGCCGGCATGGCCATGAGAAACGAAAAGCGCGCGGCGGTTTCGCCGTCGACCCCGCGGAACAGCAGGGTGGCGATGGTCGAGCCGGAGCGCGACAGGCCGGGAAGGACCGCCAGTCCCTGGGCGATCCCGGTAAGCACGGCGTCGGTGACGGTCAGCGCGGTTTCGCCGCGCCGCCCGCTGCGGCGGTAGCGCTCGCCGACGAACAACAGGGTGCCGGTCAAAATCAGCATCAGCGCCACCACCAGCATGTTTTCCATCCATCGCTCCACCGCGGACTTGAGGGTCAACCCGATGATCGCGGTCGGGACCGAGGCCGCCACAATCAGGCCAAGCAGGCGCCGGTCGCGGCGGGCTTCGTGGTCCCTGCGGAACGGTGCCGTCAGCAGGCGCGCCACGTCGCGCTGGAAATACAGCAGCATGGCGCCCAGGGTGCCGACGTGCAGCAGCACGTCGAACAGCAGCCCCGGCTGGGTGAAGTTGGGGAGATAATGCTGGACGATGGCCAGGTGACCGTCGGAAGAGATCGGCAGGAATTCGGTGATCCCCTGGACGATGCCGAGCAGGATGGCGTCGGTGAGATTCATAGTGCTGAGTGCTGAGTGCTGAGTGCTGAGAAAAACATAGAAGCTACAGCTCCATGATGAAGGGGAGGATCAGGGGGCGGCGGTCCATGGTCCGGTTGAAGAAGCGGTGCAGGGTCTTGCGCACCTCGACACGCAACTCTTCCCAGCCGGCGACCGCCTCGCGACTGTGCTCCAGCAGGGTGGCGTGCACCAGAGCCAGAGCCTCGTCCATCAGCGGCCGGCCTTCGACTTCAAGGACGAAGCCGCGGGTGACGATCTCCGGGCCGGCGACGATCTCCCCGGTCGCTTGGTTGAGGGCCAGGAATACCAGAACCAGGCCGTGATTGGCCAGGTGGCGGCGATCGCGCAGTTCCATCTCGCCGATATCGCCGACCCCCTTGCCGTCGACGAAGACCCGCCCGGTTTCGACCCGCGCCTCCAGGCGATGGCCGTTCGACGAGAGGATCAGCGGTTGGCCGTTCTCGATGACCAGTACCCGCTCGGCCGGCATCCCCATCTCAATGGCCAGGCGGGCGTGGCGGGCCAGGTGGCGGTACTCGCCGTGCACCGGCACGAAGTAGTGCGGCTTCACCAGGCTGTGCACGGTCTTGAGCTCCTCCTGGCTGGCATGGCCGGAGACATGGATCTCGCTGGTGGTTTCGTAGTGCACCACGGCGCCGCGCCGGCACAGGTGGTTGATCAGATCGGTGATTGCCCGCTCGTTGCCGGGGATGAACTTGGCGGAGAGAATCACCGTGTCGCCCGGCAGCAGTTCGAGCTGCTTGTGGTCGGCCATGGCGATGCGGGTCAGGGAGCTGAGCGGCTCCCCCTGGCTGCCGGTGGTCAGCACCAGCACCCGCTCGCGCGGCAGGTCGCGCATCTGGCGCAAATCGATGAGCAGGTCGTCGGCAAGCTGCAGGTAGCCGAGCTGGCGGGCAATGGCGATATTGCCCAGCATGCTGCGGCCGCTCACCAGCACCTGCCGGCCGGCTTTACTGGCGGCGTCGCAGATCTGCTGGATGCGGTGGATGTTGGAGGAGAAGGTGGCGACGAAGACCTTCCCGGTGCTGCGTGGGACGATATCGTTGAGGGCCTCGCCGACGGTACGTTCGGAGAGCGTCTGCCCCGGGCGCTCGACGTTGGTCGAGTCGGCCATCAGCAGCAGAACGCCCTCCTCGCCATAAGCGGCCAGCCGGCCGAGGTCGGTGGTCTGGCCGTCCACCGGGGTCGGGTCGAGTTTGAAGTCGCCGGTGTGCACCATCAGCCCGGCCGGGGTGCGGATGGCCAGCCCGCAGCCGTCGACGATCGAATGGGCGACCCGGAAGAATTCGACCTCGAAGGGGCCGAGTTCGACCATTTGTCGCGGCAGGACCGTTTCCAGGTGCGCATGGGCAGCGAGGCCGTGCTCCTCGAGTTTGGCGCGCAGCAGCCCCAGGGTCAGGGCGGTCCCGTAGATCGGCGGGTTGCCCAGCTCCTTGAGCAGGAACGGGATGGCGCCGATGTGGTCTTCGTGGCCGTGGGTCAGCAGCAGCGCCTGGATGTCGGCGCTGCGCCCGGAAAGGGCCGAAATGTCCGGTACCACCAGATCGATGCCGAGCATGTAGGCTTCGGGGAACATCAGCCCGCAGTCGATCAGCACGATAGCGCCGCGGCACTCGACCATCATCAGGTTGAGGCCGATCTCGCCGAGTCCCCCCATGGGGAGGATGCGCACGGCGTCGGGGTGGAGGGGGGCAAGGCCGGAAATGTTTCGGGATTGGGTCATGCGCGCCGGTGTGGATGAAAAAGTGATATGAGATGCGGCAAGTCTAAGGGAGGGCGTGGACAGAGTCAATTTTTCAGACTGTTGGCCAATTCTTCCAGCTCCTCCCAACGGGCGTAGGCCAGGGCCAGCTCCTGCTCCAGTGCCGCCAGGCGGGCATTGAGGCGGGCGACGTCGTTGCCGGCGTCCTTGTAGAACTCCGGATTGGCCAGGGTGGCAAGGGCCGCTGCCTGCTCCGCCTCGAGGGCTGCAATCTGCTCCGGCAGTTCCGCCAGCTCCCGGTTCTCCTTGAAGGTGAGTTTGCGTGGCCGCTCCTTCAGTGGCCGCGGGGGGGTGGCCGGAACTTTGGCGGTCGTAACACCGGGGGCCGCGGCCTTTGCCTGGGCCAGCCAGTCATCATAGCCGCCGACGAATTCGCCCACCTTGCCGTCGGCACCCAGTACCAGGGTGCTGGTCACCACGCCGTTGAGAAAGTCGCGATCGTGGCTGACCAGCAGCAGCGTCCCGGCGTACTCCCCCAGCAGCTCTTCGAGCAGATCCAGCGTCTCGGCATCGAGGTCGTTGGTCGGCTCGTCCATGACCAGCACGTTGGCCGGCTTGGTGAAGAGCTTGGCCAGCAGCAGCCGGTTGCGCTCGCCGCCGGAGAGGGCGCGCACCGGGGTGCGGGCCCGCTCCGGGGAGAAGAGGAAATCCTGCAGGTAGCCGATGATATGGCGCGGCTGGCCGTTGATGACCACGGTGTCGTTGCCGCCGCCGACGTTCTCCTGCACGGTGGCGTTCAGGTCGAGCTGCTCGCGCAGCTGGTCGAAGTAGAGCACCTCGCGGCGGGTGCCGAGGCGTACGCTCCCTGATTGCGGGGCAAGCTCGCCGAGGAGCAGGCGCAGCAGGGTGGTCTTCCCCGAACCGTTGGGGCCGATGATGCCGACCCGGTCGCCGCGCAGGATGGTGGTGGAAAAGTCGCGGATCAGCGGCTGGCCTTCCCAGGCGTAGGTAATGTTCTCGACCTCCGCCACCAGGGCCCCGGAGCGCTCGGCCCCCTGCAGCTGCATCCTGGCGGGGCCCTGCCGTTCGCGGCGCTGACGGTACTCCTCGCGCAGCTTTTTCAGGGCGCGCACCCGCCCCTCGTTGCGGGTGCGGCGGGCCTTGACTCCCTGGCGGAGCCAGGCTTCCTCCTGGGCCAGTTTCTTGTCGAACAGTGCCCGGCGGGTAACCTCCGCTTCCAGCAGGGCCTCGCGTCGTTCGACGAACTGATCAAGGCCGCAGTCGAAGGCGAACAGCCGCCCGCGATCGAGTTCCGCCACCCGGTTGGCCAGGCGGCGGGCGAAGGCCCGGTCGTGGGTGACGAACACCAGGGTCTTGATGCTCTTGAGGAGGAACTCCTCCAGCCAGAGAATGGTGTCGATATCCAGGTGGTTGGTCGGTTCGTCCAGCAACAGGATGTCGGGGGCGGCCACCAGGGCCCGGGCCAGCAGCACCCGGCGCTTGGTGCCCCCCGAAAGGGTGGCGAACTCGGCATCGGCGTCCAGGTTCAGCCGGTTCAGCACCCGTTCCACCTCCTGGTGCAGGCTCCACGCCCCGCTCCCCTCCATGCGGTGCTGCAGCGCCTCCAGTTCCGGCAGCAGGGCGGCGCCCCCTGCCGTGGTCAGCCGCTGGGTCAGGTGGTGGTAAGCGGCCAGCAGATCGGCGGCCGCGCCCATGCCGGCGGCGACGATGGCAAAGACCGTCCCGGCCAGTTCCTGCGGCACGTCCTGGGCGACCAGCGCCACCCGCAGCCCCTGCTGGCGGTGGATTTCGCCGCCGTCCGCCGGCAGCTCGCCGGCAATCAGCTTGAGCAGGGTCGACTTGCCGGTGCCGTTGCGTCCCAGCAGGCAGAGACGCTCCCCCGCTTCGATCTGCAGGCTCACGCCATCGAACAGCGGCGGGCCGCCGAAGGCCAGGGAGATGTTGCGCAGGGTGATCAGGGCCACGGTTACCTCGGGGATGCTGGGTGTTCAGGCGGGGTTGGGCGGCCGCTGTCAACCCTTTAAAAGTGCCATGAAACTGGCGGGGGCCTTCGAGGTGAAGGTCATCTCCGCCTTCGAGTGAGGATGGGAAATGGTCATGGAGACCGCATGCAGCATCAGTCTTTTGATCCCCTTTTCCTTCTTGCCATAGGTTTTATCGCCGGCGACCGGGCAGCCTTTTTCCGCAAAATGAACCCTGATCTGATTTTTCCGGCCGGTAAGCAGGTCGATTTCCAGCAGGCTGTACCCTTTTGCTTCTCTCAGAACCTTATACCCGGTCATGGCCAGTTTGCCTTTGCTGGCATCCCCGACGGAATACATCCGGTGAATGCTGTTTTCCGCAAGATACGAGGTAATGGTGCCTGCCTTCTCGGACAAGGTCCCGTGCACCACGGCACAGTATTGTTTCTTGAAACTCTGCCACTCATCCTGCAGGTAACGCTTGGCCTCTTCGGTTTTGGCAAAGACCAGCAGGCCGGACGTGTCCCGGTCCAGGCGATGGACGATAAATATCCGGTTTTTCGATTTCTGATTGCCTTTGCGGACGTAGTCGGTCAGGAGGTAATACGCCGTTTGCTCCTTGATGGTGTCGGTGCCCACGGTCAGCAGGCCGCTGGCCTTGTCCACCACCAGGAGGTCGCGATCTTCATAGAGGATGGCAAGCCCCCTGGGTTGATATTTTTTGGGCGGGCCTTTAAAGGCCCGCTGATGTTCATGCGTCATGTTTACCCGATTTTTAACAGGCCGAGCCCGTCATGAAAAAGCACCATCGCCAAAACGCACAGCGCCAAACCAAGAAAACGCATGGTGAAAAGGTACGCATTGCTGGTCAATAAAGATTTCGATCTGCCGGTCAATATGGCCAGGAGGATTTTCGACCCGACGAGAAACAGATAAAAGCTGACGATAAAAGCCAGGGCCGCCTGGATGTTCTGGTTGATTGCCTTGGTCATGGTGGGAGCGCCGACGCTCAACCAGAAAAGGTAGGGATACGGACTCAGCGTGTTGGCCAGCACCCCTTTCGCAAGCGAATTCCCATGGTTTGCCTGCGGAGTTATCGCCACCTTCTGGGTGCGGAGGCTTTGGTATCCCATAAACAGAATAAAAAAACCACCGGTTATGGAGATGATTCCTAAAATCGTATGGAAGTTCGACAGCTTCGACAGAATGAACAAAGTCAGAATGATGATTGGCACATCGGTGAGAATCGGAGCGAGGGCGACTTTGATGCCGGAGCTGATATCGTGTTGCAGCGTTTCCGTGATCACCAGGGTCAACAGGGGGCCGGGCGCAAACCCTGCGGAGAGGCCCAGCAATGTGCCGATTATCAAAAAATCCAGCAAATTCGTCCACCGCTTCCCGGGTCAGGCCCCGGGCTCCCTTGCCCCCGCTTGCGTCAGTGCAAGATCGAGAGCGCTGCTCAACGCATTGACGTCTTCAAGGGCGCTCACTCGCTCTGCGGAAACTAGCTCCCAAAGCGTCCCTTCTGAGTGATGGAAGCCTTCTCTGTGCGACATTATACGGTTTGATGCGAGAGGTATCTTCCTTAATTGCTTGAAGCTTACGAACTGCTCGCCTGGTTATGTCCGCAGGGAATAGTTTTATCTGTGATATAAAAATCTCTAGTGAGCTGATCTGCAAACGTTTTTATCATCCTGGACGTATCCTGTTGTGGGACAAATGTCAATTCGCTGCTCGGCGCGGATGGTTGTGCCGTTCTGTAGCGCTCCCTTAAGGAGGGGATGCCCAACGCCAAAAGCTGAGCTGCGGGCCACCGAAACTTCGAGCGGCTGAGTATTTTCCAAGAAGCATGGCTGTGTATCCCGTCGGCTCGCGCGTTTTGTTGGGCGCCGCTGTGCTTTTCATTTTGGCTTCTAGGACTTCCTGGTGGCTGGCCAATGAAAGCTAAAGCCCCGATGGAAGCTTGGAGGCCATCATCTTCTTTCGGTCAATCTTGCGCCCGTCGACGATGAAAGTTCCGTCACCAACTGCGTGAACCGTGCGCTTCTCCTTGCGAGCGGTATCGACGTATGCGGCAACCGCCTCTAACACAACAATGTTGTGCTTTTTAACGATGTCGATGACCTTGCACTCAATGTTGGCGAGACACTCCTTGATCAAGGGAGGCCTTACGAGCTTGGCCTGCACCGGTGTCAGCTTGAACTTGGCAAACTTGTCTGTGTCTGCCCCGGAGCACGTCCCTATGCCAACCACTTTATCCAGCAAATCGACGGTGGGAATTGCAATAACGCACTCCCGATTCTTTCGCAACGCTGCGAAGGAATGATTTCATTCACCCGTGGTGATAGCAAATACCGGAGTGAAATCCATCACCATGGTCCAGGAGATAGTCATGATGTTATCTTTCTTCCCATCATGGGTTGTCACGAGGACCACGGGCCCTGATTCCATCAGAGTAAAAGCCTTGCTCAGTTTCAACTGACGCATCAGAGCACCTCCGATAGTCATACCAAGCTTGCGCGCTCGATGTTAAGGCGTCCGGTTGACTGACTTGTTATGCCTTTTCACCATGGACCTATTATGTAATCCAGAGAGGATTAAAATCACCAAAAGGACCAACCATGCCAGCCATCGGGATAGGAAGTCGGAATATGTAAGCGAACAGTATTGCGATAAATAGACTGGATACTATTGCTATTATCGCCCCCTTTACCGCATTCAAGATCTAGCTCCACACAGAGGCATAACGCCGTAAGCATCTGAGCTGCGGGCCACCGGACGTGGAGCGTCTGTGTGTTTGTACGAGAAGCAAGACCGTATCATCCCGTCCGCTCTTGGGAGTTGTTGGGCATAAATTCAGTCTTGCCTCTTGCTGCGTTCACGAAGAGCTGAAATAGGGTCTGCATCTGGAGGAAGATCCTCGACTGCAGCAACAAAACCCAGGTTGCCTTTTGCAACCTTAAATGCATGTGCAGACTGATAGTTCCCAGTGCCAACTGAACGCACAACAACGATGGCCTCTTGCTGATTGTCTCCATCTATGTCAGCAAGGAGCGTTTTTTCGACAACACCATCCCGAGCACGTATCAGCCCGGCAACGAAGAAGGTCGTTTCGTCAGGAGCCGCCGCGGCCTCATAAAGTCGCACACTGAAACTGCCTATAGATCGAGCCTCGGAATCTCCCTCTGCAACAACCAGAGTTTGACCAGATGGCAGCGTAAGTTTCGAAATGAAGCGGTCTTCTGCCACGGCATGAGCGTGAATTGACAATATAAGAAATATGGCAATGGGTATGGCTCTCATGGCAGAGCAGACTTTTGGCTCCTGAGAATGATCATATGAATATTTAATGCCCAACGAAATAAGCTGAGCTGCGGACCACAGAAAATTTGAGTGGCTGCGCATTTATCGAGAAGCCTGGCCGTATTTCCCCGTCAGCTCTGGCGGCTTGTTATGTGGCTCAGTAGTTCGAGACCTCGATCAAGTTCAAATCCGGGTCTCTGAAGTAGAAGGAGTTGATAGGGCCGATGGCGCCGGTTCTGGCAACTGGACCCTCGATGATTTCAACGCCCTTGCTCCGTACATGCGCCATCGCTTTTTCCAAGGGAACGTCGGTGATGAAGCAAAGGTCGGCGGAGCCGGACGTTGGCCGGTCGGCTTTCGGTTCAAACTCTTTGCCGACCTGGTGCAAATTGATCTTTTGATTGCCGTATTTGAGCGCCAATCTCCCTGCGCCGAATTCTTCCCGCTCCATTCCGAGAACAGAAACATAAAAATCAACGGTCGTCTGAATGTCCTTCACCGTCAAAACCAAGTGGTCGAGCCTGTTGATATTCATGTCGTCTCCTTTGCCACATAACGCCTTGAGCTGAGCTGCGGGCCACCGAACTTGCGAGCGGCTAGTATTCTTACGAGAAGCAAGACCGTTTATTCCCGTCAGCTTTTGCGGCTTGTTAGGTTTTGTAATCTCGTCAGGCACATTTTTCCTAAGAAAGATTGATTAATGCTGCGGCTTGTTAGCCCCCATAACGGAATACTTTTAAGGATTATTGCGGGGTATTCTGTGCCAAACCAAGTTCCGTAAGGCACTTCCTTGTGATCTCCTGCCCCGTCTTAAGGAATGACTCCTTAAAACGGCTTGCGTCCCCTGAAAATGCCTGGTCGAGCGGGTTGAGCTGCGGCATGTCCCAGGCGTTCGCCGCACGAGCTCGTCCAATCACATTGCCACTCGATGGGTCAATTACCTTCATTGCGACTTGAACAAGCAACCCTCCCGCTGGCTCGATTTCGTAGTTGATCACGCCCACTTCTATTACGAACGAAGACGGGTCGTGTGAAATATCTCGGTAATCTGGGACGGGTGTTGTGTCATTGTACCAGGCTCGTATCGGTGCAAGCCAATTTTCCATTAAGACAGTGTAGGTACGATTCTCCACGCCCGGAATCGGCTTGACGCGTGGCGCAATCGTAGCCCGGAGGCCTTGTGCGGCGAGCAATGCCTGTGCCTCATTTGCGAGGACAACGGTGGGAACCCAGGTGCCATTTTGGTCCAGAACGGTTTGATAGGATCGAGAGGTCTCTTCGCCCCGTTTTGAGACTTCGGGCAACTCAAGCAAAATGGCGACGGTGTTGAAGAGCGCGAAGCCCCTTGCCGTCGTGATAGAACCGCCAGAGCCGAGAATCACTGAATTGAATGACGGAGGGACCCCCAGCGGGTGGGTTTCCATCGCGACGATGTAGATTTCGCGCAATTTACCAGTTGCGTCTTTCGGTGGTGTGATCCCTGCGCTGACGCAGCCACTTAAGAAAAATAATAGAGTGAATAAAGAATAGAAACGTTTCATCGCATCACCAAGGGGCTAACGCCTGTGAGCTAAGCGACGGATCACCGCGCTTGGGGCGGTTGTGTATCTTTCGAGAAGCAAGACCGTGCAATCCGTCCGCTTAGCGATTTGTTAGGGCCAGTTGTTAACTATGGGCGACTTCGGCGTGAAGTTTGAGCCCAAGAGCTGAAACGACCTTGAGGATGGTGTCAAAGCCGGGATACGCTCGCCCGAAAGAGCTTTGTACAGGCTTTCACGGGACAGGCCGGCATCACGGGCGACTTGTGACATTCCTTTGGCGCGGGCAATGTCGCCGAGCGCTTTGGCAACAAAGGCCGCATCGCCGTTGGCTTCTTCAAGGCAGGCTTCGAGATAGGCCGCCATTTCTTCGGGAGTGCGGAGATGCTCGGCAACATCGTAGCGGCTGGTTGCTGTTTTTTCCATGGTCGTACTCCTACAGGTTGCGAGCGAGGCGCAGGGCGAGTTTATGCCGTGATGCTTTGTCCCCCGAAAAACCAACTCTCGGCCCCGCTTCTTGAAATATACCCGGTAGCCGGGGCCGTAATCGGTTTTCAATTCCGAAACACCTTCGGCAACAGGCTCGACATGTCCAGGATTTCCTGCGGCAAGGCGCTCGATCCTGACGAGAATGCGCGCTTTCGCGCGAATGTCCCGCAGGTTGTCAAGCCATTCGGCGAAAATGCCTGTTTTGCGGATTTCAATCATGGGAAAAGTGTAGCCCATTGGCTACATATTGTCAATCTGGGTGCCGGTATCAGGAGTTTGGCCCTAACGTCCAACTTCAGCCGCCGGCGCAGCCGGTCGGCTGGAAGCGGTAGTTATATGGGGTAATCTCGACCTCTTTGTTATCTGTCCGCTGCAGGGGAATGCATGATTAATCTTCCCAATCCTTTCCTGTCATCAACTTCCATGCATTTTTGAATGCAATTTTTTCAGCAACATCCTTTCTCACGCCTTTGAGGATGATGTCGCGGTAGATGTAGGTCATTCGGTCATATTTCTCAAACTTTGCCAAGCCTCCGCCGGTATTGGCATCGGAACCCAACACAAACCTGTCGGGAAACTCCTCGATCACCTTTTTCCATTCAGCGTCGAGCGCCACATCTCCAGACGAGTAGTCATACATAACCCCCTCTACATATCCTTCTTTGCCATACCCAGAACCGTCATATCTATACTTGGAGCCTGGTTGCGACGGCAGAAAATCAAAATACAGATTTGGATACTTAGACAAAAATTCCCTCACCGCATCTGCCGTTCTGAATTTCTTCCACGTTTCATAATTCCTGTTGCGTCCAACGTGGTCCCATATCACTTTTGCCTTCGGGTATTTGGCGAGCATCCTTTCCAATTCTGGAAGCAGAGCATCTTCTGCCTCATGGTGCAGGGAAAAGGGAATACCAGTTTCGCTCGATAGCTGAAACACGACCTCCATGCCCTCGGAGTCAACCGGTGTGTGAACGTTCCTGCTATTCGTGCTCGATGGGTAATGCCTGGCTTCAAACTCGCCCATCGCAAAGTACTTTCCT
This sequence comes from uncultured delta proteobacterium, assembly GCA_963751525.1. Taxonomy (GTDB): domain Bacteria; phylum Desulfobacterota; class Desulfuromonadia; order Desulfuromonadales; family BM103; genus VAUL01. The sequence continues at coordinate 148,781 of CAVVUQ010000007.1, read as the reverse complement.
GATTTCACGTCCTTTGCCAGCTTGTTCAGAAAACTTTTGTCACCTTCGTGCCATTTCTTGCTGTCGCCATTAACCGTCGTGGGAACAAATTTGTCAGGGTAGGCTGCGTTCAGCCGGAGCGATTCTTCACTGCCAAGCTTCAGGGTCGGCGCAAGCCATATCAGAGCCACACCATTCTCATCCATCTGTTTGATAAGGCTATCGATTTCCACTGCCCCACCATGGTGAAATTCCGTATCAATGAGTGGCAGTGTGCCTCGCTTGATCATTCCTCTAATTCGCTCCTGAAATATGTTTATCTGCTCTCCTTTTTCAAGGGCGAAGACATTGATTGGAAGAATGAGAACCAGTGTAAATAAGAGAGCAGTCAATGTGTTTGGCATATATAATTCTCCCCGCTCGCAATGAGTATATAACGCCTTTGACCTGAGCGGCGGGCCACAGAACGTGGAAATGCTGTGTATTTATACGAGAAGCAAGACCGTATCATCCCGTCCGCTCTTGGGAGTTGTTAGCCGTGTACCTCGCGGCTGTCTCTCGGAGTATCGTCACGCTCCTGCATTCCGTAGTCTCGCACCACAGAGGCTACGCGCAGTCGATAATCGGCGAATACGCCGCCGCGGCCCATTGCCTGAGCCTTTCGATGCCTTTCGAGATTTCGCCAGGCGCTAACAGCTTCTTCATCTCTCCAGAACGAGAGCGAAAGGTATTTCCCCTTTGTGGTCAGGCTCTCGAAGCGCTCAATTGATATGAAACCATCGATTTTCACCAAATCTTCCCGCAAGGATGCGGCTAGATCGAAGTATTCGCTGGATCTTCCGTCGGTCGGCCAGACTTCAAAGATCACTGCAATCACCGAGAAGTCTCCTGTTGAATGTTCGTACGGCTAACGCCTGTGAGCTGAGCGGCGGATCACCGCAGGTTGAGCAAGTAGAAAGTCAAACGAGCGGAAAGACTGTATAGTCCGTCCGCTCGTGCGAGTTGTTAAGCCAGCATGGCAAACTGGGGCCGAAGGTGGCGCGTAACTTATTGGCTCAGTTTCGCACTTGCCAGCCGATTAAGGCTCACATGAGCTTCGGCTGCTTCCATTGCTAGTTGACGATGCACTTCGGGCGGGACACGTACCATAAATTTGCCGCTAAAGTGCTTGGTTGATAGCGGCTCTGGTATTTGCTCGCCAGTGTTCACCATGTCGGCCACCACCTCTGCGACGAGTTTACGAATACCTTTGAGGGCTGCTTCGGGAGATGCCGCCAACCAGCTAAGGCTCGGAAACTCAGCACAAAGGCCAACGTGTTCGGCGTCTTCTTCCGACCAGGTGACCCGATAGGTATATTTATCATCTTTCTCTGCCATGCTCGATCTCCAATCGCTCAATTGCCTTGAGAACCTGTTTCACCTGATAGGCTTTCGCGTACCCTTTGCTGTCCTGGATGTTGACGCGCGGATCACCTATCCACGGTGTTTTATAAATGCGATGACTTCCGCTCGTCTGCCGTGCCTGCCCGAAATAATACTCGCAGATCTTACAAAGGTCTGCAAAACGAACGCCCCCAGGATTCTCGCGCATTCGCGCAATCAGATAAGTAATGGTTGCCATGAGTATATAGTATCTCTATTGATACCATGCGTCAAGGGGCAATGAATGGCTTTCCGCTGGCTTAACAAGTAATTAGACGGAAAAATTGCGGTCTAATAAGGCACAACGGAATACTGGGAAATGAGAGGGAATCTACAGGAAAATCAATCATCTGAAAGGTCCCCCTCCCGGATGTGGTAGACGCTAAAACTGCCAAATTCTTGAGTGGCTTACGCGCCAATGCGTCACACCATTGACGGTCCCGTCAGGCTCTTGATTTTTATAGCATTTTGACGTTTGATAGTCCAATCGTTTCATTGCCGTCATGCATTGTCTTCACACTCTGGAGGGGAACATGGAAAAGCCACGTCTCTTGGACCAGGTCCGGTCCGTCATCCGCGTCCGCCATTACAGCCGCCGTACCGAAGAGGCCTACACCTACTGGATTCGCCAGTTTATCCTCTTCCACGATAAACGCCACCCGATGGAGATGGGAGCGGTCGAGGTTGGCGCCTACCTGACCTGGTTGGCCGAGGCGCGCAACGTGGCGGCGGCCACCCAGAATCAGGCCCTCAATGCCATCTTTTTTCTTTACCGTGATGTGCTGCAGATCGACATTGGCCGGTTGGAGGGGGTGACGCGGGCGAAAAAGCCCAAGCGCTTGCCGTTGGTGCTGACCCGCGCCGAGGTGAAATGCCTCCTCGATAGCATGACGGGGATACCGGGTTTGGTGGCGAGTCTGCTCTATGGGGCGGGTCTGCGCCTGCTCGACGGCTTACGGTTGCGGGTGCAGGACATCGATTTTGCCGCCGGGGAATTGCTGATCCGTGACGGCAAAGGGGGGAAGGATCGGCGCACCATGCTGCCAGATCAGTGCGTTCCATGCTCTTGTCCATCGCTCTTCCTCCGGATACACTGAAATGCTGAATTGGAGCCCCCATGCGCCTGCCGCAACCATTAATCGAAGGCTGCCTGCTGCGCCGCTACCAGCGCTTCTTCGCCGATGTCGAACTGCTCGACGGCCGGGTGGTGACGGCGCACACGCCGAATACCGGCAGCATGCGGCAATGCGCCGTGGCGGGGCACCGGGTGCTGCTGTCGACGAGCGCCAACCCGTCTCGCAAGCTGCCGTACACCTGGGAACTGGTCGAGGTCAACGGCCACTGGGCCGATGTCAACACCCAGCGTGCCAACCGGGTGGTGGAGGAAGCGCTGCGCACCGGGGCGATCCCGGAGTTTGCCGGTGGCGCGGTGCGCCCGGAGTTCCCGTGGGGGATCAGCCGCTTCGACTTCCTGGTCGAGCGCGAAGGGGAGCGGACGCTGCTGGAGGTGAAGAACGTCACTCTGTGCGACGAGGACGGGGTGGCCCGCTTCCCCGACGCGGTGACGGAGCGGGGGCAGAAGCATCTGCGCGAACTGCTGCGGGCGAGGGGGGAGGGGTGGCGGGCGGCGGTGCTCTTCCTGGTGCAGCGCGGCGAGGCGCAAAGCTTCACCCCGGCCGATGCCATCGACCCGGAGTACGGGCGCCTGCTGCGCGAGGCCGTGGCGGGTGGCGTCGAGGCGCTGGCCTTCCGGACGAAGGTCACGCCGGAAACGGTGACGATTGACCGGCAATTACCAGTGGTACTTTAAGTCAAAACCATTGGCCGCTGATTTTCATGATGAACGCTGATCAATCAAAACTACAATTCTAGGTTAAATCAAACAGCAGAGCCTTATCAGCGTGCATCAGCGTTTATCAGCGTCCGATGATTTTTCAGGTTATTAAATTGGGGAGTTCGTTGGTGTCGTCGCTTCTGGGCGGGAATTTTTCGGCGAGAAGATCGCCGCAATAAGTTACGGCCGCGCACAGGGCGTCGGCGGTGCGGCCCTGCTTGATGCCGGCGGTGACCATGTCGGCCACCCGCTGCCAGGTTTCCGGGGTGACGGCATGATGAATGCCGCGGTCGGCCAGCACCTGCACGCGGTGCTCGAACAGGCAGATCAGGATGAGGATACCGGTGCCATCCACGGTGCGGTGCAGGTTGTGGTCGAGGAACGCGACTTTGGCGCACTCGGCGACCTCGGCGTCAATCTCCGCTGGGTGGATGAGCAGGCGCAGCAGTGGCGTGAAGCAGCGCAGCAGCAGGCGGCACGGCCAGTAGCCGAGCAGGAAGATCGCCAGGAAAATCCACAGCGACCCGTCGAACAGCCACCAGCTGCAGTTTGCGGCAATGGCCAGGGCCAGCAGCCCGCCGCCCTGGATCTCGGCGCGCGGGTAGTTGTAGGCGGCATCGACCACCAAAGGCACGATCTCGCCGCTGGTGCGCAACTCGACCGCCCGCACCGCCGCCTCGATCCGCGCCTTCTCCTCCGCGCTGAAAAACTCCGCCGCCTTCTTCATTTTCTTGAGTCTTTCTTCCTCGCACGTCTCGACTTCGCTCAGCATCTCAGCTTCTACCAGTTCCCCGAGGCTCCGCCCCCACCAAAGCCGCCCCCGCCGCCGCTGAACCCGCCGCCGCCCCCGCCAAAACCACCGCCGCCGCCCCCGAAGCCGCCGCCATAATAACCGCCGCCGCGGGAGCGACCGCCCCGGTTGCCGCCGGCAAACATGCGCAGCACGCCGGGGCCGAGGAACAACAGCCAGATCAGGGCTTCGTAAGGGAAGCGCTGCTTTTTCTGCTGGCGCGGCGGATCACCCTTGTAGGCGCCGCGGACCGCGCCCGCCATCGCCTGCACTCCGGCCTTGACGCCGCCGTCGAAGTCGCCCGATTTGAAGCGCGGCACGATTTCCTGGTCGACGATTCGCCCGGCCAGCAGGTCGGTAAGGCGGTCTTCCAGGCCATAACCGACCTCGATGCGAACGGCGCGCTCGGCCTTGGCCACCAGCAGCAGGGCGCCGTTGTCCTTGCCTTTCTGGCCGATCCCCCAGCTTTGGGCGACGCGGACCGAGTAGCCTTCGAGATCTTCCCCTTCGAGGGAGGGGATGGTCAGGACGGCAATCTGCGTCGAATCGCTGCGCTGGAAATCGGCGAGGAAACGCTCGACCTGGTTCTTGGCCTCCGGCGAAAGAATCCCGGCGGTGTCGTTGACGTAGCCGCGCGCCGGCGGGATGGCCGGCGCGGCCAGGGCGCTCGCTGCCGCCAGCAGCAGGGCGGCAAGGAGCAGGATCGCCAGACGCACTAGAACTTCACCTTCGGTGCTTCGGCGGCGCCGGCGTCGGCCTTGAACGGTTCCTTGCGCTCGAGCTTGAGGAGGAAGCTGTTGGTCAGGTTGTTGGGAAAGGTCCGGATCGAGGTGTTGAACACCTGCACGGTCTCGTTGTAGCGCTGGCGCGCGACGTTGATGCGGTTCTCGGTCCCTTCCAGCTGGTGCTGCAGGTCGCGGAAGTTCTGGTTGGCCTTGAGGTCGGGGTAGTTCTCGGCCACCACCAGCAGGCGCGACAGGGCGCCGGAGAGGTTGCCCTGGGCGGCCTGGAACTGCTGCATCTTGGCGGGATTGCCGAGATCCGCCGCAGACAGGGTCGTCTGCCCGACCTTTGATCGGGCATCGGTTACCGCCTGCAACGTCTCTTTCTCATGGGCCGCATAGGCCTTGACCGTCTCCACCAGGTTGGGGATCAGGTCGGCGCGGCGCTGGTAGGTGGCCTCGACATCGGCCCAGGCGCGAGTCACGCCCTCCTCGTTCTTCTGGATCTCGTTGTAGCCGCAGCCGGGGAGCAGCAGGGCCAGGGTCAACAGCAGGACGGCAAGACGGGGCATGGTTGGCTCCTTTAGTCGGGTGAATTGTTGCAATCGGGAACTGCAGTCAGAAATATAGTGGCGCCAGGCCGAGGTGTAAAGGGTGCGGGGCGAAAAAACCCGTCAGTCGGCCTCTTCTTCGCTCTCCTCGGTACTCTCCCGGGGATCCCCCAGCAACCTGGCGACCTCCGCCTCGGGCAGCCCCTCGACGTTGCGCAGCTTGCGGTCCATGACGCGATGCCGGGTCTCGGTCTGCTCGATCTTGCCGTGGGCCTCTTCCAGCTTTTTCTTGACCGCCTGCAGGGCGATGCCAAAGCGGCCGAATTCGGTCTTGACGGCTCCCAGGGTGTTCCACACCTCGACGCTGCGCTGCTGGATCGCCAGGGTCCGGAACCCCATCTGCAGGGCGGTCAGGTGGGCGATCAGGGTGCTCGGCCCGGTGATGGTGATGCGGTGGTCGCGCTGGAGGTTTTCGATGAGTCCGGGGGCCCTTGCCACCTCGGCGTAGAGCCCCTCCGTGGGGAGGAAAATGATGGCAAACGGCGTGGTGTGCGGCGGGCAGACGTACTTGGCCGACACCTCCTTGGCGCACCCCTTGATCCGGTTGATCAGTTGCGTACGGGCTGCCTCGACCGCGCCCACGTCGGCTTGCTCGGCCGCCTCCTGCAGGCGCTGATAATCCTCGACCGGAAACTTGGCATCGATCGGCAGCCACAACGGCTGGTCGTCCTGTCCCGGCAGGCGGATGGCGTATTCGACCATCTCGCCGGAGCGTGGGTTGACCTTGACGTTCTGCTCATACTGCCCGGGGGCCAGCACCTGCTCGAGCATGTTGCCGAGTTGGTATTCCCCCCAGGTGCCGCGGGTCTTGATATTCGACAGAGTGCGCTTGAGGTCGCCCACGCCGTTGGCCAGCGACTGCATCTCGCCCAGCCCCTTGTGGACCTGCTCCAGCCGTTCGGAGACCTGCTTGAACGACTCGCCGAGGCGGGCCTCCAGGGTCTTCTGCAGCTTTTCCTCGACCATCTGCTGCATCTTTTCGAGGCGCTCGTCGTTCTTGGCCTGCAGCGTTTCCAGGCGCTCCTGCACCCGCTCCCGCAGCCGGTCGGCCTGCTCGAGCTGGTTGCGGCCGAGTTCGTCCAGCTTCGCGGTCAACTTGCCCTCGAACTGGGCGAAGTTCTTGGCCCCTTCCTCCCGGCCGGCCTGGGCATCGCGAGCCAGCGCCTCGCGCAGGATGGTGAGTCCTTCGCCGAGTTCCTTGCGGGTGAGGGCGGCATCGGCGCGCGCTTCCTGGCGGGCCAGGGCCGCCTCGTCGCGCAGGGCTTTTTCCAGCTGCTCCCTGTGCTGGGCGAACAGCGGCTCGGCGCCCCGGGCGAAGCCTTGCGCCAACCGCTCGTCCGCAGCGCCGCGGACGGCGGCCCGCCAGGCCAGCCCGGCCAAAATCATGGCGGCCAACGCCAACAGTGCACCTATGGCAGCAATCAATTCCATCTCCAGCCCTCCCCGCAAGGTTCCATGGCAATGCGACGGTTGACGCAACAAGGCGCCAGGACGGTCTGCGTGTCACCGGATCGAACCTTAGCAGGGGCGCTGCGGGACGGCAAGGGGACATACGAACCCCTGTGCCGGAATACGACACAAGGGGAAGCGCTCAGTCGTGAACGGAAAGGGAGCTGCTCAGGCTTCGCAGAAGCAGCGCAGATCCTGCGCAAAACGGTCAAGACTGTCGGCCGTCAGGTTGACGGGTGACTGGCAACGGTCACAAGTCTGACGGCGGCCGGGGGAGAGTTCGCGGAAAGGCAGGGGGAGAGCAGTGCTGCACTGGGGACATTCGAGGCGGATCGACAGTTCCATGGCCGGCTCCCGTACAAATGACGTTACTAAAGGGGTAGGGAGCACATCTTTGCAAAGAATCTTTCCGTTGGCAATAGTTAATTTTTCAGGCTAATTGATTTTTTCCGGACAGGGCCGCCGCCAGGATGCGGATCACCCGGGCGCCGGTCTCGGCGGCATCACTGCCGAAGGCGAGAATCCCGTCTTCATGGCCGCCCATGACCAGCAGCCCGGGCCAGCCGGCGAGCGGCTGGAGCCGGGCAATTTCGGCGGCCATGGCCGGTGACCCGTAAGCGGCTGCCGGGTCGGTGACCGGCAGTTGCAGGCGCTGGCGGGCAGCGAATATTTCCGGGCTGTGCAGATGCATGACCCAGCCGATGCGCGCGTCGGCCTGATAGAGCACGCCGTGGGAGAGCGCTTCCGAGGAGGGGCGGATCAAACCGCTGGCCTCGACCCGGTTATGCACCGGATCAGATGCCAGCACGGTGGCATAATGCTCGGCGGCGAGCTGGTCAAGGTGGCCGGTCTGCGTGCCGCTGATGATGAATGTCCCGGCTGCCACCCCGTCGCCGCCGCGCCGGCTCAGGTTGCCGAAACCGAGACCGTCATAGCGCTGCGGGTCCTGGCCGAGCAGGCCGAGGCGGCGGAAGATCCGGCGCCACGCCTCGAGTTCAACGAGCAGTTCCGCCGCCGGCGCGGGGCCGGGGCGGAACTGCAGGTCAAACTTGGTGACCCCTTCGCGTGCGGGCACGGAGCGAAAGGAGGCTATTCGTTGAAATCGACGGCGACCACGCCGGCGCACAGGGCCTTGACCAGCGCAACCACCTCCTGGTGGGCGGGATGCACCTGGTAGCGCTGCAAGGCGTCAAGATCGGCAAAAGCCGAGACCAGGCCCAGGTCATAGGAGCGCTCGGAGCGAACCACGTCGCGGCCGACCCGGAACTCGCGGATGTCGCTGATGACCGCCGGCAGCCCCTTGAGCCCTGCTTCGAGTTGAGCGGCTTGCTCCGCGGTGGTCTCCGGCTTGAATTTGAACAGGACGGCGTGGGTCAGCATCTTCTCTCCTTGTCGGGTGGGGGGGCAGGTCAGCGGCCGCCCTGGGTTTCGGCGTTGCGTACCGTCACTTGGTCGTTCAGCGTCCAGAAGTCATAGACGACGCCGATCACCAGCAGCCCGCCGGTGCACAACCAGAGCAGGCCGCTCAGCCATTTGCCGAGGTAGAAGCGGTGCACGCCGAAGATGCCGAGGAAGGTCAGCAGCACCCAGGAAACGTTGAAATTGTAGGTGCCGCTGGTAAAGCGCAGGTCGGCCTCCCGGTCCATGCCGGGGATCAGGATCAGGTCGATCAGCCAGCCGATACCGAGCAATCCCAGGGTGCACAGCCAGATCGTGCCGCTCACCGGGCGCCCGTAGTAGAAACGGTGGGCGCCAAGGAAACCGAACAGCCAGAGCAGGTAGCCGATCAGCAGGCTGTGGGTGTCGCCGCGCTGTTCCATCGGTCAATAGCCTCCCAGCCCGAACACATCGAGGATGGTGCGGGTCGCCGCGTCCAGGCGAATGATCTGGTCTTCGATGCGGAGGATCTCCGAGCCCGGCGGCGGTGGTGGCAGGCGCCGCAGCAGGTCGCTGGAGAGCATGTTGCCCTGGGCATAATAGCCGTCGTCAAGGTGCGCGCCGCGGGCCAGTTTCTTCTGCCAGCCCGGCGGTAGCGGCTTGCCGCGCTCGACCTTTTTCTGCAGCCCCGGCGGGAGCCCGCTGGTCGTCGGATGCTTGGCCGCTTCGCGGCGTTCTTCCTCCAGCAGCCAGGCGCGAATCTGGTTGCGCTCGGCGCTGCTGAAGGTGCCATGGTTGTCATGGCGCTGCTGTTCGTAGCTTTCGCGGGAGCTGTTATCGGTTTTGCCGTCGTGCTTCTCTTTGGCAACGGCCGGCACAGCCAGGGTCAGCAACAGGGCCAGGAACAGGGGCAATCGGAACATGGCGGTCCTCCTCGTGAGTTGAAAACGTCTGCGTCCTGCCACCTTGGACGGAAAAGGCCCGGGACCGTTTACCTGCGCCGCATTATAAAGAAGAGGGTGGCGCCGCTCAAGGGATTGTTACTGACAACCGCTGTCGTTGCTGATCATGGACATGAGATTGACGTTGCTGCAAAGGAGCCGGCTGATCTCCTCGGCGGGCAGGGCCGGACTGAGAAAGGCGCCGGCGACCTCGGTGCAGCCGTGACGGCGCAGGAAGTCGAGCTGCTCGGCGTTTTCCACCCCGACGGCGGTGACTGCCAGGCCGAGGCTGCGGGTCATGCTGATGATGGCCTTGGTGATCTTGGCGTAGTCGGGATTTTGCAGGATATTGGTGACGAATTCCCGAGCGATCTTGATGCGCTGGATCGGGAAGTGCTTGAGATAGAGGAGCGATGAATAGCCGGTGCCAAAGTCGTCGATCGCCAGGTGGACACCGTGGACCTTGAGGTCGGTCAGGGTCATGATGATCTCCTGGACGTTGCCCATGACCGAGGTTTCGTTCAGTTCGATCTCGAGGCTGGCCGGATCCATGCCGGTGGTTTCGAGAATCTTTTCCAGCCGGTCGATGAAATTGGTCTGGCGGATGTGGTGGCCCGACAGGTTCACTGCCATGCGCAACGGCGGCAGCCCGGCCTTGCGCCAGCGCTGCGCCTGTCGACAGGCGGCTTCAATGGTCCACTCGCCGAGGGGGAAGATCAGGCCGCTTTCCTCGGCGATGCTGATGATTTCACCAGGCGAGATCATCTGCCCATCACGGTCGCGCCAGCGCAGCAGTGCCTCAATGGCCACGATCCGGCCGCTGGCGAGATCGATCTGCGGCTGGTAATGCAGGTCGAGGTCCTGGTCGTGCAGCGCTTGGCGCAGGCGGGTCTCAAGGTCGGCGCGGGCCTGGGCCTGGGCATTCATCTCCCCGGAGAAAAACTGGAAATTGTTGCGGCCCTGGCTCTTGGCCACATACATCGCCGTGTCGGCGCTTTTCAGCAAGGATGTCGGGTCGTCCCCGTCGTGAGGATAGACGGCGACGCCGATACTGGCCGTCGTGTAGAATTCGCGGGTGCCGAGCCGGAACGGTTCGCCGAGGGTTTCCAGGATGCGGCGGGCCAGAATGGCAAAATTCGAATCCTGGTTCGGGTCGGCCTGGACGATGACGAATTCATCGCCGCCAAGGCGGGCGAAGGTATCCCCCTCGCGGATGAATTTTCTCAGGCGCTGGGCCACCGAGCGCAGGACCAGGTCGCCGACCGCGTGCCCTTGGGTGTCGTTGATCGTCTTGAAGCGGTCGAGGTCGAAGAAATACACCCCGACCTGGCGGCTGTCGCGCCGGGCCTGGGCGATGGCATGCAGCAGGCGGTCGTTGAGCAGGGCCCGGTTGGGCAGACCGGTCAGGCTGTCGCAGTAGACCAGCTTTTCCGCGCGTTCCTCGGCGGCCAGTTGCAGCGTCAGGTCGGTCAGAACCGCCAGGCTCTCGGCCCCCTCGCTATCCGGGTCGGTATGAGCGACCTCGGTGAGGGCCACCTCGATTTCGTCGCCATCGATGCCGCGCAGACAGTAACGGACGTCACGGAGTTCGCCCTGTTCGCGCAGGGCCTGCAGGTGTCGGCGCAAGGCCTCGGCAGGGTCTGAGCCAACGATGAAATCGCTGAGCGGGTGGCCGACGACCTGATCGCGCCGGTAGCCGAGGTTGTCGAGCCAGGCCTGGCTGACGTTAACCAGGCGGCCTTCGGCGTCGAGGGCGTGCAGCATCGCCGGCGTGTTGCGGTAGAACGCCTGCAGGCGGGCTTCGCTCCCCTGCAGGCGGTTGCGCGATAATCCCCTGCGGAGCTTGCTGCGGCTGAACAGGGTCCCCGCCAGAGCCCCAAACATTGCGGTGAGGGACCATTGCGCCAGGGAGACGGGCAAGCCGCTGAGCGTGCGTCCGATGATGATCAGGGCGCACAGAACCACGGCTCCGGCCAGCGCCCAGAAAAAGGTGGGTGGGAGCACGTTGCGCCGCCGGCAAGAGGGCTGTCCGAGGTGGGGCATGCAACTCCAAAGGGCAATCAAGATTAAATTTCTCACAGAAATAATAAGAGTATTTGTGCGGATGTCAACTTGTTGTCAAATGTGGCGGAGCCGATGACAGCCGTCCCGCAGGTATGCTAGGATGGTTTCCAGAATGCCAACAGAAGAGGTGGAACCGTGGCGCGTGCACCTGCCAGTGGCCAGACCAAACCGTCGGCCGGAAACCAGAGTCAGACCCGTCAGCCGCCGCTGTTCAAGGTGCTGATGCACAACGACGACTACACGACGATGGAGTTCGTCGTGGAGGCGCTGCGGGCCGTTTTTCACAAGCCGCCCACGGAGGCCAACCGGATCATGCTGCATATCCACTTCAAGGGCGTCGGCCAGTGCGGCGTATTTCCCTTCGAGATCGCCGAAACCAAGGTGGCCCGGGTGCACGCCATGGCCCGTGCGCAAGGCTACCCGTTGCGCTGCACTCTCGACAGTATCTGACCGCCATGTTCAGTCAGGATGTCCAGATCGCTTTTTCCCTCGCGGTACGTGAAGCCCAGCGCCGGCGCCATGAGTACCTGACCACTGAACATGTCCTCTACGCCATCCTTTTCGAGGAGTTAGGGCAGGAGGTGGTCATCGCCTGCGGGGGTGACCCCGAGCGGCTGCGCCTGGTCCTCGAGGAGTTCCTCGAGCAGCATATCGAGGCGCTTGACTCGCAGGAGGAGACCGTTCCCGAACAGACCGCCGGTCTGCAGCGGATGCTGCAGCGCACGGTCGCCCGCATGCATTCGGCCGGCAAAAAGGAGATCGGTCTGGGTGACGTGCTGGCGGCCATCGCCGAACAGGAGCACTCCCACGCCGCCCAGTTGCTGCAGACGGAAGGGGTGACGCGTCTCGACATCCTCAACTTCATCTCCCACGGCGTGGTCAAGGCACCGCGCACCGAGGCCACCCCGCAGCCGCCGCCCGATCCTGCGGAACAGACCAAACAGCCGCCCAACGCCAAGCCGGCCAAGCGTGTCGATCCCCTCGAAGCCTTCACCATCAACCTGCTGGCGCGCGCCCGGGACGGCAAGATCGACCCGCTGATCGGCCGTGAAGGGGAACTGGAACGTACGGTCCAGATCCTTTGCCGCCGCCGCAAGAACAACCCGGTTCTGGTCGGTGAGCCGGGGGTTGGCAAGACTGCCATCGCCGAGGGGCTGGCGCTGCGCATCCGCGATGGCCGGGTGCCAGAGCCGCTGCGCGAGGCCGAACTGTTTGCCCTCGACATGGGGGCGCTGCTGGCCGGGACCAAATACCGCGGTGATTTTGAAGAGCGCCTCAAGGCCGTGCTGCAGGCTCTGGAGAAACGCCCGCACGCGATCCTGGTGATCGACGAGATCCACACCATCGTCGGCGCCGGCGCGACCAGCGGCGGCTCGCTGGATGCCGCCAACATCCTCAAGCCGGTCCTTTCTACCGGGGAGTTGCGCTGCATCGGCTCGACCACCTACGAGGAGTACCGCAATCTGTTCGAGAAGGATCGCGCCCTCTCCCGCCGCTTCCAGAAGATCGACATCACCGAGCCGAGCGTTGCCGAGACCATCGAGATTCTGCGCGGTCTGAAGAAAGCCTACGAGCAATACCACGGCGTCCGCTACACCGCCGCGGCGCTGGATGCGGCCGCCACCCTCTCAGCCCGGCACATCAACTACCGCCGCCTGCCGGACAAGGCCATCGATGTGCTCGACGAGGCCGGGGCGCGCCTGCGCCTCTACCCGCGGCCGAAGGCGGTGATCGGCGTGGCCGACGTCGAGGCGGTGGTGGCGGGGATGGCGCGCATCCCGGCCCGCAAGCTGCCGCGCGCCGACCGCCAGAAGCTCAAGCTGCTCGATGCGGCGATCAAGCGCCAGGTGTTCGGCCAGGAGCAGGCAATCGACCGGCTCTGCCAGGCGGTCCGTCGGGCGCGGGCCGGGCTGGGCCGCCCCGAGAGGCCGACCGGCTGCTTCCTCTTCACTGGCCCCACCGGGGTGGGCAAGACCGAGGTGGCCAAGCAGTTGGCAGCGCAGATGGGGGTCGAGTTCCTGCGCTTCGACATGAGCGAGTACATGGAGAAACACTCGGTGGCGCGGCTGATCGGCTCCCCGCCAGGCTATGTCGGCTTCGACCAGGGCGGCCTGCTGACCGATGCGGTGATCCGCAGCCCCTACGCGGTGCTATTGCTCGACGAGATCGAGAAGGCCCATCCCGACATCTTCAACATCCTGCTGCAGGTCATGGACCACGGCACCCTCACCGACAACAACGGCCGGGCCGCGGACTTCCGCAGCGTGGTGCTGATCATGACCAGCAACGTCGGCGCCCGCGAGATGAGTGGCACGCCGATCGGTTTCGGCGACCGTCTGCCGGGGGGCGCCGGCCAAGCGGTGGAGAAGACCTTCTCGCCGGAATTTCGCAACCGGCTCGATGCGGTCATCGCCTTCCGTCCGCTCGACGAGGCGGTCATGGCTCAGGTGGTCGACAAGTTCATGGCCCAGCTCCAGGAATCGCTGAGCGAGCGCAAGGTGACGCTCAGTCTTGCCCCGGCGGCCCGCAGCGACCTAGCCAGGCGAGGCTACGACCCGGCCTTTGGCGCCCGTCCTTTAAGCCGCCTGCTCGAGACCGAAATCGGCAACGTCCTCGCCGACGAAATCCTGTTCGGTCGGCTGACCGCCGGCGGGAAGGTCAGGATTGGGCTGAAGGATGGGCGGCTGACGTTCAGCTACGCCTGATTTTGCCTGGGTTTTTCGCGTTTCTCGCCGCGCGCTTCTGATTTTCATGCCCATCTTCCGCCTTACCGAAAAGCTGGCCTTCCCCGACCCGCGGCTGGCCGGTCCCGAGGGGCTGCTGGCAGTCGGCGGGGATCTCTCTCCTCAGCGCCTGCTGCTGGCCTACAGCCTCGGCATCTTTCCCTGGTATGGCCGTGGCGAGCCGCTGCTGTGGTGGTCGCCCGACCCGCGCTGCGTGATAGTGCCGAGAGAAGTTCACGTGTCCCGGCGGCTGGCGCGTACCCTGCGGCAGGGCCGTTTTGCCGTCACTTGCAACCGTGCGTTTGACCGGGTGATCGATGCCTGCGCCGAAATTCGCCTGCAGAGTGGCGAGGAGACTTGGCTGGTCCCGGAGATGCAATCCGCCTACCGGCGTCTGCATGCCCTGGGCTATGCCCATTCTGTCGAGGTCTGGCTGGATGGGGAGCTGGCGGGCGGGCTGTACGGGGTGGCTGCGGGGAAATTCTTCTTCGGCGAGTCGATGTTCCACCAAGCCACCGATGCCTCGAAGGTCGCCCTGGTGTCGCTGTGCCGCCATCTGGCCGCGCAGCGCTTCGAGTTGTTCGACTGCCAGGTGCCCAATCCGCACCTGTTCCGCATGGGCGCCATCCAGCTGTCGCGCGCAGCGTTCCTCGACCGTCTCTTCCAGGCGGGGCTGGGCCTGAGTGGCCGGTTGCCGCGCCTGCTGCTGCCGGCCACTCTCTGAAATACGGCCGCGCCCCGAAGGAGCGCGGCCGCCTTGACCTTAACCTTGACCTTAGCCTGGTTTTCTCACATCTCGTGGCATTTGCCGCAGAACTTGTCGTCCTTGACGCCGAAAGCGGTGCTTCCATCATGGCAGGCTCCGCAGGAGGCACCCTTTTCCATCTCCGCCATGCTGGCCTTGTTGACGCCCTTCTGGGGCTTAAAGGTGTCCGGGTGACAGGCGTCGCAACCGAAGGCCGCTGTGTGCACCTCGTGGCTGAAGATTGCCTTTCCGGCATCAGTCTGATAGGTCACATCGCCGTTGCGGTGGCATTTGGCACAGTCCCCCTTCACCGAGAAGGCCTTCTTGCCGTTGTGGCAGGCCCCGCAGGAGGCGCCCCGCTCCATGTCCTCATGGTGACGTACTTGTTGCTGCGTTTCTTCTCGAAGAGTTTCGGGTGGCAGGATCGCAGCCGTGCACCGCCATGGATGCTGTGGCTGAAGATGACCTTGCCGACGGCCTTGGTCTCCAGGCGACTTTGTCACCATCTCCGGCATTCCCTCCGGATCCCCCATGCCGACGGCAAACAGCGCGGAAGGCAGTGCGACCATCATTAGCGTGAGAATCATTATCCAGTGCCTTGACATATGTTTACTCCCCGGCCAATGTTGAACGACAATGTTTGGCCACAATTATACGGATTTTGCCGGGATAACCAACTTTTTATTGAAGCTGTCGCACAGGTTCGAAGGAGTGGTGTTTCCCCGGCGGGGAAGCATGTCAATTTAATCTATGGACCATCGCAGCACGGAAAAGCTTTTTGCCGTTGTCTCGCCGGGGCTGGAACAGACCTGCGCCGACGAAATGCTGGGAATCGGCATGGCTCAAGTCAAACCGTGCCCGGGAGGGGTCGAGTTCTCCGGCCGGCTCGCCGACCTGTACCTGGCCAACCTGCAGCTGCGGACGGCCAGCCGTCTGGTGGTACGCTTTGGCGGCTTCCGCTGCCGGGCCTTCCCCGATCTTTATCGCCTGGCCGTTCGCCTCCCTTGGGGACGTTTCGTCCGCGCCGACGCCCCGCTGCAGTTCCGGGTCACCTGCCACAACTCGCGGCTGCTGCATACCGGTCGGGTGGCGGAAACGCTGCAGGCCGCCGCCGACCATGCCCTGGGCCGGGCTGCGCCGCCGGACGGTAAAGCTGCACAGCTGGTGCTGGTCAGGATCGTCGACGATGTCGTGCCGAACTTTCCATCGACAGTTCCGGGGAGTTGTTGCACCGCCGCGGCTACCGCACCAGTGTGACCGCGGCGCCGCTGCGCGAAACCTTGGCGGCCGGGGTGCTGCAGCTGCTCGGCTGGCAGGGCACGGAGCCGTTGGCCGACCCGTTGTGCGGCACCGGCACCTTTCTGCTCGAAGGGGCCCTGTTGGCATGCAACCGTGCCCCCGGCCTGCAGCGGGAGTTCGCCTTTATGCACTGGCCCGGCTATCGTGCCGGGCTTTGGAAGCAATTGTGCGACGCGGCAAGGCGTGCCGAACGCATCTGTCCGATTGCAATCTCCGGGGGAGATGCCGACGCCGGGGCATTGGCCGCGGCTTGCGCCAACCTGGAGCAGGCCGGATTAGACTTCGGCGCCGGTGCTGTCAGCACGGTCCGCTGTCATCCCAGCCGGTCCATCCCGGCGGCGGGTTGGTGGTCTGCAACCCCCCCTACGGCAAACGGCTGGTCACGGTGGAGCCGCTGGAGGAATATTTTGCCGCACTCGGCAGGGGTTTGCAGCGGGCCTTCCCCGGTTGGCGCAAGGCCCTGCTCTGCCCCGAGCCCCGCCTGGCCCGCGCCACCGGCCTGCCGTTGCGTGAAGTGGCCCAGTTGGATAATGGGGGGTTGCGTGTAGGATTGTACGCGACGGCACCAAACCCTGGCCTCGGTCCCTGCCTTTGACAGAAACTGCTTGCAACGCTCCGGGGATTCCGTTATAAGTCACATTCTCCAGAGGTTTGGGGATTATCAGAGCGAAAGCGAGGTGAGGTCAGTGGAGATCCAGGTGGTCGACAACAACGTCGAAAAGGCCATTCGGGTCCTCAAGCGCAAGCTGCAGCAGGAAGGGCTGTTCCGCGAGATGAAACAGCGGAAATACTACGAAAAGCCGAGCGTGAAACGCAAGCGCAAGGAGAAGGAAGCCCAGCGGCGGTTGCGCAAGAAGATGCGC
The DNA here is from genome assembly GCA_963751525.1 of uncultured delta proteobacterium. GTDB lineage: Bacteria > Desulfobacterota > Desulfuromonadia > Desulfuromonadales > BM103 > VAUL01. The sequence goes on along the minus strand of CAVVUQ010000007.1, from coordinate 131,962 downwards.
ATGATGCGTCCCGACTAATCACCCGCAGTACATGAGAACGAAGAAAGCCGACTCCGCAAGGGTCGGTTTTCTTCGTTCAGGTTCTAGTTGCTGGGGACTGGGGGCTGGCTGAATGCTCCCCTGTGGGGGGTAGTTGTTTGCCAGTCCCCAGTGTCCAGTCCCCTGCAACTAAATTGCTCTGGACTTGTCGGGTGCTATGCTGGTATGGAAAAGCGTTTACCTTTCAGCTGATCGACCCCTCAAGGAGGCTTGACGACAATGAGCAAGACGGTACATTTCTCCGAACTTGGCCTGGCCAACACCCGCGAGTTGTTCGCCAAAGCGATGGCCGGCGGCTACGCCATCCCCGCCTACAACTTCAACAACCTCGAGCAGCTTCAGGCGATCATCACCGCCTGTGCCGAGACCGCTTCGCCGGTGATCGTCCAGGTCAGTAAGGGGGCGCGCGACTACGCCGACCAGACCATGCTCCGCTACATGGCCATGGGGGCGGTGGCCATGGCCCGCCAGATGGGGTCCAGCATCCCGATCTGTCTGCACCTCGACCATGGCGACTCCTTCGAGCTGTGCAAGTCGTGCGTCGACTCCGGTTTTTCCTCGGTCATGATCGACGGTTCACACCTTCCCTATGCCGAAAACGTCGCCCTGACCCGCAAGGTGGTCGAGTATGCTCACCAGTTCGATGTCTGCGTCGAAGGGGAATTGGGCGTTCTGGCCGGGATCGAGGACGAAGTTTCCGCCGAGCATTCGACCTACACCCGTCCCGAGGAGGTCGAGGACTTCGTGAAGAAGACCGGGGTCGACTCCCTGGCAATTTCCATCGGCACCAGCCACGGCGCCTACAAGTTCAAGCCGGGGGCGGCGGTGCCGCCGCTGCGCTTCGACATTCTCGAGGAGATCGAGAAGCGCATCCCCGGTTTCCCGATCGTCCTGCACGGCGCCTCGAGCGTGGTCCAGGAGTACGTCGAGCTGATCAACAAATATGGCGGCAAGATGGAAGGGGCCGTCGGCATTTCCGAGGAGCAGCTGCGCCGTGCCGCCGGCAGTGCGGTATGCAAGATCAACATCGACTCCGACGGCCGCCTGGCGGTGACGGCCAAGGTGCGCGAATACCTGGCCAACAACCCCGGCGAGTTCGATCCGCGCAAGTACCTGGGCGCGGCCCGCAAGGAACTGGTCAAGCTGATCAAGGAGAAGAACCAGACGGTGCTGGGGAGCGCGGGGAAGGCGTAAGGCGGTCCCACGCCCCTGCACATAAATCAATGGCCGTCCCGCGATCTGGGCGACCCGCTCTTCCCCGCCGAGGTGTGCAGCAATAAACAAGGATATCTGAAACAGGTCGGGGTGCAGAGCTTCTCCCGCCGGGTCATCCCCTGGGACTAAGGTTCTGCGCCAGGAATTCCGCCAGGGTCACAATGCTGGTCCCCCGGTAACCGCCGAGGCTCAGCAGGTGACGGTCGCCGGTCACGATCATTGTCGCCTCGGCCGCCAAGGCGCATTCGAGGATGCGGTTGTCCGGCTCGTCAGCCAGCACGGCCAGGTGTGCCACCGGGCGGATAACCGTGGCGACCGCGGCCACGTGCCGGATAGCCGCGGTGATGTGGTCGTCATCCCAATGAAATTTCTCGCGGAGCTTGCCTGCCAGTTCGGTGAGGATCGGCACGGAGGTGAACAGTTCGATCCTGCCGTCAATCGCCAGCCGGAAGGCGGCTTCCCCCCGCCCGCCGGGGGTGATGAAGGCGGAGATGTAGATATTGGTGTCGAATACGACCCGGCGCACTACCGGTCACCGAACACCAGGTATTCGATCTCCTCTTCGCAGATCTTCAGCTCCCGCGCCTTGCCGCTGCCGTATTTCTGCAGTTCTGCCAGCTCGCTCTGAAGTTTTTGCTGCTTGTAGAAAGTGTAGATTTCGCGGAACAGTTCGCTGGCGCTCTCTCCCTTTTCCTTCGCCAGCCGCCGGTATTCCTCGGCCATGGCGGGGGGGACGGAGAGGGTCATGACGGCACGCTGTCGTGATGGCATCAAACACCTCCTTCTGTATGACCTTGTATGACCATAGCAAAATCCCGGGTCAAGGTCAAACGACCGGTATCTTCCTCGGCACCTCGCACCATGCGAAACAGTAAAATGGGGACAGAATTCAATTCTGTCCCCATTTTACTGGGCACCCACAAGGGGCGCCCCTACGGTTTGTGGGGGTCGCCAGGGGGCAGCGGCTGGAATTCGACCGGCAGTTTGAGCGTTTCGCCGCCGCGTTCCACGCCCACAACGGCTTGGTCGCCCTTTTTGCGCTGGCCGATGGCGTAGATCAGGTCGAAGTTTTCGGTGATCGTTTCCCCATTGAGGGTGCGGATGATGTCGCCCTCCCGGATGCCGCCCTTGTCCGCCGTGGAGCCGGGAATCACGCCCAGCACCACCACCTTGCCCTCTTGCTCTTCCATGCGCACGCCGAGTTTGACCCGCTCCGGCAATTCCTCGTAAACGGTGAAGGCCACGAAATCGTAGGGGGGCATGGGGAAGCGCGGCAGCGTCACATCCATGGTCTGCGGTGTTTTCCCTTCCTGAAGGGCAATCTCCTCGCTGCCGACCAGCACGTAGGAGACAGGCAGGCGCCGGAACACCCGGCGCGGGATGCCGAAGCCATAACGGATGTGGTTGCCGCCGGCCAATATCACCATGCGCTGCGTGTCGCCGGAGAATGTCTGCAGATGGCGCACCACGTTCTCCGCCATGGTTTCTTCCCAGAGGGTCTGCACCCGCTGGAAGCCGGCCAGGCGGTTTTCGCCGGCGGCGTGACCGCCAAAGAGCGCCTCGACAAAGGCGGTCTGATAAGGGTCCGACATGTCCATCTGCGGCAATTTGGCCTGATCCTCCGGCGTCATCTCGCCGGGAGCGCTGCGGCTGACGGCCTTGACCAGGGCGTCATCGGCATTGAGCCCGACCAGCGGGATCCTGTGGTCGCGGGCGAAGAGCAGCAGGTCGCGATAGAGGGCGAAGTCCGCGCGCCAGACCGAATACCAGTCGGACTGTTTGAGAAATTCCTTCTCGTCCAGTTCGCCGGCGGTCCAGCGGTCGAGGACCGGCTGCTGGGCCGGGATCAGCATCTCCATGCCGAGGCTGACCTGTCCCGGCCAGCGCTCGCTCATGGCCTTGAGCACGGCCAGTTGGACGCGGTGGGCGGCGGGGTTGTCATGGGTCTCGCCGACATAGACGATGCGCGCGTCACTGGCGATCGCCAGCATCTGAGCTTCGGTGACCGTCGTCCCGGTCGGGAGGTGCAAGACCTCGCCGACCTGCGGTGGCTTCGCGAGCGGGTAGGGGTCTTCCGGATTGCCGAGCGGGGGGCTGGTCATGGAGCAGGCAGTCAGGGCCCACAGGGCGAGGCCGCTGGTGGCTGCGGACAGCAGGGTACGCATGGAGCAAACCATAATGAGTTCCTAACGGGAATTTGCCAGCGATTGCCGATCATGGGGACACTGGGGAATTAGACCATGGTCCGCGCTGCGTCTCAAGAGGAAATGAACGGAGATGGTTCTCATCTTTTCTGGATTCTTCAGGCTGAATCCAGTATTCTGCATCGTTGCAATTTGCATCGGACGAGGAGACATGTCATGAGCAAGGTTCTGATCATCGGCGCCGGCGGCGTCGGCCAGGTTGTTACCCACAAATGCGCCCAGCGCCGCGATATCTTCAACGAGATCACCCTTGCCTCGCGGACCCTGAGCAAGTGCGACGCCATCGCCGCGCAGCTGAACAACTCCATCAAGACCGCACGGGTCGATGCCGACCACGTCCCCGCACTGGTCGAGCTGATCAAGGCGGAACAGCCGAAGCTGGTGATCAACGTCGCCCTGCCATACCAGGATCTGACCATCATGGACGCCTGCCTGGCAACCGGGGTCGACTACCTCGACACCGCCAACTACGAACCACTCGATACGGCCAGGTTCGAATACCGCTGGCAGTGGGCCTACCAGGAGCGCTTCCAGCAGGCCGGGATCATGGCCCTGCTCGGCTCCGGTTTCGATCCCGGCGTGACCAACGTCTATACCGCGCTGGCGGCGAAAAAATATCTGGACGTGGTCGAGGAACTCGACATCATCGACGCCAACGCCGGCAGCCACGGCCAACCCTTCGCCACCAACTTCAACCCCGAAATCAACATCCGCGAGGTCACCGCGACCTGCCGCCACTGGGAGAATGGCGCCTTCGTCGAGTCGCCTCCGCTGGCCACGAAGCGGGTCTTCGACTTTCCCGAGGGGATCGGGCCGATGAATATCTACCGGCTCTACCACGAGGAGATGGAGTCGATCGTCAAGCATATCCCGACCATCAGGAAGGCCCAGTTCTGGATGACCTTCTCCGACAACTACCTCAAGCACCTCGAGGTGCTGCAGAACGTCGGCATGACCCGCATCGACGAGGTCGAATTCCAGGGGCAGAAGATCGTGCCGATCCAGTTCCTCAAGGCGCTGCTCCCCGATCCCGGCTCCCTCGGCCCGTTGACCAAGGGGAAGACCTGCATCGGCGTCATCGCCCGCGGCCTTAAAAACGGCCAGCGCAAGCAGGTCTACATCTACAACATCTGCGACCACGAGGCCTGCTACCGCGAGGTCAAATCCCAGGCGATCAGCTACACCACCGGCGTGCCGGCGGTGGTCGGCGGCATCATGATGCTGACCGGCAAGTGGCATGCGCCGGGGGTGTGGAACATGGAGCAGTTCGATCCCGAGCCGTTCCTCGAAGTGCTCGGCCCGATGGGGCTGCCGACGGTGGTGGTGGATGGTGGCGATTGGCCGGAGCTGTAGAAACGCCATATTTGCGCCCTGACGGCACCGGCTCCTGCGGAGACTCCTCGACGTAGCGCTGCTACGCCTGCGGGCCTTCCTCGTCACCGGCACCGCCATCATCGCAAATCTGACGTTTCCGAAAGCCATAGGTCAATGGACAGGTATCGACATCCCGAAAATCCTCGAGCTTGCCCCGTCCCCCGCCTACGTGGTCGACCTGGGGCGGCTGCGCCATAATCTCGCCATTCTCGACGAGGTGCAGCGGCGCAGCGGGGCGAAGATCCTCATGGCGCTCAAGGCCTTCGCCATGTGGAGCACCTTCCCGCTGATCCGCGAAGACGCTGCACGGGGTCTGCGCCAGTTCGCCGTGGGAGGCGCGCCTGGGCCGCGAGGAGTTCGGCCGCGAGGTGCACTCCTTCGCCGCCGCCTTCAAGGCGAGCGACGTCGATGAGCTGCTGGCGATCTCCGACCACCTGGTGTTCAACTCCTTCGCCCAGTTGGAGCGGTTCCGGCCCGCTGTGGGAAAAGGAGCAAGGGCGGGTGTCGGTGGGTTTGCGCGTCAACCCGGAGCACTCGGAAGGCGCCGTCCCCCTTTATGATCCCTGTGCCCCCTGTTCGCGCCTCGGCATCCCGCGCCGGGAGTTCGCCGGCCGGTCGCTCGATGGTGTCGAGGGATTGCACTTCCACACTCTGTGCGAGCAGCTCTTCGAACCGCTGGCTCGTACCGCCGCGGTCTTCGAGGAGAAGTTCGGCGAATTCCTGCCGGCCATGAAATGGCTCAATTTCGGCGGCGGTCACCACATCACCCGCGAGGGCTACGACATCGACGGCTTGGTGGAACTGATCCGGCATTTCCAGGGGAAGTACGGGGTCGAGGTCTACCTTGAACCGGGGGAGGCGATCGCCATCGGCACCGGCGTGCTGGTCGGCGAGGTCCTCGACGTGGTCCGCAACCAGATCGACACGGCGATCCTCGACGTCTCCGCCACCTGCCACATGCCCGACGTGCTGGAGATGCCCTACCGGCCGGGGATACTTGGTGGGTTCGCCGCCGGGGAGAAAGCCAATACCTATCGCCTCGGCGGGCCGTCGTGCCTGGCCGGCGACATCATCGGCGACTGGTCCTTCGAACAGCCGCTGCAAGCGGGCGATCGCCTGGCCTTCCTCGACATGGCCCACTACACCATGGTCAAGACCACGACCTTCAACGGCATCCAGCACCCGCACCTGTGCACCTTCGAGCCGGAGACCGGGGAGCTGAAGGTGGTGCGCAGTTTCGGCTACGAGGATTTTCAGGAGCAGATTGTCGTGAATTGAGAGAGTCGGAGACAAAGGACAACATTAGCAAACTACGGCGACAGATTTGCGATGATGCCGGTGCGCGGCGATGAGGAGGGTCCGCAGTCGTAGCAGCGCTACGGCGAGGAACACCGACGAAGAAGCCAACGCCGGCAGGGCGCAAATATGGCGGCGTCCGGAGGCGACATGGAAAAATGGTCCATACAGGAATCCGATAAAATCTACAACCTCAGCAACTGGGGCGCCGACCTCTTCTCCATCAACAAAAAGGGGAACCTCTGCGTCCACCCCTCGCCGACCTCCAAATACTCCATCGACCTGCGCGCGCTGGTTGACGACCTGATTCTGCGCAAGATCAAACCGCCGATCCTGCTGCGCTTCATGGACGTCCTCGAGGGGCGCATCGCCGCCATCAACCGGGCGTTCAAGAGCGCGATCGTTGATAACGACTACCCGGCCAGTTACCGGACTTTCTACCCGATCAAGGTCAATCAGCAGCGCCAGGTGGTCGAGGCCATCACCAAGTTCGGCAAGCGCTACAACATCGGCCTCGAGGTCGGTTCCAAACCCGAGCTGCTGATCGCCATCTCCTTTGCCACCGGCAACGGCGTGCCGATCATCTGCAACGGCTACAAGGACACCGAGTTCATCGAGACGGTCCTGTACGCCACCAAGATCGGCTACGACATCACCATTGTCGTCGAAAAGCTCTTCGAGCTGGAGAAGATCATCGACCTCGCCAAGAAGACCGGCATTTCCCCGAAGCTCGGCATCCGCGTCAAGCTCTCCTCGAAGGGAACTGGCAAGTGGGCAACTTCCGGCGGCGAGGATGCCAAGTTCGGCCTGCGCATCTCCGAGATCATCACCGCCATCGAAATGCTGGAAGAAGAGGGGATGCTCGACTGCCTGAAGCTGCTGCACTCCCACATCGGCAGCCAGATCACCAAGATCGACAAGATCAAGACCGCCCTGATCGAAGTGACGCGTGTTTATGCCGAAATGCGCAAGATGGGGGTAAACCTCGAATACGTGGATATCGGCGGGGGGCTGGGGGTCGACTACGACGGCTCCAAGTCGAGCTACTTCTCCAGTGTCAACTACACGGTGGAGGAATACGCCAACGACGTCGTCTACCAGATCAAGAACATCTGTGACGAGGCGGGGGTCGAATGCCCCAATATCATCTCCGAGTCAGGGCGGGCCATTGTCGCCCACTACTCGGTGCTGGTCACCAACGCCCTCAACACCAACACCCAAAGCCTGACCCCCGACTTCGAGGAGGTCCTGGAGAGCGGCGAGAAGCTCTCGCCCACGGTCAAAAAGCTGGTGGACATCTACCAGAGCATCGACCGCCATTCGCTGCGCGAGGACTACCACGACACCCTGCAGCTGATCCAGGAAGCCGTGAGCCTGTTCAACCTCGGCTACCTGACCCTGCACGACCGGGCCGTGGCCGAGTGGCTGTGCACCAAGATTTTCCGCAAGATCAACGGCATCATCGAACGCATCAAGCCGATCCCCGACGAACTGCAGAATTTTCAGTTGAGCCTGCGCCAGACTTATTTCGCCAATTTCTCGCTGTTCCAGTCGATCCCCGACTCATGGGCGATCGATCAGCTCTTTCCGATCATGCCGATCCAGCGGCTCAACCAGAAGCCGGAGGTCATGGCCTCGATTGCCGACATCACCTGCGACTCCGACGGCGAGATCACCAGTTTCGTCGGCGAGAACGGTCGCACCAAGTTCCTGCCGCTGCACAAGGTGCGCAAGGGCGAGGACTACTACATCGGTTTCTTCCTGATCGGCGCCTACCAGGAGATCCTCGGCGATCTGCACAACCTGTTCGGCGACACCAACGCCGTGCACATCACCTTCAACAAGAAATCCGGGTACAAGATCGATACGGTGATCAACGGCGACGCCATCTGGGAGAGCCTCAAGTACGTGCAGTACAAGGGGCCGGAGATCCTCAAGCACGTGCGCGACACCCTGGAAAAGAGCGTGGCTTCGCGCAAGGTCTCCATCGAGGAGAGCAGCCACTTCCTAGAACTGCTCGACAAGGCGCTGGTGTCGTATACGTATTTGGGTGAGTGACACCCAGATAGGCAGTGCTGAGCGATGAGTGCTGAGCGATGAGTCAAACAAAAAGGGGATGCTTCTGATCGAAGCATCCCCTTTCGCTTTAACGATGGTTTTCACTCATCGCTCATCGCTAGGCACGCAGCACTTTCTTTTCCCCCCGTTCATTCATCACCTTATAGGCGCAGAACGAACCGCACATGGTGCAGGCGCCGTTCTCCGCGTCGATCTTCATCACCTTGTAGGCGCAGAACGCCCCGCACATGGTGCAGGCGCCGTGCTCCTCGTCGACCCCCGACTCGGCGCGCAGGCGCCGGGCCTTGGCCGGGTCGAGGGCGAGGGCGAACTGCCCCTCCCAGTCGAGGTTCTTCCGGCAGCGGGCCATGGCGTTGTCCTTCTCGATGGCCCCCGGCACCCCCTTGACGATGTCGGCGGCATGGGCGGCGATGCGGCTGGCGATCACCCCTTCGTGGACGTCCTCCACGGTCGGCAGGCGCAGGTGCTCGCTGGGGGTGACGTAGCAGAGGAAGTCGGCCCCGGCGGCCGCCGCAAGCGCTCCGCCGATGGCGCAGGTGATGTGGTCGTAGCCGGGGGCGATGTCGGTGACCAGCGGGCCGAGCACGTAGAACGGCGCGCCGTGGCAGAGGCGCTTCTGCAGCTGGATGTTGGCCTGGATCTGGTTGAGCGGTACGTGTCCCGGCCCCTCGATCATCACCTGCACCCCGGCCGCCCAGGCCCGTTCGGTCAGTTCGCCGAGGATGATCAGTTCATGGATCTGGGCGCGGTCCGTGGCATCCGCCAGGCATCCCGGACGGAAGCCGTCGCCCAGTGACAACACCGCATCGTAAGGCTTGACGATCTCCAGCAGGCGGTCGAACTGCTCATAAAGCGGGTTCTCGGCATTATTGTGGGTCATCCACTCGATGGTGAAGGAGCCGCCGCGCGAGACCACCTCCATGATCCGCCCCTCGCGCTCCATCCGTTCCACCGTGGCGCGGGTCACCCCGCAGTGCACGGTGATGAAGTCGACGCCGTCGTCGAGGTGCTTGACGATCCCCGCGAAGATCTCGTCGGCGGTCATGTCGACCATCGCCTTGTGCTTGCGCATGACCGTGTCGACGGCCGCCTGGTAGAGCGGCACGCTGCCGATGCAGGCGCCGGTCTCGGCGATCACCGCGCGGCGGATTTCGTCGATCGGCCCGCCGGTGGAGAGGTCCATGATGGCGTCGGCGCCGGCGGCCACCGCCACCCGGGCCTTCTCCAGTTCCTTGTCGATGCTGGTGTCGTCGCGGCTGGTGCCGATGTTGGCGTTGACCTTGGTGCGCAGCCCCAGGCCGACGGCCAGCGGGGTGCCGTGGGTGTGCCGGTTGTTGCGGCAGATCACCGCGGTCCCCGCGGCGATGCGCTGGCGCAGTGTCTCGGCGGCAATCCCCTCGGCCGCGGCGGCCTGCTCCATCAATTCGGTGACAATGCCCTGGCGGGCGGCTTCGAGTGTGGTCATAGGTTTCCTCTTGATGAATTGCTGAGTCAATGGTAGAGGTGCGTAAAGTGCCAGCGAAACCAGCCCCTACACTTATACATTCACTGCCGCCTTTGCCCCTGCCGCATGATTAATCGGACCATGCCCCCCACCCAAGGGCACCGCATTGCGGATGGCGGCGTCGATGAAGCGCTTGGCCCGCTGCGCGGCATCCGGCAGCGCTTCCCCCTGGGCGAGCAGGGTGGCGAGGGCCGCCGCATAGCTGCAGCCGGTGCCGTGGGTGCTGGTGGTGGTGATCCGCTCCCCCGGCAGGGGGTGGACCGTCTCACCGTACAGCAGTAAATCGGTGGCGTCGCCGTCCCGGTGCCCCCCCTTGATCAGGACGTGGCGTGCCCCCATCTCCTGCAGGCGCCGGGCGGCCGCTACCATCTCCTCGAGTGTGCCGATCTTGAGGCCGGTCAACGCCTCGGCCTCAGGGAGATTGGGGGTCAGCAGAAAAGTCTGCGGCAGCAGTTGCTCACGCATGGCTGCCATTGCCTCTTCGCGCAGCAGCGGGGCCCCGCTCTTGGCGATCATCACCGGGTCGATCACTGCCGCCAGGCCAAAGCGCTCGAGCTGGTCGGCGACGACGGTGACGATATCGCTGTCGTAGAGCATGCCGGTCTTGACCGTGTCGGCCCCGATGTCGGCCAGGACCAATTCGATCTGCTTTCTGACGAATTCGGCTGGTGCCGGCAGCACCCCGTGCACGCCGCGAGTGTTCTGGGCGGTCAGCACGGTGATGGCGCTCATCCCGTAAGAGCCGAGCAGGGCAATGGTCTTCAGGTCGGCCTGGATGCCGGCGCCTCCCCCGGAATCGGAACCGGCGATGGTCAGCACCCGGGTCTGCTCCGCTGACTTGCACCGGTTAAAGAGCAGCGCCAGTTCGCGGGCGGCCAGCACCGGCTGCGGGTCGGCGGCGACGGCCGAGATCACCGCCAGAGCGTCGGCCCCCGCATCGATCGCTTCGCCACCATTGCAGGCATTCAGGCCGCCGATTGCCACGACCGGCAGTTGCACGGCGCGCCGCACCCGGCGCAGGGTGTCGAGGCCGACCAGTTCGATGTCGGCCTTGCTCGCCGTCGGGAAGATGCTGCCGACCGCCACGTAATCGACCCCCTGCATTGCAGCCTTGAGCGCCTGCTCGACAGTGCGGGTCGAAATCCCGATCAGCTGGTCGGGGCCAAGCAGTCGACGGGCTTCCTGGACCGGCATGTCCTGCTGGCCAAGGTGGACCCCGTCGGCAAAACTCTCGCGGGCTAGTTGCGGGTCGTCGTTAACCAGGAAAGTCGCCCCGACCTCCTTGCATAACTGTCCCAGCTGGCGGGCCAGTTCGATCTGGGCTTCGCGCGGCCGTTCCTTGTCACGGTACTGCACGACCCTGGCGCCGCCATGCAGGGCGGCATAAACCGCCAGCAGGATGGTTTCCGCCGCTCCGGAGGGGGTTATGAAGTAAAGACCGTTGATCATATAGCCAGCTTATTCTGGTCCTTCCTTTTCACGTCTAACGTTTAACGTTTTACATCCACTGCCGCAGGCACCATAAAAAACCGCCGCGGCCGGAATGGGCGACGCGGCGGTCCGATGGACGCCTTGCTCGCCGCTTCCCTACGCCGGCATGACCCGGATCAGGTTCGAGGGGTCGTTCTGCCCGTTGCAGAACTCTCAGCAGGAAGGCCTGCTCCCCCAGCGGTGCCGTGTGGGCCGATGAAAAACGCCCATCTGCTGTGTTGCCCTCAGCTTCGTCGCTGCGACGTACCGTGGCTACGCCTCGTTCCCCAACTTTCAGGCGCCTTGCACCTGGGCATTTTTGATCAGCCCGTATACATTCGGCCGTCAGGCCAGAGCTATACGTTTTTTGAGCAGATCGATCTCCTGGATGCTGCCGGCATCTTCGCGCTGCTTGCCGAGCACGTCGACCAGGCGCAGTTTGCCAGTTATCGGCAGAATCGCAGCGATATCGTCCAGGTGACTTTCGGTTTCGCCCTGCACCAGCAGGAAGTGTCCATCATTCAGGCCACATTGGCCATCCCCTCGCTCAAGGATTCGGGCCACCTTATAAAGGTTGCCTCTCCCCTGTCAACTTTTTCACGCCGGCGCCTCTTTACACCCCCGGTAGCGCATGGTTAAATGCCCCGATCATCTCTTGCCGCGAGGTTGCCCTCTCCATCATGACATCGCCTCCGCTGACCCGCCCGACCCGGGTCGAAATCGACCTTGCCGCCCTGCGTTTCAATCTGCAGCAGGTCCGGAAACGGGTTGGCCCGGCCTGCGAAATTCTCGCTGTGGTCAAGGCCGATGCCTATGGCCACGGGGCGTCGGGGGTGGCGCCAGCCTTGGCCGCCGCCGGTGCCGACCAGTTCGGCGTCGCCCTGGTCGGGGAGGGGCAGGCCCTGCGCCGTTATCGCCTGACTCAACCGATCGTGGTGCTCGGCGGGGTCTTTCCCGGCGAGGAGGGTGACCTCCTCGCCCACGATCTGCAGCCGGCGCTCTACGATCTCGATACCGCCCGCCGTCTCGACGCCGCCGCCCGCGCCGGCGGGCGGCGCATCCCCTGTCACCTCAAGGTCGATACCGGCATGGGCCGACTCGGCTTCCGCCCCGAGCGTCTGGCCGAAGTGCTTGCCGTATTGCAGGGTTTGGCCGGGATCGAGCTGCGCGGTCTGGCCAGCCATCTGGCGCTGGCGGACGAGCCGGAAAAACCCTTTACCGCCGCGCAAATCGAGCACTTTCAGGCCGTGATCGCCCAGGTGCGCGCCGCCGGCTTTGCCCCCCGTTACACCCACATTGCCAACAGTGCCGCCATCTACAGCCGCGAACTGGCCGGCTGCAACCTGGTCCGCCCGGGGATCTCCCTCTACGGCGGGCTGACCGGTTCCCCCTTCGAGCAGGAGGTTCCGCAGCGGCCGGTGATGCGCTTCCTTAGCCAGGTGGCGCAGCTCAAGGAGGTTCCGGCCGGGGAGGGGATCTCCTATGCCCACCGCTTTGTCACGAAACGCCCCTCGCTGATGGCCGCGGTTCCGGTGGGCTACGCCGACGGCTACAACCGTTTGCTCACCAACAAAGGGGAAGTGCTGATCCGCGGCCGGCGCGCCCCGGTGGCCGGCACCGTGTGCATGGACTGGATCCTGGTCGATGTCACCCACATTCCCGGCGTTTCGGTCGGTGATCGGGTCACCCTGCTCGGCCGCGACGGCGACGAGTGCATCACCGCCCGCGAGTGGGCCGACAAGGTCGGCACCATCACCTACGAGGTGTTTTGCAATGTCAGCAAACGGGTACCGAGGGTCTTCGTCAGTGCTGAGTCCTGAGTGCTGAGTCCTGAGTTTGGCCGGCATCGGTTTTGTTTGTGGCGATCACAAACTAGATAAGTGATAGGTGATGACAGCTTCTACTCAGCACTCAGGACTCAGCACTCAGCACTGCCTCCTCGCCCTCGACCTCGGCACCACCACCCTGGTCGGGCGCCTGCTGACTGCTGACGGGACGGCCCTGGCCGAGGCTCGCTTGGCCAATCCCCAGCGACCACTCGGTGCCGACATCCTCACCCGTTTGCAGCGCGCCCACGAAGGGGCGGGGACAAAGCTGCAGAACCTGCTCCTGGACGGGGTGCGGGCGCTGGTCAGGGACCTGCTCGCGGCGGCCGGCTACCCGGCCGGCAGGGTGACGGCGGCCGCGGCGGCGGGCAACCCCGGTATCTGCCATCTGCTCCGCAGGCTGCCGGTCGCTTCGCTGCTCTTTCCCCCGCACCGCTCCTCGCTGGATAAGTTGACCAGCGTCGCCCCCGCCGATATCGACTTCGGTCTGCCCGTCCCGCTCCAGCTCTTTCCCGCAGTCTCCGGCTTCGTCGGCGGCGACCTGGTGGCAGTGCTTTATGGTTTTCACGTTTCACGTTTCACGTTTCACAAAGGGGACAGTCCCCCTACGGGGACAGTCCCTGCGCTGGTTCTCGACCTCGGCACCAACGCTGAGCTGGCCCTGTGGACCGGTGCGCAGTGGCGGGTGACGTCGGCGGCGGCCGGACCGGCTTTCGAGGCCGGAAACATCGCCTGCGGCATGCCGCTGGCGCCGGGCGCGGTCACCGATGTGCACCTCGAGGGTGACCGCCTGGTCCTGATCGTGGCCGGCGGTGGCCGGCCGATGGGGCTGTGCGGCAGCGGACTGCTGGCGCTGATTGCGGCCGCACGCAGTGGCGGGCTCATCGATGCCGGTGGCCGGATCGTTGCCCCGGACGAGGTCGGTACCAATCTGGCCCGCTACCTGGTGGCGGACGGAGCGGGGTGGAGCATCGGCTTTCACCGCGACGCTCATGGCAAGCTGGGTCTGACCCAGGACGACGTGCGCCAGTTGCAGCTGGCCAAGGGGGCGGTGCGCGCCGGGATCGAGGTGCTGCTCGACCGGGCCGGCCTGACCGTCGCCGACATGGGGTCCGTGCTGATCACCGGGGCCTTCGGTGCAGCGCTCCCCGCGGCGGCGGTCATGGGGATTGCCATGCTGCCGGAGGGCATGATAGATAAGTCGTTCTCTGTGCCGAACGGGGTGCTCGACGGCCTGGCTGCCTTCCTCGCCGACCCGCACGGTGCGGAGCGGTTGCAGTCCCTGCTGGCCACAATCAAGCCGCTCCCTCTCTCCGGTACCCCGGCGTTCGAGAAGCGGTTTCTGGCGGCGCTGGAATTTTAGGACGGTGAACTGTAAAAAGTAAAAAGTAAAAAGTGAAATGCGAAGAGTTGATCCTGACTTTTCACGTTTCACATTTCACAGCATTACGGAGGTTTCCCCCATGGCGACCATCAAACGCGCCCTCATCAGCGTCTCCGACAAGACCGGCATCCTCGACTTCGCCAGGGAGCTGGCCGGTTTTGGGGTCGAAATCCTCTCCACCGGCGGCACCGCCAAAATGCTGCGCGACGCCGGCCTGGCCGTCAAGGATGTCTCCGAGTTCACCGGCTTCCCCGAGATGCTCGACGGCCGGGTCAAGACCTTGCATCCGAAGGTTCACGGCGGTCTGCTCGGCATGCGTTCGAACCCTGAGCACGTGGCCACCATGCAGGCCCACGGCATCCAGCCGATCGACATGGTGGTGGTCAACCTCTACCCCTTCGAGGCGACCGTCGCCAAGGCCGATTGCTCCCTTGAGGACGCTATCGAGAACATCGACATCGGTGGGCCGACCATGCTGCGCTCGGCGGCCAAGAACAATGCTGACGTCACTGTGCTGGTCGATCCCGCCGACTACCGGGTGGTGCTCGACGAGATGAAGGCCAATGGCGGGGCGGTCGGCAGGTCCACCAACTTCCGCCTGGCGGTCAAGGTTTACCAGCACACTGCCGCCTACGACGGGGCGATCTCCAACTGGCTCGGCGGACGCATCCCTGGCGAGGACGTCGAGTTTCCGCCGACCCTGACGGTGCAGTACCACAAGGCCCAGCCGTTGCGCTACGGCGAGAACGCCCACCAACTGGCGGCTTTCTATGTCGAAAAGGAAGTCAGGGAAGCCTCCATCGCCACCGCCCGCCAACTGCAGGGGAAGGAACTCTCCTACAACAATATCGGCGATACCGATGCCGCCCTCGAATGTGTCAAGCAGTTCCCCGAGGGGCCGGCCTGCGTCATCGTCAAGCACGCCAACCCCTGCGGTGTGGCCATCGGCGCCACTCTCCTGGAGGCCTACGACAAAGCCTACCGGACCGATCCCGAGTCGGCTTTCGGCGGGATCATCGCCGTCAACCGCGAGCTCGACGCGGCAACCGCTCAGGCGATCTGCGAGCGCCAGTTTGTCGAGGTGATCATCGCTCCGCAGGTTTCGGCCGAAGCGAGCGCCATCGTCGCCGCCAAGAAAAACGTGCGCCTCCTCGAATGCGGCGCATGGCCGGCCCAGTCGGGGCAGCGCCGCGATTTCAAACGGGTCAACGGCGGGATGCTGGCGCAGCAGACCGACCTCGACCTCTATGCCGATCTCAAGGTGGTCAGCAAGCGCCAGCCGACCGAACAGGAGATGCAGGATCTGCTCTTCGCCTGGCGGGTGGCCAAGTTCGTCAAGTCCAACGCCATCGTCTACGGCAAGGGGAACATGACCATCGGCGTCGGCGCCGGGCAGATGAGCCGGGTCAACTCGGCGCGCATCGCCGCCATCAAAGCCGAGCATGCCGGGCTGGACGTCAAGGGGGCGGCCATGGCCTCCGACGCCTTCTTCCCGTTCCGCGACGGCATCGACAACGCCGCCAATGTGGGCATCACCGCCGTCATTCAGCCGGGCGGCAGCATGCGCGATGCCGAGGTGATCGCCGCCGCCGACGAGCACGGGATGGCGATGGTCTTCACCGGCATGCGCCACTTCCGGCACTGAGAGCGGTTCTTTTCCGCCAGCTCAGCGTCAGCTTTCACGGTGTCCTTGTGCGGCGTACCTCACGGTACGCCTCCGCGGCACCGCTCATCTTCCTTGATCTGACGAAAAATTCCTCGCTCTTGTTGTCTCCGGTGAGGGAAGGAGTTTCACATCATGAAAGTCCTGGTAATCGGCGGTGGCGGGCGCGAGCATGCGCTGGTCTGGAAGATTGCCCAGTCGCCGCTGGTGAAGAAGGTCTACTGCGCCCCGGGGAATCCCGGCATCGGCCAGATGGCGGTCAACGTCCCCTTGAAGGTCGATGACCTGGGCGGCCTGCTGGCATTTGCCATCACTCACCGCATCGACCTGACCGTGGTCGGGCCGGAGCTGCCGCTGTCGCTGGGGATCGTCGATCGCTTCGAGGCCGCCGGGCTGACCATCTTTGGCGCCCGCCAGAACGCGGCGCTCATCGAGGCGAGCAAGGCTTTCTCCAAGGAGTTGATGCGGAAGTACGCCGTGCCGACCGCCTTCTACGAGGTCTTCACCGAGATTGAACCAGCGCTGGCCTACATTGATCGCCACGGCGCGCCGATCGTCGTCAAGGCCGACGGCCTGGCCGCCGGCAAAGGGGTGATCGTCGCCCGCAGCGTCGCCGAGGCCAAGGAGGCCGTGCGCGACATGCTCTCCGGCAACGCCTTCGGCGCGGCCGGCTCGCGGGTGGTCGTCGAGGAGTTCCTGGAAGGGGAAGAGGCCTCGTTCCTGGCCTTCACCGATGGGAAAAACATCATCCCCCTGGCCAGTGCCCAGGATCACAAACCGGTTTTCGATGATGACCAGGGACCGAACACCGGCGGCATGGGCGCCTACTCGCCGGCCCCGGTGGTCACCCCGGCCGTCCATGAGCAGGCGATGAACGAAGTGCTGCGGCGCACCGTCGATGGCATGGCGGCCGAGGGGCGCCCCTACCGGGGAGTCCTCTACGCCGGCTTGATGATCAAGGACGGCCAGGTCAAGACCCTCGAATTCAACGCCCGCTTCGGCGATCCCGAATGCCAGCCGTTGCTGATGCGCCTGAAGTCCGACCTGGTGCCGGTATTGCTGGCTTGTGCTCGCGGCGACCTCTCCGGTATCGAACTGGAATGGCATGACCAGGCGGCGGTCTGCGTGGTCATGGCCTCCGGCGGCTATCCCGGCGACTTCGCCAAGGGCTTCCCGATCGAGGGGCTCGACCGGGCGGCCGCCATCGACGACCTGGTGGTCTTCCATGCCGGCACCGCGGAGCAGGGCGGCCATATCGTCAACAGCGGCGGCCGCGTCCTCGGCGTCACCGGCCGCGGCCCGACGGTTGCCGCGGCCATCGCCAGGGCCTACCAGGGGGTGAAGGCCATCCGTTGGGAAGGCGTGCACTACCGGACGGACATCGGTCGGAAGGCGCTGAGCCGGTAGTATGATGTCGTAGGGGCGACCCGGTGGGTCGCCCAGGCAGGTTGCCCCTACATTAAATCGGTTGTATCGGCGGAGAAAATATCATGCATGACAACCCTCTCGTCTCCATCCTGATGGGCAGCGATTCCGATTACGAGGTCATGGTCGAAGCGGCCAAGGCCCTCGACCAGTTCGGCATCCCCTTCGAGATGACCGTCTCCAGCGCCCACCGCACCCCCGAGCGCACCGCCGGCATCGTCCGCAGCGCGCGCGAGCGGGGGGTCAAGGTAATCATTGCCGGGGCCGGCGCCGCCGCCCACCTCGCCGGCGTGGTCGCGGCCGAAACCGTCCTGCCGGTCATTGCCGTGCCGATCGACTGCACCTCGCTGCACGGGCTCGACGCGTTGCTGGCCATGGTGCAGATGCCCGCCGGCATTCCGGTGGCGACCGTGGCCATCGGCAAGGCCGGGGCGCGCAACGCGGGCCTCCTCGCCGTGCAGATCCTCGCGCTCAACGATGCCGACCTCACCCGCCGGCTGGTCGAATTCAAGGCCGAGATGGCGATCGGCGTCGAGGCCAAGGCCAAGGTTTTGCAGCAGAAGTTGGAAAAGGATTTCCCAAGGTAATCAGGGACTGGGGGCTAGGGACTGGGGGCTGGTATGATTGCTAGTCCCCAGCCTCCAGATCCCAGCCCCCGCCTTAGGACTCCACCTTTAACTTGACAGCCGCAAAACACCCACATTACACTGGTTAGGTTGACATCCGGGGGGCAGGTGCGCCCTGGCGCACGCCGCCCCCTCTTTCACAGGAGACAGACTTTGAGCAAAGAACAAGGTTTCGTCGATCGCCTCTGGGACTTTTTCTGCTCCCTGAAGCTGGCGATCACTACCCTGATCCTGCTGGCGATCACCTCGATCATCGGCACGGTCATCGAGCAGGGAATGACCCCCGAGGAGCTGGCCGCCAAGTCCGGCTGGAGCCTCGATTTCCTCAAGTTCCTCGACCGCATCAACGCCTTCGACATGTACCACTCCTGGTGGTTCCTGTCGCTGATGGGGCTGTTTGCGGTCAACCTGATCTGCTGCTCGATCAAGCGTTTCCCCTTTGTCTGGAAAACCGTGCGTGAACCGCGACTGGTGGTCGACGACGGCTTCTTCCGCTCCCTGAGCAACGTCGAGGAAGTGGTGGTCGCCAAGGGATCCCTCGAGGGGGTCCGCGACCAGGTGATAACGTTCCTCAAGAACCGTTTCGGCGCCCCGGTGGTAACCGAGCAGGACGGCAAGATTCACCTGTATGCCGAAAAGGGGGCGATTTCGCGTTTCGGCGTCTACCTCACCCATAGCTCGATCCTGATCATCTTCCTCGGGGCGATGATCGGCAACGTCTGGGGCTACAAGGCTTTCGTCAACATCGTCGAGGGCGGGTCTGTCGACCAGGTTTGGTCCGCGCGGCGGCCAAGCAGCCGATCCCGCTTGGTCTTCTCGGTTCGCTGCGACGACTTCGATGTCAGCTTCTACGAAGGCTCGCCAGCGGCCCAAGGAATTCGCCAGCGAGCTGGTCGTCCTGGAAAACGGCCAGGAAGTGCTGCAAAAGCAGATCGAGGTCAACGACCCGCTCACCTACAAGGGGATCACCTTCTACCAGTCGAGCTACGGCCCGGCCGGCGATGCCACCTTCCGCTTCCGTGTGCGTGACCGGGCCACCGGCCAGTCCCTCGAAGCAGTGGCCAGGGCGGGTGAGCATGTGCCGCTGCCGGGCGGATACTCGTTCGCCGTTACCAACTATGCCCAGAGCTACGACAAGTTCGGTCCGGCGGTGCAGATGCACGTCAACACCCCCGACGGTCAGCACGGCAATCCGTTCCTCGTTCTGCAGAATTTCCCCGACTTCGACGCCCAGCGCGGCGGCGAGCACATCTTCTCGTCTGTTGGGAATCCAGCAGGGCTTCTACACCGGCCTGCAGGTCGCCAAGGATCCCGGCGTCTGGGTGGTCTGGCTCGGCTGCTTCCTGATGGTGATCGGCTCCTGCGGCGCCTTCTTCCTCTCCCACCGCCGCCTGTGGGTGACCATCCAGCCCCTCAGCAAGGGGGTCGGCGTCAAGCTCGGCGGCAGCGCCCACCGCAACCAGCCGGCCTTCACCCTCTATTTCGACACCTTGAAAAAAGAACTGAACGACGCACTGGCGAACCAATAAGCCAAACGAGTTTCCCGGAGGAGAACCAGATCATGACCAGTTCCCTGCTTTTCAACGTCACCACGGCGGCTTACTTCGTCGCCATGTTGGTCTTTATTATCTACCTGACGGCGAAAAACGAGCAGATCGGTTTCGCTGCGACCATCATCAGCTGGGTCGGTTTCGTCGCCAACACCGTCGCCATCGGCCTGCGCTGGCGCGAGGCCTACGCCATGGGCTTCCAGCAGGCGCCGCTCTCCAATCTCTACGAGTCGGTGGTCTTCTTCGCCTGGTCGATCCTGCTCATCTACCTGCTCTTCGACCTCAAGTACCGTTACCGGGCGATCGGCGCCTTCGTCATGCCCTTTGCCTTCGCCGGGATGATCTGGGCGCAGTGGACCCTGGACGCCACCATCGCCCCGCTGGTGCCGGCGCTGCAGAGCAACTGGCTGACCTACCACGTCATCACCTGCTTCCTCGGCTACGCCGCCTTCGCCGTGGCCTGCGGGGTGTCGATCATGTACCTGGTCAAGGTCGGCAAGGAGGAAGCGGTTTCCGGCAACCCGGCCGGCGGCATCCTCGCCATGTTCCCGAGCGTCAAGATCCTCGACGACCTCAACTACAAGGCGATCATGGTCGGCTTCCCGATGCTGACCCTGGGGATCATCACCGGCGCGGCCTGGGCCAACTACGCCTGGGGGACCTACTGGAGCTGGGACCCGAAGGAGACCTGGAGCCTGATCGTCTGGTTCATCTACGCCGCCTTCCTGCATGCCCGCTTCACCCGCGGCTGGGTCGGCCGGCGCGCCGCCTGGCTGTCGATCATCGGCTTCGCCGCCACCATCTTCTGCTACCTCGGCGTCAACCTGGTTCTCTCCGGCCTGCACTCCTACGGCGGCGGCTAGGCCGGCAAGGGATACCGCTGCCGTTGGCAGACGCGACAAAGGCGTTGTAATCCAGGGCTGCCGGAGATGACCTGATCATCTCCGGCAGCCCTGTAGCTTCTGTGGAACCCGTTCACCTTTCGGAGAGAAAGAGGATGGAAACCCTCGACACCCTGCATTCCGGCGGGGTGCAGATCCTCCAGCCGCAAAGCGGCTACCGCTTCTCCCTCGACCCCCTGCTGCTCTGCGCCTTCGCCCGCATCCCGGCCCGCGCCCGGGTCGCCGATCTCGGCACCGGCAGCGGCGTCATTCCGCTGCTGCTGGCAAAGGCCGGCAAGGGGCGGGAGTTCGTCGGCATCGAGCTGCAACCGGAGCTGGCCGACCGGGCGGCGCGGAGCGTGGCGCTGAACGGCCTGGCGGAGCGTGTCCGCATCGTCCGCGCCGACGTGCGCGAGCTGCCGGCCGAACTGGCGGCGGGGAGTTTCGCTGCGGTGGTGTGCAACCCGCCTTACCGCAAAGCGGGGAGCGGCAGGGTGGCGCCCGGGGCGGAGCGCGGGACGGCACGCCATGAGCTGGCCGGCGGCCTGCCCGATTTCCTGCGGGCGGCGGCCTGCCTGCTCGACCACGGCGGCTGCTTCACCATCGTTTACCTGGCCGAACGGCTGCCGGAACTGCTCGAGGCGCTGCGCGCCTTCCGCCTGGAGCCGAAGCGGCTGCGCACGGTGCACTCGCGCGCCGGGGAGCCGGCGAAGCTGGTGCTGGTCGAGGGCCGGAAAAACGCGCGGCCGGGGTTGACCGTCGAAGCACCGCTGATCGTTTACCGGGAAGATAAAGGGCGGGATTATACGGCAGAGATGGGGAAAATCTTCGAAGCGTGAATCGTGAAGCGAGAATCGCGAAAAGGCTATCAAGTAGACAAATCAGTTTTTTCTCGCGTCTCGATTCTCGTTTCTCGCTTTGGTCAGTTTCAATTGCTTCGCCAGCAAAGACTCCAGATCCCGCCGCAGTTCGCCATCTCCCACCCCTGTCAGTAACGTCTTTAACTCAGTGATTTCCGCCGGGGTTAGAGTGGCCGTGCACCAGGCGGGAGTGGACGTTTTGCTCGCAGCAGCCATCCGCGTCGTCACCTGGCCGCGCTTGAGGAAGATCTCGCGCAGGGGGGCATCGCCCAGCCGAGCGTTGAGCTTGGCGAGAATCTGCGGCTTGAGCAGCTGCAGCTGCTGCATCCAGGTCGGCTGGTCGACACACACTTCCAGCACGCCGTCGCGGATCTTCTCCGGCCTGGTGCGGGCGGCGATCTGCGGTCCGACCACCTCGTCCCAGATCAGCAGCGCCTGGTACTGGTGCAGGCGCTCGTCGAGCCCCCATCCGGCCAGCAGCGCGCCGAGCAGGTCGCCGGCTTTGGCCGCCCGGCGCATTGGCGGGCGCCTGACGCGCTTCATCTCCAGCTCCGCCGCCGTGCGCGCCCGCCCAGCCACTGCCCGACCACCGCCAGTCCCAAGGTGAAAGGAATGACCCGCCAGCCGACGCCGTTGACCACACGCAGGGCGATGATGAACGGGATCGACAAGTGGATGTAGGTGAACCACCACAGTGAATAGCGCCGTGTCCCCTCGCGCAGGTAACCCAGAGGGATGTTGCTCAGCAGGGCGAAGCAGAGAATGCCGAGCAGGGCGGGGTCGAGAAAATTGGGCAAGGGAAGCCTTTCTTAATGTTGTCCCCTACTTTAGACAACGTGTTTGCCGGTTGTCAACGGACGGGTTGACATCTCGGTTGAAACGTTGAATGGTTGGATTGGTGCCTGTGGCGCTGTTGAATGGGCCTGCAGCCCGGTTGAACGATTAAAGGTATTATGCCTCTGACCATCTCCTCCGCCATTATCCTGCGGCACGTCGATTACGGTGAGGCCGACCGCATCGTCACCGTGCTGACCCCCGACCACGGCCGGCTCAAGGGCTTCGCCCGGGGGGCGCGCAAGAGCCGCAAGCGTTTCGGTCCGGCCCTGGAAACCTTCGCCGAGGTGCGTCTGCACTGGTCGGCGCGTCCGGGAGGCGAACTGGTCAGCCTGCGGGAGGCGGAACTGGTCAGCCTGCGCATCGGCCTGCGCCGCGACCTGGAGACGTTGGCCCTGGCCGGCTATGGCTGCGAGCTGACCGAAGCCCTCTACGACGAGGCGGTCGGTTTCGCCGAGGCCTTTGGCCTGCTGCGGGCCTACCTTGACCATCTCGACGCGGCTGGCGCTTCGCTGGAAGCAAAGCTGCTGCTCGAGCTGCGCCTGCTGGCCCTGGCCGGGATCGTCCCGCACCTGCAGCATTGCGCCGAGTGCCACGGCGGGCTGCCTGATGGTCCGATCGGTTTCGCCGCCGCCCGCGGCGGCAGCCTCTGTCCGGACTGCGGCGGTGCTGCGGCCGCCCTCAAGGTCGATCGCCTGACTCTGGGGAGCCTCGGCCGGCTGCTGCAGACGCCCCCCGAGCGCTTTGCCGACATCCGCCTGACGCCGCGTACCCTGCAAGAGGGGAGTGCCCTGCTGGCCGACGCCCTGCACGGCCATCTCCCCCGGCCCCTGAAGAGTGCGGCGTTTTTGGGGGGGCTTTAAGGGCAGTGCCAAGTGCTGAGCGATGAGCGATGAGTGGCCTTCGGAGAAAATGCTTTTGATTGTTACTCATCGCTCAGCACTCATCGCTCATCGCTGACTTTTCAGCCCTCACTTTTCTTGACACAACCAGCCTCGGCCGCTAAGATGCAAGCCCTGCCGGCTGCATACAGCATCCATGTTTCAGGCTCCCTGAAGCGGCTTCAATCAGAATACATTTCGGTGGGCGTCACCCCCGGGAGGCATCGTGACCTTTCAAGATCTGCTCCTTTCCCTGCAGGGCTACTGGGCCAGGCAGGGGTGCGTCATCCAGCAACCCTACGACACCGAGAAGGGGGCCGGGACCTTCAACCCCGCCACCTTCCTGCGCGTACTCGGCCCCGAGCCGTGGAACGTCGCCTACGTCGAGCCGTCGCGCCGGCCAACCGACGGCCGCTACGGCGAGAACCCCAACCGCCTGCAGCACTACTACCAGTTCCAGGTGATCATGAAGCCGTCGCCCATGAACATCCTGGATCTCTATCTCGACTCGCTGAAAAGTTTTGGCATCGACCCGGCCAAGCACGACATCCGCTTCGTCGAGGACGACTGGGAATCGCCGACCCTCGGTGCCTGGGGGCTGGGGTGGGAGGTCTGGCTGGACGGCATGGAGATCACCCAGTTCACCTACTTCCAGCAGGCCGGCGGCATTGACCTCAAGCCGGTGGCCGGCGAGATCACCTACGGCTGCGAGCGGATCGCCATGTACCTGCAGGGGGTCGACAACGTCTATGACCTGGAGTGGGTCAAGGGGATCAAGTACGGCGATATCCACCACATCACCGAGGTGGAGTTCTCGACCTACAACTTCGAGGAAGCCAACGTCCCCATGCTGCTGGAGGCGTTTACCAATTACGAGAAGGAGTGCGTGCGCCTGATCGAAAAGGGGCTGGTCTTTCCGGCCTACGACTTCGTCATGAAGTGCTCGCACACCTTCAACCTGCTCGACGCCCGCGGAGCGATCTCGGTCACCGAACGCGCCTCCTACATTGGCCGGGTGCGCAACGTGGCGCGACTGTGTGCCGAGGGCTACGTCGCCCAGCGTGAGCGGCTGGGTTATCCATTGTTGAAGAAATAAACAAAGGCATTCTGACGCAGAGGCGCGGAGACGCAGAGAAGGTCTTTTTGCAGAACCTTGATTTTTTTTGTTTCTTTGAGTCGGATGCCTCTAATAAAAAATACCGTTTCGATTTCCCTCCGCGTCTCTGCGTCTCGAGCGAGCGTAGTGAGCGGGCGTCAAATAGATTTGGAGTATAGCGATGGCCAAAGAGCTGTTTCTTGAAATAGGCACCGAAGAGATTCCGGCCGGTTTTTTGCCGAAGGCCATGCTTGAGATGGAGGCGCTGATCCGCAAGGAGTTCGAAGCGGCCCGCCTGGGGTTCGGTATGATCCGTACCTTCGCCACGCCGCGCCGGCTGGCGTTGGCGGTCGGTGCGGTCGCCGAGCAGCAGCCGACTCTGCAGGTCAAGGCTATGGGCCCGGCCCGGCAGCACGCCTTCGACGCCTCGGGGCAGCCGACCAAAGCGGCCGAAGGGTTCGCCCGCGGTCAGGGGGTGGCGGTTGCCGATCTGAAGATCGTCGCCACCGACAAGGGCGAGTACGTCTGCGCCGAGAAGGAGGAGGCCGGGCGCCCCACGCAGGAGCTGCTGCGCGAGATCCTGCCGCGCCTGGTCAGCGGCATCTCCTTCAAGAAGTCGATGCGCTGGAAGGATCTCGAGGTGCGCTTCGCCCGCCCGGTGCACTGGATCGTCGCCCTCTACGGCGGCGCGGTGGTCCCCCTCACTTTCGGCGAACTGACCAGTGGCAATATGTCGCGCGGCCACCGCTTCATGGCGCCCCAGCAGTTCGCGGTCAGCGGCTGTGACGACTGGTTGGCCAAATGCCGTGACCACATGGTGATGGCCGATCAATCCGAGCGCAGAGCGACTATCCGCCGTCAGGTCGAAGCGACGGCGCTGGCCGCCGGTGGCCGGGTGAGCATGGACGAGGCGCTGCTCGAGGAGGTCACCTACCTGGTGGAGGATCCGACGCCCCTGTGCGGCACCTTCGAGGAGCGCTTCCTGGCCCTGCCGCGCGAGCTGCTGGTCACCACCATGCGCACTCACCAGCGCTACTTCACGGTCGAAAGCCCGGATGGCCGATTGCTCAACAAGTTCATCACCATCGCCAATACCCGCCCAGAAGATCCGGATGTGGTCATTCGGGGGAACGGCCGGGTGATCCGCGCCCGCTTCTCCGACGCCCTGTTCTTTTGGGAGGAGGACCGCAAGACCAAGCTGGAGACGCGCCTCACCGCCCTGAAGAACGTGATCTACCAGGCCAAGCTTGGTACCAGTTTCGAGAAGGTCGAGCGCTTCACCGCGCTAGCCAGGGGGCTGGCCGGGCAGTTCGAGCCGGCGGCGCTGGAGTTGACCGCGCGGGCCGCGCAGTTGGCCAAGTGCGATCTCGAGACCAAAATGGTCTACGAGTTTCCGGAGCTGCAGGGGATCATGGGGCGCGAGTACGCCCGCCTGGAGGGGGAGAACCCGCGCGTGGTGCAGGCGATCTACGAACATTACCTGCCGGTCGAGGCCGGCGGGATACTGCCGCAGGACAACGTCGGCGCCTTCGTGTCGGTGGCCGACAAGATCGACACCATCTGCGGCTGTTTCGGCGTCGGCCTGGTCCCGACCGGCTCCGCCGATCCCTATGCCCTGCGGCGCAGCGCCATCGGTATTCTCAACATCCTGCTCGAGCGCGGCTACCGGCTGTCGTTGCCGGCGCTGGTGGAGCGCAGCCTGGAACTGCTCGCCGTCAAGCTGACCCGGCCGCGCGATCAGGTTCAGGGCGAGGTGGTCGAGTTCATCCGCCTGCGTCTGGTCAACATGCTGACCCAGCGCGGCTTCCCCGCCGACGTGGTCGAGGCGGTGCTCTCAGCGCGCTTCGACGACCCGCTCGACGCCGTGGCCCGCGTCGAGGCGCTGGCCGCCCTCAAGACCCAGGCCGGCTTCGAGCCACTGGCCGTGGCTTTCAAGCGGGTCGGCAACATCATCAAGGGCGGGGTTGACACCCCGCTGCGCCACGAACTGTTCGAGGCCGACTGCGAACGTACCCTGGCTGCTGCCGTGACCCTGGCCAAGGCAGCGGCGGCCAACGCGGTGGCCGCGGGCGACTACGCCGCGGCGCTACAGGCGATCGCCGCCCTGCGCGTCCCGGTCGACGCCTTCTTCGAGGGGGTCATGGTCATGGCCGAACAGCCCGAGACAAGGGGCAACCGGTTGGCCCTGCTCACGCAGGTGGGGCGATTGTTTGACGGGATCGCGGATTTCGCGAAAATCGCCGCATGAAAAACGCCGCGGGAAACCACGCTGAAACCAGTTTGTGCCGCCACTTGGAAATCTCCAGGTGGCTGTTTTATCTAGACTAAATCAAACCCGGTGGTTCTCCGGCGGGAGTGAAAAAAGGGGAGGAAGACGATGGCCAAATATGTGTACTTCTTCGGCGACGGACAGGCCGAGGGACGCGGCGACATGAAGAACCTGCTGGGCGGCAAGGGGGCCAACCTGGCAGAGATGACCAGCATCGGCCTGCCGGTCCCGGCCGGCTTCACTCTCAGCACCGAAGTGTGCACGGAATTCTACAAGAACGACCGCAATTATCCTGCTGGGCTGAAAGAGGAAGTTGTCGAGCACCTGGCGCGGATCGAGGCGATGATGGGGAAGACCTTCGGTGATGCCGCCAACCCGCTGCTGGTGTCGGTGCGCTCCGGCGCGCGGGCCTCGATGCCGGGGATGATGGATACGGTCCTCAACCTCGGCCTCAACGACCGGACCGTGCAGGGGATCATCGCCCAGAGTGGCGATCCGCGCTTCGCCTACGATGCCTACCGGCGCTTTGTGCAGATGTACGCCGACGTGGTCATGGGGATGCACAAGGAAGAGCTCGACCACATTATGGAGCAGATGAAGGAGCAAAAAGGGGTGCATCTCGACACCGAGCTCACCGTCGACGACCTCAAGCAACTGGTCACGCTGTTCAAGCACAAGGTGCGCGAGAGTCTCGGCCAGGCGTTCCCTGACGACCCCCAGGCACAGTTGTGGGGGGCGATCGGCGCGGTGTTCGGTTCGTGGATGAACCAGCGTGCCATCACCTACCGCCGGCTCAACAACATCCCGGCCGAGTGGGGGACCGCCGTCAACGTGCAGTCGATGGTGTACGGCAACATGGGCAGCGACTGCGCCACCGGTGTGGCCTTCACCCGTGACCCGTCCACCGGCGAGGACTACTTCTACGGCGAATACCTGGTCAATGCCCAGGGGGAAGACGTGGTCGCCGGTATCCGCACGCCGCAGCCGATCAACAAGGTCAAGCACAAGCCCGGCGACCTGCCGGCCATGGAGGACGTCCTTCCCGATTGCTACCAGCAGCTGCTGCAGATTCGCGCCATCCTCGAAAAGCACTACAAGGACATGCAGGACATCGAGTTTACCATCGAAAAACACAAGCTCTACATGCTGCAGACCCGTAACGGCAAGCGCACGGCAAAAGCGGCGGTAAAGATCGCCGTCGACATGGTCCGCGAGGGGTTGATCAGCGAGCACGATGCGGTGATGCGCATCGCCCCCGAGCAGCTCGACCAGTTGCTGCACCCCTCCCTCGATCCGAAGGCGCCGAAGCAGGTGATTGCCAAGGGGCTGCCGGCCTCCCCCGGCGCGGCCTGCGGACAGGTGGTCTTCTCCGCCGACGAGGCCGAAGAAGCCGCCAAGATCGGCCTGAAAGTGATCCTGGTACGGGTTGAGACCAGTCCCGAAGACATTCATGGCATGCACGCCGCCCAGGGGATCCTCACCGCGCGCGGCGGCATGACCTCGCACGCGGCGGTGGTGGCGCGCGGCATGGGCAAGTGCTGCGTGGCCGGTTGCGGCGACATCAAGGTCGACTACGCCAACCAGCAGTTCACGGCGCGCGGCAGTCAGGTGGTGAAAAAAGGCGACGTGATCACCCTCGACGGCTCGTCCGGTGAGGTGATGATGGGGCAGGTGCCGACCGTGCAGCCCGAGCTGACCGGTGAATTCGGCCAGCTGATGGGGTGGGTCGACGGCATCCGCCGGCTGGGGGTGCGCACCAACGCCGACACTCCGCACGATTCCCAGGTGGCGCGCGACTTCGGGGCCGAGGGGATCGGCCTGTGCCGCACCGAGCACATGTTCTTCGAAGGCGACCGGATCATGGCGGTGCGCGAGATGATCCTGGCCGCCGACCTCGAGGGGCGCAAGAAGGCGCTGGCCAAGATCCTGCCGATGCAAAAGGGCGATTTCCTCGGCATCTTCCGGGTGATGAAGGGGCTGCCGGTGACGATCCGCCTGCTCGACCCGCCGCTGCACGAATTCCTGCCGCACACCGACAGCGAGATCGAGGAACTGGCCAGGGAGATCCACGTGCCGGCGGCGACGCTCAAGGCCAAGGTCGAGTCGCTGCACGAATTCAACCCGATGCTCGGCCACCGCGGCTGCCGGCTGGCGGTCACCTTCCCGGAGATCTACGACATGCAGGTGCAGGCGATCATGGAAGCCGCCTGCGAACTGATCAAAAACGAGGGCTACGAGATTGTCCCGGAGATCATGATCCCGCTGGTCGGCGAGGTGAGGGAGCTGGCGGTGCTGCGCCGCAACGCCATCCGCGTGGCCGATGCGGTGATCGCCGAGTATGGCGTCAAGGTCAAGTACCTGATCGGCACCATGATCGAACTGCCGCGCGCTGCGTTGACTGCCGACGAAATCGCCAAGGAGGCCGAGTTCTTCTCCTTCGGCACCAACGACCTGACCCAGACCACCTACGGCCTGTCGCGCGACGACGCCGGCCGGTTCCTCCCCTTCTATGTCGAGCAGGAACTTTATCCCAACGATCCCTTTGTGGCCCTCGACCAGGTCGGGGTCGGCATGCTGGTGAAGATGGGGTGCGAAAAAGGACGGGCGACCCGACCCGACCTCAAGCTCGGCATCTGCGGCGAGCACGGCGGCGAGGCTTCGTCGGTGAAGTTCTGCCACCGCATCGGTCTCGACTACGTCTCCTGCTCGCCGTACCGGGTGCCGATCGCCCGGCTGGCGGCCGCCCAGGCGGTGCTGGAGGAGAAGAAATGATCATGGGGACACTTCCTCGGGAAGTGTCCCCCGACAGCTGGTAAAATGGGGACAGAATTGAATTCTGTCCCCATTTTCATTGCAGGAGGAGAGTGATGAAAATCGTCGTGCTCGATGGCTACACCGCCAACCCAGGCGACCTCGACTGGTCGCCGCTGGCCACCTTTGGCGAACTCACCGTCCATGACCGGACCCCGGCGGCGTTGACCCTCCAGCGGGCGGCCGGGGCGCAGGTGCTGCTGACCAACAAGGTGCTTCTGGGCGCGACGGAGCAGGCTGTCCTGCCGGAACTGCGCTACATCGGCGTGCTGGCCACCGGCTACAACGTGGTCGACGTGGCGGCGGCGCGGGCGCATGGCATCGTGGTGACCAACGTGCCGGCTTACAGCACCCCGTCGGTGGCCCAGCACGTCTTCGCCCTGTTGCTGGAGTTGACTCGGGGAACCGGCCGGCACGCCGGTCTGGTGAGGGAGGGGCGCTGGAGTTCGTCTCCCGACTTTGCTTTCTGGGCCACCCCGCAGGTGGAGCTGGCGGGGCTGATCTTCGGCATCGTCGGCTTCGGGGCGATTGGCCAGGCCGTAGCCCGCATCGCCCGGGCTTTCGACATGCGGGTCCTGGTGCACACCCGCACCCCGAATCCGGCAGGGTGGCCGGAGCTCGAGTTCGTCGGGCTTGACGAACTGTGTGCCCAGGCCGATGTGGTCAGCCTGCACTGCCCGCTCACCGAGGAAACCCGCGGCATGGCGAATGCCTCGCGCTTGGCGGCGATGAAGCCAACCGCCTATCTGCTCAATACCGGGCGCGGGCCGCTGGTCGACGAGGCGGCGTTGGCCGCGGCGCTGCACGCCGGGACCATCGCCGGGGCGGGGCTGGATGTACTTGCCCAGGAGCCGCCGCCGGCCGACAATCCGCTGCTGGCCGCCCCCAACTGCGTCATCACCCCGCATCTGGCCTGGGCGACCAAAGCCGCGCGCCAGCGCCTCCTGTCCGTCGCCATAGACAATGTCCGGGCATTTTTGGAGGGAAAGCCGCAGAACAGGGTGGGATGAAACCGGGTAACCGTCCTTTGTCAAAGGTCATTCGTCAATTGATAACACATGGCTTGTTGACCAATGACCAATGACCCATGACAGATGACAGATGAACGTTCCAAAATTGCACGCCTGGGATCTCTCCCCCAAGGAAGCCATCGTCCTGCAGAAGGAACTGGCCGGGCAGGTGGTGCTGCGCGACGAACTGCCGGCAGCGGTGCGGCTGGTGGCGGGGGTGGATGTCTCCTGCGCGCGCTTCGGCACCACGGTCTACGCGGCGGTGGTGCTCTTCGACCTGGTCGAGAGTACCGTGGTTGAACGCGTATCGGCCCGGGCAGCCGAAGCCTTCCCCTACGTGCCGGGGCTGCTGTCGTTCCGGGAACTGCCGGTCGTGCTCGAGGCGTTCCGCCGGGTGCGGCAGGTGCCGGACGTGGTGCTGGTCGACGGTCAGGGGCTCGCCCACCCGCGCCGGCTGGGGATCGCCAGCCATCTCGGCCTGTGGCTCGGCCTGCCGACGGTCGGCTGCGCCAAAAGCCGGCTGTGCGGGAAGCATGAGCCGCCGGGGTTGCGGCGCGGGGAGTGGGCGGGGCTGCGCGACGACGGGGAGGAGATCGGGCGGGTGCTGCGCACCAGGGACCGGATCAAGCCGCTCTACATCTCGCCCGGGCACTTGGTGAGCATGGAGCGGGCCGTGCAGATTGTCCTCGATTGCGGCCGTGGATATCGCCTGCCGGAGCCGACGAGGCTGGCGCATGTGGAGAGTAATCGGTTGAGAGAAGCCGCCAGAAGGTGAAACGAGAAACGCGAGACGTGAAGCGAGATTGTTCTCGTCTCTCGTTTCCCGTAGCTGGTTTACCTTACATCAACTCTTAACGTTCCGATCCCCTCAATCACCGCCTCAAGCCGGTCGCCGCTTTTGATCGGGCCGACGCCGGAAGGGGTGCCGGTCAGCAGGATGTCGCCGGCCTCGAGGGTGAAGCAGCCCGATGCTTCACTGATCAGCCGGGCTACCGGGCGCAGCATGTCGGCGGTGGTGCCGCTCCTGGCGCACCTCGCCGTTGACGGTGAGGCGCAGGAGCAGCCGCTGGGGGTCGGCCACCTCGCCGGCAGGAACGAAAGCGGAGAGTGGGCAGGCGGTGTCGAAGGCCTTGGCGATCTCCCACGGCAGTCCCTTGGCCTTGAGCTCAGACTGGACGTCGCGCAGGGTCAGGTCGAGGGCCACCCCGTAGCCGGCAACAAAGGCAAGGGCCTCGCCCGCGGGTATGTCTTTGCCGGTGCGGCCGATCAGCACGGCCAGTTCCAGTTCGTGATGGCAGTCGTTCGAATAGGGCGGGACGACCACCGTGCCGCCGTCGGCGAGAATGCTGCTGGCGGGCTTGATGAAGAGCACAGCGCGGTCAGGCACCGGGTTGCCCAGTTCACGGGCGTGCTCGGCGTAGTTGCGGGCGACGCAGACGATCTTGCCGACCGGAATCTCTTGCTGGCCTTGCACCTTGACCATGTGCATAATGAGTTCTCCTGAATGAATTCGCTTGCGGCCACCTTAGCCGCGCCGCCCTGAAAAGGCAAGATTATCAGCCATGTTCCTGCCGGTCGGCGACATCCCCAATCCGCGTAGCACCCCCTGGGTGACCTATGCGCTGATTGCGATCAACATTGCCGTCTTTGCGCTGGTAACGATCCCGCTCTCCCTGGCGCGCCCCGACCTGAACGATCCATTGCTGCTCGAGTACCTGTCCGCCCTGAACCTGCGCGGCGACTGGCCGATCCAGTCGCTGCTCGATCAGGTCAGTGCCTATGACCTGGCGGTGTTCCGTTACGGCTATCGTCCCGCCCATGGTTCCCTGCCGACCCTGTTTACGGCGATGTTCCTGCACGGCGGCTGGCTGCATCTGGCCGGCAACATGCTGTTCCTTTACATTTTTGGCGACAATGTCGAGCACCGCCTCGGTTCACTACGCTACCTGTTCGCCTATCTCGGCTCGGGCGTTGCCGCCACCCTGTTTTTCGCCCTGTTCGTGCCGGGCTCCCATGTGCCGCTGATCGGTGCCTCGGGAGCGATTTCCGGCGTCCTCGGCTTCTATTTCGTGTGGTTCCCACGCAACCAGGTCAAAGTGTTCGTTTTCCTTTTCCCGCTGCTGATGACCCATGTGCTGATCCCTGCCCGTCTGGTTCTCGGTTTCTACCTGCTGGTCGACAACCTTCTGCCGTTCCTGATCACCAGCGCCGAGGGTGGCGGCGTCGCCCACGGTGCCCACATCGGTGGTTTTCTGGCCGGGATGGGGCTGGCCGCAACCAGCGATCGGTTGCCTGGCCTGCTGCAACTCAAAGGACCGCGAGTCTCCCGTGCGCGTGCCAATCTGGTCGATGCCGTAACCGACATCGTCCGCGCCATCGAGCGCGGTGACGTGGCCCATGCCGCAGAGCGCTATGCCACCCTGGAAACCCGCGCCCAGCGCGGGCAGCTCGCTACCAACAACGTCCTTGCCATCGGCAGGCATCTGCTGGAGGACAACCGGCTGGAGTTGGCCCTGACCGTGTTCCGCCGGCTGATTGCCGAACGGCCCGGCGATGCCGGCCTCGATCAGGCCTACCTCGGTGCCGGTCAGGCGATGCTGCGCAAGCAGCGCTGTGACACGGCGGCCTGGCACTACTTTCTGGCGGCGATCGACTTGGCTCGTACCCCCGAAGTTGCAGAGGCGGCGAGGGAGGGGTTGCGGGAGATCGAAGGGGGCAAGGGCAATGCCGGGTCCTGAGTGCTGAGTCCTGAGTACAGGCAACGGCAAAGGCTCAATCAAATAGCAGTAGACGAGTATTTTGTCGCTTGACACCCGGCATCCGACAGTACCCCATTTCTCAGCACTCAGCACTCAGCACTCAGCACTCAGCACTCAGCACTCAGCACTCAGCACTCAGCACTCAGCACTCAGCACTCAGCACTCAGCACTCAGCACTCAGCATCCACTCCGCCGGATCCACCCCGTAAACCGCTCTGCAGTTCGGCGTAGAGTTCCGGGTGATTGGCTTTGAAACGGAGCGGGCGCGTGTAGAAGGTTTCGGTGGCTACGGCGAAGAGTTCTTCCGGGCTGGTGAAGGCGTAGGGGTCGAGGACCGCCGGGCGGCCACGGCGGTGCGCCGCCCGCTGCCGGCTTTTCTCGGCAGTCAGCAAGGACTCCCAGTCGCGGCAGCGGTCACCCAGGACCAGCAGCGGCGCGCCGTCGGTGAGGCCGCGCTCGGCATCGATCTGGTGGGCGAATTCATGGACCACCACGTTGCATTCGCCGCTGCTCCCCCGAATGATCTCCTCAATGCTATCCCAGGCCAGCACCACGGTTCCTTCCTCCCATGATTCGCCCAGCCGTTCCTCGACTGTCTCCGTGACGATCCCCAACTGGTCGGTGGCCCGGAGCGGTGTGGCAAAGCTCTCCGGATAGAGCACCACGGTCCCGAGGCGCGGGTAGTAGTCACTGGTGTTGCCGAGCAGCAGCAGGCAGGCGTAGCCGGCGATCGTCACCCGCATCTCGTCGGTCACCTCGATCCCGCCGCAGCCTTCGAAGCGCTTCTCGTCCAGGAAGACCCGCACGTGCTTTTCCAGGGCGGTCCGCAGCGGTTCCGGCAGGTGCCGGCCGATGGGAACGTTTTCGTCGAGAATGCGTCGCCAGGTGGCGGGAAACGGTTCGCGGCGGAGTTTCCAGCGGCGCCAGTAACTGATCATGAGGTCACTTGGCGAAATCAGGCGGTCGTCTGACCGGCGAGCCCGCGTTTGACTGCAAAATTGAAACACTGCAGATAGGTGATGACCGTGACGATAAAGCAGAAGAATGCCGTGCTGAGCACAAAGGTGGCCGGCGGGGCCATCAGGATGAAGGCGGCAAACCCGAGAAAAACAGCGCCTTTGAGAGTGTCGCCGATCAGCCGCTGCTGGCGGAGTTGCTTCTGCTGATCGATCGGGGCCTGCACCGCCGCGGCGAGTTCACGTCTGGCCTCGTTGCCGGCAAAGCGACGAAGGGGGAAGAACATGGCGAACTGGAGCAGCAGGGTGGCCAGCAGGCTGTTGCGAAAGATGTGAGGTGTCCCTTTTGCCAGGAACAGCTGCTGAAAATGCAGGGCCATGTAGAGCAGGAGCACGGTCAGCACGATCTGGACAATGCGGTGGATCAGCAGGGTGCGGTGCAGACGGCGGATGGCGACAGTTTCGTACATGGAGGTTGGTCCTGGCAAGCTGACGTATCCCGTCAGGCGGTGGGCGGTCCGGGGTCTTGCGGCGGTCTCGCCGGGGGTTGTTCTTCCGGCGACTGCCAGTGTTTCTGCCAGTCGCGCCGGCGTACGGCCACCAGGACAGCGAGGCCCACCAGGATCGTCACCCCCCAGAAGATCGGCATCGGCTCGCCATGCCACAGCCCGGAACCGAGCGAATAAAGGCCAAAGGCCGCCATGGCCCCTTCAAGGGAGATGACGCGGACCAGCAGCGGTCGTCTTTTAATTCCTGCAGTGCTCATGTCGTTTCCCGGCACGCTACATCGTCGAAAAGTTGGTGCTGATGACTTTCTGCAGATCCTTGATGCTGACCAGGGCCCGCCGCAAAGCCTCCTGCTCGTGGGGAGCGAGGTCCGTCGGGTCGAGAAAGTAAGTGTTCTTCGTTTCGCCGCGCAGGTAGCGGATCTGCAGCAGAATGCGCTGGCTGGTCAGAACATGGTAGGCCTCTTCCAGTTCGGCGGCATTGGCTCGAGACAGGCGTTTGTCGGCTTCCAGCATGGCGATCCGCTGCAGGGTGTTGGTCGCCGTGAGTCCCGAGTTGACCGCCAGAATGCGGATGTTCATGATCAGCGGCGCCCAGCCGAGCAGTTTGACGTTGAACAACCCCTGGTGTTCCCCTTCGCGGTCGGTCCAGAGCTGGCCGAACATGCTCAGCCCCACCTTCATTTCGGTGGCCTGGCGGGCCATCCCCCAGATGACCTGGAAATAACTCTGCTCGAAATCGTGAATCATCTCGATCAGGTCGGCGCCGGTGGCGGAATCCCCTGCCACCAGCCGGGCATCGGAAAGCACGATCAGATCCATCAGGTTCTTCGAATATTCTGCGTATTCGTAGCGGACGATCGCCATCAGCCGGCGCTTCCACTGCTGCAGGGAGCCGCGCCAGGTCGGATTCGACGGCATGATGTCGCCGGTGCACTTGGTAAAGCCGACCTCGGCCAGGCGTTCCACGAGCAACTCGGAGAACAGCCGGAAATACTCATCCGTCTGCTCAGTGCCGCCATTGGCGTATACGATCAGGTAGTCCTGATCGGTAATCAACGTCTGCTCCTCGCGGCCGTCGCTGCCCATGCTGACCAGGGCGTAGGGCAGCGGGGCGGTGCCGTGCCCCAGGGTGCTCAGTTCCGCTTCGACCAGGGTCAGGGTGCGTTCGGCCAGGCGATCGCGAAACTCGGTGCAGCCGCGGTGCAGGCCGGGAACCGAGCCGCTGGCCACGAAGCGGGCGGTTTCGAGGGCGGTCAGCGCGTGTTCGATCTGTTGCAGTTCCGTGTAGCTGGCCGTCTGTGCCGTGCGGGAGAGCATCTCCGCACGACTCTTCTCCATGGTCTGAATGGCACCCCGATCCCGTGCCGTTATGTCGGCAAGATCGGCGAGCAAGGCCAATGCCGCCGGCCGGTCGAGGTGGCGCAGCAGCCCGGCCAGATCCTTGCCGAACCCTTCGACAAAGTCCGTGGCGGTCTGGGCGGCGATTGATGGCGGTCGGGGCATAGGATCAGATCTGAAAAAATGGGGAAGGCCAAGCGGCCTTCCCCATGATAGCACAGCAGCTCATCCGCGGTTAGCGGAATTAGTGGTCGATGGCCTTGGCCATGCCGATGCCGGTGTTCTGGCGGACGTAGATCTCGTCGAACATCTCCTCGGCGCGTTTCTCGCGGAACGCCAGGGCACCGAGGATCGCGGCCAGGAAGCCGAGGGGGATGGAGACGATCCCCGGGTTCTTGAGCGGGAAGAGCGGGGCGGTCAAGCCCATCATCGAGCTGCCGCCGTTGTTCTTGGCGAACTCGTCCTTGGCTTTGGCCAGATCCTTCCCTTCCTTCTCGGTCAGAACCGCGCCGGCGGCCTGCTTGCTCTCCAGGGCGGTGATGGTTTTCTGCGCAGTGTTGGCCAGGACCTGCGGATAGGTCATGTTCGGCGAAACCATGACCAGGCCGATGGAGGCGATGGTGCCGACCACCAGGCCGGCGACCACGCCGGCGGTGTTCATGCGCCGCCAGAAGAGCGACAGGACCACGACCGGCAGGTTCCCCGAGGAGGCGACGGCAAAGGCCAGCGCCACCAGGTGGGCAACGTTCTGCTTCTCGGCGGCGATGCCGATGATGATGCCGAAGGTGCCGACCACCAGCGAAGTGATGCGCGCGGCCATGACCTGCTCGTGCTGGTCGGCATGGCCGTCCTTGATGACGTTGACGTAGATGTCGTGGGCGATGGCCGCCGAGGCCGCCAGCACCAGGCCGGAGACGACCGCGAGGATGGTGGCGAAGGCCACCGCGCACAGGAAGGCGAGGAGGATGTCGCCGAAGATCGGTGCGATGTCGCCGCCGAGCTGCTGGGCGAGCAGCATGGTGGCCATGTTGCCGCCCTTGTCGAACTGGATGATCTGCTGCGGGGTGACGTGAATGGCGGCGCCGAAGCCGAGCAGGGTGGTCAGGATGTAGAAGCCGCCGATGATGAACATGGCGATGATGACCGATTTGCGGGCGGCCTGGGCGGTCGGCACGGTGAAGAAGCGCATGAGGATGTGCGGCATCCCGGCGGTGCCGAACACCAGCGCCATCCCCAGGGAGATCTGATCGAGCGGATTCTTCAGGAACAGCCCCGGCTCGAGGAAGCGCTGGCCGTAGTCGAAGCCCGGCTGGGCCACCGGCTGGTTGAGCACGACTTTCTGCACGTGCTCCTGGATGTTCAGGCTGCCGGCGATGTCCTGGAAGAAGCCGAAGGGGTTGAAGCCGGCCTTGACGCCGACCAGCACCGACAGCAGGATCGCCCCGGTCATCAGCAGGCCGGCCTTGATGATCTGCACCCAGGTGGTGGCGGTCATGCCGCCGAAGACCACGTAGCCGACCATGAGGATGCCGACGCCGATGATCGACCACATGTAGTTGAAGCCGATCAGCAGCTGCATGAGCTTGCCGGCGCCGACCATCTGCGCGGTCAGGTAGAAGGTCGATACGGCCACCGTGGAGATGGCCGCCACGGCGCGCACGGTCTTGGGCTGGGTGCGGAAGGAGAGGATGTCGCCGAGGGTGTACTTGCCGGCGTTGCGGCACGGTTCGGCGACGATCAGCAGCACGGTGATGTAGGCGACCAGCCAGCCGACCGAGTACATGAAGCCGTCGTAGCCGTACAGGGAGATCAGGCCGGAGATCCCCAGGAACGAGGCGGCCGACATGTAGTCGCCGGCGATCGCCCAGCCGTTCTGGGTGCCGGTGATGCCGCCGCCGGCGGTGTAGAAGTCGGCGGCGGTCTTGGTTTTCTTGGCTGCCCACACCACCACGCCCATGGTGATGGCGATGATGAACAGGAACATGCCGATGGTGATGGCCTTGTTGGCCTTGATCTCGGCGGCCAGCGCTGCATTGGGCAGGGCCAGCAAGATGGCGGTCAGGGCAAGCGAAAGATATTTATTCATGGCGGTCATGGCTCCTATTTGGTGATGTCCTGCACCAGTTCGCGGGTCAGGCGGTCAAAATCCTTGTTGGCCACGCGCGCGTAGTACATGGCGATCCCCCAGGAGACGAAGAACTGGGAGAGGGCGAAAACGTAGCCGACGTTGACCCGGCCAATGACCTTGATCTTGAACAGTTCCGGGGTGTAGGCCGCACCGAGCGGCAGCAGGAAGTAGAAGAGGGTGGAAAAGATCCACCAGCCGAACAGGAACACCGACTTGCGCCGGTGCAGTTCGACGAACTTCGGGTTGCGGGCGATGGCCGCCCAGTCGTAGGTCGCTTGTGACATAGACACTCTCCTTGTTGAAATGGAATACCGGTCAGTGTTCAGGATCGCCGCCCGGGTCCCCGCCGGATTGGCACTCTCTCATACCATTGACCGCAGAATATTTGTGATATTGTTCTATTCCTGTCAATAGAAAAGAAAAGAACAATGTTATGAAGCGTTTTATACCCCCGAATTTGCGCAGGAAATTTGTTTGCAAAGATAATTTTGACCATATAGTGTGTTAAGTGTTGCGCAGGGTGGCTTTGCGTTCTGCTGGTTATAATATCTTCTTCAGGAATTACAGGTAATTAAGAAGTTCAAATGGAAGGTTGTCGCGAAGCGAATGGGGGGTGGCGGGTGGCGTTCATCCAAGCAGGGCGCGGGCGGCCGTCTTCGGGTCGGCGGCGGCAATGATGGCCGAAATGACGGCAAGGCCATGCGCGCCTTTGGCGGTCAACGCGGGCAGGTGGTCGGCCTTGATCCCGCCGAGGGCGAAGACCGGCAGCGGGGTCGAGGTGCAGGCCGCCCGCAGGGCCGCGAGGCCGAGCGGCGGGCCGTAGACCGCTTTCGACGGGGTGGCAAAGACCGGGCCGAAGGTGACGAAATCGGCTCCAGCTCCGGCTGCCACGGCAATCTCGGCGATATGATGGGTTGAGACGCCGATCAGCCGGTCTGCTCCGAGCAGGCGACGGGCAACCGCGACCGGCAGGGAGTGGCCGCCCAGGTGGGCGCCGTCGGCATCAACCGCCAGCGCGACATCAATGCGGTCGTTGATCAGCAGGCGGGCACCGAAACGGCGGGTGAGGTCGCGCAGTTCCATGGCCAGGGGAAGCAGTTCGGCGGCACCCAGATCCTTTTCGCGCAGTTGCACGGCGCGCACCCCACCGCGCAGGGCCGCCTCGACCACTTCGAGCAGGGAGCGCCCAGCCGGCACCTGGTGGCGGTCGGTGATCAGGTAGAGGGTGAAATCGATCGGATTAGGCATGAAACGCGTTATCCCAGTCCTTCCAGACCGGGTCGTAACCGCGTCGACCGCGCAGCATCGCCTCGACCTCGGCGGGGGTGCGGTCGTCGTCGATGACGAACTGGCGGCCGCTCTCGTCCTTCTCGGCGTAGCCGCCGGGGGAGGTGCAGGAGCCGGCACTCATCTGGGTGATCCCCAAGGGGAGCAGGTTGTCGCGCAGTTCGGCGCTCTCGCGGGTGGAAAGGACCAGCCCGGCATCGGGGAGAAGCAGGCGCAGGGCGCAGATCAGCTGCACGAAGTCGCGGTCGGAAACCGGGTTGAGCGGCTGGAAGCCGCCATCGGCCGGGCGCATCCGCGGGAAGGAGACGGTCAGGTGGGTGCGCCAGCAGTGCCGTGCCAGATGCAGGGCGTGCAGTCCGGTACAGAACGCTTCGACGCGGAACTTGCCAAGCCCGAGCAGGGCGCCGATGCCGATGCGACGCATCCCCGCGGCTGCCGCATACTCCGGGAGCACGCAGGCGGAAGTCGAAATCGCGCTTCCTGCCGAAGGGGTGCATCTCGGCGTAGAGGGTGCGGTCGTAGGTCTCCTGGTAGATGGTCAGCCCGTCGACGCCGGCGGCGATCACCTGGCGATAGCCGGCTTCTTCCATCGGGTAGACCTCGATGCTGAGGGAGGAGAAAAGCGGGCGCAGGCGTGCGACCGCTGCCGCCAGGTAATCGGTATCGGCGGCCTTGGGCGCCTCGCCGGTGACCAGCAGCAGGTGACGGAAGCCGCGCTCACGCAGAACCCGGGCCTCGGCCTCGGCCTCATCGAGGGTCAGGGTGCGCCGCGGGACTTCGTTCATGGCATTGAAGCCGCAGTAGCGGCAGCCGTTGGTGCATTCGTTGGAAAGGTAGAGCGGTGCGTACATCAGAATGGTCTTGCCGAAACGCTGCACGGTCAGGCGATGGGCCCGTTGCGCCATCGGCTCGATGTAGGCGGCTGCCGCCGGCGAGAGCAGGGCCATGAAATCGTCGAGGCTGAGCTGTGCGGCGGCCAGGGCAGCTTCGACGTCGGCCGGGCGCGTGGCCTCGATCCGGGCTTCGACCTCGGTTCAGGTCGTATTTGTCGAGTGTCTGCTGGAAGGTCATATGCATGCCTGTGGTAGGGGCGTGATTTATCACGCTCAGGGCGCAATGAATTGCGCCCCTGCACGGTCAGATCAATTATGCAGAAATCCCGTCAGCGGGCTGCTCGCCTCGGCACGGTCCTGCTGGCGGCCGAGGCCGGCCAGGTAGGCTTCGCGGCCGGCTTCCACCCCCTTGCGGAAGGCCTGCCCCATCAGGCCGGGATCGCGGGCCACGGCGAGGGCGGTATTGACCAGCACGGCGTCGGCGCCCATTTCCATCGCTTCGGCGGCGTGGGACGGCGCGCCGAGGCCGGCGTCGACCACCACCGGGACGATGGCCTGCTCGATGATGATGGCGATGCTGTCGCGGGTGCGCACCCCCTTGTTGGTGCCGATCGGCGCGCCGAGGGGCATGACCGTGGCGGTGCCGACCTCCTGCAGGCGCTTGGCCAGCACCGGGTCGGCGTTGATGTAGGGGAGCACGACGAAGCCGTCCTTGACCAGGATCTCCGCGGCCTTGAGCGTCTCGATCGGGTCGGGGAGGAGATAGAACGGGTCGGGGGTGACTTCCAGCTTGATCCACGGCTCGCAGCCGGCGGCGCGGGCCAGCCGGGCCAGACGCACGGCTTCCTCGGCGTCGCGGGCGCCGCTGGTGTTCGGCAGCAGCAGGTACTTCGCGCGGTCGATGTGGGCGAGGATGCTGTCGAGGGGGTTGTCGACGTCGACCCTTCTGAGGGCGACGGTGACGATCTCGCACCCCGAGCCTTCCATGGCGGCGACCATGGCGGCGTTGGAGGAAAACTTGCCGGTCCCCACCATCAGGCGGGAGCGGAAGGTGCGGTTGGCGATGGTCAGAGGGTCCATGTAAACTCCTGGATAAATACAGAAACGAGAAATGAGAAACGCGAAAAAGCACTAAAGAAAAGGGGTGTTCTCGTTTCTCGTCTCGCGCTTCGGGTAATTACCCCCCCCCGACAAAGTGGACGATTTCCAGGGTGTCGCCGTCGGCGAGGAACTCCTCGGCGAAGCGCTGGCGGGGGACGATGGCGCGGTTGCGCTCGACCACCACCTGCTGACAGTCCAGGCGCAGCTGGTCGAGCAGGTTCTGCACCGTGCTGCTCGGGGCGATTTCGGTTGGTTTGCCGTTGACCTTGAGTTGCATTTGTTTGGCTGCCTTCGGATATCGTTTACCGACGGGCCACGGCGGAGCTTCCAGAGTGCCGACGAAAACTTGCTGCGCTTCGGACATTCGTCGGCATCTTCCATCTCTCCCGTGTCCCGTCAAAGTTCGACGGTGTTTGCTGCCGGATCCTCTCCAAGCAATAGTCTAAGCACCGCATTGGCCTGATGGTGTGCGGCGATGCCGACCCGTGGGGCCATCAGGCCGATGCCGGGAGCGGCGGCGGTGGTGCCGTCGCCGCACAGGTACAGGCGGCCGAAGGCCTGCCGGGTCAGAATGGTGTTGGCTGGCCCGAAGCCGGCCATGCCGGAGCCGGCCACTAGCGGCCGGTCCGGGAAGCGGGCGGTGAAGGTCTCCGCCAGCATCGCTTTCTGGTCGGCCCGATCGAAGGCTTCGACCAGGACGTCGACTGAACCGAAATATCTCGGCGGCATTTCCCGACGTCACCCGCAGGTGGCAGGCGGTCACGTGGACGTGCGGGTTGATCCGGGCCAGGGTGTCGCGCAGGGCGTAAACCTTGGGCTGGCCGAGCTGGTCGAGAAAGTACTGCTGGCGGTTGAGGTTCGACGGCTCGACCAGGTCGAAGTCGGCGATGATCAGCCGTCCCACGCCGGTGCGGGCCAGGGCGATGGCCACTGCCGAACCGAGGCCGCCGACCCCGGCGATGCCGACCGTCGCCCGCTTGACCCGCGCGTGCACCCCCGGCGTGTGGCGGGCGGTGAGCAGGGCATCGAGTTCGCTCGGCGTCCGGCACCTCGCCGCGGCGGATCAGCACCAGCCGGTCGCCTTCAAGCAGCAGTCTGACCGGGTTCGGCCGGGAAGCCGTTGACGATCAGCAGGTCGGCCTCCGGCTTGAACCGGTCGCGGACGCTGCCGGCACTGCTGCCGGCGGGTACGTCCCGTTCGATTTCGTTGACGAAAATCAGCATAAATACAAAAGGCCGCTGGAAGCGGCCGCGTCCGGGCAACCTTGCCCGGTGTGCGCCACTTCCCTCCGCCGGCATGACCCGGATCAGGTTCGAGGGGTCGTCCGTGTCGCGGACTCTCAGCAGAGCGATTTCTGCTCCCCCAGGGCGTTGCTACTCTCTGAATGTAAAGGCACAGTAGCAGGTGGCAATGCCTGGAGTCAACGGCGTTGCCGCCTTTTCGGTTGTCAGGGTTGGGTCAATAGCATAGGATTGAGACGATGTTGCCGGCGGCTCTCCAGCCGCCGGGTTGAAAGGGCCTGCCATGACCATTTCCGACCGCTACCGCGAAATCACCCGCGAGGTGCAGAGCTTTATCGCCAGCCTGGGCGAGGGGGGCGAAGGGGAGGGTCAGCGCCGGATTCGCGAGGCGGGGAAGGCTGTGGCGGTGCTCAACGAACTGCTCGAGTCGGTCGGCGACATCCCGCGCATCAAGCTGGAATCGAAACTTACGCCGGTACTGCTCAAGGCCCACCAGAAGCTCGACCAGGCGCGCCTGCTCTTCGAGGAGGCCGGCGAGGAGGATCGCGCCGCCAAATCCTGGGAACTGGAACAGAGGATTTATCGGCTCCTGAACGACCTGTAAGTTTCACGCCCGCCCTACCGCGCCTGCCCACCGTTCCAGCAACTCCTCCCGCCATGACGTTTCCGCCTGGGGTGTGAATCTTCCCTCCTCGCGCCAGCTGGCTGCCAGTTCCGCCTGATCCCGCCAGAAGCCAACCGCCAAGCCGGCCAGCATCGCTGCGCCCAGCGCTGTGGTTTCCACGGTCTGCGGTCGGGAGACCGGCTTGTCGAGCAGGTCGGCCTGCAGCTGCATGAGCAGGTCGTTGCGGGCGGCGCCGCCGTCGACCTTGAGCACGACCAGCGGCGCCCCCTTGTCGTCGGCCATGGCCTGGCACAGGTCAACGATCTGCAGGGCGATCCCTTCCAGGGTGGCCCGCGCCAGGTGGGCGGCGGTGGTGCCGCGGGTGATGCCGCTGATCAGACCGCGGGCGCCGCTGTTCCAGTGCGGAGCGCCCAGGCCGGTCAGGGCCGGGACGAAGGTCACCCCGCCGCTGTCGGGGACCTGGCGGGCCAGGGTCTCGATCTCTGCCGCGGAGTGCACCAGCCCCAAACCGTCGCGTAGCCACTGCACGGCGGCACCGGCAATGAACGCACTCCCTTCCAGAGCGTAGCGGGTCTCGCCGCCAATCTGCCAGGCGACGGTGGTGAGCAGGCCGTTGCGGCTGGCTACCGGTTTTCCCCCGGTATTCTCCAAGAGGAAGGCACCGGTGCCGTAGGTGCATTTCGATTCGCCGGGGCGGAAGCAGGCCTGGCCGAAGAGGGCGGCCTGCTGGTCGCCGGCCATCCCCGCCACCGGGATGCCGTCGGGGAGGAAGTCGAGGCCGGCGGTTTTGCCGTAGATCGCGGATGAGGCGACGATCTCCGGCAGAAGTTGGGATGGAACGCCGAAGGTCTGCAGCAGGTCGGCGTCCCACTGCAGGGAGTGCAGATCCATCAGCAGGGTGCGCGAGGCGTTGGAGACGTCGGTGACATGCTGATTGCCCCCGGTCAGCCGCCAGGCGAGGAAGCTGTCGATGGTGCCGAAGGCGAGCTTGCCGTCAGCGGCGCGCCGGCGCAGTTCCGGGCGTTCGCGCAGCAGCCAGGTCAGCTTGGTGGCAGAGAAGTAAGGATCGAGGACCAGCCCGGTCTTCGCACGCACCGCCGGTTCCAACCCGGCCGCCTTCAATTCAGCGCAGATGGCGGCGCTGCGCCGGCACTGCCAGACGATGGCGTTGTGCGCCGGCCTCCCTGTGTCCCGTTCCCACAGGACGGTGGTCTCGCGCTGGTTGGTGATGCCGATGGCGGCAATCTGCCCGGTTGAGGTGCCGGTCGTTTCGAGGAGTTGGCGCACGGCCCGCCGCACCGAGTGCCAGATCTCCTCGGGGTCGTGCTCGACCCAGCCGGGATGGGGGTAGTACTGGGGGAAGTCGACGGTCTGTTTGCCGTGCACGGCGAGGTCGTGGTCGACCAGCAGGGCGGTAGTGCCGGTGGTGCCCTGGTCGACGGCGAGGATGTAGTCGGTCATGGCGTGCTCCTCTTGGTTCGGTCAAGTATCGATGAGGAGACCGGGGCCGTCAAGCTTGGGTAATGCCTGGGTCCAGCCAACCGACCGGCCGGGCATTT
This sequence comes from uncultured delta proteobacterium, assembly GCA_963751525.1. GTDB lineage: Bacteria > Desulfobacterota > Desulfuromonadia > Desulfuromonadales > BM103 > VAUL01. The sequence continues at coordinate 87,328 of CAVVUQ010000007.1, read as the reverse complement.
TTTTGTGACATTTTTTTGCTGGCCTCATGCCCCGGCCGCGATACAATGCAACCAAAAGGCCTGGTCATGCCGGGGCAAACGGCTGCCCCGGGAAAGGACAATCCATGAGCACCCCGCCGACCAAGGAAATCAAACTGGAAATCCAGCTTGACGAAGAGACCGCACAGGGGGTGTATGTCAACCTGGCGGCGGTGAACCACAACGATACCGAATTCGTTTTCGACTTCATTTTCGTGCAACCACAGGCACCGCGCGCCAAGGTCCGCAGCCGGGTGATCACTTCGCCGCGCCATGCCAAGCGCATGCTGCTCGCTCTACAGGAGAATGTGGCCCGCTACGAAACGGCTTTCGGTCCGATTGAGCCGGCGATCCAGACGGTTGAAGAACCGGAAGGTCACTACCACTGACCAGCTCTGAAAGGATTCTACCCTCCCCCCAACCGCTGAACGGCCCGGTCGATCCGGCCGGCTGGCAACAATGATGCTGACAAGGAGCCGCAGCATGAAACTGATCCACCGACTGCTCATGATAACCCTGATGCTGGCGCTCGGTGGCGCCATCGACCTGGCGACCGTACAGAAGCCTGAGGCCGCGGTCAAAGGCGATAACGCCAAGGATGTGGCGCGCAAGTTCTTGAAAGAGAACCGGCTCATCTAGAGGCAGGTTCAAGGTGAAAGATTCAAGGTGAAAGGTTCAAGGCCGAAGGAGAGTCGCTTATGAGCCAGCTTGATCGTCGCACCTTCGTCAAGGCAACTCTTGCGGCCGCTGCCGCGGCCGGCAGCATGCCGGTCATCGACCTGTTGGCGGCGCCGGCGCTGGCTGCCGACGGCCCGCCGCTGGCGGTCCGGCGCGGCAAGGAGATACCGAAGCTGGTGCGTGACACGATCGGCGCGCTGGGGGGGATGGCGAAGTTCGTCAAGCCCGGCAGCGTGGTCGTGGTCAAGCCCAACATCGGCTGGGACCGCACCATGGAACTGGCCGCCAACACCCACCCCGAGGTGGTGCGCACCCTGGTGGAGCTCTGCCTGGAGGCAGGGGCGAAGAAAGTCCGCCTGTTCGACCGCACCTGCAACGATCCGCGCCGCTGCTACACCCAGAGCGGCATCGCCGCAGCCGTGGCGGCGGTCAAATCCGACCGGGTCGAGTTGGAGCACATGGATCCGCGTGCCTACCGCGAGGTGGCGATCAAGGGCGGCAAGGCTTTCCCGACCTGGGAGTTCTACCAGCCGGCGCTGGAGGCCGACGTCTTCATCAACGTGCCGATCGCCAAGCATCACTCGATCTCGCGCCTGACCCTGGCGATGAAGAACCTGATGGGAGTGATCGGCGGCAGCCGGGGGAAACTGCACACCGATATCGCCGAGGCGCTGGCCGACATCAACAGCGTGCTCACGTCCAGTCTGACGGTCATCGACGCCACCCGCATCCTGGTGGCCAACGGTCCCCAGGGCGGGCGGATCGAGGACGTGCGCCGCCTCGACACCCTGATCGCCTCGCCCGACATCGTCGCCGCCGACGCCTACGCCGCCACCCTGTTCGACATCAAGCCGGAGGAGGTGCCGAGCATTGTCGCCGGTGCCCATCGCGGGCTGGGGGTCATGGACCTCAAGCGCGCCAGGATGGTGTGAAGAACTCGCGCTGGACATACGCCCGCCGTGCCAGCCAGACCCTCTGCCTGCTCGGCTTCCTGTGGCTGTTCGTGCAGACCGAGTACCGCGGCGTCGATGACCTGCCGTACCCGGTCGGCCTGCTCTTCCGGCTCGACCCGCTGGCGGCCCTGGCCGATGCCCTGGCCTCCGGCCCCTTCGGCTGGGGGCTGCTCTGGCCGGCCCTGCTGGTGCTGCTGCTCACTGCCGTCTTCGGCCGCTTCTTCTGCGGCTGGGTCTGCCCCCTGGGTGCCACCCTCGACGGGCTTGGCCGCTTGATCGGCCGCGGCCGGCGGGCCTTCTCCCCCGGCTGGCGGCGGGTCAAGTACTACCTGCTCTTCGCCCTCTCTGCAGCGGCCCTGTTCGGGGTGCAGCTGCTCGGCCTGTTCGACCCCCTGGCGATCTTCCTGCGCTCCCTGGCCCTGGCCCTCTACCCGGCCTACAACTTTGGTGTCAACCGGGTCTTCGACGTCCTCTACGCCGTCGACCTGCCGGTGCTCACCCCTGCCGCACAAGAGCTCTTCCCCTGGTGGCGCGACCACCTGATGGCCTTCCACCAGCCGGTCTTCGCCTTAAGCCTTTTCACCCTGCTGGTCTTCCTGGTCATCGTCCTGCTGGAGAAAGTCGAGCACCGCTTCTGGTGCAAGCATCTCTGCCCCCTCGGGGCTCTGCTCGGCCTGTGCTCCCGGCATGCCCTGCTGCAGCGCACCCCCAATACCCTCTGTGCCGACTGCCAGCAGTGCGACACTTTATGCCGTTCCGGCGCGGTGCGTCCCGACGGGCACCGGCGCAGCGAATGCCTGCTGTGCATGGATTGCACCGGCTTCTGCCCCGAGGAGCGGGTCAGCTTTGCCCTGCATGGGCCGTCGCGCTCCGGGCCTGGCATCGACCTGGAGCGGCGCGGGGTGGTCACCGCCCTGGCCTGCGGCGCCCTGGCCGCCCCGGTGGTGCGCATTGCCCCGTCGACGGAACGAACCAACCCGTACCTGATCCGCCCGCCCGGGGCGGTGACCGAACAGGAATTTCTTGAGCGCTGCGTGCGCTGCGGCGAGTGCATGAAGGTCTGCATCGGCGGCGCCCTGCACCCGGCCTGGCTGGAGGCCGGTCCGGTCGGCCTGTGGACGCCGCTGCTGGTGGCGCGGGTCGGTTACTGCGAGTACAACTGCACCCTGTGCGGGCAGGTCTGCCCCACCGGGGCGATCAAGCGCCTGGCCCTGGAGCCGAAACGCAAGACCGTCATCGGCCGGGCGGTCTTCGACAAGGACCGCTGCCTCCCCTTCGCCAAGGGGATCGAATGCCTGGTCTGCGAGGAGCACTGCCCGATCGGGGAGAAGGCCATCGTCTTCGAGGAGAAAGAGGTGCTGGTCGACGGGGTGCCGCGCCGCCTGAAGTTTCCCAAAGTGGTCGACCAGCGCTGCAACGGCTGCGGCATTTGCGAGACCAAGTGCCCGCTGGAAGGGGCCAGCGCCATCCGCCTCATCAGCGAAGGGGAGAGCCGCCGCGAGCGGAGCAAGCTCCCTGCTGGCCCCTACGGCTGATGCGCCGGTTGCTCGTTCTGGCACTGCTCACCTCGGCCCTCCTGGCCGGTGTCGCAGGTGCCGGTCCACAGCCGCTGCTGGTCGATGACTTTGAGGCCGGACTCAGTCCGGGCTGGCAGGAAAAGAGCTTCAAAGGCCGTACCGACTACCGGGTCATTGCCGACAGCAGTGGTCACGTCCTGCAGGCCGACAGTCGTGGTACGGCCTCGGGCCTGGTCCACAAGCTCGATCTCGACCCGCGCGACACCCCGATCCTCTCCTGGCGCTGGAAGGTGGCCGGTACCATTGCCCGGGGCGATGAACGCACCAAAGCCGGCGACGACTACGCCGCCCGCGTCTACGTGATCTTCCCGCACTGGTTCTTCCCCAAGACCCGCACCCTCAACTACATCTGGGCCAACCATCTCCCCCAAGGGGAATTCCTCCCCAATGCCTACACCGGCAATGCGATGATGATTGCCGTCGAGAGCGGGGAGGCAAAACGTGGGGAGTGGGTGGCGGAACAACGCGATATCGTCGCGGACTACCGCCGGGCCTTCGGCGAAGACCCGCCAAGGATAGGGGCCATCGCCATCATGACCGACACCGATAATACCGGGACGCAATCGACGGGCTGGTACGACGACCTCGTGTTGCAGGGAAGATAGGATTATTAACCGGCGAACACGACCCGGTTGCGCCCCTCGCGCTTGGCGGCATACAGGGCATCGTCGGCCAAGCGGATCATGTCCTCGATATTCTTGATGACCTTGTTGGGGGACGTCGCCACCCCAAGGCTGACGGTCATTCTCAACTTCTCCATTGGACCGCCGAATTTCAGGTTTGCCACCACCTGCCGAATCCGCTCAGCCACCTGTATCGCATGCAGAGAGCCGGTTTCCGGCAGGAGCATGACGAATTCCTCGCCGCCGAAACGGGAGGCCAAGTCATAATCCCGCAGGTCGCCACGCAGAGTCTCTGCAACAACCTTGAGAACCAAATCGCCTTGCTGGTGGCCGTACGTGTCATTGATCGATTTGAAATGGTCAATATCGACCATGATCAGTGACAGAGGGTGTCCCCCCCTCTGGCTGCGCTGGAACTCCTGGGCCAATATGCGCATCAACTGGCGGCGGTTGGCGAGGTTGGTCAACGGGTCGGTGTTCGAAAGTTCTTCCAGTTGCTGGTTGCGTTCTTTCAGATCGTCCTGCAGCGACTTGATCTTGATCTGGACTTTGACCCGGGCGATCAGTTCCCCGCTGTCGAAGGGCTTGGTTACGTAGTCGCTGGCGCCCCGTTCAAGTCCCTGGATCTTCTGCCCAGCACTCTTGCATCCGGTCAGCAGGATGACCGGTACGTTACGCAACTCCGGACGGGAACTGTGCAGGTCGAGAAACTTCAGTCCGTCCATCCCCGGCATCTCCAGATCGCAGAGCACAACGTCCACCGGCTGACTGAGCAGACACTTGAAACCCTCGATGACGCTACCGGCCTCGATGATTGTTGACGCCAGCCCGGCTTGTTCGAGAATCCTGGACACCTGCGAGCGCAGGGTCGGGGAATCGTCAATGATCAGAACGACTGCGGGCATGGGGCTCCGACGATGGTCAGCATAACGTACGACATCTGCGGCAATGAGCAAACGGGAACTTTCCGATCGCTCCTGCCCCGGCAACCGGCGGTGCCGACTTGCCACAATGTGGCGATGCACAGCGTGGGTTAAACGCAAGTCGCCGGCTATTGTACGGTATCTTTGCTTTTGTGCAAAGCTGGGTATTTCGGGTTCATCAGGTATAATTGAACCGAAACGACACCCTCATTGGGGAGGAGACTGACATGTCCCTGATCAAAACCTGGTACCCCCCGGAGAAAGCCGCGGAACAGTTCGGCATCGGTCTTGGCCAGATCCATGAGTGGGTCGCCGAAGGATTGGTGCGCGCCGAGCTGCAGGGCGAGAAGGTGGTCCTGGTCAATATCGATGACGTTCGTCTCGAAGTCGAGGCGATGGTCAATCGGTCCTGACCAGGCATGGTCGCTCCCGCAACGTTCGATGTCGTCGTGGTCGGCGGCGGCATCGTCGGCTGCGCAACGGCGCTTGCCCTGACCGAGACCCGTCCCGGGTTGAAAATAGCCGTGCTCGAAAAGGAAGCGCGCCTGGCCGCCCACCAGACCGGCCACAACAGCGGCGTGATCCATGCCGGTCTCTATTATCGCCCCGGTTCGCTGAAGGCCCGCAACTGCACCGCCGGACGCGAGGCGCTGTATGCTTTCTGCAGTGACCACGGCATCCCTCATGAGCGTTGCGGCAAGGTGGTGGTGGCGGTCGATGCGCGCGAGCTTTCGGCCCTGGATGAGCTGGAGCGGCGCGGGCTGGCCAACGGCCTGGCCGGGCTGGAACGGCTGGATGCGGCCCAGGTGCGGGAGCGCGAACCGCATGCGGCGGCCGTGGCCGGGCTATTCGTGCCGCAGACCGGGATTGTCGACTATACCCGGGTGACCGAGGTCATGGGCGGCCTGGTGCGCCGGCGCGGCGGTGAAATCCGTCTTGGCGTGCGACTCCATGCGGCGCGGGGAGTGGCGGACGGGGTGCGCCTGGCCACCTCGGCGGGGGAGTTGCGGGCCCGCACCCTGGTCAACTGCACGGGATTGCACTGCGACCGGGTGGCGCGGCGCTGCGGGGTCGAACCGGGGGTGCGCATCATCCCGTTCCGCGGCGAATACTACGAAGTCAGGCCCGAGCGGCGCGATCTGGTGCGCCACCTGCTCTACCCGGTCCCCGATCCGACCCTGCCCTTTTTGGGCGTGCACTTCACCCGCATGATCGACGGCACCCTGGAAGCCGGGCCGAATGCGGTGCTGGCCTGGAAGCGTGAGGGCTACCGCTGGCACGACATCTCGTGCATCGATCTGGCCGACACGCTGGCGTTCGGCGGATTCTGGCGGCTGGCGGGGAGCTTCTGGCGGGTCGGCATGGCCGAATACCGCCGCTCGTTTTCCAAGGGGGCGTTTGTCGCCAGCCTGCAACGGCTGATTCCGGAGGTACGGGCCGAGGACGTGGCCCGCGGTGGTGCGGGGGTACGCGCCCAGGCGGTCGATCGCGACGGCAAACTGGTCGACGACTTCCGCATCGTCAGCAGTGAGCGGATGGTCCATGTCCTCAACGCTCCCTCGCCGGCGGCCACTGCCTCCCTGAGCATCGGCCGGGTGGTGGCCGGGGAGGTCGCCAGATTGCTCGACGCCTGATGGTGGCGAGACGAGAAGCGAGATACGAGAGGCGAGAGGCGAGAAGCGAGATACGGGAGGCGAGACACGAGAGGCGGGGAACGCGAACAATGCTGAAAGTTGTAAACAGGCAGGGGGCGGATCGATCGATCCGCCCCCTGAGCTTTTTCATGTTTCTCGCCTCTCGCCGCTTAAACGGTCTCGTCCTTGCCGGCCGCCCGTCTGTAGGCGTCTTTCCCCTGGTTGACCCCTTCCTTGATGGCATCCGCCTGGGTCTTGGCATAATCTTTGACGTTGCCGTACTGGTCGCGGACCTGATCCTTGGCCCTGCCAAGTCCCTCGGCGATCTTCTGGCGCGTCTCTTGCCCCGCCGACGGGGCGAACAGCAGTGCGGCGACACCGCCCGCTACGGCACCGACCAAAAAACCCAACAGTACATTACCGGTTTCGCGATTCATGACAATCCTCCTTGTCGCTGGTTAGTTTTCGGTTTCACCGTCGGCAGTATGCCGGCGGCGCTCCATGAAGTGCCTGACTGTGGTCACGGCGGTCTTGACCCCGGCAACGATCGCCAGAAAAGATTTCACCCGGCCGAAGAACGACATGGCCTGGCCAGCCCCGCCTTCGGCCGCTCCGCGGACGTGAGCGCTGATCACGGCTACGTCCGCGGCCACCCGCTGGCCCTCGTCGATCAGTCCGCGGGCTGCGACCACGGTGCCGGTCGTCTCTTCGGCCAGCGTCTTCAGCGAGCCCAGCAGGCTCTCCGTCCCGTCGATAACCTTGTCAAACCGTGCCACCGCCCGGTTGACCCGAACCAGCACAACGATCAGGTAGACCAGGGCGGCAACTCCGACACCCGCAAGAATGGTAAGCAAAAACGCTGTGTAGCTGATGGTAACTGTCATGTTTTCCATGCCCTCTTCTCTCTGGAGAACTATAAATGATCCTGAAAAAGTTGCAAGGGAGACCGTGGATTTATTCCTGAAGTCAGCAACTGCCCTGGCCTTGCGGGAGTCAATCGCCAGCACGCCGTGGGGACAGACCGTGGCACACATCCCGCAGCCGACGCATTTGCCCGCATCGAGCTGCACGGTAACAACCTTATCCGCATGGCCGGAATTGCCTGCCTGCCGGTGGCCAGGAACGCCGGCAGCTCCGCCGTCCGCACCGGGCCGTAGACCACGCCGAAACCACAGCCCTTTTTGACCTCGTGCCCCGCACCCGGCGGTGCCTTGGGCGGTCAACAGGGTGGCGCGGTGGCCGCAGCGATGTCGGATTTATCAGTGGCCATGTTTGCTGGACATTCAATCGGCAGAGAGGCGGCGGCCGCGCTGCCGTTTGAGGGAGGCATGGGCGTGGCGCAGCATCCGCTCGGTGGTCTCCCAGCCGACGCACTTGTCGGTGATGGAAACGCCGTAGCGCAGCTGGGTCGCATCGCCGAGGGGTTGATTGCCCTCTTCGAGGAAACTTTCGATCATGACCGAAGAGATGTTGCGGTTGCCGGCGGCCAGTTGCTCCAGCACGCTGTGCAGCACCAGCTCCTGGCGGGCATGGTCTTTTTCCGAGTTGGCATGGCTGCAGTCGACCATGATCGTCTGGGAGAGGCCGGCCTTGGCCAGCAACTCCTCGGTCCGCTTGATGTCTTCCGGAGAGTAGTTGGGGCGGTCGTTGCCGCCACGCAGCACGATGTGCACGTCCTGGTTGCCCAGGGTGGCGACGATCGAGATCTGCCCATCGTTGTTGATGCCGATGAAGTTGTGCGAGTGCAGGGCGGCCCTCATGGCGTCGACGGCGATCTGCAGATTGCCGTCGGTGCCGTTCTTGAAGCCGACCGGGAAGGAGAGGCCGCTGGCCATCTCGCGATGGGTCTGCGACTCGGTGGTGCGCGCGCCGATCGCCCCCCAGCTGATCAGGTCGGCCAGGTAGTGGGGGGTGATCGGGTCAAGCATCTCGCCGGCAATCGGCAGGCCGAGATCGGTGATGGCGCAGAGCAGGCCGCGAGCGACGCCCAGCCCCTTGGAGATCTGGTGGGTGCCGGTCAGTTCGGGGTCGTTGATCAGCCCCTTCCAGCCGATGGTGGTGCGCGGCTTTTCGAAGTAGACCCGCATCACCACGAAGATCTGGTCTTCGATCTCACTGGCCAGCCGGGCCAGCCGCTCGGCATAATCGAGGGCGGCTTTTGGGTCGTGGATCGAACAGGGCCCGACCACCGCCATCAGGCGCGCATCGCGGTTATGCAAGATGTTGGTCACGCTTTCGCGGGCATGGGTGACAAACGCGGCACCGCGTTCGGAGAGCGGGAAGACCTGTTTCAGATCGGTCGGTGCGATGATCGGGGTCAGGCTACGGACACGAAGGTTGCTGGTGCGAATCATGGGCGGCTCCAGGGATTGGTCGTCGGGAGGGCATTATCGCCACAACAGCCATGGGAAATCAATGTTTTTGCCGGTCCCTGTCCCGCGAAGGATTTGACTGGCCGTCCGTCGCTGGGTTATAGATAGCAATTGGCGGCAGGGAGTTATCCCTGTTATTTCAGCCGGTTTCCGTGAGGTCGCATGCACCTGCCCTGGGGTTACGTATATCAGGCGGTCAACCTGGCCTTCCAGGCCTACATTGTCCTGGTGGTCGCCCGGGCCCTGCTCTCCTGGGTCGGCCCCGACCCGTACCATCCGCTCGTGCGCTTGCTTTGCCGGGCCACCGATCCGGTGCTCGAGCGTCTGCGCCGGCTGCTGCCGCTGCAATTCGGCGGTATCGACCTGGCCCCGCTTGCCCTGCTGCTCGCCCTGTACGTCGTCAAGGACCTGCTTCTCAACCTGATTGTCCAACTTGCCCGTGGCTGAGGTGCTCATGCGCATTACCCCCATCGATATCCAGCAGCAGCAGTTCAAATCCCGCCTGATGGGCTACGACAAGGCCGGTGTCGATCAGTTTCTGGAAAGCCTCGCCAGCGAAATCGAGCGCCTGTTCCGGCAGAATCAGGATCTCCAGGAAGAGCTGGCCAGGGCCAGGAGCTCCCTCGCCGCGATGCGCGAGCGCGAGGCGACCCTGAAGGAAACCCTGCTGACCACCCAGAAAGTGACCGACGAACTCAAGTCCAACGCCCGGCGCGAGGCCGAACTGGTGCTCGCCGAGGCCGAGCTGCGGGCCGAGCGGGTGATGCGCAACGCCGAGGACCGGCGCCTGCAGCTGATCGGGGAGATCCAGGAGATCAAACGCCAGAAAATCGACTTCGAGACCAGCCTGCGCTCCATGCTGGAGAAGCACGTGCGCATGCTCGAGCTGAACGTCCTGTCGGTCGGGGAAGACAAGGTCGACGCCAAACTGATCGAAGAGCCGCTGCCCTTCACGGTGCCGGCACCGGCCCCGCCGACCGCGTCTGCTGCGAAACCGGTAGCCGACGCGCCGCCTGCACCGGCTGCCCCGTCGCCTGGGGGGGTGGCCGATTTCGATGAACTGGAGTTCGACGTCCCGCTGGTCACCGATCCCGGGCGGAAACCGGCGCCGTGACCCCCCCCTGGCTGCGGCCGGTGCCCGCCGGGGTCGAACTGCGCATCCTGGTGCAGCCGCGGGCCAGCCGCGATCAACTGGTCGGTGCGCAGGGGGACGAGCTGAAGGTTCGGCTGGCCGCGCCGCCGGTCGAGGGGGCGGCCAACGCCGCCTGCTGCGCTTTTTTAGCCAAGCTGTGCAGCCTTCCCAAGGGTCGTGTTACAATGGTGGCGGGTGAGTCCTCCCGGCACAAGCGGCTGTTGTTGAGCGGTGCCGAGCCGGCGAGCGTGGCGGCGATCCTGGAGCCTCTCGCGGGGGGTTGACTTGCCCGCCGCAACTGATTAAATTACCGCCGCAATCCAGATCGGAGGGTTTGAGAGCCATGCCTGTTTATGAGTACCAATGCCATGATTGCGGGATCGTCTTCGAGGCCCGCCAGAAATTTGCCGATGCGCCCCTGACCGCCTGCACCGCCTGTGGCGGCCGGGTCGAGAAGCAGATCTCCCTGACCGGCTTCGCCCTCAAGGGCGGCGGCTGGCACCAGTCCGGCTACAGCGCCGGCGCCAAGCAAGCGGCAGCCTGCCCAAGCGCGGGCGAAGGCGGCGGCTGCGCCGGCTGCCCGAAAGCCGCGGCCAACGAGTAGGCGATTTGATGCAATGCGCTCAACCAGCAAGCCCCGGTCCTCGGACCGGGGCTTGTGTTTTTACCCCGATCCTAGACCTACTCCCCCTTTTTTAGCACCTGGATATCTCTCCACCTGCCGGAACGGAAACGGCAGGTCCAGATCACCGCCGTGGCAAATACGAAGACGGTGGCCAGCGTCCATTCCGCCCTAAGGGTGGGAATGGTCCGCTCGACCAGCCATAGCAAGGCGAGGAATCCGCAGGAAGCAATGAAGAAGGCGCGGGCAAGCCAGTGGGTGTCACCTGCCGAAGCCAGCACGCACCCGATCATGATATTCGCCGCGTCGAAAATGCAGTAGATGGCTACGAATTTCAGGAGCAGGGCGCCGGTCGCCACGATCCGCGCACTATCAGGGCCATCACCCGCAAATAACGAGGTGAGCGGTGCCGAGGCGGTGGCGAACAGCAGCGCCATTACCAGCATCCAGATTTCACACACCGCGAGCGACTGCCAGGTGATGGCCGGCACGTCCTGGTCGTGTCCGGCGCCACGGGCGTGCCCCACCAGAATGCCCGCGGCCTGACCGAGGCCGAGTGCCGGGAAGAAGGCCAGGCCATTGATCCGGAAGGCGATACTGGAGGCAGCCAACTCCACGGTGCCCAGTCGTCCGATCACGATCAGAAACAGGGTCCAGGCCACAAGTTCTCCGCTGATCCGCAGCCCCAACGGCGCGGCGAGCGTAAGAAAGTGGCGGAGCTCCGGCCACCGGAAGCGACGGGCGATGCGGTCGGCGCATCCGCCCGATTTCGCGAACAGCAGCAGATAAAGGCCGGCGGCCACCATCTGCGCGATCGCGGTTGCGAGGGCCGCCCCGGCAATCCCCATCCGCGGCAGCCCCCATTCCCCCAAAACCAATCCCCAGGCCAGCCCGGCATTCACTGCCAGCGAGGCGAAGGTCACCCACGTAACGATGACGGTTCGACCGATTCCGGAGAGCCAACCGGCCAAAGCTCCTCCCAGGACCGGGAAGAACGAGCTGGCCATGCAGATCGAGAAATAGGCCATCTCATCACGGGCGACCTGCGGCTCGTGCCCTGCCAGCAGGAACAGTTGCGCGAGCGGCCACGCGGCCAAAAGAGCGACGATGCCGGAAGCCAAGGCGGTGTGAATACCAAGCCAGGCTGATGCGCGGACGCCTTGTGGGTTGCCGCTCCCAAAACTGTGCGCCACAAAGGTGCCCGCGTACCCTGCGGTCCCAAACAGGAATCCCTGGAACAGGATCACCGCGAGGCTCGATGGCCCCATCGCTGCAACCGCTTCGCTGGAGTGCCTTGACAATACCAAGGCATCGATGATTTGCATCATCGTGATTGCGGATGAGGAGAGAATCATGGGACCGGCGAGCTTGAGCAGGCGCGGGACGTGTTTGCACATGATGTGGTCGTTTAAACGAAAAGAGGCACTCCGCGGGAGAATCCCGTCACCAGCCGCTTATAGCTGAATATCCCGGGTGACATCAAGGGATACGCCAAGGGGCCCTGTCCGGGGACAAAAAAATGCCCCGCAGCAGGAGGTAGTTTACAATCCTCCCCCGCTTGTTTATAGTCGAATCCTCAATTTTCGGGGAGGTTCGGTGCATGGACAAGATCATCGACGGCAAGGCGATTGCCGCGAAAATCCGTGAGGAGATCGCTGCCGGCGTGGCGGCGCTCGCAAGCAAAGGGGTGACGCCGGGGCTGGCGGTGGTGCTGGTCGGCGACGATCCGGCCAGCCGGGTCTACGTGTCGATGAAGGAGAAAGCCTGCGTCACCGCCGGGATCTTCTCCGATGAGCACAAGCTTCCTGCCGAGACCACCGAGGCCCAGCTGCTGGCGCTGATCGACGAACTCAACCGCGATGTGCGCATCGATGGCATCCTGGTCCAGCTTCCTCTCCCCAAGCAGATCGATGAGAGCAAGATCCTCGAGGCGATCTCGCCGAAGAAGGATGTCGACGGCTTCCACCCTTACAACGTCGGCCGTCTGGTGACCGGCAATCCGCTCTTCCAGCCGTGCACCCCCTACGGCATCATGAAGATGATTGAGCACACCGGCATCGACCTGACCGGTAAGCAGGTGGTGGTGGTCGGCCGCTCCAACATCGTCGGCAAGCCAGTGGCGCTGATGTGTCTGGCGCAGCACGCCACCGTGACCATCTGTCACTCGCGCACCAAGGACCTGGCCGCGCAGGTGGCCAAGGCCGACGTGCTGATCGCCGCGGTCGGCCGCGCCGAGATGGTCAAGGGCGCGTGGATCAAGCCGGGCGCCGTGGTCATCGACGTCGGCGTCAACCGGGTCGGCGACAAGAAGCTGGTCGGCGACGTCGAGTTCGATGCCGCTCTGCAACGGGCCGGCGCCATCACCCCGGTTCCCGGCGGAGTCGGGCCGATGACCATCACCATGCTTCTTTACAACACGCTGGAAAGCGCGAAACGGCGAGGCAAGGGCTGAGAGACGAGAGACGAGAACCGAGAGACGAGAACCGAGAGACGAGAACCGAGAGACAAGACAAGGCTTTTCTCGATCCTCGCATCCCGATTCTCGCATCTCGCATCCCGCTTCTCGATTGGATTTTTTATGATTATCAGCGAAGCCAAACCGCTGGCCGAACTGCAGGAAACCCTGGCCCCCTTCGGTCGGCTGTTTCTGGTCGGCTGCGCGGCCTGCGCCACGGCGTGCAAGGCCGGCGGCGAGGAAGAGGTGTTTCGCTTCCAGGAGTGGCTGGCTGGGCAGGGGAAAGAGACCACCGGCAGCGTGGTGATCGATGAGGCTTGCCACATCCAGCGCGCCGCCCGCGACCTGCGCCATCACGCCGCTGGAGTGGCCGCCGCCGACGCCCTGGTGGTGCTGGCCTGCGGTTCCGGCATTCAGTCGATCTCCAGCAACACCGACAAGCGCGTGATCGGTGCGCTCAACTCCCTCTTTCTCGGCAACGTCCGCCGGGTCGGCCAGTACGAGGAGATGTGCTCCCTGTGCGGCGACTGCATCCTCAACGAGACCGCCGGCATCTGCCCGGTGACCAACTGCGCCAAGGGGCTGCTCAACGGCCCGTGCGGCGGCATGCAGGAGGGGCGCTGCGAGATCGACCGCGATCTCGACTGCGCCTGGAAGCTGATCTACGAGCGCCTGCAGCGTCAGCAGCGCCCCGGGGTGTTCGCCCGGCGCGTCCCCCCCAAGCAGTGGAGCCGCCGGCGCAAGCCGGGGCGGCACCGGATTCGGTGAATATTGCTGTTTTGCAGGGGCGCGGTTGCCGCGCCCTGGGCGGGGAGACCCCGCCCCTACGGTACCCATGTCCCTCCTTCAACAGCAGCTTGCCACCGGCCAATTTGTCGTCACCGCCGAAGTCGCCCCCCCCAAGGGGGTCGACCTTGCCCCAGTCCTGGCCGTTGCTGAAAAATTGCAGGGGGTGACGGCGGTCAACGTTACCGACAACCAGGGGGCCAACATGCGCCTGTGCGCCCTGGTGCTGGCCGGCGAACTCAAGCGGCGCGGCATCGAGCCGGTCCTGCAGATGACCTGCCGCGACCGCAACCGGGTCGCCCTGCAGTCCGATCTGCTCGGCGCGGCGGCTCTGGGGATCGAGAACCTGCTGATCCTCTCCGGCGACCACAGCAAATTCGGCGACCATCCCGATGCCCGGCCGGTCTTCGACCTCGATTCGGTGCAGCTGCTCGACGTCGTCGCCGGCCTGATGGGCGGAGCCGACATGGTCGGCAAACCGTTGACCGGGGCGCCGCAGTTCTTCCCCGGGGCCGCGCTGAACCCCGCCGCCGAACCTTTCGAGCTGATGGTGCAGAAGGTGCGCAAGAAGGCGGAATGCGGCGCCCGCTTTTTCCAGACCCAGGCGGTCTTCACCCGCTTCGAGCTGGAGCGGCTGATGGCGGTGGTCGGCCCCCTGGGTGTGCCGGTGCTGGCCGGCGTCCTGCTGGTGCGCAGTGCCAGGATGGCGCGCTTCCTCAACGACAATATCCCCGGCATGCGGGTGCCAGAGGAAGTGATCAACCGCCTGGAAATGGCTGTCGACCCGTTGCTTGAAGGGGTGGTGATCGCCCGCGAAGCCGCCGGCTGGGCGCGCGAGCTCTGCCAGGGGGTGCACCTGATGACCCTGGGGTATGAGGATAAAATCCCGGAGATTTTGCAACCGTAGGGGCAAAGCGAACGATTCACCTGCTTTGCCCTTGGCTCCGGGCGAAGCAGATAAAACTTGCTTCGCCCCTACAAGGACATCGATATGACCGATACCATGAAAAAAACCCCCCTGAATGCGGTGCACAAGGCGCTCGGTGCGCGGATGGTTCCCTTCGGCGGCTGGGAGATGCCGGTGCAGTACGCCGGGGTCATCGAAGAACACCTGGCGGTGCGCGAGCGTGCCGGCCTGTTCGACGTGTCGCACATGGGGGAGATCGAGGTGCGCGGGGCCGACGCCCTGGCCCTGGTGCAACGGCTGACCACCAACGATGCCTCCCGGCTGGTCGACGGCCAGGTCCAGTACAGCGCGCTCTGCTATCCCGACGGCGGGGTGGTCGATGACGTCACCCTCTACCGCAGCAGCGCCACCCACTTCCTCTTCTGCGTCAACGCCTCCAACACCGACAAGGACTTTGCCTGGATGCAACAGGTCCATGCGGAGAGCGGCATTGCCGGTGCCACCCTGACCAACCGCAGCACCGAGTATGCCCAGTTGGCCTTGCAGGGGCCGCGGGCGGCGGCGATCCTGGCGCGGCTCACCACCACGCCGCTGGGCTCGATTCGCTACTATCATTTCGGCCGCGGGGAGGTTGCCGGGGTGCCGGCACTGATCTCGCGCACCGGCTATACCGGCGAGGACGGTTTCGAACTGTACACTCCGGCCGCCGCTGCGGTCGATCTGTGGAACCGCCTGCTGGACGCCGGCCGGCCCGACGGGCTGGTGCCGATTGGCCTCGGCGCCCGCGACACCCTGCGCCTGGAGAAGGGCTACGCTCTCTACGGCCACGAACTGTCGCCGCAGATCTCGCCGCTGGAGGCGGGGCTGGGGTGGATTGTCAAGTTGGACAAGGGCGACTTCGTCGGCCGCGACGCCCTGCTGCGCCAGCAGGCCGCCGGCATTCCGCGGCGGCTGGTCGCCCTGCTCATGGAGGAGCGCGGCATCCCCCGCGAAGGCTACCCGGTCTTTGCCGGCGAGCAGTCGGTCGGGATCGTCACCAGCGGCACCATGTCGCCAACCCTCAAGGCGGGGATCGCCCTGGCCCTGGTCGAGTCGTCCTACGCGGTTCTCGGTCGGGAGCTGCTGGTCGGCATCCGCGAGCGCAAGCTGCGCGCGAAAATCGTCAAGCCGCCGTTCGTGAAGAGATAAAACCAGGGCGCACAGCAGTGCGCCCCTATATAAGGCAATCCAAGGCTGATCAAAAGGGTCCAGGTGCAAGGCGCCCGAAAGCCGAGGAGTGAGACGAACCGGAAGTACGTCGCAGCGACGAGACTGAGGGCAACACCGCAGATGGGCCCTTTTCATCAGCCGCCAAGGAGGACGTCATGGAATTCCCGGAAGAGTTGAAATACACCGAAGATCATGAGTGGGTGCAGGTCGAGGGTGATCTGGTCATCGTCGGCATCAGCGATTTCGCCCAGGATGCCCTTGGTGACATCGTGTTCGTCGAGCTTCCCGAGGTCGGCGCCACGCTAACGGCCGGCAAGGCCTTCGGCGCGGTCGAGTCGGTCAAGGCCGTCTCCGACGTCTATGCGCCGGTCTCCGGCACCGTCGAGGAGATCAACGAGGAGCTGCCGGATGCTCCCGAAATCATCAACACCTCTCCCTATGGCGACGGCTGGATGATCAAGGTCCGCATCACCGACGCCGGCGAACTCGACGGGTTGATGGATGCCGCCGCCTACCAGGCCCATATCGCCGAGGAGCATTGAGCCCATGCGCTACATCCCCCACACCCCGGACGATGTGGCGCAGATGCTGGGGCGCATCGGCGTCGGCTCCTTGGAGGAGCTGTTCGTCGGGATCCCCGCAGCGGTGCGTCTGCAGCGCCCCCTCGATTTGCCGCCGGCCCTCGCCGAGAGCGACCTGGTCCGTGAACTCAAGGCCCTGGCCGCGCGCAACGCGACCCCGTCCAGCCATCTGAGCTTCCTGGGCGGCGGCGCCTACCAGCACTTCATCCCCGCCGCGGTCGACATGCTGATCGCGCGCAGCGAGTTCTACACCGCCTATACCCCCTACCAGCCGGAGATCAGCCAGGGAACGCTGCAGGCGATCTTCGAGTTCCAGACGCTGGTCTGCCAGTTGACCGGCATGGAGGTGGCCAACGCCTCCATGTACGACGGCGCGTCGGCCTGCGCGGAAGGGGCGCTGATGGCGGTACGCCTGACCCGGCGCCGCAAAATCCTGGTGGCTCGTGCCCTCAACCCGCGCTGGCGGGCCGTGGTCGCCACCTACTGCCGCTACCTCGATCTCGACGTGGTCGAGGTCGGTTACGGGGCGGACGGGCGGACCGACCGCGATGATCTGGCCGGCAAGCTCGACAGCCAGACGGCCGCGATCATCGCCGGCTATCCCAATTACTTCGGTGTGGTCGAGGACCTGGCGGCGCTGGCCAGCCTGGCGCAGGGGGCCGGGGCGAAGCTGGTCGCCGGGGTGGCGGAAGGGGTGGCGCTGGGCCTGCTCAAGTCGCCGGGGGAACTCGGCGCCGACATCGTCGCCGGCGAGGGGCAGAGCTTCGGCATCCCGGTCTCTTTCGGCGGCCCCTACGTCGGTTTCTTCGCCGCGCGCATGAAGGACGTGCGCGCCATGCCCGGGCGGCTGGTCGGCGAAACCCTCGACCGCGACGGCAAGCGCGGCTTCGTGCTGACCCTGGCCACCCGTGAGCAGCACATCCGTCGCGAGAAGGCGACCTCCAACATCTGCTCCAATCAGGGATTGTGCGCCCTCACCGCCACGGTCTTTCTCAGCCTGCTCGGCAAGCAGGGGCTGCGGGAACTGGCCGGGCAGAACCTGGCCAAGGCTGCCTATGCCCGCGCGCAGCTCGCTGCCGTCCCGGGGGTAAGCCTGCCCTTTGCCGCCCCGTCCTTCAACGAGTTCGTGATACGTACCCGGCGTCCGGCCGGAGCCGTGCTGGCCGCTCTCGAGCAGCAGGGGATTGTCGGCGGCATTCCGCTCGGCAGCGATTATCCGGAGCTGGCCGATGCCCTGCTGGTCTGCGTCACCGAGCAGCACCGCCGCGTCGATATCGATGCCCTGGTGCAAGCCCTGGCAGGAGGTGCGGCATGATCGTGGGAACGAGTGGTCTGGTCCTCAACGAAAAGCTGCTTTTCGAGCATTCCGATGCCGGGCGCAAAGGCTACAGTCTGCCGGCCCTCGATGTGCCGGCGGCGGTGTTGCCGGCCCCCCTGTGCCGGGAGGAGCTCGCCGGTTTCCCGGAGCTCTCCGAGGTCGACGTGGTCCGCCATTTCACCCGGCTTTCCACCTGGAACTACGGGGTCGACTCGGGCTTCTACCCGCTGGGCAGTTGCACCATGAAGTACAACCCGAAGGTCAACGAGCTGGCGGCGCGCCTGCCTGGTCTGGCGGACGTCCACCCGGCGACCCCCGACCACCTCGCCCAGGGGGCGCTGGCCATGATGTTCGATCTGCAGGCGATGCTCGCCGAGATCTCCGGCTTTGCCGCCGTCTCCCTGCAACCGGCCGCCGGTGCGCAGGGGGAGCTGGCCGGGATGCTGGTGGTGCGCGCCTGGCACGAGGCGCAGGGGAGCAAGCGCCGCAAGGTGCTGATCCCCGACACGGCCCACGGCACCAATCCGGCAACGGCCGCCCTGGCCGGTTTTGATGTGGTGCCGATCGCCTCGGAAGGGGTGCTGACCCTGGCGGAAGTCGAAGCGCACATGACCGATGAGGTCGCCGCGCTGATGGTGACCAATCCCAACACCCTCGGGCTGTTCGAGACCAACATCGCGGCGATCTGCGAGGTGGTGCATGCGCGCGGCGGCCTGGTCTACTGCGACGGCGCCAACCTCAACGCCCTGCTCGGCATCGCCCGCCCCGGCGACATGGGGATCGACGTGATGCATTTCAACCTGCACAAGACCTTCGCCACCCCGCACGGCGGCGGCGGGCCGGGCTCCGGGCCGGTCGGGGTCAGTGCCGCCCTGGCAACCTTCCTCCCCGGGCCGCGCGTGGTGCAGGACGGGGCGCAGTATCACCTGGCCGGAACGCCCGAGTCCGTCGGTCGGCTGCTGGCATTCCACGGCAATTTCGGCATCATGCTGCGGGCCTTTGCCTACATCCGCAGTATGGGCGCCGCCGGGCTCAAGCATGCCACCCAGATGGCGGTGCTCAACGCCAACTACGTGCGGGCCCGTCTGGAAGAGGGTTATCATCTCCCCTACGCCAACCGCTCCCTGCATGAGGTGGTCTTCTCCGACCGCGACCTGCCCAACGACTGCCATACGCTGGATGTGGCCAAGCGTCTGATCGACTACGGTTACCACCCGCCGACCATCTACTTCCCGCTGGTGGTCAAGGGGGCGATCATGATCGAGCCGACCGAGACCGAGAGTCAGGAGACCCTCGACGAGTTCTGCGACGCCATGCTGGCCATCGCCAAAGAGGCGCAGAGCGATCCGGCGCTGCTGAAAAACGCGCCGGTGCGCACCCGTACCCGGCGCCTCGATGAAACTGCGGCGGCGCGGCAGCCGCGGTTGCGGTGGGAGGCTTAGAAGCGAGAGACGAGAGACGAGAAGTAAGAGCGGGGACAGAATTCAATGGTGTCCCCGCTTTTACTTTACTGCCCGCCGTAGATCCGTCCCGGGTATTTGAATCCCTTGGTCAGGTGGTAGCTGAAGTAGCCCATGATGTTGAGCTGGGGATGGGGGTAGGCGGCCGGGAGCGGGCCGTAGGGCTGTCCCGCATGCACGGCGCGGATCGCCTCCTGGTCGAGATCGTAGGAGCCGGAGC
Organism: uncultured delta proteobacterium; assembly: GCA_963751525.1. Taxonomy (GTDB): domain Bacteria; phylum Desulfobacterota; class Desulfuromonadia; order Desulfuromonadales; family BM103; genus VAUL01. The sequence goes on along the minus strand of CAVVUQ010000007.1, from coordinate 67,860 downwards.
TCTCCAAAAGTTCGACACCGTCGATGCTCCCCTGCCGGCTCACCGAGATGCGCAGCAGGCAGCGCCCCTGCTCCTCAAGCTGCTTCGCCCGCTCCGGGTAGTTCCAGACGTTGTAGAGGTTGGTCCTGAAGCGCCTGAAAAACGAGATCAGCAGGTCCTGCTCGGTATCGAGCCAGACCGTGTCCCCCTTTGCCATTCCCTCGCGGTACTTCTGGCGCCAGTCGCTCTCCATGCGGGCTACGGTGGCCGGCGCCAAGGTGGTGAGTTCCTTCAGGCTGGGGGTTCGCGCCGGTGCCGGCGGCGTTGTGGACGGCTGGATTCCCTGGGAGGATTGCGTCTGCTGCGGCTCGGACCGGGGCTGCGCGGGCTGGGATTGCGCGGTTGCCGGCGCCGGTGGGGTTCGCACCGGGACGGGTGGCGCCTGAGGCCGGGGCGCCCTGGTACTGCGCTGGCGATCCTCGGCGTCCCTTCCCTGGGGCGCCGTTTCACTCTTGACCACCTGGTCCTGTTCGGCAAGCCGTTTGGCCGGCTGTTCGCGGCGCTGCACCGGCGGAGGCTGCCGCGGAGCCTCCAACTCGCGCGGACGCTGGGGGGATGGCGTTGGCTTGCGCGGCGGTACCACCTCGACGAATATCGGTTCCGTGCGCACCGGTTCCCGGTAGAACCGTGGCAGCCAGGCCAGCAGCACCCCCAGCAGCAGGTGCAGCAGCACGGAGGCGATCAGGGCCCCCACCAGCAGGGGTTCCCGTTGGCGCGCGAATGACATCGAAACGATCCCCGGTTCCTTCCGAAAAACTTATCGAATTATACAGGAGTGGGCAAGACGCAGGCCAGAACCGAATTGTCTTGTCGGGTAAAAGTCAGGTAAAAGGATTTGACCATACAGTGGTCTTCGGGTATAACGATCTCTCGCATCAAACTCTGTTCTAGGAGGATGAATCATGCATTTGGTTGACCAGATCAAGGCCAAGGCCCGGCAGAAGCTGCAGACTGTAGTGCTCCCCGAAGGGTATGACGACCGGATGATCCCTGCCGCCGGACAGATCGTCCGCGAGGGGCTGGCCAAAGTCGTGCTGCTCGGCAACCCCGCTGCGCTCACGGCCAAGGCCAAGGAACTGCTCTGCTCCCTGGACGGTGTCGAGTTGCTCGACCCGAAGAGCTCGCCGAAACTCGAGGCCTACGTCGACCAGCTGTGTGAGCTCCGCAAGAGCAAGAACCTCAGCCGCGATGATGCCCGCAAGCTGCTGACCCAGGACGACAACCTCTTCTACGGGGCGATGATGGTCAAGGTCGGCGATGCCGGTGGCGCGGTGGCCGGGGCCTTCAACACCACCGGCGACGTGTTGCGCGCCGCCTTTCAGTGCATTGGCACCGCCCCTGGCATCAAGACCGTCTCCTCGGTCTTCCTGATGATCACCAGGAACCCCGAATTCGGCGAGAACGGCATCCTCTGCTTCGCCGACTGCGCCGTCAATCCCAATCCCAACGCCCAGCAGTTGGCGGAGATCGCCGTGGCCACCGCGGCCAGCTGCCGCAGCTTCCTCGGCGTCGAGGCGCGGGTCGCCATGCTCTCCTTCTCCACCAAGGGGAGCGCCAGTCACGAAGATGCCGACAAGGTGCTAAAGGCGCTGGAGATCGCCAAGACGATCAAACCGGACCTGCAGATCGACGGCGAACTGCAGGCCGACGCCGCGCTGCTTCCCAAGGTCGGCGCCAAGAAGGCGCCGGGATCAAGCGTGGCCGGCAAGGCCAACACCCTGATCTTCCCGGACCTCGATGCCGGCAACATCGCCTACAAGCTGGTCGAGCGCGTCGCCGGCGCCGAGGCGGTTGGACCGATCATCCAGGGGCTGGCCAAGCCGGTCAACGACCTGTCGCGCGGCTGTTCGGTGGAGGACATCGTCGCGGTGGCGGCGATAACGGCGGTGCAAGCGCAAAACGCCTGAACCCAGTGCTGAGTCCTGAGTGCTGAGTTCTGAGTAAGCGAAAGGCCCCGGACGATCCGGGCCTTTCGCTTCTTCCCTGAAAAGCAAAAAGCCCCGGATCGCTCCGGGGCTTTTTGCTCATCGGACTCAGGACTCAGCACTATTTTCTCTGGAACTCCGCCGAGCAGAAGCTGTACTTGAACTTCATGTGGTCGGTGTAGGTTCCTTCGAGGATGGCGGCCACGTCTTCGGTGAAGACCAGTTCCTCGTCGGTCGGGATGACGAACACCTTGACCGGCGAATCGGGGGTGGTGACCACACTCTCCTTCTTGCGGGTCATGGTGTTGCGGTTCTTCTCCTTGTCGAGGAGAATCCCCATGAATTCAAGCCCTTCCACGGCTTTTTCGCGGATCAGCCAGGCCATCTCGCCGACTCCGGCGGTAAACACCACGGCGTCGATCCCGCCGATCGCGGCGGCGTAGGAACCGATATATTTTTTCAGGCGGTAGGCTTCGACATCCAGCGCCAGCTGGCAGCGCGGGCAGTTGCCTTCCTGGGCGCCTTCGATGACGTCGCGGCGGTCGGTGTACTTGCCGGTGATGCCGAGAATCCCCGACTTCTTGTTGAGAACCGAATCAATCTCCTTGGCCGAGAGGTTTTCTTTCTGCTGGATGAACATGGGGATGGCCGGGTCGAGGTCACCGCAGCGGGTGCCCATCACGGCCCCTTCCAGCGGAGTCAGCCCCATGGAGGTATCGAACGACACGCCATTCTTGATCGCCGAGTGAGAGACGCCGTTGCCGATGTGCATGGTGATGATGTTGCAGTCCTTCGGGTCCTTGCCGAGCATCACCGCCGCGCGTTTGGAAACGTACAGATGGCTGGTGCCATGGAAGCCGTAGCGCCGGACGCCGTGTTTCTCGTACCACTCGTGGGGAACGGCATAGGTATAGGAATGTTTCGGCATGGTCTGGTGGAAGGCGGTGTCGAAAATGGCGATATGCGGCACGTTGGGGAGGACGGCCTGGGCCGCCTCGATCCCGGCGATGTTCGGCGGGTTGTGCAGCGGGGCCAGGTGCTGCACCTCCTTGATCGCCGCCAGCACGGTGTCGTCGATGCGCACCGAGCAAGTGAACTTTTCACCGCCGTGAACCACGCGATGGCCGACCGCGGATATCTGTTCCATGCTGGAAACCACGCCGTGGGTCTTGTCGCTGAGAATCTTGATAATCAGGTGGATGGCTACCTGGTGGTCGGGGCACTCGTATTCCTCGCGGTAGGTTTCGCGACCCGGCACCTCGTGGATGATGTAGGAATCGCCGATGGTCACGCGTTCGACCATCCCCTTGGCGATCACCTCGCGGTTTTTCCAGTCGTAAAGCTGGTACTTGACCGACGAACTGCCGCAGTTCAATGCCAGAATGTCCATGGATGACTCCTCTCGAAAGTGAAAATAGTGCGGGGCAACTGCCCCGTGATTAAACAAAAACTGTTTTAGTATGGCTGAAAAAATTGCATTAATCTTTTTGCGGATCAGCATTTCGAGCGGGTTTACACGCTGAAAATGCGTTGTGAAAGTTTACTGGATGGGGGGGCGAAATGCAAGCGCTTTGTGCTGGGTGCCGTGCCAGTTTCCTCTGGACAGGCGGCCGGCGATAGGATAAACTCCGTCCGGTTTCGAAATCCCGGACCATCCATTCCACACCCGATAGAGGAGGTAATATCATGGCTCATGTGATCAGTGACGACTGCACCAACTGCGGCGCCTGTGTCGACAGCTGCCCGGTCAACTCCATCGCTCCGGCGAGTGACAAGCACGTGATCGATGCCGATACCTGCATCGACTGCGGCGCCTGCGTCGACACCTGCCCGGTCAGCGCCATCGCCGCCGCCTGATTCTGGCACGGCAGCCCGAACAACGCGAAAGGCCGCACCGTAAAGGTGCGGCCTTTCGCGTTTCAGCCGACGTCTTTGTGGAAGGGCGATCAAAACAGGTCAGGTGCAAGGCGCCCGAAGGTCAAGGAGTGAGGCGTACCGCAAGGTACGTCGCAGCGACGAAACCGAGGGCAACGCCGCAGATGGCCTGTTTTCATCGCCCTAGAGTCCGCCGGGTTTAGAATCAACCACCTCGACGTTGATATTCGCCATCTCTTTCGGCACATTGCGGAAGACGATAGTAAAGCGGAGTTCCACGCCGGGTTTGACGTTCATGTTCGCCAGGCTATCGCCAAACTGGTTGTTCATTGCTTCCTCGATCTGCGCGTAATTCATGGTGCGCAGCCTGTCCTCGCTCAGGTAGTTGCCACAGAAGACGGTCTGCTGTTGCAGGCTCTTGCCATGGACATCGAGGAGCAGCCCCTTCACTGTGATGGACGACCTGGCTCCAGTAAAATTGTTGGTTGCCGAGCCCTGAATGACCAGGAGCTGGCCGGTGCTGCGATTGTCGACGTAGCTGCTTCCGGCGATCTTGAGACCAATGCGTTGTTCCACGGGTGCAGCCGACTCCTCCCCCTTGACCTTCAGCAGCAGGCTTTCGACGAACTTCTGGCCATCGCCCATGAAGTAGAAGTAGCCAGCGCCGCCACAAAGGGCGAGCAACAGCAAGACCAACAGCAGCATCACGCGCGACAGTGGGCTTTTCCGCGGCATTGCCGGGGCCGGCAATGCCGCCTCGCTGCGCGCACGGCCGGGGGCCAGGCGTGACGGCGGGGGGGGCTGTGTTTCGACGGAGCGGGCCAGGGTTGCCCGGGAGAAGTCCGGACCGGCTCCGAAATTTTCTGTTGCCCCGCCGCCTTCGCCGGCGAAGTCGATCTCGCCGAAGCCCATGCTGGTGTCGTCGCGACTCCTGGCGGGTTGCTCATCGGTATTGGTCTGGAAGTTTGGCTCATCAAAATCAAACGACGGGCCGGCCGACTTGCCCGGTTGCTCCCAGGTGGCGGCCCCTTCATCGCCCAGGGCCGGCTCCTGGTCGAAGGCCGAACTTTCGAAGCTGTCCTCCGTGCCAAAATCAAAACTTTCGGTTTTATTCGTTCCGCCAAGTTCCTCGACAAAGACCGGGCTTTCTCCCTTGGATTCCGTTTCGAAACCGAATTCGCTGGGGCCGGCCGCCGGCCCCGTCGTGAAGTTGAATTCTTTGGCCACCGGCGTCGAGGGTTCCACGCCGAAAGCGAAGTCCCCGGAGGCCGGTGCGGCAGGTTCCTCTTCGAGTTGGAACTTCATCGATCCCGGGACTTCCGGTGTGTTCTCGAAACTGAACGCGGCGCCGTCCGCAGGCACCTCGACGCCCAGGCTCGTCGACAACTCCTCATTGAAGGCAAACTCGGCGGGTCCTGCGGCAGGGGCGGCCGCCGGAGACTCGTCGGTCTCGGCGAAGGTCGCATCGAAATCGAGTTCCCCCGGGGCTTCGCCGCCGCCGAGATCCAGTTCGCCAAAGGCACCGGCGGACGCCGGCGGGGGGATTTCTGCGCCTGGGGGAGCTTCGGCCGGCGTGGCCGTGTCGGCGAAGAAGAACTCCTCGGCAAGTTCGCTGTTCCCGGAACCTGGCCCCGTCGATTGCTCGAGACCGCTGAAATCGAGATCCAGGTCGCCGCCGGCGGTGGCCGGGGCCACTGCCGGGGCAGCCGATTCCAGGGGCGGGGCGGGCACTGCCGGGGCGGGTTCCTCCTCAGTGACCGGTTCCATGTTGAAGGCGCCGAAGTCCACAGTTGCCTCGGCCGGCTCAGGTTCCGGCGGCATGACCGTGAACACGTGCCGGCACTTGGAGCAGCGCACCTTGGTGCCGCCGGCCTTGAGTTTTTCGTCCGCCAGGCGGAACCGGGCTTGGCACTCTTCGCAGGTGATGATCATCCGGTTGCTCCCTCGAAGACCTGTGGATCAGGCATCGGATTTGACCAGGTAGATATCGGGAAGTCCGCGAAAGCGTTCATCGTAGTCGAGGCCATAGCCGACGATAAAGCCCTTGTCCAGAGTAAAGCCGACATAATCGACCGACACCTCGGTGGCGCGCAGGGCGCGTTTGTCAACCAGGGTGCAGACCCGCAGGCTGGCCGGTTCACGCAATAGCAGCAGGTTGCACAGGGCTTCCAGGGTGTAGCCGCTGTCGACGATGTCCTCGATAACCAGGACGTGCCGGCCACGGATCGGCATCTCCAGATCTTTGCGGATCTCGACAATCCCCGAGGAGCGGGTGTCTGAACCGTAGCTGGCTATGCGCACAAAGTCGATGTTGGCCGGGGTGCAGATGGCCCGGGCCAGGTCGGCGATGAACACGAAAGAACCCTTGAGGATGCCGACGAGCAACAGTTCGCGGCCGGCATAGTCGCAATCGATTTCCCGGGCCAGCGCGGCTACCCGCTCGGCGATTTCCGCGCGCGGGTAGAGCAGGGTCAGGGCTGGTTGTGCCTGGGGGAGTCCGGTGGTCTGCATATCAGTTCCCTGATATAGCAAACCCTCTGAAACATGTCAATTTATTCGCCGACTTGGAAGGGGTTGGCGAGGCGGTTGCCGATTGTGTTATACTTGCCTGCGATCCGAGAGAAAGGAATCGATAAACATGAGTCGTTTGTTACTTGCCGCTAGCGCCTGGTGCGCCGTCTTGATCCTGGCCGGCACGGCCTGGGCTGCGCCGGCCGTCAACGTCCCTGCTCTGGAATACGATTTCGGCACGATCTTCCAGGGGGAGAACGTGCGGCATGCGTTTGTATTTTCCAACCGTGGCGATGCCCCGCTCACCGTAGAAAAGGTCGCCAGTTCCTGCGGATGCACGGCCGCCCTGGCTTCGGCCAAGGTCCTCGCCCCCGGCCAGAGTGGCGAGGTCCAGGCCAGCTTCGACAGTACCCGCTTCCAAGGCGCGATCAGCAAGACGGTTTATCTGTATACCAACGACCCGGTCCAGCCGATGGTGCAATTAAAGCTCAAGGGCAAAGTCCAGGTCGAGGTCGCGCTTGAGCCGCAACAGGTCAATTTTGGTACGGTGGCGCCCAAGCGGACGGTCAAGTCGACCGTCAACCTCGTCAATCAGGGCAAGCAGGAGGTACGGCTCGACGGGCTGGAAACCACGGCTCCCGAATTGGTCGCCCGGTTGTCGGCGGCGGTCATTCCTCCGGGGGGCAAGGTCGCCGTGGAGCTGACCCTGACGCCCAAACCGGGCAATCCGCGTTTCAGCGGGTATGTGCTGTTCAAGGCGACGGGCGCCGTCAACCATGATCTGCGCATCCCGGTCTACGCCGACCTCGGCGAGCGCGCCGCGAGCCTGCGCTGACTTTTCCGCTGAAGCTTGCAGACCGGCCATCAGCATCTATACTCCTTCCTAATGCTATAGTTCAGGCGCGCGTTACGTGTGCCTGCAGGAGACCGGATGGCTTCTCAGTCCACCCCACCGGCCCAGCGCCGCACCTTCCTGTTCATTGTTGCCGGTGGGCTGGGCGCCCTGTTGGCCGCGGCGGCCGGTTGGCCGCTGCTGCGCTTTCTTGCCCCGCCTGAAGGGGGGGGCGAGGGGGGGCAGGTGAGCGTGCCGCGCTCCGCCGTCAAAGCCGGCGCCGCTCACTTCTTTCAGTATCGTGGCAAACCGGCCGTGGCCCTGCAGGCAAAACCCGGCGAATACGTGGCCCTCTCCGCGGTCTGCACCCACCTCGGCTGTGTGGTGCAGTGGCAGGAAGGGCAGGGGGAGTTCCTCTGCCCGTGTCATGGCGGCCGGTTCTCCGCGGCTGGGGTGGTCCTCGCCGGTCCGCCGCCGCGCCCCCTTGAGCTTCTGCCGGTGGCCATTGTTGGCGACCAGTTGCGAATCGGTTAGGAAACGGCATGCGGATCGTCACTCTGCTCATCGATTTCGTCGACCGGCGCCTGGGCGTTCGGGAGATCTTCGACAAGGAGCTGCGCGGCTATCTGCTCCCCCGCAACGTCAATGCCTGGTACACCCTCGGCGCAGTGCTGCTCGTCCTGTTCGGGCTGCAGATTTTCACCGGCATCCTGCTGCTGATGCACTATGTGCCGCATGCCGACCAGGCCTTTGCCAGTGTCCAGCGGATCAGCAACGAAGTCCCCTACGGCTGGTTCTTCCGCATGCTGCATGCCGTCGGCGCCAACATCATCGTCATCGCCCTGCTGCTGCACATGCTCTCGGTGCTGTTCATGGCCAGCTACAAGGGGCGTCGCGAGTTCACCTGGCTGACCGGCTTCATCCTCTTCAACCTGGCCATGGGGCTGTGCCTGACCGGCTACCTGTTGCCATGGAGCCAGCTCTCCTTCTGGGCCACCACCGTGGCGACCGAGGCCCCCGGGGCGATCCCGGTGGTCGGTGAGCTGATTGTGGAGGCCCTGCGCGGCGGGGCAACGGTCGGCAACCAGACCCTCGGCCGGTTCTTCGCCCTGCACGTGGTGGGGATGCCGCTGGTCCTGCTCGGCCTGATCGGCATCCACCTGTTCTGCGTCAAGCGCCGCGGCATCTCGCCGCCCCCCTTCGGGCCCGATTTCCGTACCGGCAAGTTGCCGGATAGCTTCGACCACGAGGTGCACCCGGGGGGGATCCCGTTCTTCCCCAACTACGCGGTCAAGGACGGTGTAGCCGTCTGTTTCTTCCTGGCCCTGCTGCTGGCCGTCACCTTCTTTGCACCCGGCCTGTTTTTCCCGCCAGCAGCCTTCGAGCCGGCGGATCCCTTCGTCACTCCGCCGGGGATCAAGCCCGAGTGGTACTTCCTGTGGGCCTACCAGACGCTCAAGATTTTTCCCAGCGAATTGATTGGCCTGGGGGTGCAGGGGGTGTTCATGACCCTGCTCGCCCTGCTGCCGTTCCTTGATCGCGGAGCTGAGCGCCGTCCGGCCAAGCGCCCGGTATTTGTTACGGTCTTTTTCCTGAGCCTGCTGATTTTTCTGGGGATTTCGATCTGGGGGCACTACTCATGATCGGCCGGATTCTGACGCTGCTGGTGGTTGGCGGGCTTTCGGCGACAGCGCCGGCATACAGCGAGGCTCCCGCCGAGACGGTCTGTATCCAGTGCCACGGTGGCCAGCCCGGCAAGCTGGGGGCGCCGGTCAAGGAGTGGGCCGGCGGTGTGCACCAGCGCGGCGGCATCTCCTGCCATGACTGCCATGGCGGCGACCCGAGCGACTTTGCCAATGCCATGAGCCCGGAGCGCGGCTTCCTCGGCGCCCCGGAGTACGCACAGGTCCCCGAGTTCTGCGGCCGCTGTCATGTCGGCGTACTGGCCGATTACCAGCAAAGCGCCCACGGCCGCAAGGTGGCCGAGGGGGGCGCTCAGTGCGTCATCTGTCACGGCAGTCACACGGTTAAAGAGGCGAGCCTCGAGTTGATCAACGAGCGCGACTGTTCGCGTTGCCACCAATACGGCCGGGCCGCCGAGATTCGCACCGCCCTCGCCGAGACCGACGCCCGCCTGTCCGCCATGGGCGGGGAATTCGAGCGGCTGAAGCGCCTCGGTATCACCGTCGAGGTTCTCAACGCCAAGCTGTTCGACCTGCGCAACCGTTTCCACCGGGTTTTCCACAGTGTCGAGGTGGAGAGGGTTCAGGCCGAAACCGGGAAGGTACAAGCGGAGCTGGCGGTGATGCAGACGCAGGTCGACGGTTTCGACCGTCAGTCTGCCCATCGCAAGATGTGGGGTGGGTTGGCCGTGGGGTTGCTGGTGCTGCTGGGGGTGGTGTTGCTGCAGGTACGGCACACCTACGCCGAGGAAGAGCACGGCGAGTAGCCGGGAGCATCGCCCGGCGGGCGCTTTGCGGTTGCATCAGCGGCCGTGATGGGGTATAAGACGTCTCTTGCGCGCGGCTAGCTCAGATGGATAGAGCGTTGGCCTCCGGAGCCAAAGGTCACAGGTTCGAATCCTGTGCCGCGCGCCAATGATTTCAATGGGTTAGCGAGCTTTCGCTGGCCCATTTTTGCGTCTGTGACGTTTTTGTGACGATTCTGTGACGTCACAGGGGCGATTTTGACCTTTGGCTGGCGGTTTTTGCCGTTTTTAAGGCGCCAAAGGTCATGAAAAAATGACCTTTGGCTCAAGGGAAACCGGTAGTCGGTTGTTGCTACGAAGGTTTTTCGTGACAAATACCGTGCCGGTTTTCAATGATAGACTTTTCTGAAGGGTTTTCCGGGCGTTTTGACCTCTTGGTCGATTTTTTTTAAGGCTCAGCCTGCTCCACATACTGCATCAAATCCCCCACCTGACATTTGAAGAAGCGGCAGAGGCTGTCGATGTTGTCTGTGGTCGTGTTGTAGCTTCTCGTATTGGCGATCTTGGACAGGGTCGTCCTGTGAATCTCGGTTTCCTTGGCCAGTTCATCAAATGTCAGCCGAGTCCCGGTTCGGAACTGGTAGTCAGCCATCAGTTCGCGTAGCCTGTAGCGGATCATGTTTCCCTCCCTGTTGTCCTCCCATTGTAGCGATTCTCGCCGGTAATTCAATTTGAATCTTGCTTAAAAGCGTCAAGAGACGAGCTCTGGCGAATAACGTCGAAAATAATTGAAAAATGTTATTGACAGTCACATTACGTTTAGATATGATGCATATAAACTACAAACGTCGAAAGGAGACAACAATGGAACAGCAAACCTACTTGACAACGGAAGAGTTGGCAGTGCGATTGCGCTATGACGCGCGGTACATCCGGAGCTTCCTCAAGGATGCGGTGTTCGTCGAGGGGCTCCACTACATCCGGCCGTTCGGGCGGCGGCGGGTCCTCTACCTCTGGGAGGCGATTGAGCGGGACATGGTGAAGGATTCCATGGCTCGCAAGCCGCTCATCCCGATGGCCAACGGGAGCGTCTGCTATGGGTAAGGTCAGGGTCAGAAAGGAAACGCGGAAAGCTGCAGTTCGATTTCTTCTACAAGGGACTGCGTTGTCGCGAGCAGACGCTTCTTGAAGACACCCCCGAGAACCGGAAGCGCATGGAAGTCTTCATGGAACAGATCGAGCAGGAGATCAAACAGGGGACGTTCATCTACGAGAAGTACTTCCCCAACAGCGGCAACCTGGTCCGCCTGGCGCAATCGCAACCCGTGAGCCGGGTGAGTCATGCGCCGACATGCCACCCCGGTCCCATCGTCAGGGCACGCCGACGTTTCGCGAGTGCGCCAGCGAGTGGTATCTGGAAAACGAGATTGCCTGGAAGATCTCCTACCGCAAGACGGTCCGGGGGACCTTCGAAAAGTACCTTCACCCGGCATTCGGAGAGAAAGAGGTCGGCCACATCACCAAGGGAGACATCCTGAAGTTCCGATCGTCACTCGCCAAAGTCCCGATCGCGAACCGCACCGGATTGTCACCTACGAGGATCAATCACATCATGACGACGTTGCGCATGATTCTTAATGATGCAGCCGACCGTCACCACTTTAGCACGCCCTTCGTCGGGATCAAACCGCTCAAGGTCCCGCCATCGGACGTCGATCCTCTCTCCTTCGAGGAGGTCAACCTGTTCCTGGCCAATGTCCGGGCCGACTTTCGCGACTACTACCTGGTGCGGTTCTTTACCGGGCTGCGCACCGGCGAGATCGACGGCCTGCAGTGGAAGTACGTCGATTTCGCCAGGCGCCTGCTGATGATCCGCGAAACGCTGGTCGAGGGACGGATCGAGACGCCGAAGACGCCGGGGTCGATCCGCGAGGTCTACATGTCCGGCCCGGTGCTGGAGGCGATGAAGCGCCAGTATGAAGGCACCGGGCATCTGGAAGGGTTCGTCTTCTGTACCCGGAGTGGCGGTATCATCTCGACCACCGCAACATGACCCAGCGGATCTGGTACGCCACGCTCAAGCTGCTGAACATGAAACGGCGCCGGCCGTACCAGACCCGCCACACCACGGCCACTCTCTGGCTGGCCTCCGGGGAGAACCCGGAGTGGATTGCCAGGCAGATGGGGCACACCACCACGGAAATGCTCTTTACCGTCTACTCCCGTTTCGTGCCGAATCTGACCCGCAAGGACGGCTCGGCCTTCGAAAACCTGCTCGCAGCCCGCATCAACGGAGGAACTCATCATGGCGAATAATCTGAATGGCATGGCAATCAGACCGTCAGGCTCGATCGGCGGCGTCTTCCGCCTGCGCAACCCGTCGCTGCGCCGCTCCCGGCGCGGCCGGCTCTACCTGAAGGCGTCCCTGGAGGACATGGGCGGCTCCCTGACGGCTTACCTGTGGGACGAGGAGACTCTGCCGGCACATCAATTTGACCGACCTCGCGCCCGCCTACATCGAAGGGACGCTCCGCCGCCGGCAGGACGGCCCCGTGGTCGACCTGTCGCTGCTGCAGGGCGAGCGGGTCACCAGCGCCGGCGAGATCGTGCGCCTGATCCCGCAGAGCGTCTGCCCTCATCCCTGGCTGCTGCCGTTCCTGCAGGCGGCGGTGGAGCGCGTGACCATCCCGGCGCTCGCCGAGTTCGTGGCGTCGGTGCTGGGCGACGACAGCATCGCCTTTCCGTTCGTCGCGGCGCCGGCCAGCCTCAACCATCATCACAACCACCCCGGCGGGTTGCTGGAACACAGCCTCGAATGCCTCCAGATGGTCGCCAGGCACCGCGAGTTCGCAAAGGCGAACTTCGAGTTGGGGCTGGTGGCGGCGCTGTTCCACGACATCGGCAAGACCCTGACGATGACTGCCGAGATGACGCGGACCTCCCTGGGGCAGTCGATGGATCACGAAAAGCTGACACTCGAGCTGCTGGCCCCCCACCTCAGGCGGCTCGACTGGGACTGGCCGGCAGGGGCGAGCGAACTGCGCTACCTGCTGACCTGGAAGCTGAGGCAGAAGGTGCCTCGCTACGATATGGCCGATCTGGTGGCGTGCTGCGACCGGGTCAGTTCAGGGCTGGACTGGCGCAAGAGAAAGCATTGAGGAGGATGCCATGGAACAGGTCAGAGCGATGCTGTTGGGGATGTTTGTCGCGGTCGTCATGCTGCTGCTGATGGGAACGGGTGGAAGTTCGGGGCCGGGCCGTTATCAAATCGCCGGTGCGGGAGGAAGTTGCTTCTATGTTCTGGATACCCAGACCGGAAGGATTTCGGCAACAGGCGGTTACGCGGGGATAGGTCCCGGCGTGAGTGCCAGCAACGCAGTCGACGCTATCAAGTATTATCAGTCCGAAAAATGAACAGGTGGTTTGGGCGACAAGCTGACCGCTTCCCGTGCCGCCCGCGGAACCGCCAAAAAGGCCGCCCCCAAAGCTGCGCCGAAAGCCAAGGCTGCGAAGGCTCCGAGGGAAATTATATAAAGTTCTATAACATAAATCGGTATAAACGGGCCTGGATTTGCCCCCATACCTGACAGTCTCAAGCGCTGACCTGGAAGCTGAGGCAAATTGTGGGATATCCGGAAACAGAGGAAAAACAATGGACATTTATGACCAGCAGACTCGCATGGTGACACGGTTGTTTGAACTCTGGAAGTTGTCGCGCGAGGATCAGGTTGTGCTTTTGGGCGGCGTCGATCCCAGCGATCTGTTGACAGCCCTGGCAAAGGCCCCAGTACTGCAGGGCAGGGTGGACAGCCTGCTGCGCATCTACGCTCATCTGCGCGTGATCTTCCCAAGAAACCCCGATCTGGCCCATCGCTGGGTCACGCAGCCGAACCGGCGGTTTGAAGGCCGGCAGCCCCTGGAGATTATGAAGGAGGGGGGCGAAGGGCTGCAGATGATACGTCGATATCTTGGGGCAGAGGTGGGGCGATAGGCAAATGAGCGTGATTGATAAGGGAGAGATGAATACGCATCGAACCGGCGGGGGGAGACTGTCTCCCCCTGGCCGCCGGCGCAATGAAGAGCTGCGACCCCGCGAGTATTTGACGATCCAGGAGGTCGAACGACTCCTTGCTGCCGTCGGATCCCATGGGCGGAAGCGTCTTCGAAATCGTTTGTTGATCCTGATGCTCTTTTCGCATGGTCTACGGGTCAGCGAGGCGTGCGAACTGCGATGGGGGCAGATAGATCTGGAGAACCAGGAGATCTATGTCCGCAGGAAAAAGAATGGCAAACCATCGGTTCAGTGATGCAAATGGATGCAGTGAGCTTTATTATTACGATCTAAGTGGTGGGCTTGATTATCTTTTGGATGTGCGTCGCGGGACGAAAGTTTATTATTACAGATAATGATTCATAGCGTGATTGGTTGCCAAGCCTCTCTGCGAACATCTTTCCGTAAAAGGGCTCTATGTGAAATATATCCCAAGGCAATCCGAGATCGGCTAGTGGTCCGATTTATTAGACGAGAAAAGACCGGCCTCGCGACCGGTCTTTTAAATTGTGAGTTATAAAAACCGTCCACCCTGCGCCTTGACGTGCAGAGGAAGGGCAACCCGTCAGGCACGCATCAATGGACAACCTTCGCATACCAGGAAGAAGCAACCGCTCCATAAATAAAATTCAAGCCAATCACCACGGTCGGCATCAGAATTCCAAAGCCCTGGCCCAACATCCCCTTCCCCATTGACGGCAGCACAATGAATAGCATCATTGCCGACGGGAACAGGCTAAATAACATCCCTCGCAAAACGACACGGCTTTTCAAAACGGGAACAATTAGTAGCAGCATCCAGAGCCCGCCCCAGACCATTCGTTCATACAGCCAAGGGGCCTTAAATTCAGGCTTCATGCCGATGCCAATGAGATCAGAAAAGCCAGATACGCCCATTAGCCAAATATTGAAGCTATCAATAAAACCGCCTATTGCACCGCCTGTGAAGGCTCCACTGATTTTCTTGATCATAAAATCCCCCCGCGAATTTGTGGGCACAGAGTATATGTTTTTTCGAATAGTTCAACAACATACCAGACAAACGAGATTGGCCACCCGGGTTTCGAGGTTGCCGCTGCTTTTAGTGATGCAAGATTGGCGGTTTTTGCCTCGGAACCCTTGATTTACGAGGCAATACCTTGATTTATCAAAGATGGGCGTCAGTCAACCAGTGCACGCTCAACCACCGCATACAAACTGTCAGTGCTGAATGGTTTGAGAAGGACGTCGTTCATCCCTGCTTCGAGACATTTCTGCCGAATGGTACGGCTGGCATTCGCGGTCAGCCCGACAATATTTATCCTTTTCTCTCTACCATTCTCCTGTCTGCGAATTTCCCGGGTCGCCTCCAAACCATCCATATCGGGCATTTGCAAATCCATAAGGATGATATCGAAGCTGCCGGTCTGCCATTTCTGGACGGTATCACGACCGGTTTCGGCAGTGGTCGTCTGCCAGGGTCGACGGGCCAGGGTCATCAAGACCACCTTACGAACCATCGGATTGTCTTCCGCCAGCAGAATGTGCGCCTCGGGAGCGGTCGTTGCCAAAGAATTCCCGCCTTCCTCCGAACTGACAGATCCATGCAATGGCATAACTTTCATGGGCAGCACAAATGAAAAAACGCTCCCCTGACCGAAACGACTATTGACGTTGATCTCCCCCCCATCAGTTCGACCAGTCCCTTGGAGATGGCCAGCCCCAAGCCGGTCCCACCATGCTTGCGTGTCGATGAACCATCCACCTGACTGAACGTCTGGAAAATTTTATCCAACTTGTCTTCGGGTATGCCGACCCCCGTATCGCTTACGATAAACTCGAGGGTGCCGTCATGTTGTTGCACAGCCACCTTCACCTCGCCCACATCGGTAAATTTGATGGCATTGCCGATCAGGTTGATCAGTATCTGGCCGAGCCGGTAGCGGTCGCCGACGAAGTCTTCCGGAACCGCAGGCTCTACTTCCAGCCCCAAGGTGAGATTTTTTCCCCGGGCCTTTCCGGCAAGCATCGACACGATTTCCTGGAGGCAGCTTCGCAGGTTGAACCAGTCTTCATCAATCTCCACCCGGCGGGCTTCGATCTTCGAAAAATCCAGTATTTCGTTGACTAATGTATACAAACGCTGGGACGATTGCTCTGCCAGCTCGAGCAGTATCCGGTGCGCGGGGTTTTTATCGAGATACTGAAGTTGTTCGATGGCGCTCATGAACACTGTCATCGGTGTCCGAATCTCGTGGCTCATGTTGGCGAGAAACTCGCTCTTCGCCAAACTGGCTTCCTCAGCAGCACTCTTTGCTTTCCTAAGTTCCTCCGCAAAAGCCCATAGAGTGGTAATATCCTGGATCGACACTGCACTGCCAACTATGCGGTTATCGGCAGCCCACACCGGCGCGGCACTGTTATTGATGATTCTGAATTCGCCATCGAAACGTTGAATCTTGATGACCTGTCCGAAGACTGTTTCGCCTTTCTTGACTGCCCTTGCCGAAGCCCACTCTTCCGGTTGAACAGGCTTACCCGTATCTGTCCACCAGGCCTTGTACTCGTGATAATCGTCAAGACCCTCTGTGATCGGCCGTTCCCCCCAGATCTTCTCATCCATGTGATTGGTGCGTAAGATGCCGCCTCGTTCATCGGTGATACAGATTCCTACCGGTAGAGCCTCAAATACCGCATCCAAAAATTTCTGCTCGCGCTCCGTGGCCTTATTGGCCTCGCGAAGGGCTTCTTCCATCTGTTTACGCGCGGAGATGTCGTGAATTACAGCAACGGTGCGGACCGGCTTGCCGGCGGAATTCCGGACCAGGTTGGCCGTAACAATCGCCCACAAATTGTGGCCGTCCTTGTGAATGTAGCGCTTCTCAGATTGGTAGGTTTGAATTTCTCCCCTGGCGAAACGGGAAAATTTTTCCCAGTCGGCCTGCCGGTCCTGCGGATGGGTTAGTTCGGAAAACGGCTTTCCAATCAGCTCAGCCGGAGTGTAGCCTAGCATTGCAGCAAAAACGTCATTTACTCGCAACAGCTTCCCGGTTTCCGGGTCTGCCTGTGCCATCCCAACGCTCGGGGAATCAAACATGGCACGAAACTGTTCATCGCTTTCACGCAGAGCCACTTCAGTCTGCTTGCGCTTGAGGGCCTGTACTATGGCTACTGACAGGGTGGTAAGGGTAAATAAATCGTCGTTGCGATACCCGCGGGGACGGTTTGCCAAACCCACCATACCGATTACCTTGTTATCGTGAATCAAGGGCACGCCGATAAATGAAGAAAGGGGAGGATGTCCTTTGGGCAGACCAATCCTGTCCGGATGAGTCATCGGATCATTGGTGAAAAATCCCTTGCCATCGCGCAGCACCCGGCCGTAGATACCATGAATTTGCAGGCCTGTTGGCGTTACACGATGCCCGGTTTGGTCTTTCATCAGACAGGCGTCCCAACCCGGGTCGCTGATGGCGAGATCAAAGAGCCGCTCCTGCGGGTCGATGAGGCCAATAAAGCCAAATTCACTTTGTGTCAGTTCTTCGGCGATATTCAGGCAGACTTTACCCAGTTCCCCCTCAGTGTCACAAACCAACGCTTCCTGAAGGATCCGGTTGACTCCCTGGAGAATATCCCGCGATAGGGCTACGACTCCTTTTCGCGATGGCTGACCAGTCTCCTCCATAAATCCCTCCCGTTAAGCCACTCGTCTCTCAAGTGGTTGTTTCCCACTTGATGACTTCCACCGGGCAGACAAAATCACATGCTCCGCAATCGACGCAAATGTCCTTGTCAATTTTATGCGTGTCCCCTTGCTCACTGATGGCCACGACCGGGCAAACCTCGGCACACGCTCCGCAGTTAATACAACCGTCGACGATGTAGTGGGTTCCCATGGCTAGTACCTTTCTGAAAGAGGGGTTGAATGCGTTGCCACCCGAAGGGACAACCGGCTGGGGTTGATCGCCACCATGTCTATTGCAGATTGAGTCGTACAAAGTTCAGGGTGCCGCCAGCAAGCAGGTGCTGCCGTTCGCGATTGGAAATTTCCAGCAGGGTGATGATCCGCCTCCCACCGATGACCACCGGAATTTCAGTGTCACCGGCTTCCAGGTGGCGGCGAATTTCCGGGAAGGTCACTTGATCGTCGAGCTGTATAGCTTCGTAGTCTTTCGGGTCCTTGAAAGTAAGTGGGATAATTCCAAAGTTGCAGAGGTTCGCCTTGTGAATACGCGCAAAGCTCTTGGCAATCTTGACGCGCACCCCTAAATAACGCGGTGCCAAGGCGGCATGCTCGCGACTGGAACCTTGTCCGTAGTTGTCACCGCCGATAACGACCGCATTGTGCAGGGTTCTGATTCGGCCGACGAACTCTGGATCAACCAGGTGAAAGACGTAGGCGCTGATTGCCTCGATATTGGAACGAAGCGGAAGAATTTCGCTACCGGCCGGCATGATGCCATCCGTGGAGATGTTGTCGCCGACCTTGATGGCCACTGTCGCCGCCAGGTTTTCCGGAAGCGAATCAAACTCCGGGAAGGGCTTGATATTCGGCCCGCGTTCAATCTCGGTGTGGCGGAGTTCGTCACTCGGGAAGAGGAAGGACCCTTCGTCGACCAGGTATTTTGCCGGGTCCTCAATGCGTGGATAGTCCATCTCTTGGCCGAGGTCCCGAGGATCGGTAATTGCGCCCTTGAGGGCGGCCACCGCCCCGGTTTCGGGGGAGCAGAGATAAACCTGATCGTCCTTGGTGCCAGAACGCCCCGGGAAGTTGCGCGGGAAGGTGCGCAGACTGATCTGCCCGGTTCCCGGTGCCTGTCCCATGCCGATGCACCCCAGGCAGCCACTCTGGTGGATGCGCGCACCGGCCAGCAGCAAAGGCATCAATCCCCCTTGCTCAGCGACATTTTCGAGAACCTGACGGCTGCCGGGATTGATGTGGAAGGAAACATTCGGATGCGCGTGTCGCCCTTCGACAATCCGTGCCGTGACCATCAGGTCGCGAAACGATGAGTTGACGCTCGACCCAACGATGACTTGATCGACCCTGGTTCCAGCCACCTCGCGCACCGTCTTCACGTTACCGGGCGACGAGGGGCAGGCGATGAGTGGTTCGATGCTGGCCAGGTCGATTTCGACGTGCTCGTCGTAGTCACACCCGCTATCGGCGAACAACTCCCGCCAGGCATCACCACGCCCCTGAGCCTCCAGGTACTGGCGAGTGCGCGCGTCTGACGGGAAGATGGTACTGGTGGCGCCGAGTTCAGTGCCCATGTTGCCGATGGTTTCGCGGTCTGTTGCCGAGAGAGTCAAGACCCCTGGGCCATAATACTCAATGACCTTGCCGATGCACCCCTTGACATCATAACGGCGCAGCATCTCCAGAATGACATCCTTGGCGCTGACCCAATCGGCAAGCTGCCCGGTCAGTCTCACCCCGAAAACGATTGGAGATGGGAAGTAATAGGGATAGCCCGCCATCGCCAGGGCGACATCGAGGCCACCCGCGCCGATAGCCAGCATCGACACTCCGGCCGCTCCGGGAGTATGACTATCGGCGCCAAGCATGGTCAGACCGGGCCGCCCGAAGCGTTCCATGTGAACCTGGTGGGAGATGCCGTTGCCGGGGCGGGAGAAGTGAATGCCGAAACGGGCGGAAGCGGTTTGCAGGTAGCGGTGGTCGTCAGCGTTTTTGAAGTCGGTTTGCAGCAGGTTGTGATCAACGTACTGGGCGGAAAGCTGCGCCCGAACACGGTCCACCCCAAGCGCCTCGAACTCGAGCATGGCCATGGTGCCGGTTGCGTCCTGCAACAGAGTGTGGTCGATACGGATACCGATCTCTGCTCCAGGAATCAGACGACCATCAACCAGGTGCTCCTCAAGAATTCTCCGGGTGAGATTCTTCCCCATGGCGGAAACCCCTTCTGCGGAGATACCGGCACTTTATCACCGCCCCACACGTTAGCAACCGCTCTCCTGTGCCGGAAAATCCCTAACCCCCTCATTCACTTCAGGCCATATCGCGCCCGAAGTTATGGAACTCGCCAAGATTGCTGAACTCCCCCCAGGCCAGGTAATTATTGGGGGCATTGGTGAATTCATAGAGGGATTCTACTTCCTCCATATGCTGTTGTTCGTTCTGGGCAATCCTGACGATCAACTCCCTGACCTCAGGGTTCGACTCGGTGTTCGCCGCTCGCCAGTACAGTTTCGTCAAGTCTCGCTCGGCGTCCAATGCCAGGCGATAAGCAGAAACATCATCAGCCACCTGCAAATAATCCTCTTGGTGCCTTAGATGCTCAAACACATTCATCCCCTCATCAAGGGTCTCTGAGTCGGGAATGTCACCTTGGAGGGCAAGCACCCGGTGATGGTTCAACAACGCCACCTCGTCTTCTGCCAACTTATGGAAGATTGATCTGACGCCGACATTATCCGCACGCGCGGCCATCTCTTCATAAAAAAGCCGGGCGCTTTCATCAATTGCTTGCGCAAAATTCAGGACTTTCATGACGGTCTCCTTTCCGGGGCAGGCTTGCTGTCTGCCAATTCTGTCTCCTACGACTCATCATAGCACAGACTAAATAACGACGAGAATTCAGCGTATTAGCCACGACAAAGCGGGCTGACGTTCGCCCGTCAACAGCTTTCCCCAGCTAGGCATGACTCACCAAAAATCATGAGGCGGCCTTCTGACCGCCCCTTTGCACGCAGCATAAATACCACTCCTGCCGGGTTCTAATCACCACGGCACAGACGGATTGCACAGCAACTCAGATTGCTCCGCAACCCGGCCACAACTGCCGCAGACATAAGTGAGATGCTCCTTCACGCTCTTGCACATCTCTCCACCAACAGGGGTCATGCTGCAATACACACCCTTGTCATTCATTTTATGCGGTTCACAAAGGGTCTCCCGCTCTTCTGTAATCACCCCACACTTTTCGCATTCGTAAACTTCTTTCATGGTGATTCCCTACCTTTCTTGGCGAAGCACATCCGCTGCTAACCGGAACCTCCGCCTGTGTCAATTATAGCACTTACCCATAATGGAAGTAGCCGATGGCGCGGCGCGGCCACCGTCTTATAAATGCGATCACTGAAATCACCTATGGGTGATAGCCAAATTTTCACAATTGATCAGATACCCTACAGAATAACCTACAGGTTATTCGTTTTTTGTTTTGACCCGGATCATGTTTTTGGCCCGGGTCGTTGTGTATTCTGGATTCAAAATGCGGGAACAAAGGAGCCTCAAGTCATGAACCTCTCTAACCACATCGGTGAAGAAGCCATCAACAAGGTCATTGTCGATCATCCGGTTATCGGCGAAATCCTGCAAAAGCACGACATCGGTTGCGTGACCTGCGGCGTCGGCATCTGCCTGGTCAAGGATGTGGTCGCCATTCACGCCCTGGGTGCCGAAACTGAAGCCCTGATCGAGCAGGAGATCACCGACTACCTGAACGCTTTATCAACCAACACGAAAGGAGCAGCAAAATGAGTACACTCGCCTGCGGGTGCCCCGGTGCCCACGTCCGTACCATCGAACGCCCGGAAAGTGACCAGAATCAAACGACCGGAACCTTAACCTCCGAGCTGCGCCAGTGGCCGACCCAACTGCATCTGGTGCCGCCCTCGGCGCCGTACCTGCAGCATGCGCACCTGCTGATCGCCGCCGACTGCGCACCGTTTGCGTATGCTGACTATCACCGCGATTTCATCAAGGGGCGGGTGCTGGTCAATGCCTGTCCCAAACTCGACGACACCAGACCGTACATCGAAAAGCTGGCGGCAATCATCGCCCAGAACGATATCCAGTCGGTGACGGTCACGATCATGGAGGTTCCCTGCTGCCGGGGGTTGGCCATGTTTGCCCAACAGGCCATCCAGAAGTCGGGCAAGGATGTGCCGCTGGAGATCGCCGTGATTGGCGTTGACGGTACCCGGAAAGCATGACGATGAAGACCAATGTAACGCAGTTAATGGTCGACGAACATCGCTTGATTTTGCGCGTGATCGCACTGGTGGAGCGGAACACAGCGCTCATGGAGCAGGGACGCTTCCGCGACTGGCAGTTCTTTCTCGACGCGGTGGATTTCATCCGCAACTTCGCCGACCGGCTCCACCACGCCAAGGAAGAGGATGTACTTTTTGTCGCACTGGTCAATAACGGCATGCCGGAGAAGCAGTCACCCATCGAAGCGATGCATATCGAGCATGAACAGGGCCGGGCGCATGTGCGGGCCCTGGAAGATGCGGCGGAGAGGGCCCAGGCCGGCGAAGCCGAGATTCCGGTGATCGCCGCCAGTGCAAGAGCCTATGCCACGTTGCTACGCGGGCATATCGATAAGGAGGATACGATCCTCTACCCCTTGGCCGAGCGGATTCTGCCTGAAGACGTCCGGCCAAGGATGTTGGAAGCTTATGCCCAGGCTGAAGCCAGAATGCCCGGTCTGCAGGATAAATACCGGAAGATGGTCGAACATTATGAGCGGCAAACCGCCGCTTAGAAAAAACTCAGCGAGTCGCTGAAAAACTTCTGCAGTCTGATAGCATAGACGAAACACGCAAACGGCAACGGACATCTTTAAAAACTTGATCGAGGAGGAAACACCATGTCCATGTTTTGTTACCAATGTGAACAGGCCGCCAAGGGAACCGGCTGCACCGCCGTTGGCGTCTGCGGCAAGCAGCCCGAAGTCGCTGCTCTTCAGGACCTGTTGGTCTACACCCTGAAAGGGATCGCCTTCTGGGCCGACAAGGCCCGCGCGAACGGGGCGAAAGACCAGGAGATCGACCGTTTCATGATCGACGGTCTGTTCACCACCGTCACCAACGTCGACTTCGACGCTGTGGCGGTCAGCAAATTTGTCGCCGAAGGGGTGCGTCTGCGCGAGAAGGCTCGCCAGCTGGCCGGTCCCTGCGACTGCGCCTGTGCCGTCCCGGCCGCCGCACAGAACTGGGCGCTGCCGACCGCAATCGACGAGCAGGTCAAGCTCGGGGAGCTGCACGGTGTTAAGGATTATAAAGTCGACGCCGACGTTCACTCGGTGCGCGAAATCATCACCTACGGCATCAAAGGGTACGCCGCCTACGCCGATCATGCCCGCATCCTCGGCAGCGAATCCGACGAGGTCTACGCCTTCACCCACAAGGCGCTCGCCGCGCAATTGGATGACAGCCTCGGCCTGATGGACTACGTCGGCCTGGCGATGGAGACCGGTCGCATCAACCTGGTGACCATGGAATTGCTCAATCAGGCCCACGTCGCTGCCTACGGTCACCCGGTGCCGACCAAGGTCAGTCTCGGCACCAAGGCCGGCAAGGCCATTCTGGTTTCGGGACACGACCTGAAATTCCTCGAAGAGCTGCTCAAGCAGACACAGGGCACCGGCATCAACGTCTACACTCACGGCGAGATGCTTCCGGCCCACGGCTATCCGGGGCTGAAAAAATACCCACACCTGGCCGGTAACTTCGGCGGCGCCTGGCAGGACCAGCACAAGGAATTCAACGAGTTCCCCGGCGCCATCATCTTCAACACCAACTGCATCCAGAAACCGGCCGACAGCTACAAGGACCGCCTCTTCACCTGGGGACTGGTGCAGTGGCCCGGCGTCAAGCATGTCGATGGCTGGGATTTCTCGGCGGTGATCAAGAAGGCACAGGACTGTGGCGGATTCGAAGAGAAGCCGGGGCAGGAGATCATGGTCGGCTTCGGCCATAACGCCATCCTCGGTGTGGCCGACAAGGTCATTGCAGGGGTCAAAGCCGGCGCCATCAAGCACTTCTTCCTGGTCGGCGGCTGCGACGGCGCCAAATCGGGACGCAACTATTACACCGAGTTTGCCGAGCAGGCCCCCAAGGACACGGTGATTCTGACCCTGGCCTGCGGCAAGTTCCGTTTCAACAAACTTGAGCTGGGCGATATCGGCGGCATCCCGCGCCTCCTCGACGTCGGCCAGTGCAACGACGCCTACAGCGCCATCCAGGTGGCGGTGGCCCTGTCCGGTGCCTTCAACTGTGGGGTCAACGACCTGCCGCTGAGCATGATCCTCTCCTGGTACGAGCAGAAGGCGGTGGCGATCCTCCTCACCCTGCTGCACCTGGGGATAAAAAACATCAAACTCGGCCCGACCCTGCCGGCGTTCATCACCCCCAACGTGCTCGGCTTCCTGGTGCAGAACTTCAACATCGCCCCGATCACTACGGCCGAAGCCGACCTCAAGCAGATTCTCGGCTAAGCAACACTCATCCTGAAAGAAGGGCCGCCCGACTCCGGGCGGCCCCTGCCACCAGACAAGCCCCCGCTCTTTCGGAAGCGGGGGCTTGTATTTTTCTCCCGGGCAAACCGGGTGATTTTCAGTGCTGATGCCCGCCCGTTGCACCGGCCTCGCCGTGATGCGTCTCGGTATGCACCGCAGCGACCACACCTTCGACATAGTGCACGTAAGTGACATAGGCCGCGACGAAATCACGACCGGACGCCACGCTCTCCCCGGCGTGCTTCTTCGCTTCCAACGCGTGCTTGAAGCGTTCGCGTACCCCGGCTTCTGCGTGATTGCCAATGGCCTTGGCCAACTCGTCCACATTGCCTTTTTCCAGGGACTGGTCGGCTTTCACTATCGGCGCCGGCACGGTTCCGGCCGCCTTCAGCCCCGTGTAGGGTGCACCTTCGCCGGCCCGGTGGACGCGGACCAGGGTCTCGAAAAAGTAGGTGTCAGCAAGTTCCTTGGCGGCAGGGTCAAGTTTGCGCACCGCCAGGGTCTTGGCGAAAATCGCTCGCAGTTCTTGCTCATCGGCAGCTTTTACCCACTTCAGCACTGGGGTGATATCCGCCTTTTCGAGGGCGGTCCGGGCATCGATCACGACCGGTCCGTCGAGAGTGTCGCAGTGGGCAAACGCCGGCAAGGGAATGGCGAGGGCCAGGCCCATGACCACCAGAGCGGCCAACCGTTTGGTCGAAAAACGGCACGGTGTTTTCATTTTGAGTGTTCTCCTTTGTTGACCGTCTGCTGCTGCAGCTACTCCAGCAGTGTCACGGTATTTTTGTGCTGCCGGTCACGGTCGGCGAAAGGCCACGTCACCTGATGGTATGCAATCTTTCCGGCAAGGGCATTGACATTATTTCTTGTGGCATTCCGCGCAGGCCATTGGACCTTTGCCGTTTCTCTGGTGACAATCGCGGCAGTAAGCGTGGGCGGTATTCTTGTCCCAGGCGATCTTGCCCGGGATGATCTCGCTGTGACAGGTATTGCAGTGAAACCGTTTGGCGTGGGCGAGATGGGGCAGGGTAATCCGCCCTTCGCTGGTGTCGAGAATAACGATGTCCGGGACCGGTGTGCTCTTTTCAGCAGACTTGTTCGCCGCTGGTCTCGGGGAGGACTGTTCCGGCGACCCGCAAGCGCACACCGACACGGTCACGATAAACACAGACAGCCAAAAAATGTTTCGCATCCTCCGTCTCCTCGCTAGGGGGATAGTCAAACATTTTCCATGGCGGCAAGTTTTGCCTCCAGTTCGGCAACCTTGGATTTGAGCGCCTTTTCCCGGTCGAACGCCGCCGTGCCATCGCGCATGATCGATGCTACGCCAAGCGGTTTCCCCTGGTCGTCCTTGAGCATGACAATGGAGAAGGCACATGAGAGCTGTCGGCCGTCGCGATGAAGCGCCGGCACCGACAGCAAATCGGTACCGTAGCGCGATTCGCCAGTCGCCATGACCTTGAAGTAGCCCTCCCAGTGACGTGCGCGCAGTCGCTCGGGGATGATCAGGTCGAGGGATTGGCCGATGGCCTCTGTTGCGCTGAAGCCGAAGATCCGTTCGGCCCCCTGGTTCCACAGGCGAATGATCCCCTCGCGATCGGAGTAGAGGACCGCATCTGGAGATTGACAGATGATGTGTTCATAAATGTTCTGACTGAGGGTCGTGGTCATGGAAGCTCCTCTCGAGGGTTCAGGTATCGAGTCCTGCGGATCAAGGATTTTGCACGTAGGCGTTCTTGCGCGTGTAGAACCACCAGTTGAGGATCAGGCAGAGCACGTAAAAGACGGCGAAACCGTACAGGGCGTATTCCGGTGTAGTGGCCTTGATCTGCTCACCGAACACCTGGGGGATGATGAAGGCACCGTAGGCGGCCACCGCCGAGGTCCAGCCGAGCACCGGACCGGCCTGCTCCTTGTCGAAGATGATGGCGATGGAGCGAAAGGTCGAGCCGTTGCCGACGCCGGACGCGGCAAACAGGATGATGAACAGGATCAAAAACGGCGTGAAGTGCACCTCGGGGGTGGCCGAGGTGTAGGCGGCCTTCATGTAGTAGGCGCAACCGAGCGCGGAAATGATCATGACCACCGACACCCACTGGGTGACGATGGCGCCGCCGAACTTGTCGGCGATCTTGCCGCCAACCGGACGGATCAGGGCGCCGATGAACGGTCCCATCCAGGCGTAGGTCAGGGCGCTGGGGCCGGCCGGGTTGAGGGTAGTGTGGATCATCGTCCCGCCCGATTCGATGTGGCAGTAGCCGAAGATGCACTGGATCGACAGGGCGAAGGCCGCCGAGTAGCCGATGAACGAGCCGAAGGTCATGGTGTAGATGACGGTCATGGCCCAGGTGTGCTTGTTGCCGAAGATCCGGTACTGGCGCTCGAGGTTGGCGCGCAGCGTCCCGGAGGTCAAGTATTTCATGCCGTAGACGGTGGCGACGATGATCAGCGGCAGGACGATCCACTTGCTGAGCAGGCCGAGGCCGACCGGCGGCGGCAGCAGCAGGTAGAGCCCGGCGGCGGCGGTGACGAAAGCGATCGACAGCAGGCCGAGGATCTTGGCGAAGCAGACCGGCGGAGCCCCGAGGTTGGGGGAGGCCGTGTCGGTGGTGATGTTGTTCATGCCGAACCAGCCGGCGAAGGCCAGCGGGATCAGCAGCACCAGCCAGACGTAGCCGGCGTTGTGGATGTAGGTCTCGGTGCCGGCGGGGATCTTGCCGATCAGCGTGCCGCTGGCGCTGACCAGGGTCTTCGCTTGCCCGCCGAAGATCCCCATGGTCATCACCAGCGGGATCAGGATCTGCATGGTGGTGACGCCGAAATTGCCGAGACCGGCATTCAAGCCGAGGGACGTTCCCTGCACCTTCTTGGGGAAGAAGAAGCTGATGTTCGACATCGACGAGGCGAAGTTGCCGCCGCCGATGCCGGAGAGCAGGGCCAGCAGGTAATAGATCCCGATCGGCGTGGCCTTATCCTGCAGGGCGATGCCGGTCCCGACCGCCGGAATCATCAGCATGGCGGTGGTCAGGAAGATGGTGTTGCGCCCCCCGGCAATGCGGATCAGGAACGAGCTGGGGATGCGCAGGGTCGCCCCTGAGAGGCCGGCGATCGCCGAGATGGTAAACATCTCCGACTGGCTGAACGGGTAGCCCAAGTTGAGCATCTGCACGGTGATGATGCTCCAGTACAGCCAGACGGCGAAGCCGCACAGCAGGCTGGGGATCGAGATCCACAGGTTGCGGGTGGCGATCCGCTTCCCTTCGCTCTGCCAGAACTGCTCGTCTTCGACGTTCCACTTGTCAAGATTGGTCGGCATAGCCGTTCCTTTCCGTTGCTGATTTATCATCCTTCACCCGCTGTCCTGCGCCCGGCCTGAACAGGCTCTTCGGGCCCGGAGACCCCTTGCCCTCCTCAAACTAGCGAGCGATCCTGGGTTGCGCTTCCTTCTCGACCACGGCAGCCTCCCGGCCGGTGGAGGAGATCATCTGCAGGGTCTTCACCCCGCGGACCTCGGTGGTATACATCCAGATCAATGACCAGCAGGTGACCAAGAAGAGCAGCATGAAAATCGTGCTGTTGATCCCGGTGAAATCGACCATCATGCCGAAGATGATCGGAAAGATGAAACCCGCCCAGGCCGCCGATCAGGCCGACGATCCCGGAAATCACCCCGATGTTGTGCGGGTATTCGTCGCCGATGTACTTGAAGACCGAGGCCTTGCCAAAGCCCCAGGAAATGCCGACCACGAAGAGCAGCGCGGTGAAGACCCAGACATTGTGCCCCAGATTGAGAGTCGTCTCGCCACGGATGGTCTTGATGATGACCTGATGCTGGGGATAGGAGAGCAGAAACAGGGCGATGCACGAAGCCCACATGACCCACCAGGTCACGGTGTGCGCGCCGAACTTGTCCGACAGCCAGCCGCCCAGGGCGCGGATCACCCCGGAGGGGAGCACGAAGATGGCGGCAATCAACGCGGCGGTCTGAATGCCGAAGCCGTATTCGCTGATGTAATACTTGGTCATCCACAGGGACAGGGCCACGTAGCCGCCGAAGACGATGGAGTAGTACTGGCAGTATTTCCAGACGCGGATGTCCTTGAGGGCGACAAGCTGGTCGCGCATGGTCACATGCTCGCCCACCTTGTGATCCGGGTCGCTGTAGGTGAACAGCCAGAACAGCACCACCGTGACCGCCATGGCCACGGCGTAGACCTTGGGAACCGCCTGCCAGCCGTAGGTTACCACCAGCGTCGGCGCCACGAACTTGGTGACTGCCGCACCGGCGTTGCCCGCCCCGAAGATCCCCATGGCGAAGCCCTTGCGCTCCTTGCTGAACCAGCGGCCGGTATAGGCGATGCCGACCGAGAAAGCCCCGCCGGCAACGCCGACAAACAGGCCGAGGACGAGAAAGTGCCAGTACTCGGTGGCGGTGCTGATCAGCCAGATCGGGAGGATGGTGGAAAGCATCAGCAGGGCAAAGACGATGCGGCCCCCGTAGGTATCGGTCCACATCCCCAAGGGCAGGCGGATCAGCGAGCCGGTAAGGATTGGCGTCGCCGCCAGCAGACCGAACTGGGTATCGTTGAGTTGCAACCCGGTCTTGATGGGGATGCCGATAATGGAGAACATCACCCACACCGCGAAACAGACGGTGAAGGACAAGGTGTTCATGGTCAAAACCGAAAGCTGCATGCGCTTGTAGCTCGCCATCGTAGCTCCTTCGCCTTATATAGGTCCCATGGGACCTATGCGACCTATCGGACCTATTTGCTGCGTTGTTCCCGGTACCAGATCACCACCTGGTAGGGGCGCGCCAGGTAACCGAGCGGCACGCTGAGCGCATGCACCAGCCGCGAGAACGGCAGCAACGCCACCAGCAGGAAGGCGTTGCAGGCGTGCAGCTTGACCACCACCGGCAGCGCGGCGAGATGCTGGACTTCGGGCTGGAAACTCAGCAGGGAACGCAGCCAGGGGGTGGCGGTGTGCACATACCAGACTCCGCCCCAACGCAGGGTAAAGGCGATGTAGACGCCGGTCGCCACCTGCAGCAGCAGCAGCGCCAGGACCAGCCAGTCGATTTTAGTGGTGACCGCGGCCAACCGGGCGTCGGCCAGCCGGCGGGCCAGCAGCAGCACGATGGCGATCACCGTGCACAACCCCAGCGCCAGACCGGTCACTTCCAGGAAGTAGAGCCGCATCGGGCGGCCGAGCAGCACCCCCCAGCCGGCGGGGAAGAGGACCGGCAGCAGGTGCGCCAGCAGGATCAGCAGGATGGCGTAGTGCCAGGGGACCGAACCCCAGAAGAGCAGCCGGCTCTCCAGGAACTGCGAGGAGTGGGACGACCAGGAGTAGCGGTCGACCAGCGTACCGGTAGCTGCCGACGGCCACGGCCAGGGCGACCGCCACGTAGGGGAAGATGCCGAACAGGATCAGGTCGATCATGAGCAATACTCCTTTGGTCGCGGGTCAGCGGATGACTCGGTGCCGGGGTCGACGGTCTCAATCAGGAAGCTCTGCAGGGCCCTGAGCAGCTCCACGTAGGGATGATCGCCGGTGTCCAGCCCCTGCAGCAGCTTCTCCAGAGCGGGAAGCAGTCCGTCGCTGATGAGTTCCTGGCGGCAGTTGCGATCGGCCACCGTGCCGATGAAGCGCAGCATGGTACTCAGATGATCGGGCAATTCGGTCCCGGCGGTGAACCCGTACACTTTGTAAAGCTGCTGCAGTCTGATCAGGAACATGGTGCGCTGCTGGCTCTCGCCGCAGAGCTGGTAGCCGACATAGGGGTGGCAGGCCGGCTGCAGGTCGAAGGTCGCGGTGAAGATCTCTTCGACTCGCGCCGCTTCATGCGCGCCGAGAAAATTGACGAACCCCGCCAAGGGCTCGCCCGCCTCGGGACGGACCTCCCGGAGCAACGCCGCACAGGCGGCGGCGGTCTGCCGGGTCGCGCCGTCTGGGTAGCTGAGCAGGTCGGCAAACTGCCGGCAGAGTGTCTGCTGGGCTGCGGACATGCTCACCACCGCCGTTTCGGCGGGCGCCGGCTGCCGAAGCCCATCCCCTGCTTGTACTCCTCCGGGTCCATGCCGGCCTCGACCGCCTGCTCGCGCAGCATGGGCGGCACCACGATGCGCTCCTTGATCCTGGTCAGGGCGGTCATCCGGTAGATCGCCTCGACCTGGGTGGCGCTGACCCCGGCGAGGTCGCGGGCCTTGGCCGCTTCGGTCTCGGCCAGATCGCCGACGCTTTGCTGCCGACGCTGGAGGCGCACCGCGATCAGCTTGCGGTAGACCGCCTTGACCTCCTCCGCGTTGCCGCCGGCGAACAGCCCGGCCAGGTACTGCAGCGGCAGGCGGGCCTGCTCCAGGGTGGTGAAGAACTCCTCGGCCATTTTCTGCGTCCCATGGTTGGCCTGCGACAGCACCGGCAGCAGCGGCGGCACGTAGAAGAGCATCGGCAGGGTGCGGAACTCGGGGTGCAACGGCAGGGCGATCCCCCACTCCTTGACGAACTTGTAGACCGGCGAGCGCTGGGCCGCCTTGACAACCTGATCGGGAACTCCCGATTTGCGGGCTTCCGCGACGACCTGCGGATCGTGCGGGTCGAGAATGATGGCGCGCTGGGCCGCGGCCAGTTCGTGATCCTGGTGCATGGCGACTGCTTCGATGCGGTCGGCATCGTAGAGCAGCACGCCCAGGTAGCGAATCCGGCCGACACAGGAGTGGAAGCAGGCCGGGGCGTCGCCGGCTTCCTGGCGCGGGAAGCAGAGGATGCACTTTTCCGACTTGCCGGTGTTCCAGCCGTAGTAGGTCTTCTTGTAGGGGCAGGCCGAGACGCACATCCGCCAGCCGCGGCACTGGTCCTGGTTGATCAGGACGATGCCATCCTCGCCGCGCTTGTAGATCGCCCCGGAGGGGCAGCCGGCGACGCAGCCGGCGTTGAGGCAGTGGTTGCAGATCCGCGGCAGGTGGAACATCACCATCTTCTCGATGGCGAACATCTGCGCCTGCTCCTCGGCGCTGAGCTTGACCACGCCGGGATCGTTGGCGGCATAGACATTCGAACCGGAGAGATCGTCATCCCAGTTGGGGCCGGCCTCGATCTTCATCGGCTGGCCGCTGACCATGGAGATCGGCCGCGCGGTCGGCTGGTCGTTGCCGGCGGGGGCGCTGGTCAGATCGCCGTATTTGAAGGTGAACGGCTCGTAGTAGTCGTCCATGGTCGGCAGCTTCGGGTTGTGGAAGATCTTCCCCAGCAAGCCGCCGCGCCCGCCGAGCTTCAGCTGCAGCTGTTCGCCGCTCTTTTCCCAGCCGCCCTGGTACTGCTCCTGGTCCTCCCACTTGGTCGGATAGCCGGTGCCGGGCTTGGTCTCGACGTTGTTCCACCACATGTACTCGGCGCCCTTGCGGTCGGTCCACAGGTTCTTGCAGGCGATGCTGCAGGTGTGGCAGCCGATGCACTTGTCGAGATGGAAGACCGAGGATACCTGTGCACGGATGTTCATGGATTGTCTCCTTGCTCTCTTTCATGGCCACGGATTTTGCCGTTTTCGTAGGGGCAGGTCTGTGGCCTGCCCTGGGCGGGTTTGAAACCCGCCCCTACGCCATCACCACGCCATCTCCGCAGCCTCACCATTGCGGCTCCCCTTTGAGTTTGCGCACCAGGATGTAGGTGTCGCGGTTGGCGCCGGTCGGCCCCCAGTAGTTCCAGCCGTAGGTGAACTGGCCGTAGCCGCCCAGCATCAGGTTCGGCTTGAGCCGGATCCGGTTCAGGCTGTTGTGCCCGCCAGCCCGCTTGTTGCCACGCAGCGGCGATTTGGGGACGCCGACGGTCCGCTCCGGCGAATGGTAGAGGAAGGAGATGCCGCGCGGCAGGCGCGCGCTGACGATGGCCCGGGTGACCACCACGCCGTGGTCGTTGTAGACCTCGACCCAGTCGTTGTCGACCACGCCGATCTCGGCGGCGTCCTGGTCGTTGAGCCAGAACGGGTGGCAGCCGCGGGAGAGGGTCAGCATCCGGTGGTTGTCGCCGTAGGTGCTGTGAATGCTCCACTTGCCGTGCGGGGTCAGGTAGTTGAGCATGATGCTCTGCCCGTCATCCTTGGTTACCAGGAAATCCTGCAGGGTGCTGTGGTCCGGCTTCGGCTTGTAGGTCGGCAGGTGCTCGCCGGCGGCAATGTAGCCCTGGTGGTCGAGGTAGAAATGCTGGCGGCCGGTCAGGGTCCGCCACGGCACCAGCTTCTCGACGTTGAGGCAATAGGCCGAGTAGGCGCGGCCGTTGTCCATCAACCCGGTCCAGATCGGGCTGTTGAGCAGGCGGCGCGGCTGGGCGGCGAGGTCGGCAAAGGTCATGCGCACACCGCGGGTGGGCTCCGCCAGGTCGGTCAGCGGCAGGCCGACCTTCTTCTCCTCGGCCTGGAAGGCGCGGTAAGCGACTTCGCCGTTGGTCTCGGGGGCCAGGCGCAGGATGATGTTGGCGGCGTCGGCGGCATTGGCCAGGGACGGATAGGTTTCGCCCCCCCAGCTTTCCGTCGGGCTGTCGGCCTTCAGTTCATCGTAGAGATCCTCGACCGACCAGGTCAGGCCGTGGGCACCGAGCCCGCCCTTGCGCACTTCCGGCCCGTAGGAGATGAAGCGGTTGTAGAGGTTGACGTAGTCGCGCTCCACCACCACCAGCCCCGGCATGGTTTTGCCGGGGATCGGCGCGCACTCCCCCTTGCTCCAGTCCTTGATCTCGGGCTGGGCCATCTCGGCCGGGGTATCGTGCTGTAGCGGCACCGCGACGATCTCGCGTACCGGCTCCGGCAGGTGGGTCACCGCCAGTTCGCTGACCTTCTTGGCCAGCGCCTTGAAGATGTCCCAGTCGCTTTTCGACTCCCAGCAGGGCGGCACCGCGGCCTGCAGCGGGTGGATGAAGGAGTGCATGTCGGTGCTGTTGAGGTCGTCCTTCTCGTACCAGGTGGCGGTCGGCAGGACGATGTCCGAGTAGAGCGCCGAAGTGTCCATGCGGAAGTTGATGTCGACCACCAGGTCGAGCTTGCCTTCCGGCGCTTCCTTGCGCCAGACCACGTCCTTGACGAATTCCTCGGCGGTCTCCGGCGCCACCGTGTTGGTGTGGGTGCCCAGGTAATGTTTGAGGAAATATTCGTGCCCCTTGGCGCTCGACATCAGGGCGTTGCCGCGCCAGATGATCCACAGCCGCGGCCAGTTTTCCGGGGCGTCGGGATCCTCGACGGCGAACTTCATCTTCTTTTCGACCAGCTGCTTCACCGTCCAGTCGACGATCGCCTGGTTATTGGAGGCCCCCTCGGCTTCGGCCTGTTTCACCGCCTCGACCGGGCTGCGGTCGAACTGCGGGTAGAACGGCAGCCAGCCGTTGCGCACGGCACGGATCTGGTGGTCCATGGTGTGCCCCGCGGTGATCGAATTGCTCTCGGCCACCGGGTTGATCCGGGCCTCGTCGGAGGTGCGTTCGTAGCGCCACTGGTCGCTGTGCACGTAGTGGTAGGACGGCGCGTTCTGGAAACGCGGCGGTTTGGACCAGTCGAGGGCCCCCATGATGGTCGCCCAGGGAGCGGCCGGAGCCAGTTTCTCCTGGCCGACGTAGTGATTGAGACCGCCGCCGTTCTTGCCGACGCAGCCGCACAGCATTAGGGAGACGATCCCGGCGCGGTAGATCAGATTGGCGTGGTACCAGTGATTGATGCCGGCGCCGATGATGATCGAGCATTTGCCCTGGGTCTGCTCGGCGGTGGCCGCCCACTCGCGGGCGAACTGGATGATGTTGGCGCGATCGATGCCGGTGTACTGCTCCTGCCACGCCGGAGTGTAGGCGGCGACGGCATCGTAATCGGCCGGGTAGGCACCGGCCAGGCCGCGGCCGACGCCGAACTGGGCCATCAGCAGGTCGAAGACCGTGGTGACCGGAATCCGCCCCTTGGCTGTTTCCAGGTACCTGACTGGCACGCCGCGCTGCACCGTGTTGCCGTTGCCGAAGTCGTCGAAAGCGACCTGCAGGACGTCATCATGCCTGTCGAGCAGCGACAGGGCCGGCGCGAGGTCGCCGCCGTCCTGGCCATCTTTCATCTGCAGGTTCCACTCGCCCTTCTTCTGCTGCCAGCGGAAGCCGAGAGTGCCGAGCGGCATGCGCGGCTGGCCGCTGGCTTCGTCCCAGACCAGGTACTTGAAGCCGGCGTTCTCCTCCGCGCTGTAGCGCGCGACCTGCGCGGCCGTAGCCATCCGCCCGGCGGTGAAGACCCCGGCCTTCTCCTCCAGATTGATCAGGAACGGGGTGTCGCTGAAACGCTTCAGGTAGTCGAGGAAATAGGGGGTTTTGGCCTGGTGATGGAACTCGTTGAGGATGACGTGGTTGACCGCCATCCAGAAGGCGCCGTCCTGGCCGGCGTGCAGCGGGAATCCACCAGTCGCCGAATTTCGACGACATGCTGAAGTCGGGGGAGAGGACCGTCACCTTGGAGCCGTTGTGGCGGGCCTCGGTCAGGAAATGCACGTCCGGGGTGCGGGTCATCCCCGGGTTCGAGCCCATGACCGCGATGTACTTGCTGTTGTACCAGTCGGCGCTCTCGGCTACGTCGGTCTGCTCCCCCCAGATCTCGGGGGAGGCATTGGGCAGGTCGCAGTACCAGTCGTAAAAGCTCAAGTTGGCGCCGCCGAGCAGCTGCATGAAGCGGGAGCCGCCGGCGAAACTGAGCATCGACATGGCCGGAATCGGCGAGAAGCCAACCAGACGGTCGGCGCCGTACTTCTTGATGGTGTGGATGGTCGAGGCGGCGATAAGCTCCTCGACCTCCTCCCAGCTGGAGCGGCGGAAGCCGCCCTTGCCGCGGGCCTGCTGGTAGCTCTTGCGCCGGGCCGGATCGTCGACGATCGAGGCCCAGGCGGCCACCGGGTCGGCGTGCTCGGCTTTGGCCTGGCGCCAGAGATCGGTGAGCACTCCGCGCAGGTAGGGGTACTTGATGCGCAGCGGGCTGTACAGATACCAGGAGAAGGAGATACCGCGCTGGCAGCCGCGCGGCTCGTAGGGGGGCAGTCCCGCCTCGAGTTCCGGGTAGTCGGTGGCCTGCAGCTCCCAGCCGACGATGCCGTCCTTGACGTGCACGTTCCACGAGCAGCTGCCGGTGCAGTTGACCCCGTGGGTGCTGCGCACCACCTTGTCGCACTGGTTGCGGTTGCGATAGAACTCTTCCCAGGCGCGCCCCTGCGGGTCGACGATATCCTTGATCCAGCTCATCGCAGCTCACCCCCTTGGTTATGAACCCGGTTGACCAAAGACCGGCGCACCCCGCGCAGGCGCTCCCGACCGAACAGCAGCACCGCCCCCAGGAAGAGCGCCACTCCGCTCAGCGCTTCGCCGAACAACAGGCCGCTTCTGGCGACCGGCGCGCCGGTCGCCTGGGCGAAAAAGGCACGCAGGTCGGCCTGTTCCGCATCGGTCAGCGGCCGGGTCGCATAAATCGGCTCCATGCTTGGGAACGGCAGGGTCTTGAGAATGTCGGCAATCCCCTCGTCCCCGAAATTTTCGAACATAGACGTCAGATCAGGGCCGTAGTTGGCCCCGCCGGCCAGGCCGAAGCCGGCGATGCCATGGCAGCCGAGGCACGGGGCGCCGCCCTTGGCGAAGGCCGCCTCGCCGGTATAGAGCCGGGCGCCGCGGACCGGGTCTCCAGTCGCGAGCAGCGTTTTTTCTGGCGGGGGATGGTGCGCCGCTTCATCGAGATGCGCGAGGTGGGTCAGCAAAGCCTCCACCTGTGCCGGTTCGAGACCGAACGCCGGCATTTTCAGGTTGTTGTACTGCTGCAGCAACTGCACCGCGAGCGGATCTTTCGCCTTGAACAGTTTGTCGGGGTCCTGGATGAACGCGGCCAGCCATTGCCGGTCGCGGCGCTCCGTTACCCCGGCCAGGTCCGGACCGGTCGGCTTGTCACCGCCGCCGAGGGTATGGCAGCTGCTGCACTTCTGCAGGAAGAGGCTTTCCCCTGCTTCGGCCAGGCGGGTCAGCTGCTCCCCGGTTGGTTGCGCGGCGGCCATTGTTGCCGCGACCACCAGCCCAGCCACTATTCCCGCGACCATGCTCACGCTTCGCTCAAACATTGTCTCACCTCGTTAAGCTTTCGCAGAAATGCTGACAGAAAGGGTTTTAATTGATAAAAGCGGAAAAATGAATTTTACTTTAACAAACAATAAAACAAAGTTTTTACAATGCAATTGACTTGCATCAAAAAAAAATCGCGTACTTCCCGGGTAGTTTGAAAACAAGCTCGACACTTCGCAACGCCTTGATTATCGAGCCCAAACGGATAAGCTATGTCTGGCCAACCCGCACGGGGGAGTAATGAAGAGACGGATCACCCTGACCCTCCTGATGACGCTGGTGCTCCTGCCGGCTCTGGCGGCCCAGGCGAGCGGCTCCGCTCGTTCAGGCAAGCAGGCCGTCACCACAAATCTGCCGACATCGGTCGTTAGCGTTTCTGTCGCCCCCCCCACCTTCTCCGAGGGGATCTTCCCCTGCACCAACTGCCACGCCGAGATGAAACCCGACCTCAAGCGCCGGGAACTTCAGGATGAGCATACCGCTATTGTCCTGCGGCATGCCGCAGGACAGTTCTGGTGCCTGGACTGTCACCATCCGGAGAACCGGGACCGCTTGCGGCTGACCACCGGGGAGGGCCTCCCCTTTACCGAATCGTACCGGCTTTGCGGCCAGTGCCATGGCAAGAAACTGCGTGACTGGGAGATTGGCAGCCATGGCCGGCACTCCGGCCATTGGAACGGTGCCAAGGAATATCTGCTGTGCACCCATTGCCACGACCCCCACGATCCGCCATTCAAGGCGCTGACGCCCATGCCGCCGCCTGCGCGGCCGGGCCGGACCGGGCACTGAACGGCGCCGACCGCCGTTCGGAAAGAGAGCCAAGTCATGGCAGACCAGAGTCCCTGCGACCAACCGGGCGGAAAGCTGACCCGGCGCAAGGCCCTGAAGGGGCTGGCAACCGGCATCGGTGTCCTGGCCCTGCCAGCGCCGCAAGCATCGGCGGCGGTCTGGGACGCCTTTTTCCAGAGACACTTTCGCGAACTGGGCCAGGATGACCTGAAGCGCGTGCTGGCCCGCCTGGAAACTGCCTACCGGCAAGAATACGGCCGCCCGGTCACCGTGAAGGCCACCCCGCCTATCGACGGGGTCAGGTTCGGCTACGGTCTCGACCTGTCCCGCTGCATCGGCTGCCGCCGCTGTGTCTATGGCTGCGTGGCCGAGAACAATCAGTCGCGGCAGCCGCAAATCCACTGGATCAGGGTCATGCGGCTGCAAAACGACAAGGGGCTCGATCTCGACTACGCCGAGCACTATTACAACCCCTCACTGGTACCCGAGGACGGCCACTTCTACCTACCGGTCCAGTGCCAGCAATGTGAGCGGCCCCCCTGCACTCGGGTATGCCCGGTCAAGGCGACCTGGACGGAACCCGACGGCATCGTGGCCATCGACTATAACTGGTGTATCGGCTGCCGCTACTGCATGGCCGCCTGCCCCTACGGCGCCCGCCATTTCAACTGGGAAAAGGCGACCATCCCGGCCGCAGAGCTTAATCCCGACACTCATTACCTGGGCAATCGCCCCCGCCCCGTCGGGGTCGTCGAGAAGTGCACCTTCTGCATTCAGCGCACCCGGGAACAGCCGGGACGCTACCCGGCCTGTGTGGAAATCTGTCCAGTCGGCGCCCGCAAATTCGGCAACCTGCTCGACCCCAAGGGTGAAATTCGTCAACTGCTCGAACATCAGCGGGTATTTATCCTGAAACAGGAGCTGAATACCCAGCCGAAGTTTTTCTACTTCTATGAGAGCTGACACCCTGGGCGGAAACCACGCTGCGAACGCACGGACGTAAGGCCTCTCCACTGGCCGGTACGGCATCATTGCGAAAGGTGCGACGATGATCACCATTGAGCTCGAAGGCCGCAAAATCAGGGTTCCCGAAGGGTTGACCGTGATCGAGGCGCTCTGGGATACGGGGCACGAGGTCAAGCGCGGAATTGGTTGTCTGTCGGGTTTGTGCGGAGCCTGTACCGTCGCCTACCTGGAGGCCGGCGCGCAGCGGGTGAAATTTGGTCTGGGCTGCCAGACGGTCGTCGCGGAGGGGATGAATGTCATCATGCTCCCGTATTTCCCGTCGCGAATCGCTCATTATGACATGGCGGCCATGGCCAATCCTCTGCAGGATTTGCCGGAGCAGTATCCTGAGCTATTTGCCTGCAATGATTGCAAGGCCTGCAATATCTGCCCCGAATGGATTCATGTCGCGGGATTTGTGAAAAGCGCGAAGGATGGGGAGTACGCAACCGTCGCGGAAAAGGTCAAGGATTGTCATCTGTGCGGCCTCTGTGCCTCGCGCTGCCCGAAAAGCATCGCGCCGCAGTACGTCGGTTTGTATATTCAACGCTCCTGTGCCAGACAACAACCCCTCCCGCCCAATCTGGAAAAGCGCCTCAACGAGATGGCCGCACTTGCCGATGACGCCGATTTCGCCAGGGTCCTGGCTATGAGCGATGAAGAGCTCAAGGATTACTGTCACAAGGTCCTGTGAGCCGCGAAGGAGACCTCGTCCATGTATCCTGATGACCTCGTCGCCCAACTGGATCTGGTAAGCGCCACCAGGGAGCAGCGAAAAACTGCGGCCCCGGCACTACTCGCTCCCCAGGAAAAGATCGCACTGCTGAAGAAGTACCATCCCGACTATAAGGACTCCGCGTTCAGAGAGCTGAGGACCGGGGCCAACAAGGGCGACCGGGCAACCCATGAATTCGCCGACCTGCTGGAATCCTTCAGCAGTCTGGATCATGCCAGGATCAATCTTGAGCCGGAAGTCACCACGGACGTTCTGGTGCTGGGCGGTGGCGGGGCCGGCGTAACGGCGGCCCTGTTTGCAGAAAGCCTGGGGGCGCACGTCCTGCTGGCTACCAAACTGCGCCTCGGCAACTCCAACACCATCATGGCCCTGGGGGGGATGCAGGCGGCCGTGGCGGAGCAGGATTCGCCGATCAAGCATTTTGCCGACACCATGATCGCCGGCGGCTTCGCCGGCAAGCGGGGACTGGTCAAGGCCATGGTGGAGGATGGCCCCGGTATCGTCGAATGGCTGCTGAAGATCGGCGTCAATTTCGATC
Source organism: uncultured delta proteobacterium (assembly GCA_963751525.1). Classification (GTDB taxonomy): domain Bacteria; phylum Desulfobacterota; class Desulfuromonadia; order Desulfuromonadales; family BM103; genus VAUL01. The sequence goes on along the minus strand of CAVVUQ010000007.1, from coordinate 28,776 downwards.
GGGACGGAAATGGCGATCTCGCCACCAAGATGGCCGCCGGCATGTCGGCGCCCCGGATTCTGTCGATCGGCGACCATACCGGGTTGAACGTCATGAAGGTTCTCAAGGATGAATTACGCAAGAGCGACCGGATCGAGCTTGCCGAGTTCTCACCAGCCGTGGAACTGACCACCAACGAGGCCGGCGACTGCAACGGCGCCATTCTTTACGACTTGGGCCGGCGCCGGTACTTCGTGGTCAAAGCCCGGGCGGTCATTCTCTCCACCGGTGGGGCCGGCCGATTGCACAATCAAGGGTTTCCGACCTCCAACAATTTTGGCGCCACCGGCGACGCCATCGTGCTGGCCTATCGGGCCGGGGCCAAAATGGCGGGGCTGGACTCCTTTCAGTATCACCCGACCGGGGTGATGTTTCCCGAGCACATGGTCGGGGTCTTGGTGACCGAAGCCATTCGCAGCCTTGGGGCCCATCTGGTCAATGCACGGGGAGAGCGCTTCATCAATGAACTGGAGACCAGGGATGTGGTCGCTGCGGCCATCATTCGGGAGTGTGAAACGGGCAACGGGGTCAGGGCCCCGTCAGGAAAAGTCGGCGTATGGCTGGATATCCCGATCCTCGAGGAGCTTTTCGAGAAGGGGCTGCTCAGAAAACGGTTCCCGGCACTGTTCAAAAAATTCATGAGGGTCAGGATCGATATCGCCAAGCGACCGCTTTTGATCTACCCCACGCTGCACTATCAGAACGGCGGGGTGCTCATCAGTGATACCGGCGAATCCACGGTAAAAAATCTCTTTGCCGCCGGAGAGGCCGCCGGCGGCATCCACGGCAGAAACCGGGCGATGGGCAACTCCCTGTTGGACATCTTCGTGTTCGGCCGCAGAGCCGGCATTGCCGCGGCCGGACGGTTGACCCATGAACCAGGCAAACTGACCCTGAACCATGTCGCCAACTATTACGGCCGCTTGAAATCCTTGCGGATTTCCAGCGTCACCAAGTCACCCACGCTATTTCCCGAATTTATCGTCGACAAGATCTGATGAGTGGGGACGCAATGAAGCAGGCCGTCGAGCGCCATAAAATAGCCCTCCGCCATTTCGTCACAGGCCTGTTCGAGGTGTTGTTCGTGGGCGGGAAGGTGTTTCATGCCTGGATGATCTTTCTGACCCTGATCATCGCGACGGGGCTTGTGACTTACGCCAGGCAACTCAAGCACGGCATGGCGGTCACCAGCATGAATGATCAGGTGTCGTGGGGCTTCTATATCTCCAACTTCACGTTTCTCGTCGGGGTCGCCGCCGCCGCAGTGCTGCTGGTCATCCCTGCCTATCTTTATCATTTCCAATCCATCAAGAAGATCGTCGCTTTCGGCGAACTGCTCGCCGTCACCGCGGTCAGCATGGCCATGCTGTTCGTCCTCGTCGATCTCGGCCGACCCGATCGGTTCTGGCACATCCTCCCCGGCTTGGGGCGGCTGAACTTCCCGTCTTCCATCCTCGCCTGGGACATCCTGGCCCTCAACGGCTACCTGCTGCTCAACCTCACCATCACCAGCTATACCGGCGGCTGCACCTATTTTGGCAAGGACCCCGACAAGCGCCTGGTGATCCCCTTGATCCTGCTCTCCATCCCCTGGGCCATCGGCATTCACACAGTCACCGCCTATCTCTACAACGGGCTGCCGGCGCGGCCGTTCTGGAATGCCTCCATTCTTGCCCCGCGGTTTCTCGCCTCGGCGTTTTGCGCCGGGCCGGCTCTGATGATCATCATCTTCCAGATTTTGCGGAAGGTCATGAATTTCAAAGTCCAGGACCAGGCGATCTTCAAGCTCGCGGAGATTGTCGCCTATGCCATGGCGATCAACCTGTTCCTCATGTTCGCGGAGATATTCAAGGAGTACTATTCGGGCACCGTGCATCTGGCCCCCTTGCGATATCTCTATGAAGGGCTCGATGGCCATCATCGGCTGGTTCCCTGGATATGGACCGCCATGGTTTTCAATACGGTCGGTTTTATCCTGTTCCTGCTGCCCAAAACGCGGGAAAGATTTTTCAGCCTGAATATCGGTTGCCTGCTGATTTTTGTCGGCATTTGGATCGAAAAGGGCATCGGTCTGATCGTTCCCGGTTTCATCCCCGATACTCTGCATGAAATCTACGAATACTCGCCGTCGCTCAGGGAAGTTGCGGTCGGACTTGGCATCTGGGCACTGGGCTGTCTGATCTACACCTTGGCCGTGAGAACGGTGATCGCCCTGGATACAGGTCGGCTGCGGCATCCCGGAGCTTCCGTGATGATCCATGATGATGAGTAAATCCGGGTTGTCATCGTCGGCATGGGGTTTGTTTACGTCCGTGCTTTGCCAATGAAGCAGGCGCAGAACACCTGGTATTCACAAAATTCAGCTATCCGAACCTGATCGCGTCACAACCGCCACTTATAGTCAGAGTTGTAAATTCGGAACCATCCACCGCTCTTTCCCGGTTGGGCCGGAGCAAACCACGGCAGCCGCAGTCGGCAGCCACTCTGCGGCTGCTCGCTGTCATCGATTAAGTTTTGTCCTTGCCTGGGACGTCATCGGCTGCTTAATATTACGTTATGCAAAATCCGCATATCGCGAAAAAAAAGCCCCTTTACCAAGATGTGACCGGCATCCTTCTGGCCGGCGGCCAAAGCCGCAGAATGGGCCAGGACAAGGCACGCATCGAGGTTGACGGGGAATTGCTCTTCACCCGTTCGCTGGCCCTTTTGCAACAGTATTTCCCCAAAGTGTTGATCGCCGGTGACCGGCCGGACCTGGCGCGGCCGGGAATTCAGGTCCTTGCCGACATCTACCCGGGGAGCGCCCTGGGCGGGTTGTATACCGGACTGCAGGCAGCGCACACCGAGTGGATTTTTGTTGCCCCCTGTGACATGCCCTATCCCGACGGCCGACTGGTCGAGTTGCTCCTCGCCCAGCGTCACGGTGTCGACGCGGTCGTGCCGCGAACCCCCAACGGCTACGAGCCGGTGTTCGCCGTCTATCACCGCAACTGCCTGCCCCACATGGAGGAGATGCTGCGTAACAACCAGCACCGGATCTACGATTTCTACCAACGCATCGCCATCCGTTATCTCGACTGGCACCAGATGCCGGACGGTTGGGAACGGGCGCTGCTCAATCTCAACAACCCGGAACAACTTGCCATGATCGGAAAGGGATAGACATGACTCCGCCCGTCGTCTCGATTGTTGCCAAAAGTGGCACCGGCAAAACGACCCTACTCGAGAAACTGATTGGTGAATTGAAGCGCCGCGGTTATCGAGTGGGGGCGGTCAAGCACGATGCCCATAAATTCGACATCGACCGCGAGGGGAAGGACTCCTGGCGGCTGACGCAGGCGGGAGCCGACACCATGCTGATCACGTCGCCAGCCAAGGTGGCCCTGGTCAAGCAGAATCGGGATGGGATAGAGCCTCCTCTGACCGAGGCAATTGCCGCCTACTGCGGCGATCTCGACATTGTTCTCACCGAAGGATTCAAGAAAAGCAGCATGCCGAAAATCGAGGTTCATCGCCGGGAACGCAGCCAACGGCTCCTCTGCCGTGACGAGGAGCACGATCCGCAACTGATCGCGGTCGCGTCTGACATCGCTCTGCAACTTGACGTTCCCGTTTATGATATCAACGATACCGTGGGGCTGTGCGACTTCATTGAACAGCGCTTCCTGAAATGAAAGCGATACAGGTGCGCTCCAAGATCTGGCTTGAAGTCGATGGCGCGCCGTTTCTCGGTGATGGCCGCTACCGGCTGCTTCGCGCCATTGAGCGCAACGGTTCAATCAACGCGGCGGCCCGCGAACTGGGGCTCTCCTATCGCAAGGCCTGGGCGCAACTGGCTGTCATGGAGGACCACGCCCCCTTTCCGCTGCTGGAACGCCGCGCCGGTGGCAAGGCGGGCGGCGCCACCACCCTGACCGAAGAAACAGTGCGGTTGCTGGAAGCCTACGGAACGCTGCGCGAAGCCGTCAAGCGTGACGCCGATCGACATTTCACCCACTGTTTTGCCGGCGAGGTTACGCCATGACTCGGGCCATGATCTACCTGGTGTTGGCCCTTTTAGCAGTTTGCCCGGCCTTTGCCGCCGACAAGCCCCACCCCCTCATGGTATTCGCCGGCTCGGCCTCGCAACCACCCCTCGAAGAGGCCGCCAAGGCCTTCGAGAAGAAGACCGGCATCCCCGTGACCCTACATCTGGGCAGCTCGGGTTCGATGCTAAGCCAGATCCGGCTGACCGGGCGGGGCGATCTCTATATCCCCGGCTCCCCAGACTATCTGGAACTGGCCCGCGAGCAGAACCTAGTTGATGGGGACGCGGCGATCCTAGCCTACCTGGTGCCAGCAATCATCGTCGCCAGGGGCAATCCCTTAAACATCCGCACCCTCACCGATCTCGCTCGCCCCGGCCTGAAGGTCGGCATGGCCGATCCGGACGGGGTCTGCGTCGGGCTCTACGCAGTGGAGGTGCTCACCGCCAACGGCCTCGATACGAAGGTCAAGCCGAACCTGAGCGGCCAGGTAGAGAGTTGCGCCCGGACAGCCTCGATGATCCCGCTGGGGATGGCCGACGCCGTCCTTGGCTGGCGCGAGTTTGCCACCTGGAACCCGGCAGCGATGGAGGCGGTGCTGCTCAAGCCTGAGCAGGTGCCGCGTCTGGCCTATGTGCCGGCGATTAAAATTCGCGGGGCCGCCAACCCGACCGGTGCCGCCGCGTTCACAGCTTTTCTGAGTTCCGACGAAGGACAAGCCATCTTCCACAAGTGGGGCTACCTCACCCGGGAGGTAGACGTGCGCCCACTGGCGCCACATGCTCGCATTGGTGGCATTTATCGGCCTCTGGAGGGATGGTGACAAGCGTCGTGCGCGACCTGCCCTTCCGGCTGGCCCTGATCGTACCGCTGGTCGTACTGACCGGCTACTTCCTGCTCTTGCTTGGCAGCCAGTACGCCTTCTTCAGCGCCGCCGCCTTCCTGAATCAACTCGCCCTGCCGGAGATCCAGGCGGCAATCGTCCTCAGCCTGGGGAGCGCCACCGTCAGTGCCCTGCTCGCCGTGAGCATCGCGGTCCCCAGCGCCTATCTACTGGCACGCTGGGAGTTTCCCGGCAAACGCTTGCTCGACACCTTCCTCGACCTGCCGGTTGTCCTGACCCCCATCGCTCTCGGCACACTGATCTTGATGGCCTGGAACACTCCGGCGGGCCGCCTGCTTGAAGGTGTCGGTCTGACCCTGCCATTCACCGTTGCCGGGGTCGTCACCGCCCAGTTCACCGTGGTCGCGGCGGTCGCCCTGCGCATGCTCAAGGCCACCTTCGAACAGATCGATCCGCGCTATGAGCGGGTCGCCCGCACCCTCGGCTGTACGGCCGTGGGCAGCTTCCGGCGCGTCACTCTGCCGCTGGCAGCGCGCGGTATCCTGGCCGCGTTCATCTTGACCTGGGCACGAGCGATCGGCGAATTCGGTGCTACGGTCATGGTGGCCGGCACCGCCCGAGGGGAAACAGCCACCCTGCCGAGCAGTATCTATCTGGCCATGTCCGTGGCCGACCTGCCCCGAGCGGTAACACTGATTATCCTGTTGCTGCTGGTCGCTCTGGCGGTGCTCTTCTGCGATGCGGTTTGCCCTCGGCCGTCGATCATGATTCGCATCAAGCAGCTCACCGCGCGGCAGGGGAACTTCCTCCTCGGGCCCATCGATCTTGATCTGGAGCCCGGCGGCTACCTGACGATCCTCGGCCCTTCGGGGGCCGGCAAGACCGTGCTGCTTGAAATTTGTCTGGGCTTGGTAGCTCCAGTTAGCGGCGAAGTCTGGTTGGAAGGCGTCGAGGTGACCAGGCTCCCCCCCGAACAGCGGCAGATCGCCTACCTCCCACAGGATCTCACCCTGTTTCCTCACTTGTCGGTCAGTGACAATATTCTCTTCGGTGCCCGACAGCAGCGGCTCGATCCTGACGTGATCCAAAGCCGGCTGCAAGAGCTGATCGACCTTGCTCGATCTTGACGATATCCTTGGCCGTCCGGCGGTTGGCACCCTCTCCGGCGGCGAGAAACAGCGGGTTGCCCTGGCCCGGGCCCTGCTGCCGGGGCCACGCCTGCTCTTTCTCGACGAACCCTTTTCGGCGCTCGACGCCGCCATCAAGCGTCAGTTACAGGTCAAGCTGAGGCAGATCAACCGCGAGATGGGGGTTTCCCTGCTGCACGTCACCCACGATCAGGAAGAAGCCTTGCTGCTCGGTGAGCGGATCGCTGTGTTGATCGGCGGACGGCTGCGCCAGGTCGGCAGTCGAGACGACATCTATTACCGTCCGGCCAGTCTGGACGTGGCCCGCGTCCTGCGGAACCAGAACATCTACGAGCGGCAGGTCGAACAGGTCTACGCCAATGGCAGTTTCAAACTAGCCGGCGACCTGCCGCTGATCACCTCCGGCTGCCCCGGTGTCGGTCCTGGAGACCGGGTGGCGGTGGGCATTCGCTCGGAGGAGGTGACCATCATCCGACCCGGTCGCCCAATCGGCCCCGATCTGCAAGAAAATCTGTTCGAGGCAAAGGTGATCGATATTCTCGGGTTCGGCGGCACCCATACCCTTACCGTCGCTGTCACCGACAGCGAGATACATCTGGATGTTGAGCTGCCCAACTGCGCGTTCCGTGACCTCGGCTACGCCATTGGCGACCGTTTGCGGATCGCCTTGCGCCGGCGCAGCCTCTGGGCCTTGCCTTTGGACAGTTCCACCCGGGAGGTCGACAATGCTCAGCTATGACGCAGCTCTAAACTTGGTTCTGGCCAACGTTTCACCCCTGCCGGCTGTGGAGATGTCCCTCGATGAAGCCGGTGGCTTGGTATTAGCCGAGACCGTCACGGCGCGCTGGGACATGCCACGCGCCGACAACTCCGCCATGGATGGTTTTGCCGTGACTGCGGCCAAGGCGGCGGGCATATTGCCGATTGCCGGTGCAGCCTACGCCGGGCACCCCCTCGGCATGGAGGTGGCCGCCGGCCGCGCCGTGCGCATCACCACCGGGGCGCCGCTGCCGGTCGGCTGCGATGCAGTGGTTCCTGTCGAGGACACCGAGGAAACGGCGGGTGGCGTGAGGCTGAAGATCGTTCCGCAACCCGGCGATCATCTGCGGCGCCAAGGGGAGGAGTATCGACGGGGGGAGCTGCTGGTGGAGGCTGGGACTTTGCTGCGCGCCGGCGAAATCGGTCTGCTGGCGAGTGCCGGCGCCTCCCGGGTGAAAGTTCATCCCATGCCACGGGTGGCGCTCCTGTCTACCGGCGACGAGTTGGTCGAACTCGGGGAGGAACCGGGCCCGGGGCAAATCGTCAATTCCAATCTACATCAACTGGCGGCGCGCATCCGCGAGTGCGGCGCAGAGGTACTGCGCCTTGGCATCGGTCGCGATGAACCGGGCGGGCTCGACGCCCTGATCGATGCCGCCCGGCAGGCTGATCTGCTGGTTTCAACCGGTGGGGTCTCCGTGGGGGAGCGCGACTACGTGCGCGAGACCCTCGACCAGCACGGCTTCCGTCTGATTTTCTGGAAAGTGGCGATCAAGCCCGGCAAGCCGGTGTTGTTCGGTACCCTGGGGGAGAAGCCATGCTTCGGCCTCCCCGGCAATCCGGCCGCCGCGGCGGCAACCTTCGAGCTTTTTGTTCGCCCGGCGTTGCGCAGACTCGCCGGGCACATTCAGTTACACAATGAAATTCGCACCGGCGTTTTGGCAGAAATGGTACGAGGCAGCGGCAAGCGCCAGGCGTTTCTCTGGTGTCGACTGGAATGGGATGGCAGCGGTTACCGCGTCATCGTCACCAACAGACAGGGGTCGGGGCAGAACCGCAGTTTGCAAGGCGCCAATGCCCTGTTGGCTGTGCCATGTGATGTGGAGAAGCTTGAGGCTGGAGCCGTCGTCGAAGTGCAATTGCTAAGGACCTCAACGTGATGGTTTAGAGCCTTACTAATTTTGCATGTCAACTTCTCTTTCTTACTAGCTGTCTTGAAAGTTGCGTCACAAACTCTTGGCTATTGCTCCGGTGATTAAACATTGAAACTACGCCGCGTAGCCGATTTTCGGATGCCTGAAGTAGTTTCGAACATGATGAGGCCGGTTTTGCAGCTTGCGCATGAATGACCGCGTTTTTCTGGTCAACTCTTTCTCCGACCGGGCCGGCAGACCCGAGCGGATGTGGATTTTCAGATCCCCGTTGAGATACTCGTCGGGGTTGAGTTCCGGTGAATATGACGGGAGATAGAAGACCTCGATCATTTCCCGGTTCTCCTCCAGCCAGGCCTTGACGTCCTTGCTGTGATGCACGCGCAGGTTATCCAGGATCAGAAACACCTTGCGCTCAGCGTCTTTGACCAGCCGGGACATGAACTTGATCAGCACTTTCGAGGTCATCGTCTCGCGGTACAACATGAAGCGAACCCGGCCCCGGTTGGTAATCGCTGACATCATGTTGACCCGGCTTTTGGTGGCATTGACCCGAACGACTGGCGTCTTCCCCTTAGGGGCGAACCCCTTGGCATTGTAGGCGTCGTTTTGAATGCCGGTTTCATCGCCCCAGTAGATCTCGGCCTTTTCCTGTCTGGCGCGGGACTGGATCTGGGGGTAGACGGTGGCCTTCCATTGGGCTACCGCCTTGGGGTTCTGCTCGTAAGCCCGCTTGGTTGGCTTCTGCGGCGTGAAACCCCAACGTTTCAGATAGTCGGTGATGGTGCGCAGCGGCAGATCACGACCATAAAGCTGCTTGATCGCCAGGCGCACGGCCTCACGGGTCCACAAAGCAAAGGCTAGCTTCAGTTGATCCGGGGTCTTGTCCACCAGCAGCTTTTGGATGCCGGCCTCCTGCTCGGCAGTCAGTTCGCGTTTATCGCCATGCCGGCGGCCACGAACTCCGGGCATGATGGCCCCAAGGCCACCGCGCTGGTACTTTTTCCAGATCGTGCTGATGTAGGTTGGGCAGAGACCAACAATCTCTGAAATGGCCCGGTTGTCCAACTCACCTTTTTCCTTGAGACGGACAGCTTGCTTACGAAGTTCGTACTGCGTTTCTTGATTAAGCCTTCGGGTATCGGTAGTTTTCATGCCCGAAGAATACCACAAACTACAGAAAAGTAGAATATTTATTCACCGGATCAATATCTCAACCTCGAATCCATCATCGCCATTTTTTTTAAATCCTGGTCAGCGAGAACGGCCACCCGGAGTCGATCCAGGTGGCCATCATTTTGAGTGGCCGATAAACAGCGTTCAGTAAGACGCCGCTTTTCACCTCAGTAATCGTGCCAAATAACACGGCTACCTGGATCACCGGGTGGCCGCTGTTCTGGGCGTTTTAAATTGTGCCGGGGAAGCGCGACCTCGCAGAAGGATCATATTGATGCAGGTCAAGGTCATGCGATGGCATGCATGTCATTCATGCAATCATGAGTATGCTTCGTATGACCATACGGAATGTTGCCATCACAATGCTGATGCTCATTCTGATTATGCCTGCCACCGTTCATGCCTACACCCTGGAGGTGCTGGGGGCTGAAACGACGCATGGGGTTGGTGGCGGTTGCCATGACGCAAACAGCGATGCTGATCATGATTCGACCGGCAACCATCCGTTCGAGGTCCGCTGCTGCGAACTTGATATCCCTTACATCCTGCCATCCGCTCAGTACCTTACGACCCCCAACGCGACTGGCAAGCTTGCCTGTCCCTTCAACGGCAGACAACTTGATGGTTATGCCAAAAGGATATGCAAGCCGCCCCAAGGATAATATCCGGTTTCAAGTTGGGGAAATTTTAAACCGCATATACTCACACATAACCAGTCAATTCGAGGGAGATATTCGAGATGAAAACGATACAGATAGTGAAGACCGCATTGTCAGGAATTGCCGTCGCTGTGGCACTTACCTTTGCAATCCCCCATAATGCGGCAGCCCATTGCGATACGCTTGATGGCCCCGTTGTTCAGGATGCCCATAAGGCGTTGGAGGTGAAAGACATCACCCCTGTGCTCAAATGGGTGAAACCGAACGATGAAAAGGCGGTCAAGGCAGCGTTTCAGGAGGCACTGGCAGCAAAAGGGGCTAACGCTGAAGCTGCCCACAACAAGTTCTTTGCTACTCTGGTAAAGATCCATCGTGCCGGTGAAGGCGCCCCCTTCACGGGTTTGAAGCCAGCCGGGGCAGTAGAGCCGGTGGTAGCCGAAGCAGACAAGGCCTTGGTCGGCGGTTCAGTTGATGCACTGGTAAAGCTCGTTACCGATGATGTTGCAGCAGGCATCAAGAAACGTTACGAGCGCACCGCCACAGCCTACAAGCACAAGGATGAAAGCGTTGACCAGGGGCGTGAGTTCGTTGAGGCTTATGTGGAGTTCACGCACTACGTGGAAAAGCTTCACATGGATGCGACTGGTAAAGGCACTCACGACGAGCATAAGGAACCAGCCAAGCAGCAAGGGGGCCATGCCGAGCATGGCACCGACAAGCACTGACGGGTATGACAGGAAGGGGCTCATCACTGAGTCCCTTCCTGTTTTGTGTACGTTGAAGTTGTGCGAGGAGGTGTTTCCCTTGTCCAAAGGTTGATGCCTATTACATGTGATTTATAACTGTGCAGCCTTCAGGAAGAGGATGTTGTTTTCCAGATGAACGTGCTTGTGAAGATCGTCTTCAAATTCTTTGAGTTTACGGTATGTGATTATGAAGGTATTACAGGCATCGACTGGGATTGCGTATTTTTTCGAGAGATAACGGATAGTATGAACTGCCTCACCGATCTCTTCGTGCTCGCGATGGAGTCTAACAAGCGAGGTCCGGATGGTTTCCCGGTCATTTGCTTCCGGGGTGCTGCCTGCAATTCTGGCAGCCTCCACACGCTTGATTGCCGGGAAAAATGTCTCTTCCTCCTCCTTCAGATGCCCCACCATGTCATGTGCGATTCTCTCGAAGATGGCGGCAATTTCGATAACCTCGGGGTGGTGTGAGCCATGCACCCCGGCAATTTTTCGCGCGTAAGAGGCGATTTGCTCGTCGTTTCCTTTGAGATAGTCATGGTGGGTATTGACAATGTAGTCGGCAAGGAATGACAGCGCCCACGCAGAATAATTCTGGCCTCGACCGCCGGCTTCCTGTCTCAGAGCCTTTATCACATTGACCAGCGCAGTAATTTCGAGACCTTTTTCCAAACAGACTTCGGCGAGGGAAACCTTGCCGCCACAGCAGAAATCGATCCCGTATTTTTCAAAGACATCCGCGGTTCGGTAGTCATCGGCAACGATATCGCCGACGGTTGTTCCTGGGGTAATTTCTTTCATCATCTTCTCCAAGACACTTTTAATTGGCACTGACTGAGGGTCAACTCTCAAGCTTGTGCTGTCGAACAACTTCGACGATTCGGCCGATGAGCTCGGAGTGACTGTGCACGTGAAAGATGTAGCGCGGCACGCTGTGGCCAGGATAATTGGCCATGAACGGTTCCCCCCAGAAACTCAGCAGACACTCCGTGCTGCCATTCCGGTCGATGTCCGCGACGATTGCCGAGACGCCGCCGGAAATCGTGGTCCAGTGCGCCTCCCTGACTTTACTACAGGTGGGGCATTGCCGGATTTTCGGGAGGACCTCGCTGTCCCACAGTTCCCGATCCTTATGATCAAGCACGAACTGTATCGAGGTGACCCGTGTGTTCTCGATCACAGGCTTGAGCATGGCATCGAAAACCGCCTGACTCCTGAACATCAGGGGACAGACATGAAACCAGAGCATTTCGTTCCTCGCCCGGCGGCAAAAGTCTGTCATGGCCTGATGGATATGCTGCGGGCCAATCAGGTGGACATCGGACAGACTGATACGGGTCAAGATATCCTTGACGTCGGCCCTGATCAACTGGACCTCCAGGTCATGCCGTTCATTCACGTTTTCCCGTCGTAGGTCACGCAAAAACAGCAAAGCGATCAGAACAACAGCAATTGTCAAAAGAACTTCCGCCTCGACGATATGCAGAAAATGCATGATAATCGCAACGAAAGCCGCAGTGATTCCCGCGACGGCATCCCAGTCGTATTTCAAAAATCTTTTCGTCAAAAGCTCATCCTCCACACTAGCCATAATAGTAACAAATCTTCAGGATTTGCATAGTGAAGGCCGCCTGGTTTCAGGCAGCCTTCACTTGCTTGCTCATAGTTGTCGACAACGATCAGCCAACCGGTCAGCAGTTCATCCACGACCGCAGCCACCAACCGATCCACGGGCTTAAGCCCCCTTTTTTCCCTTCTCGAGCCCAGAATGCGCAACGACCTGAACCAAAACATGATCCGAGACAATATCTCAGAATTTGTGCCGCCATTTGTTTCTACTCGTAAATGTGGAAACGGCACATGTTCTTAAAAATCTCTGCAATAGGAGAAAAGCCCACCCGGATCGCCGAGTGGGCTTTGATGTTCAAAAAGTCGTGCGTGGTGAGAAACGAAATCTATAGCTGTGAGATCGGTTTTCTTCGGCGAAATCACTAATACGGGGACAGTGTGTTACTCTGCCATGGAGGGAGGTGTTCGCCTATGTTCCGTTGGATCCGAGACTTTCGACGCGCCGAAGCACGAAAGCGGCCCTTCCCCCCCGAGTGGGAGTCCATTGTGCAAATGAATGTGCCTCACTACTATACTCTTGATGCCGCCGAGCGGAACGAGTTGCGTGCGCTAGTGCAGGTCTTCCTGGAGGAGAAAGGTTGGGAGGGCTGTGGTGGCCTTGAACTTACTGACGAGATACGCATCACCATTGCTGCCCAGGCGTGTCTTCTCCTCCTGGGACTCCCCCACAACTACTATCGCAACGTCGAGTCGATACTCGTCTACCCCTCCACTGTCGTTATCCCCGAGCATCAACCCGGTGTCTTCGAGCGCGTAATCGGCCCGGTTGAGCCCTCCGTCCCCATTCAGGGACAAGCGTTCGCCCAGGGTCCGGTGATCCTTGTCTGGGACGCAGTCCTCCACGGTGCGAGACACCCCGAAACGGGCCATAACGTCGTCTACCACGAGTTCGCCCACAAGCTCGACATGCTCGATGGCTCCGCAGATGGCACTCCACCCCTCGCCGGCCGTGATCAGATTGTCGAATGGGCGGCAGTTTGCTCCCGTGAATTTCTGCGACTACGCGGTCTCGCCGAGAAGGGCCACGAAACTTTCCTCAACGCCTACGGGGCGAAAAACGAGGCCGAGTTCTTCGCCGTTGCTACCGAGGAGTTCTTCGACCGTCCCCTCGCACTTCAAGAGCATGCCCCCGATCTCTACAGTGTCCTTAGCGCCTACTATCACCAGGACCCGGCAGGACGTCTAAAACGCACCAGCCACTCCGAAATCGTCTCGTAAATTGCTTTCTGATACCGGCAAGGGTCATTAGTAAAGTTGTCAGATCTCCTGGAAAACGAAACTGTGCAGATTCTTGCGGCTCATTTGAGGCTAATATTAACGAGATTTTTACCGATAACTGGTCAACCTGCACTGCTAATCGGGTTCGAGTATCGTTGAGACTGAGGCTCCAGCAAATCAAGGGTGCTATTCTGTGCACCCTTGATTTGCATGGTAAAATCCAAACACACCTAATAGACAAAAGGAGCGGTTATGGATGCCATCGACATGATCAAGGAGCGGAGAAGCGTTCGCAAGTACAAGGCCGAAAAAGTCGACCGGAAGACGATGGAGGAGATCGTTGAGATCAGCCGCTGGGCGCCTTCGTGGGCAAACACCCAGATTGCCCGCTACACTCTGGTCGACGATAAAGAGGTCATTGCACAGCTAACCACTGGCGGAGTGCAGGGTTTTTCCTACAACATCAACACATTGAAGAATGCCCATGGGGTAGCGGTGCTTAGCTTTGTCAAAGGCAAGAGCGGGCGACTCGACAAATACGGCGACTTTGACAGTTCAAACGCTCATTTCTGGGAGGCATTTGATACAGGGATTGCCTGCCAGACATTCTGCCTGGCCGCTCACGCCAAAGGGGTTGGAACCTGTATCTTTGGGGTAATTGACGACGATGCCATCGCCAAAATCGTCGGATTGCCAGAGGAAGAGACTGTTGCCGCACTGATTGTTTACGGTTATGAGGATGGCCATCCAGAGCCGACTCCACGTAAACCGGTTGAGGATATCCTGCGGTTTATTTAACGCAGATTGCCTGCCAAACAATACGGCCACCCCGCTCTCGAGGTGGCCGCTTTTTTCTGTGTCGTAAATGTGGCGTTCAGTAAGTCGCCAGTTTTTGCCTCAGAAGTTGTGACATACAAGTAATTTTGGGCACACCTCAGCCCGATCAGCCCGAATTTTCCAAACGTGATAAAATCAATCCAGAGATACGATCACCACGTTTCCTGAAGTGTGCCATGAGAACATTCTTAAAAGTGCTAGTCATATTGCTGGCGTTAACATTAGTTCTAGTACCTGGAGTGACCCGGTCCATCGCCTCCGAAATCAGTCAAAAGGTTGAAGCATCTCATCTCCTTGACGGACGAACTTATGTCGGGCAGAAGGGCGGCAAAGGTATGCCGGCCGATCGCCCTGACGAATTTATCTTTGCCGAAGGCCAATTTCGTTCGACCTCGTGCGATCCATATGGTTTCGGTACTGGCGCTTACAAAGCCACTGACGTCGATGGCATCATTACTTTTGAGGCGGTCACTCAAAGCCCGACCCATGGCCAGATTGCTTGGCGAGGTACAGTGTCTGGCGATACGTTGAACGCGACCTTTGTCTGGACCATGGAACGCTGGTACGGGGATATCCGGAAAGAATACTGGTTCAAGGGGAGGCTCAAGCAGTAACCAAACAACATCACTCCTTTACCCGGAAACATCCCATGTCCGCTCTTGCCACTGACAGCTCCGCATCGTCTCTACCGGTTCGCTGCCTGAAAATCACAGTTCTAGTTGTCATCGTGCTGTTGCTTAACTGGGGAGGTGGGTGGCTGGGGCATGTTGTCAATATCCAGATCTATCCCCGGCACGGGCCGATTCTCAACCTAATCATCCTGGGGAGCTTTTTACTCTACACCCTGCTTGTTCTATTGCCCTTCATGCCGGGGATCGAAATCGGGTTGGCGCTCATGATGTTCTTGGGAGGAAAGGGTATCTTCTTGGTCTATCTCTGCACCCTAATTGCTCTGTCGATCAGTTATTCTATCGGCAGACATATCCCGCCGCATTTTCTGGCGACGTTTCTTGATTGGCTCTGCCTGCGCAAGGCCCGCGATCTGGTTATTCAGTTACAACCTCTAAGCGCGGAGGAACGACTTGCCCTTCTCAGCGATAAGGCACCCACAAGAATCGTACCATGGCTTCTGCGGCATCATTACTTGGCCCTCGCCATTTTGATAAACCTACCAGGGAATGCCCTGATTGGTGATGGCGGCGGGATTAGCTTGATTGCCGGGATGAGCGGAATCATCACGTATCCAAAGTATTTGCTGCTTATGGCAGTTGCGATCTCGCCCGTTCCGATCCTGATTTATCTGAACACATACACAATTGTCTCATAAGTTGATCAACTGAACCCTAGCTTGTGAGACTAAGCTACCCAGGCTGGGCATCAGATATCCTGCCAAACGATACGGCCACCTGGTTTCCCTGGTGGCCGCTGTTTTCTGTGTCGAATATGTGGCGTTCAGTTAGACGCCGGATTTTGCCTCAGAAGCCGTGATTTATGAACCCCCAGTCAGTCCTTTCTGTAATTCTCTTATCTGGTCAAAAATTTCTCGAGGGCTTTTTGCAGGATGGTATTGTTGACCCCCATCCCAAGGTACCCCGTTTGGCCATAGGTGTCATACAGAGTCACCTTCTCGACCAATTTCTCCAGTTCATCTTCCCGCCCGGCAAAATCTTGCTGGCGTTGCAGAATCGTTAAGATATACAGCGCAAGGTAGTCCGGCAGATCCTGTTCAGCCTGGGCTGTCTCCATTGCTGCCTTCAGGTGATCGAAGACTGTCATTGTTCCTCCAGCCACCGCAATGTTCTGGCGACGTCCTCGTGGTCGTAGGCCCATTTGCAGCATCCGGTCTCGGCATACACGTCGTATTCCAAAATCTGCGCCAGAAGAATCTCCACCATATACTCCTTCCCCTGATACAGCTCCGGAGAGTGGGCAACGGCGAACACCGGATCCGCCAGCCATTTCGGCAAGTCGCCATGAAAATATTGTAGGTTCGTGGCCTTTTCGAGTTCGTCGAAGACATTCATGATCTGCTCCTTTGCGTTTAACGCAGTTTTTGTAAAACCCCTATCACCGCGTCCCAGTCAACGTCCGGCGTCATGTGACACCAGGAAAACCGCAGGGAACTCTCTACCTGGGCAGCGGACCGCCCCATTGCGTTAAGGACATGGCTCGGGGTGTGGGTATGGGAGGTACAGGCGGACGTACTCGAGACTGCTATCACGCTTTTTAGGGCGCGAATCGCCTGATCCGAGGCTATTCCTGGAAGAGTGACATTGATGCAATGCGGCAATGCCCAGGCGTCGTCACCGTTCTGGCCGGCGTTCAATAAATCAAGCGCGGCGCCTGCGCGCTGCCGAAAGGCAAGGCACTTGGCTCGGCGCTCCCGGTTGTCCCGCAGCGCCAGTTTAGCCGCCTCGCCCAAGCCGGCGATCAACGGCACCGGCAGAGTTCCTGGCCTGAGTCCCTGTTCCTGCCCACCGCCGAAGAGCAGAGGCTGCAAAGGAGGAAAACAGCCCTCCCGCTTCCGGATAATGAGAGCCCCGATCCCCTTGGGACCGTAGATTTTGTGACCACTGATTGAGATCATGTCGATGCGCCGGCTGAGAAGTGATTCGAGATCCTTGCCGTACCCCTGGGCGGCGTCGACGTGCCAGAACGCTTCATGCCCGGCGAGAACTTCGGCAACCTCGGCGAGCGGTTGCACCACACCTGTTTCGTTGTTGACGTGCATGGTCGACACCAGCAGCGTGTCAGGACGGAGAGCTTCGGCCACCTGCTCCGGGTTGAAGCGTCCATCGGGCTGGGCAGGAAGAATCTGAATCTCGAACCCCTTACGCGCCAGTTCTTCGAACGGTTCAAGGACGGCCTTGTGTTCGATGGCCGTCGTGATGACATGGCGCCGGCCGCACTTCAACCCCTCCTCAAGCAGCCCAAAGATTGCCAGATTGTTGCTCTCGGTGGCGCCGCTGGTAAAGATGACTTCGTCTGGCCGCGCCTCGACAACCTTCCCCACCAGCATGCGGGCATGCTCCACGGCCGCTCGAGCGAACAGGCCATAGTCGTGGATGGGACTGGCCGGATTGCCGAAGTCCTTCTCCAGGAATCTCATCACCAAAGCAGCCACGGATGGCTCAACAGGCGTTGTTGCATTGCAATCAAGGCAGACGGCCATTGCCCCTTCCCCGTATTTTTTCATTACCATACCAAACAGAAAAACATATTAAAAATATATTGTTTCTATCGATTCCATCTCTATAATAGATCGATAGGAGACAGGCATGGACTTGAGACAGTTGCGTTTTTTTCTGGAGGTGGCTGATTCAGGAGGGTTTACGAAGGCAGCGGAAAAGCTTCACATCGCACAGTCCGCCCTCAGCATTGCCATCAAGAAGCTGGAGGACGAACTTGAGGTGCAGCTCTTCATCAGGCGGGACAGGAAAATCGCCCTCACGGCTGAAGGCGAGTCCCTGGTGCTGAACGCAAGGGCCATTTTCAGGGGGGTTGCCAAGGCCCGGCAGGAAATTGCGGATCTGCGAGGCCTCCTTAGGGGCGAGGTACGCGTCGGTTTGACCCCCATGCTGAGCAGCTTCTTCTTCCCGAAGATTATTTCGTCTTTCAAGAGACGGTTTCCAGCACTCCAAATCTCCATCGCCGGCGACAGTGCCTGGAACATCCAGCGCAAGATCGAAGCGGGCGACATCGACCTGGGGCTCATCAACGGCAAGGTTCCGGAAGGGCTCGATTCGCATCACATCTTACGAGAAGAAGTGGTCGCCTGCGCCCATCGGTTTCACCCTCTTGCAAAAAATAAGAAGTGCCCGATCCGCGACTTGCTGGCTGAACCACTCGTGCAGTTCCAAAAGGGGTATTACCTGCGGGAGCTCGTCGACGAACTCGCGGCCAAGGAGGGAATGGTTCCGGCGGTGATGGCCGAATCCAACATGTTCTCTCTAGTAAGAAGCCTGGTGAAAGAAGAGCTGGGTTTGGCTTTTCTGCTGAAACTGGCTGTCACCAAAGATCCCGACGTCGCAACGATATCGTGTGATCCGCCGCTTTTTCTGGACTTTGCCATCGCCTGGAAAAAAGATGCGCCCTTGTCACCGGCGAACAGAGCCTTCGTGAACTTCCTTATCGAGGAGGTCGATGACTATTATATGTTGACTCAGGCGGCGGCAACCTTCCCGTTGCCATGAGTGCTGCCAATTTGTACCCACCACTTTCGAAGTACCGCTGCTTTGATGGTGTAAATGTTGTCTCACTCGTACAAGCGATGGATCAGCGCCCTTGTACCATCGAACTTCAGGTATCCTGCAATACAATAAAAGCCCCCGGTCCGGAGATCGAGGGCTTTTGTGTCTGATAGATGGTGATTTGTCGAACATCGAACACAAAGGTAGGTGACGTCAAGCACTGTGAGAGCTGCGGATAATGACGGTCGTGATCGCTCAGCTCATCGGCAGAATGGAGGACTCTGCCATTTCTATGGTCGCGGTAGCGACCATTTGAAGTGGATGGCCAGTAGCCGCAGTGTGATGACCGTGCCGGCGGCAAGAAGGGCGGCGGTCGGACGGGGGGTGCCGAAATTTTCAAGGGCCACCAGCAGCAAGCTGCCGGCGAGACAGGCCGAGGCGTAAACTTCTTTACGCAAGATTAGAGGCACTTGGTTGGCAAGAACATCACGCACCACCCCGCCGGCAGTACAAGTCATCACCCCCATCAGTGCAGCGCCGAGAAAACCGAGCTGGAAGTCAAGAGCTTTAGTGGTACCGATCACAACAAAGGTGCCTAGCCCCACAGCGTCAAGGATCAGCAGTGGTCGCTCTGCGGCCTGAAAACGGTTGCGGTTGAAAAACACCACCAGAGCACCAATGATCGAAACGTACAAATAGGTTTCATCCTGCAATGAGAAAGGAGGAAGGTCGCCGACCAGTAAGTCGCGCAAGGTGCCTCCACCGACCGCAGTCACTAGACCTAACACCAGTACCCCAAACAGATCCATGCGATGTCGTACAGCGACCCAAGCGCCTGACGCAGCGAAGGCGGCTGTGCCGATTAGATCTAGGGCGTAAAGGACAGTCATATGATTCTCCAAAATTAAGATCATATCGGCTCTCCAGGTGGAAGGCAATTGTCAAGCCTAGTGCCCAGATTTATGTGGGAAGTTCTGCAAAATACGACGGCCACCCGGGTTGCCAGGTGGTCGCTGTTTTCAGTGTCGTAAATATGGCGTTCAGTGAGACGCCGATTTTTGCCTCATAACCCGTGACCACTGAGACATGAACATCGAGACACTCACTCGCCACTACAAGATAATTGCGAATATCACTACAGCTTGTTCTGTTTATATCTGCCAGCCGAGAGGGTTAATCTCCATCTCTATTTAGTTTCTTCTTTTATAACCTTGCCTGGGCTGACAAATGCTCGCCCTTGAGCACCGACCATCAGGCACTCGATGATTGGGGCATTCACCTCTTTGGTGGCCTGCCAGCGCACAATAAAGTTGGCGCCGATGCCGCCTTCCTGGTCACGCTCTGACAGGTAGACGTAGGTTGTTTCCAGCGGCAACAGAGTGACCGGCTTGTGATAGAACTTTTTCAGAAGAGCACCCTTGGTGTCATAGTAGTCTGCGGCTGTCACCTGGATCGAGTTGTGAATGTCCGTATTCCGTATGATCAGCGTGTTCGAGAGGTGAACCGCCACTTCCTTCGGTGCGGTGAACACGTTGGAGTAGACCGGCACGTAGACAGTCTCACCTATGGACAATAGATAGTCCGTAGCGGCGAATGCCTGGTGGTCCTGTCCTGTGCAGAGGATTGCAAAAACGAGTGGAACTAGCAGCGTCATCCTGATCTTCATGTGCAATTCACCTCCTCAAAATTCGCGCCCCTTTATAGGGTGCCTGCCTCAATCGGGCCGCGGGATACTGATCCAAGTTATCTCGGATACGATGAGTTTTCCACCCGGCTTCAGGAATCGCTTCCAGGCACTCCCCCCGGCCTCAAAACTTATATCATAGATAGCTGCACAACGATCATGGCTACCTGGCTCGCTGAGTGGCCATGTCGTTTGCTGTGCTAATAATCAATAGAGCCGATTAATAGCGGTCATCCACCAACTGAAAGTAAGCTTGCGGGTGCTTGGAAACCGCACTGAGTTGAAGAAGTTGCGCTGTTATTTGATTTTTTCTCCCTTAGACTTGTGCCCCTGTTCGATAAGTTTGTCGGAGTCAGCTTGAGCCCCACTGTCCCTAACTTTGTTTTTGCCCTTGTCTTTGTCCTGGCCGTGTTCCACCTCTTTCACCTTTTCCTTGCCAGCCGCTGACTTGTCTTTTCCCTCGACAGTGCTGTCCTTGCTCTTGTCATTGCCTTTCTCTTTCGATTTGCCTTTATCGTTAGTCCCTTGGTTGTCACCCTTGGACTTGTCTTTATCTTTATCTTTGTCTTGGTCATCTCCCTGTTGCATTTCCTGTCCCTGATGCTTCCCCATGTCGTGGGTATCGCGCTGGAATTTGGCTTTCTCGTCAGCGTGCTCATAGGCTGAAGGGTTTGGCGTGGGAGTCTTGGTATCGCCCTGGCTGCTGCCTTGCCCTTCGGTGTGTGATTTGGCCATAGTCATGGTTGGGACGATGATGAGCACGAGGATGCCGAGAATAACCATGAGTATTTTGTACATTGTCGCCTCCTAAAACAGTCTTTATTTCTACCAGTTAAACAGAAAAGTGGGGAAATTCAACTCGCCAACTTAAGACATCTCCTAGCCGGAAACGGCTGATCCAAACGTAGAAGAGTTAAACTTGCGCCAGCCTTTACCTGCCACAATCGACAGGTATACTTGAAATTGTCAGGTTGGGGAGAGACGCTGTGCTATCTTGCGGTTACCAAAGGAGGCTACCATGCGCATGTTTGTCTGCTCACTGATTACGTTTCTCGCCGCTGTCTGCCTACTTTCCGGCTGTATGCCGGAGAGTCGTTCCGGCAATGTCTACACCCGCGACCAGGCGCGAACCAGTCAATCCCTCAATTACGGCACGATCCTGCGCGTTGACCTGGTTACCATCGAGGGCACCCAGACCGGAGCGGGAACGGTGGCCGGCGGGGCCATGGGCGGAGCCCTGGGGAGTGCCGTCGGTAGCGGCAGCGGGCGGGTCATCTCGACCGTCGGCGGCGCAATTCTCGGTGGCCTAGCCGGGACGGCAATCGAAAAAGGGGTAACCACGGTGCAGGGGGTGGAACTCGAGATCCAGCTTGACAACGGCGAGTTACTGGTCGTCGTCCAGGAAAACGATGCCGTTTACAAGGTCGGCGACCGAATCCGGGTCCTGCGCGACAGCCAGGGAACAACCCGCGTGCGGCAGTAACTGTCATCAGGTCACTAACGGCAAGAGCATCCACATTCGAGAGGAGGTTGACATGTCCGCTTCAAACAATTGCCTGGCAGCAGTTGCTGTAGTCATCGCCGCGTTGTTGATGCTCCTGCCAAGGCCAGCATTGGCACAGACCGACTGGCTCAAGAAAGGGCAGGAGATGCTCGGCACGGCCACAAAGAGCCCCGCCGCTGACACCACTGACAGCAGCCAGATCGCCGCTGGGCTCAAAGAAGCACTCCGGGTCGGCAGCGACACCGTAGTCAGCCAACTTGGCAAAACCGACGGTTTCAATGCCGACCCCGCCATTCACATTCCGCTGCCGAAAAGCTTCACCACGGTGCAAGCGACTCTCAAGCCCCTCGGCATGTCCTCTCTGCTCGACGATCTCGAATTGAAGCTCAATCGCGCCGCCGAGCAGGCCACGCCGAAGGCCAAAGCATTGTTCCTGTCGGCCATCGAAGGAATGACCATGGATGACGTGATGGGGATTTTCAACGGCCCACAGGACGCTGCGACCCGCTATTTCCAGCAGAAAATGTCGCCACAGTTGGCCGAGGAGATGAAGCCGATCGTTGACCAGTCCCTCAGCCAGGCTGGCGCCGTTCAGGCCTATGACACTGTCATGGGGCAATACAAGACGGTTCCCTTTGTCCCTGACGTCAAGGCCGATCTGTCTGGCTATGTGGTCGAGCAGGGGATGAACGGGATCTTCCACTACCTGGCCCAAGAGGAAGCGGCCATCCGCCAGAATCCGGCCAAACGCACCACGGAGCTGCTGAAAACCGTCTTCGGATCGAAATAACCAGGACACGCCTTTTGAGCGATCCCCATAGGTGAAGGCACGGCTCCACCTGCCAAGATGCTCGCCAATTTCGTGGTCAAGGAGGAACGTATGGAAAACATGGGACAGTATCAGCAGTTGGCCATCACCTATGGGACGGCAATCGTGACAAAGATCATCGCCGCCATTATTTTCTGGGTCGTCGGCCGCTGGCTGATCCACATGGTGCAACGGATGCTGCAGCAGGCACTGGGGAAACAGAAGGTTGACCCCAGCCTGATGCGTTACATCGGGAACTTTGTCGGCGTAACCCTGAACATCATTCTGGTGGTCGCCATCCTCGGCTATTTCGGGGTTGAGACCACCTCCTTCGCCGCCTTGGTGGCCGGTATTGGCATCGCCATTGGTGCGGCGTGGGGCGGACTCCTCTCGAACCTGGCGGCGGGGGCCTTTCTGCTTGTGCTGCGCCCCTTCAAAGTGGGCGATTTCGTCACCGCCGCAGGGGTCACTGGGACGGTCAATGAGATCGGTCTCTTTGTGACGGCCATTGTCACGCCGGACAACGTCATGACAATGGTTGGCAACGCCAAGATCTTCAACGATACCATCCAGAACTTCACCACCAACGACTACCGACGGGTGGAGCTGAAATGCCAACTGGCAGGCAGCGCCGATCATGTCGCCGCCATGAAGCTGCTGCGTGAGAAGCTTGCCGCGGTGCCCAACGTACTGGCAACGCCGGCGGTCGATGTGGAGATCCTCGAATTCAACCTCGTGGGGCCGGTTCTCGCCGTGCGTCCCTACTGCCATAATGACCACTACTGGCAGGTTTATTTCGACGGTAACCGTACCATCCGCGAAGCCCTTGCGGCTGCCAAATTCCCGGCGCCCATGCCGGCCCAGCTGGTGATGATCCAGAACCCGCAGAGCTAGGAGAAATGAGGTTGGCGATATCTCATAAGTCGCCAAACAATAAATCGGCAAGGGCCAGCGACCCAATCTGGAGTTTAGCTGCGGCAGAATTCCCTCTGCCCGCATCAAAGTCAGCCCACAACAAAAAGAGGAGGCAGGCTCATGGGATTACTCGATGGGATATTGAAGCAGGCTCTGGGTGGTCAGAGCAGTGAAGGCGGGCTAGCCGGCCTGATTAGCAACCCTCAAGTTCTCGCAGCCCTGACCGGGCTTCTCAGTACCCGCGATTCCTCGATCGGCGGCAGCGGGGGTTTGGGCGGACTGGTCAGCGCCTTTCAGCAAAAGGGTCTGGGTGACATGATTTCGTCCTGGATATCGACGGGGCCCAACCCGGCGATATCGGCGGCCCAGGTGACGGATGTCCTTGGCGAGGACACGCTCAATCAGTTTGCCAGCAAGGCGGGTGTGCCGAGGGCTGAGGCCGGCTCGCTTCTGGCCGGCCTGCTGCCCGCAGTGGTCGATCAACTCACCCCGGACGGCAAGGTACCCGAAACCAACTCTCTTGAAAACACTCTGGGTTCTTTGCTCTCCGGACTCGGGCGTTAGCTTGACTTGCAGTTCTACGGGAGTTGATGCGCAAACGGCCGCCCCGCAAGGGACGGCCGTCATCTTTACAGTAAGGACCCTGTCAGGCCGGTTTCACTTCCGAAGTGCAGTTTGGGCAGCGGCTGGCCTTGAGGGGAATGGCCGAATAACAGAACGGACAGTCATGGGTGGTCGGTTCCGGCGGCGCGGCTTCCTCGCGCTTGAGGCGGTTCATGGTGCGGATCAGCATGAACACGCAGAACGCGACGATGACAAAACTGATCACGCTATTGATGAACAGACCGTAATTGATGGTCACCGCCCCGGCGGCCTTGGCATCGGCCAGGGCCGCATACGGTGCAGCGGCCTTTGACCCCTCTTTGAGGAGAATATAAAGATTGGTGAAATCGACGTTGCCTAACGCCATACCAACCGGCGGCATCAACACGTCAGAGACCATCGAGCTGATGATGGTGCCGAAGGCCCCACCAATGATGATGCCGACCGCCATGTCGAGCACGTTGCCGCGCATGGCAAATTCCTTGAACTCTTTGAACATGAAGAGCCTCCTCTCTAACTTGAAAATCAGCTCAAAGGAGAAAATCGCACACTATCGGCCACTATTTAACGTGTAGTTCAATTACCTGTCTTGGGGCTATTTCTTAATCACCCGATACAGGATCAACAGAACGATTGCGCCACCGGTTGCCAGGAGTATGCTTCCCAGATTGAACCCGGTCACCGGCCCGAAGCCCAACATGGACCCAAGATAACCGCCGACGAATGCACCTGCGATCCCGATCAGGATGGTCACGATCAGTCCACCGGGGTCCTTGCCGGGCATGATGAACTTGGCGAGCACACCGACGATCAAGCCCATGATGATCAAGGAAAAAATACCCATGTCCAGCCCCTTTCCCCGATTTCAACAATGCTTAAATATTGAGGGGTGGCTTGTATAGCCACCCCTTGAAAACCTAAGTCGGTCAGGCAGTCAGATCTTCGACCTTGGCCTCGGGAGCGTTTTTCTTCACCGACTCGATACCATTCTCCATGGCCTTCGTGGAGGAATAGTATTCACTGCGGCCCACTTCCTGGCCGTTGGTCGCCTTCAGAATGAAATAGGGCTCCCCCTTGGAATTGGTCTTGACCTCGAAGGCGCCTTCACGAGCGGAGTTCTTGCGGACTGATTCGATGCCGTTTTCTGCACTTGGTTTGGTCTTGTAAAGTTCGCTGGTTAAAATGACCTGCCCGTTGGTTGCCTTCAGATTGAACATAAACTGCCCATCCTTCGCTTTTTTCAGTTCGAACTTGCCGGCCATAGAAAGTTCCTTTCTTGGTTGGAGTCCAGTCGGCATTCAGCATGATCAACGATCAAACTTTTCCAAGAATAACGCATGTTCACGGAATAGCGAGCAATCCAGCGTAATAAAATCACCATCAGGTGGAGGGACAGACGCTCTTGTGTCAGAAAATCCGCGATTGGTCCTGTGTCGGTGACTCGGATCGAGTCCTGGCTGTGACGTCGCGTTCTGCGCGGATTAGTCCAAGAGATCCTGGGGCACATTGCCACCGTTGGCGGCAATGCAAGCAAGCACGGTCTTGTGTAGCCACATGTTCATCTTGCAGAATCCCCCGTCAGTTCAACTGGACAGCCCAACTCCCCATCTGACGTCAGACAATCACAGCCTACCATGCAAATATCTCACGCCCGATGTTCAGTCATCAAGAGAGAGTTCCAGCGGCAGGTAGGTGTAGGGCAACTGTAGATAATTGAACAGTCTGGTGTCCCACACCCCGGCGATCAGCTTGCCGACGTTCAGGCCAAGGCCCACGTAGAGGGTGCGCTCGCGATCGTCCTCCCGCCATGCGTGGTAATCATCGTAGCCGCGGGCATAGTAGCCAAAATGCAACTCAAGATAGGAGAGCGGAGTGTCGCGCAGGGTGTCGAAGCCGTCCGCCTTGAGCGCCATCAGGTACTTGCTGTGTTCGTAATCGGTGACCACATCCCCTTCGAAATGCTGCAGACTGGGCGCGTACTCCAGGCGCAGATCGAGACGCTGCTGCCAGTCCGGATGGGTGCCGAGCAGATACCCTGCTACCGCTCCGGCGCAGTTCATGAGCATGTCCTCGTAGGAAAAGCCGTATTCGCTGCTGAATGAGTCGCCAAGTTCCATAATCCCCATGGCGCCAAGGGCCGAGAGAGCACCGTAGCGCATGGCCTGCTCCTCGGGATAGTCCCATTCGCGGTAGATCCAGGCGAAGCCGTGGCTCAAGGCGTAGGCGGTGTAGGCGTGGCCCAACTTGTCGGCGCCGCCCTCCTTGGTGCCGTGGGAGAACCAATCCTCTTTTTTGACATGCGGGGATTCCTGAAAATAGTCCCAGTTAATCACGCCCCCGACGATGATCGTGCCGGCCGCGAGCAGGTTGAGATTGCGCACCTTGGTGGCGCGTGGCAAGTCGTCGTCGAACAGCAGGGCCTCGGCGGGAGAGGCGCCGCCCAGCAGCAGGGCCAGTCCGAGCAGGGCTGCAATTACGATACGGCGGGGATATGGACACTGTGCGTCAGGCAAAACCCCTCTATCCGGGCCCGTGAAATTAAGCTGCAAAATAGCGAGTATCGTATCAATACATGGCATGGTAATCAACGGCCCGCGAAGATTCTTCCGAAACCCTGCAAAAGATGAACAAGTGCGTCACCAATGATATACCCGTTCAAATAACCTGTTTGGGGCTTTTGATGTCATGAGGCGGAAGAGCCTCTATGGCGAGTTTGGTAAAGACAAATCGTTTCATGACTGAGACACCATTTCTGGCAGTAGTCTTAGGTATTCTGTCAAACGATACGGCCACCCGGTTCGTCAGGTGACCGCTGTTTTCAATGTCGTAAATATGGCGTTCAGTTAGACGCCGGAATTTTGCCTCAGAAGTCGTGAGTTTTGATCCTTATCAGAAGGCAGATATCCTTCTAATTAACTCTTTCGATAATAGCTCGGGCTTAATTGTCCCAGCCGTTAAAACTCTGGCGAATCGTTGCAGGTACTCGGCTCAAAAACCGCTTCGGAGAACTTCCGCATGGCGCTCATGGCGCCCTTCTCGACCATGTGACCGGTTTCTATCGCCTTCCGGATCAGTTCATCATCGATCCCCAATTCCCGGGCTTTCGCCACGTGCCAAGTCAGGCAGGGCTGGCAATGGGCTCCGACCGACGCGCCGATGGCAACAAGTTCTTTGGTTTTTTCGTCCATAACTGACCCCCTTTTTTTATAGACGTACGCCGCTATTTCGGACAGCACCCGCCACCGGGCCAGACGGCGGCTGGGAAACAGCCACAGGTTTTCTGATCCACCAATTGCGCGGCTGCGAGGAGCCCGGCCTTGACAATCAGCTCAACTGGGACCACCTCGTGGACATCACCGGCCACGGTCATGGTTCTACAGTCATTCGGACCGCAGACGTCGCAGCACTCGCTCTGCCCAGTCTGCGCGCCAAGCCAGTCCTCCAGCAGTCGGCCGTTAATCCAGATCGCATTGGATTGCAGCGTATCTTGCTTGAACTGCTCAACCGACAACTCACCCTTTTCAAGAACGACATCGATACTCAATGGTTTAAGCGTTTGACCAAGAACCGTCACCGCTCTTTCGACCTCAGATTCCGTTGACCCGCAACGCGGGCAGGTCTTACCGTCGTACAGTAGCCGTTGCCATTTGATTGTCAGTGTCTTTGTCTGGCTCATGACAATTCTCCTGAGGCCCTGGTTTGAATCCAGTGCCGGGTGCGGTTGCAGACCGAGAGTATCACCGGGACTTCAACCAGCACGCCGACCACGCAGGTCAGCGCACCTTGACCTGCCGTTTACTACTCCGCATTTCCCGCCAGCAAGCGGCGGATCACCCTCGCAAAGGCTTCCGGCTCCGGGAAACTGATGGCGCCCTCGGGGCACAGGCGACCGCAGGTGCTGCATTCGACCACACAGTTGAAGGGAGCTACGACCAAAGCTTTCTGCGTCGTATCATTGAAAGCAAGGACACCGTTCTTACAGAAATCGACGCAGGTGCCGCAGCCGATGCACTTGCCGGCATCAATGGTCGGATACCAGGGAATCTTCTCACGGGGGATGCCGCGCCAGGTATTCATGGGATGCTCCCCTACGGATGGTCGGCTGCCAGTTGCTTGATCGCCGCCACCGCGTCCTCTGTGGTCTTGTTGCGGATGTCTAGGGCGATGTGGTGGGACTTGTCGAAACCGACCGCCTCGAAGGCATCGCGGTACATCTTGCACTGCATCTGCGGGTCGCAGGCGGCGATGTAGAGCTTCTCCGTCTCGCCCCCCGAGAGCAGCACCTTCAGGAACTCCTCGCCGTCACCGACGCAGAGCTGCGGGTGCAGGCAGACATAGTCGAAGATCTTCTCCCGGCGAACGTCGGAGAGCACACCGAAGATATCCATCTTGCCGAAGCTGGGACAGGTTCCCTGACAGACGCAGAGGATGAAACCTTTTTTGCCCATGATCGTCACTCCTTTCAGTTGTGTCCTGACAGTCTACCGCTATTCAGAACGCTTGCCAGATGAACCAGGCGCCCACCGTCGTGACGATCACCCGGTTGACCCGCTTGGTCTAGGCCGAGAAGTTGACCACTCCTTTGGCCTGGACGAAAGCTTCGACGAAACCGGGGAAGGTGCCAGCTGCTAGCATCAGTAGACAGTGACCGAGGGCGTAGACGAACAGCAGGACGATTTCGTAGAGAACTTCCCCCTTGGTGGCGACAAGGGTCTGATGTGGTGGCAAACAACAATGGCCTTTAAACTTCAATCCGTGGGGAAAATAAATTCGTCCCATAAGTTGCGTCACTGAATCAGCCCAAAGCCAATAGCGTAGCCAGAGCCAATTATCAAATTCCC
>CAVVUQ010000006.1:0-265418 GCA_963751525.1 uncultured delta proteobacterium | reverse complement strand
GGTCGAGACCTTTCATTAGAATCTTGACCATATGCGCTCCAAATTTTGGGCAAGTCTTGTAATTAAACTCAATTTACTTAACGTACAAAAGGTTCGGCAGGAACAGCACCAGGTCGGGCCAGTAGGTGTAGAGCATCAGCAGTGCGATCTGAATCAGCAGAAACGGCATGACCGCCCGGGTGATGTAGAGGATGTCGCGGTCGGCCACGGCGCTGGCGATGTACAGGTTCACCCCGAGCGGCGGGGTGCAGTAGCCGATGCCGAGGTTGATGGTCATCAGCAGGCCGAAGTGCAGGGTGTTGATATCGTACTTGCTCAGCAGCGGCAGGAAGATCGGCGTCAGGATCAGCGTCGCCGAGATGATGTCCATGAACATCCCCACCACCAGCAGCAGCCCGTTGACGGCAAGCAGGAAGACCCAGGGGCTGGTGATGCTCGCCACCACGGCGTTGGCCACCTTGTCCGGCACCTGGGCGAAGGTCAGGTACTCGCCGAACACCGAGGCGCCGGCGACGATCACCAGCAGCGTCGCCGAGGTCACCGCCGAGGAGACGATCACCTGCTTGACCTGGGCGAACGTCATGTCCTTGTGGATGACGATCTCGACGAAGAAGGCGTAGAAGCAGGCGGCCACCGCCGCCTCGTTGGCGGTGAAGATCCCCGAGTAGATGCCGACGCTGATCAGCACCGGCAGCAGCAGCGCCCAGATGCTCTCGCGCAGGACCTTGAGCGATTCGGCCAGGGACGGCCGCGGCGGCGGCACCAACCCCTGGCGGCGGCAGGTGTACCAGCAGTAGAGCGACATGCAGATGATGATCAGCACCCCCGGCACGTAGCCGGTCAGAAACAGCGCCTCGATGGAGTCGTTGGTGACCATGGCGTAGAGGATCATCGAGATCGACGGCGGGATGATGATCCCCAGAATCGGCGCGGTGGTCATCGCACCGATGCTGAACTTACGGTCGTAGCCGTTCTCGACCAGCGCCGGGATCATGACCCCGCCGATCGCCACCATGGTCGCCACGGTGGAGCCGGAGATCGCGCCGAAGAAGCCGCAGGCCAGGATGCCGGCCATGGCCAGCCCGCCGGGGAGCCAGCCGACCAGCACGTTGGCGGTGTTGATCAGCTTCTTGACGATGCTGCCGGTGGTCATGATGTTGCCGCACAGGACGAAGAAGAGCACCACCACCAGGGCGAACTTGTCCATGCTGCGGTAAAGGACCTCGATGACGATCTGCGGGTCGATGCCCGCCCCCCACATCAGCCCGGCCAGGCCGGCGAAGAACAGGGCCATAAACACCGGCACGGTGGCGGCCATACACCGAGCAGTATGGCGAGGATAATCAGCGGACCGACAGACATAAAATTCATTCCGGCTGGTATGAAATTAACTTTGGCGCGGGGGGGGAGGTCGCGCCCCATGAGGGGAAACGTCCCTTTCCCTTAAAGCTGATCCATCAGGAGGGGCTCTTAGCAAGAGACGCTTCATAAGGCACCACAGCCCTCCAAAATGCCCAGCAAACTATAGGCGAGAAGCATCGGTGACCAGGGCTCTGAGGGGATGCACGGAACACCGCGGACGACAAATTATAAATTTATTTATAGATTAATGCGGATGGTAAGCACTGTCAATCGAAACTGATATCAACCGAAATTGGTTAATGCACAACGCACACCTCGTAAGTTTACTGCTTTATTTAGCGGGCAATATCTTGTCTCCCGACTAAAGAAATGGCCACCTGGATAGCCTCCGGGTGGCCATGCTTTCAGATTATCAGTACAGCAAAGACAGCAACGAATCGTATCCTGCAACCGTCTCGCTAAAGGGAAGGCCTTCGCCTCACACCCCTTTTACCCGTGAAACATCTTGTACTGGACGATGTAGACGGCGATGCCGGCGAAATAGCCGACCAGGGCCAGGCCGCTGATGCGCTTGACATACCAGAAGAAGTGGATCTTCTCCAGCCCCATGGCCGCCACCCCGGCCGCCGAGCCGATGATCAGGATCGAGCCACCGGTCCCGGCGCAGTAGGCCATGAACTCCCAGAGGAAGCTGTCGGTGGGATACTGGGCCAGACTGTACATCCCCATGGAGGCCGCCACCAGCGGCACGTTGTCGACGATGGCGCTGACCATGCCGATGATGGTGACGATGATGTCCTGGCGGCCGACGGTCCGGTCGAGCCAACCGGCGAGATTGGTCAGGATGTGGGTGTGCTCCAGTGTCGCCACCGCCAGCAGGATGCCGATGAAGAAGACGATGGAAGCCATGTCGATCTGGCGCAGGGCACGCACCAGGGTCAGGTGCTCCTTGGCTTCGTCATCCTTGGTGCTGTGAATCAGCTCGCCGACCAGCCAGAGAATCCCCAGGCCGAAGAGAATCCCCATGAACGGCGGCAGGTGGGTCACGGTCTTGAAGATCGGCACGCAGATCAGGATGCCAATCCCCATGCGGAACATGATTTTCTGCTCGAAGGGGGTGGTCTTCGGCTGATGGCCGTGGTGGCCGATGCCGTGATCGACGCGGGTCGGGCTCACCACCTCGCGCCCTTTGAGGAAGTAGCTGGTCACCGCCAGCGGCACGACCATGTTGACCATGGACGCCAGGAAGACCCCCTTCATGATCGCCAGGGTGGTGATCTGCCCGCCGATCCACAGCATGGTGGTGGTGACGTCGCCGATCGGCGACCAGGCCCCGCCGGCATTGGCGGCGATGACGATGATCCCGGCGAAGAACAGGCGGTCATCGTGGTTATCGAGGAGCTTCTTCATCAGCGAGATCATGACGATGGTGGTGGTCAGGTTGTCGAGCACCGCGCTGAGGAAGAAGGTGACGAAACCGACCAGCCACAGCAGCGTACCAGGCTGGTGGTATTGATCTTCGAGGTGATGACCTCGAAGCCGTTGTGGGCGTCGACCACCTCGACGATGGTCATCGCCCCCATCAGGAAGAAGACGATCTGCGCCGTCCCCATCAGCGATTCGCCGAGCTGCTCGCTGACCAGGTGGTGATCGCCGGTGGCAAGGGCGTAGATGGTCCAGAGCAGACCGGCGCCGATGAGAGCCGAGGCCGACTTGTTGACCTTGAGCGGGTGCTCCAGGGCGATGGCCGCGTAGGCGACGACAAAGACGATGACAATGGCGGTAAGCATCGAACAGCCTCCAGAAAATTTAGGGACCGGGCAACTGCAAATTTGACGTTTTACGGTGTAGGGCCATGTAGGGGCGAAGCAAACGTTTCATCTGCTCGCCCGAGATCACTGGCAAGCTTCGCCCTGCTGCCACGGAAACCACAACCGGGCGAAGCAGATGAACCTTGCTTCGCCCCTACTTCTTTTCCTCGGCTTTGATGAAATACTTGAAGATCCCCAGGTCGCCGATGCGGCCCCGCGGCGCGGTCGGGTCGCTTTCATCCACGGGACGGCTGCGCAGGGCATCGCCGATGATCATGCCGCCGATGGCGCCGTAGAGCAGGGCCGCGCCGCCGCCGGTCAGCAGCAGGTTGGCGCGGTGCCGATGCCGACGCCGGTAAAGAGCAGGCCGGTGACCAGACCGACGAAGCCGAGAATGACGGCGCCCAGCCAGGCATTGCCGCTTCTCTGCACCGCCCAGCCGCCCACGGCCCAGGCCATCATCGAGTAGACGGCAAAGCCGCCGAGCTCCCAGCGGGCGGCATAGGTGTCGATGCCGACCAGCGTTTCCATGGCCGTCGGGATGATGGTGGTGGTCAGGCTCAAGCCGGCGAAGCTGCCGATAATGGTCGCCCCGATGGCGCGGAGCTTGATGCTCATGATGAACTGCACGATGCCGGCGTTGAAGCTGCGAAACGTCTTGACGATCATGTTGGCGTTACTCTCCACGGTTGAGGTCGCGACACCCATGCCAGGCTCCTTGAGGCGATGACAATATTCGATAATGACGGTGGCGGGTTAAAAAACTCCCCTCCCCCGGACGGGGGAGGGGAGAGTTGACCACAAGGCAGCACCGGGCTGCCAACCAGCCGGTTAGTGCGACGACGGCGGAGCCAGCTTGCCGGGGTAGCGCAGGTTGGCGACCAGGTCCTGGATCTCCTGGGGCGGCTCCTTGGTGAACTTGCTGACCACGTACATGATGATGAAGTTCAGCATGGCGCCGACGGTGCCGATCCCTTCCGGGGAGATCCCCAGCCACCAGCCGTCCTTGTTGTTGATCGCCGGGTTGATGTACTTGAAGTAGGTGATGTAGGCGGCGACGAAGACGATGCCGACGATCATCCCGGCCATGGCCCCTTCCTTGTTCATCTTCTTGTTGAAGACGCCCATGAGGATGCACGGGAAGAAGGAGGCGGCGGCCAGGCCGAAGGCGAAGGCCACGACCTGGGCGACGAAGCCCGGCGGGTAGATGCCGAACAGGCCGGCGATGCAGACCGCGCCGCCGGCGGCGAAACGCGCCCACATCGAGTTCGGCTTTCTCCGACATGTCGGGGGTGATGATCCCCTTCATCAGGTCATGGGAGATGGCGGCGGAGATGACCAGCAGCAGGCCGGCCGCGGTGGAGAGGGCGGCGGCCAGACCGCCGGCGCCGACCAGGCCGACGACCCAGTTGGGGAGCTTGGCGATTTCCGGGTTGGCCAGCACCATGATGTCCTGGTCGATCTTGACTTCGTTGGTGGTTTTGGCATCGTCCCAGGCGCCCTTGGCGATCTGCATCTTGCCGTCGCCGTTCTTGTCCTTCCAGGCCACCAGCTTGGTCTTCTCCCAGTTCTTGAACCAGGAGGGGGCATCGGCGTAGGCGACGTTATGGACCGACTTGATGAAGTTGGTGCGGGCGAAGGCCGCGATGGCCGGCGCGGTGGTGTAGAGCAGGGCGATGCAGATCAGCGCGTAGCCGGCGGAGGAGCGGGCGTCGCGCATCTTCGGCACGGTGAAGAAGCGGATGAGGATGTGCGGCAGACCGGCGGTGCCGATCATCAGCGACATGGTGATGAACCACACGTCGATGCGCGGACGCACCCCGGAGGTGTAGTTGGCGAAGCCGAGATCCTTCTGGATGCCGTCGAGGACGTCGAGGAGATACTTGCCCTGGGTGGCCGGGTCGTTGAGGATGGCGGCGCCTTCGGGGGTGATGGTGGAGCCGAGGCCGAGCTGGGCGATGGGGTTGCCGGTGAACTGCATGGAGATGAAGATCGCCGGGATCAGGTAGGCGACGATCAGCACGCAGTACTGGGCGACCTGGGTGTAGGTGATCCCCTTCATGCCGCCGAGGGTGGCATAGAAGAAGACCAGCGCCATGCCGACGACGACGCCCATGTCGATGGAGAGGCCCATGAAGCGCGAGAAGACCACGCCGACGCCGCGCATCTGCCCGGCGACGTAGGTGAAGGAGACGAAGATCGCGCAGACCAGCGAGACGACGCGGATGGTGTTGGAATAGAAGCGGTCCGCCATGAACTGCGGGATGGTGAACTTGCCGTATTTACGCAGGTAGGGGCCGAAGAGCATGGCGAGCAGAACGTAGCCGCCGGTCCAGCCCATCAGGTAAAAGGAGCCGTCGCGCCCCATGAAGGAGATCAGGCCGGCCATCGAGATGAAGGAGGCCGCCGACATCCAGTCGGCGCCCGTCGCCATGCCGTTCATGTAGGCCGGGACCGCCTGCTCGGCGGCGTAGAAGTCGCCGGTCGATTTGGCCCGGGTGGCCCAGGCGATGTAGATGTACAGGGAGAAGCTCGCCCCGGTGATGATCCATGTCCAGACAAGAATGCTCATAATGTGTCACCTCATGATGATGGGTATGGTTGATCCAAGCTTTATCTGCGTACGGCGTTGCTCCGGGAAGCTTAATCCCCTTCGTGCACGTCGTACTTGAGGTCGAGCCTGTTCATCAGCCAGACATAGACCCAGATCAGGACGACAAAGGTGACCATGGATCCCTGGTTGGCGAACCAGAAACCGAGTTTGAAGCCGCCGAGCCTGATGGCGTCGAGCTCATCGACCACCATGATCCCGCAGACGAACGACACGAAGAACCAGATCGACAGGAGTACGATGATGTAGATCAGGTTTTCGTTCCAATAGGCTTTCTGTTTTGATACGTCCATAATTGCCTCTCCTTGCTGTTGATGGTTGTTCCCTGTTGGTTGACTGGCATACCGAGCCTCGTTCCGGCACACCTCCTTTCCCAAAGCGGTCTCTCAAGTTATCCCCGATCCGCCCCGCAGACCTGCGATCGGGGGCTATCAAATCGTCTTGCGCCCCAGATAATGGCCGAGGTAACCAAGGCCGGCCGACACCACCTGCCCTGCATCCTTGAGCTGCGGCATCAGATCGGTCTCGATCCGCTCCCTGGTCATGCGGTAGCACGGCCCGAGGATCGCCAGCACCGCCACGACCTCCCCCTTGGCATTCAAAAGCGGCACCGCCACACAGGTCACCCCTTCACCAAAACCTTGTTCGTCGACGCAGACCCCGCGCCGGCGAATGGTATCCAACTCGTCGGCCGCCAGCAGCGGCGGCATCTTGACTTCGAGGTGCTTCCTCCCATCGCCATCGAAGCGAGCGCCGAAAGCTTGGAAGATCCGCCCGACGGCGGTCGCCGTGAGCGGGAAGCGCCTTCCCACCAGAGAGGTGATCTTCACTTGCTGAGTGCCGTCGACCATATCGAGCAGGAGCACCTCGTTGCCGCGCTGCACCACGAAATAAACCGACTCGTTACACTGCCGGGCGATGCGCTCCATGCTGGGGCGAGCCTTGCGAAGGGGCCCCATTCGCGAGAGCAGCTTCTGCCCCATCTCGTAGGCCATGAGCCCCAGGCGGTACTTCACGGAATCCTCGCCGCGCTCAACAAAACCACGCTTTTCAAAGGTGGCGAGCAAGCGATAGACACTGGTCTTGTTCATGCCGAGGCGCTGGCTCAAATTGGTCACCCGCGCCTCGCCCCCCTCGTCGCAAATGGCCGCGAGCAGGTCGAGGGCATGCTCCACCGAGTTGATGGAGTAATCATTTTTCGGTTTGACGCGTGCCGTAGCAACCTTGGGCATGTCGGAGTCTTTCTATTTAGGAGTCATTAGGCGGTCGTGGCGGTTGTCGCGCCGACTGCGCGAAAGTAGCGCAGATTTTCCGTAAAAAAGTAATACGTCGTTTTATTTTTGTCAATACATTTTTATAAAAAAACAAATATGTTAATTTTATCAATATTTACAAATATGTTGCTTGCAAAAATAGCCTATTTTTCGGCAAAAAATTAGCCTATCCTTATGTTAAGGATAGGCCTCGTTTTGAAGGAAATTCCCTTATGAAATAAAATGTGATTTTTAATTTACCCTGAGGAGAGCATGGCAGCAGAACTGAGCCAGTGAAACGGGTACGAAGGCAGGGCGATCGCGGGAATTCAATCCGAGACGGACGATGGCCCCGCTTTTTTGAGATGGATACTGAGTGCCGGCTGGCTGATGCCGAGCAGGCGCGCGGCGATACTCTGATTGCCGTTGGCCCGGCGCAACGCCTCCTGGATCACCAGGTCGCGTGACTCGGCCAGGGTCGGCAGCCGCCCCGGCACGACCAACAGCGGGGGCGTCTTCTGAACGGCATCAACCGGCACCGCGTCGGCACGCTGGAGATACCGATGAAACAGCTCCAGCGAGAGCCGGCCAGCCGGGCTTTGCCTGACTCCGTCCGTGACCAGCTGCCGCAACTCCCTGATATTCCCCGGGAACGGGTAGCTAGCCAGCAGTGGCGCCAGGTTACGCGGCAAGGACGGCTTGCGGCGGTCGAGCGCGGCACAGCCCGCCGCAACAAATTCCTCGAGCAGGAGTGGCAGGTCCTCCAACCGTTCGCGCAAGGGCGGCATCCGCACCTGATGCATGCTCAGCCGGTAAAAAAGATCTTTGCGGAAACGGCCTTCGCCGACCATCTCCGCCAGATCGACCTCGGCTGAGCAGACCAGGCGAATTTCCAGCCGGCGGGGCAACCGCGCTGCCCACCGGCAGATATTCGCCCTTGCTGCAGCAATTGCATCAGCAGCGCCTGGGAATCGGACCGGCAGGCGCGTCGATGCCCTCGATATACAGCACCCCGCCCCGGGCCTGTTCAAGCAACCCCGGCCGACTCTTCCTCGCCATACAGCAGGGAGACGAACCGCCCGTCGGAAGATCGGCCGCCGGCCACCGCACCCACGGCCCGTCGGGACAGGCCAGGGCGTGCAGCGCCCGCGCGGCCAACTCCTTGCCGGTCCCGGTTTCGCCACTGATCAGCAACGGCTCCCGGCTGCCCGCGATCGCTTCGAGATAGTGAAAAATCGCCTCGAGCTTCGGGCTGCGGGTGGTAGAATGCGGCAAACAGCTCGGGATGCTGCAGTTCGCGCCGCAGCAGTCGGGTGGTCAGTTCGCGATTCTCCCGCTGCAGGGCCCGCATCCGAGGGCCTTCTCAATCCCGCCCAGCAGGCGATCCGGCTTCGGCGGTCTTGACGTAATAGTCGAAGGCACCAAGCTTCATGCAGCGCACCGCCGTTTCCAGCTGATTCAGGCCGCTCAGGACGATCACCGGCACGTCGGGAAACTCCTGACTCAACCTGCACCAGCAGATCCTCGCCGCCAATGTGCGGCATGACCAGGTCGAGCAGCACCAGACCAACCGGCTGGCAGCGCAGCATGCCGATCAGTTCGCGGCTGTCGCTGCAAGTCAGCAGGTTGCTGTAATTGCCGGTGTACTCGAGAGTAAACGCCAGGCTGTGCAGCCAGGACGGCTCGTCATCAACCAGCAGGATCGGACACTCGGGAAACAACGGATGCCGCGCTCATCAGGCTTTCTCCTCAATCAGCAGGGGGGAGAATCGACCCGGACCGTGGTGCCGCTTGTCCGGGCGTCGAGGTGATATCGAGCCGCCCGTCATGTTCCTTGATGATCCGTGCCGAAACCGACAGGCCGAGACCGGTGCCGCCACTCTCACGGCGCGTGGTGAAAAATGGATCTGTTACGTGTGGCAAAACTTCCGCGGGCAATGCCGCTCCCTTCGTCCTGACCTCCAGGTAAATCGATGCGCACCTGGTCCAATCGACCGGTCCGCACGGCAATGCACCGCTGCCGGTCAGGCAGGGCCTGGCAGGCGTTCATCAATAGATTGACGACCACCTGCTCAAGCCGCTGGGCATGCCCTTGCAGCAGCGGCAGCTCGGCAGCATACTCTGCCGTCGAAACAATCGGTGGCTTTTTTCAAGGCATTGCCGGTGAGGCGCACTGCCGCCTGAACCACGGCATTGAGATCGAGCGCCTGCCGGAACTCCGGCGGCTCGGCCCCGGCAAACTCCTTGAGATCCTCGACAATCCGGCGAATCCGCCCGGCCGCCTCGAGCACTTCCGCCTGCAAACGGGGAATCTCCATGCGCAGCCGGGCATAGGGCATGCGGCCGAGATCCAGGTTCGCCGCGCTCCTGCCAGACTTGATCGAGGAGCAGCAGCATCCCCTCGCCGATCTCCTTGAGAACGGCGGCATTCAGCAGGATTGTCGCATTGGGATTGTTGATCTCGTGGGCGACACCGGCCGCCAGTTCGCCGAGCGAGGCCAGACGGCTGGCCTGGGCCGCCTGCTCGCGCAGGCGGATTTTTTCGGTAATATCGAGCAGCACCCCCTGCAAGTGAGTAGCCGTCCCCTGCGCGTCGCGCTGAACCAGCAGACGGCAGTCGACCCAGCGCACCTCTCCGCGTGCCGGTCTGGATCCGGAACTCCTGGAAGAACTCGCGACCCGTCGCGATCCGCGATTTGCCGGCAATCACACGCCTCGACCCGGGCACGATCTTCCGGGTGGACCAATTGCAAAATGGTCATGCGCTGCTGCAAGAAAGTCGGCGGGCTGATACCCAAACTGGGCCAGGCTTTCCGAAACGAACTGCACCGGATAACCGTCTTCGACCCGGCAGAGAAAGGCCAGGGTCGGACTGGCATTGATGATCCGCTCCAGATCGAGGCGCTGGTCGGCAATTTGCCGATAAAGCTCCTCGCTCTCGCTGAGACGCTGCACTGTGCTATTCAGATCATCCAGCGTCTGCCGCAAGGAAACGGCCAGGGAGTTGATGGCTCGGCCGAGCAGGTCGATCTCGTCGTTCCCGGCCACTTCGATGCGGGCGGCAAGATCCCCCTGCTCGATCCGGCTGCAGCGCGACGGCCGCCCGCTCCATTGGCACGCTGATCCGCCGGGCCAGCAGCAGCGAGATGCCAAGCGCCGCCAGGCCGCTGACGATCACCGCCGTCAGGAGGATATTGGGGAATGACGGCCAGCCCGGCCTGGATCTCCTCCCGGGCCGGGATAGACCACCTGCTGGGCATAGATTTCGGTGCGTTCACGCAGATTGTCGGACAGGGTCCTGATCTGGGCGACCACCTGTTCCCGGGAACTGCGCAGCTCGATCCGCCGGGCAAATACCGCCTCGCCATGCTCACGGAACACGGCAAATTGCCGAGCGAAATCCGTGGAGAAGCAGGCTGCTGGCCGAGGCTTCTCCATCTGCTGGCGGAAAATCTCGAGATCGGAGGGGTTGGCGGTGTGTAATAATCGCGATAAGCCAGGGCGGCAATGGTCAGGTCACGGGCCAGATCGCGCCGGCCGAGGCGGGTCGCCCCTTCAATCAAGGGGGTCAAGGCATCGTCCGCCGCCTGGTTCTGCACGTTCGAGGCGATGAAGCATCTCGATCGGCCCTGCCAGGCTCACCTTGAGCTGTTTCAACCGGGCAATCTGTTGGTTGCGAAACTCTTCATGGAAACCTGACGTTGCGATCTGCGCGATCAATTGGTCGATTTTGATCTGGAGTTCGCGCTGGGTGGCTGCCGTAGCCGGCTGTTCCGGCGGAAGGTTGAGGAACAGCGCCACATCGCTAAGGAGGCTGTGAACCTGGGCGATCAGGTTGCTATCCTGCCAGTAGCGATCTACCAGCAACTTGGTCCGATCACCTACCCCGCCGACAATAAACATGGTCACTATGACCCCGCCGGCGAATAGGGCGACAATCGATAGATAGCTGAAGATCAGTTTTTTGCGTAAGGATCCGCGCATAGACAATCCCTTGATGCATATTCAAGAAAAGCCATAATAGCACAGGGATTAGATGACGCCATGTGCGATTTGAAGTTCTGCGGCCCGTCGCAAACGCGGCCAGAGGATGTCATCCCGAATCCTGGCCATTCTGACAGACATAAAGTGGCGCCGAGGTAAGATTCTTATGAGTTGAGTTACAGATTGCAGAACAGGCACAGTGGTCGGCGGGCGGCGGGTGCCGGTTCTCAAACCCCCTGCGAAATGATACGGCCACCCGGTGCTCCAGGTGGCCAATGTTTTCGGTGTCGTAAATTTGGCGGTCAGTAAGATGCCAGTTTTTGCCTCAGAAGCCGTGACATTAAACACAACAGACGCTAATGCACTTTTTGCCGCCAATAGGAGATGCTCAGGGTTATCACCGTAAGCGGGAATGCGAACCAGACTCATGCTTGGCGGAGGAGAAACTGCCCCTCGTAATCGATGGCAGTGAACACCAGAAACAACACATAACCAACATAGTAGCCGAGAAAAACGCCCCCTTCCCAACGATCGATTCTGTGCCCCGCCATAAATACCGGGAGACAAACAAACGCAACAACAAGCATGACGGGAAGGTCAAAGTTTATAACTGATGTCGGCACCGGGATGCCGTGCGGCATTGAGACCGCAGTCACACCAAGCACCAGCAGAATATTGAAAATGTTGCTTCCCACGATGTTGCCAACAGCAATTTCGCGTTCTCCTTTCAAACTGGCGATAATCGATGTCGCCAATTCTGGCAAGGAGGTCCCCGCGGCAATAATCGTCAGCCCTATCACCAGCTCACTGACTCCGAAGATTTTGGGCAATTTCTTCGGCTGCTGACACAAGTAATCTAGAGCCGACCAACAGCAAGATTACGCCGAAGACAACCTCTCGTAGTTGACGGACATGGCCGTGCTTTGGCGATACAGCCAGGTCAGGCTCCGGATGAGTACGGAACTCGCGCCGACTTCTTTTCACCGACCAAAACGTGTAGATAAAGACCCCGACAAAGAGCAGCCATCCCTCTCCGCGAGAGATGAATCCATCGAGCGCGAGCATCCACAATATAGCCGAGACGCCAATCATGACAGGCACTTCCAGCTGGATGATCTGATGGGCGACTATGATCGGTGCGGCTGCGGCAGATGCACCAAGCACCAGGAGAATGTTGCTGATATTACTCCCGACCACGTTGCCTAGCGAAATCCCCGTTTGTCCATCCATGGCTGCCATTAAGCTGACTGCCAGTTCCGGGGAGCTGGTGCCGAACGCAACCACGGTCAGCCCGATAACAAGTCGTGAAATACCGATGCTTGCCGCCAACTCGGACGCTCCGCAGACCAGCAGATTGGCACCATACACCAACATCATCAAGCCGGCGGCGAACAGCAATAGCAACATTGACTCTCGATGTCCTCTCTTTGGCGACTATTAATATGCCAATTTCAGAAGCCACCTCGGCCGGCACTTACCGCATCACTCACAAGCGAAAATAGAACGTTGCACCAGTCCCTTCTTCGGCGTCCGCCCAAATCTCCCCACCATGACGGTCGATAATCCGCTCCACCATAGCTAAACCAATACCGAATCCCTCATAACTGCCATGCAGTCTCTGGAAAGCATCGAACATCCTGCCAGCATGGCTTTTGTCAAAACCGATACCGTTGTCCCTGACAAAATAGGTTCTCTTCCCGTTGCTGTTGTCAACACCGAACTCGATAACCGTCTCGTGCTTGGAGGAAGTATATTTCCATGCGTTGCTAAGGAGGTTTTCCAGGACAACCCTCAATAATCGGTTATCGGCATTTGCCATAACATTTTCCGCTATGTCAAAAGTCACGACCCGTTCCGGTTGTGACAAACGGAGGTCTGCGGCGACATCGTGGACAATCTCGCTGAGATTGATCATCTCCTTAGTGAGGGGACAGCGTGCAAAGAGTGCAAGATTGAGCAAGGTTTCGATGGTCTGGTCCATTCGTCTAGCACCGCTGACAATCTCCGAGAGGTAATCTCCGCAGTGGGTCTGCTGGATGGTAGGACACTGCTCGTGAAGTAGTTCGCAGTAGCCGAGGATACATGTGAGCGGTTTGCGAAGGTCGTGGGCGACACTGTAGCTGAAGACTTCCAAATCGTGGTTGGCTGTCTCGAGGTCGGCGGCCTGGAGCGTGAGATCGTCGGCGAGCCGGCGAATCTCCTTTAAGGCACCCTTGTACCTCAGCCCGATACTGACCGTCACCCACAGTATCCCAATGACCATGAGCCTGTTCAACAGGGCAATCTCCGGATGAATCAGCGGCTCGCCCATATTGGCAAATCCGATCAGGATCAGCACAGAACTAGCCGCTGTCAGCAGAATCGTGACAGCAGGCTGCAGGAACCAAAGGGAGAACAGCAGCGGCAGCATGTAGAGCAACCAGACGGCCACCCCCAGAGGCAAGGCGAGATCGACGGCGAAAATCCCGCCGATCATCAGTAGCGCCAGCACCAGCCAGATTGTTTTATCCATGTTGTATGACATAACAGTTTCATCTAACTTTCCCGCCAGCGCCGGCGGCAATGTGCTCACTGGCCATCGCCGTGACTGAGGCGAAACCTTTACAAATGGTGAATATCATCTTCTTTAGGGCGTGCCCGCAGCTTTTTCTCAAGAAACTCCCTGGCTAGGTCCCTGCCGCCGAGACCGAAGGCTATGGCCAGCGCCAGCACCACTCCGCTGAACAGAATGGTGAAGGTGAGCAGAACGGTCTCCTTGCCGATACCGAGATGTTCCAGAGCGATCAGGACTGCCAGTGTGAAGATCAGAATGCGCACGCAGCGGCCGACGAACCGGGACAACTGCATCCCCGCATTGACCGAGGCGATCAGCGCCGCTCTCCCGAAAAAATTGCCGAGCATGTAGCCGAGCATGACGATGATGCCAGCCACAAATATATTCGGCAGATAATCGAAAACTCGCTCGATGAGATGATCAAGTACCTTGAGATTCAGGTTGCTCAGAGCGATCAGGAAGAAGGAGAAAACCACCAACCCGCCGGCAATCCTGGAGAGCAGGAGCGATAACGGCTCCCGCAACCCGCCCTTGGTCAGCAAACTGCTCAACCCGCCCCTTTCAGCATAGGTGTCCATTTTGAGCAGCACCAGGATTCTCCTGAGAATGACCTTGGTCATCCAACCGGCCACAAAACCGATGAGCAGAATCACGGCGGCCATCAACAGATGGGGGAGAAACGCCAGCAGGCGCTCAATAACGTGCTGAAACGGCTCATTGATAAATCTATCCAGCAAATCCATGTTGACCTCCTGCGCGCAGGGGAAGGCCCCTGACTGGTTCTACGTCCAACTCTTCAACAGTTGGGGTTTTTTAGCCTCGTATATCCGGCACAGAGCTTCGATCTTCTCCTCCACCGCATCAGACTCGCTTTCCCTGGTTTCCAGGACGAACGAAGCTGTCCGGCCGATGTAGAGAGGGGTCAGACTTTTGAGCAAGTGTTCCCGGTTCATCACCTTGCGGTGGGCGACCACGGCAAACTGTTGGACGATCTCAACCCAGAGTTCCTCCGGGATATGAAACCGGTCCGCGGATAAATCGGCGGCCCGTTGCAACTCGGCAATGATTTCCCCGGGCAGGATCTCCCGCCAGAAATCGGCCAACTCCTGGACGCCGAGGCGGAAGTTCTGGAGCATTCTGCTCGATATTGACGTTGACCGGCTCCAGCCCCACGGCGTACTGGAAGCCGAAGGACGGAACCGGCTCAGAGCCGTGAATATCTTTCCAGGACTCGGCATAGGTCTCCATCAGGTCGAAGGTCGCCCCCACCACCTGAAAGAGCATGGCCGACAGGTCGGCTCCCGGGTCCTTGGGATCGTGGATCTTCGCACCCAGATAGGACTGGCAGACCCGGAAGCCGTTGGCGATGGCCGTCGTCGTCATCCAGATGTCGATGCCGAAGCGCGCCACGTCGCTCTCCCAGACATCCTTGGAACGATAGAGCCGGGCCAACTCACCGGAGAAGCCGAAATCGCCGCCGATCGGCTGGCGGACCCGCTTGCCGTAGAGGGCGCGGGTCAGGGGATAGATGATGCTGTTGGTGATGGTGCCGTCGTATTTGTGGCGGTTGTAGAGCGGGGCGACGTAGTCGAACTGATCGGAGAGGACCGGCTTGATGAGCAGCTCAATCCACTCCGGGGTGATGCTGCGCAGGTCCGAATCGACCACGGCGCAGGCTTTCACTTCCAGCGCAGCGGCGATCTCGAAGAAGGTCCGGAAGGCACTTCCT
Source organism: uncultured delta proteobacterium (assembly GCA_963751525.1). Taxonomy (GTDB): domain Bacteria; phylum Desulfobacterota; class Desulfuromonadia; order Desulfuromonadales; family BM103; genus VAUL01. The sequence goes on along the minus strand of CAVVUQ010000006.1, from coordinate 250,114 downwards.
TTCCCGGGTAACCCGTGGTAGGGGGTGGCGAGTTTGGCCAGTGGCCGTACCCGGTGGTGCAGCAGCAGGGAGTCGAAATTGTCAACGACGGTGTTGCGTACCACGTCCATGGTGCCGTCACCGGAACCACCATCGGAGTTAATCAGCACAGCTTTGTGCTCGGGAAAATACTTGGCGAGTCCGGCCTGAACCGCCCGGACCACGTGACCGATGGTGCGGGCATTGTTGAAGCTGGGAATCCCGACCAGGATGTCAGCCTTGCCGACGTCGTTGGCCCAGTCGATAATTTCGCTACGCCGAATGACTTCGCTCATCTCTTGTCAATCCCACATCCTGTCCAGTCCGTGAAAATACATTCAGGCGTTGTCAGCCTCGACCGCTTCGCGGAGCTGCTTGAGAACACCTGGAAGCGCCGAGGTGACCCGATCCCAACTGGTGATCAGCGGAACGCCAAGAGGATCCTCCATGATGATCTCGCTGGCACTGCGGATGCCGTGGGTAAAGGTTTCGACGGCCAGGCTCTCCTCGTGGCGGTCGAAAAACAGCCCGTTGACGGCGGCATCATCCTCGAAGCGCTTGAGCATGTCTTGAGCCGTGCGTACATAAGTGGCCAACAGGGTTTTGAAGAGGCCATCAGAGAAGACGACCCCCTCTGAGGCAAGGGTGCGGAAGAGCGACTTGCAGATGTCGATGCACATTTTGTTCAACCCACGCGACGCATCTTCGGCCGAAAGCACCTGATGCTTATGTTCATAGTTATCGGCGATGTCGATCTGGCAGACCCTGCGGGTGGCCGTATTACGATAGACTTCGGCCAATACCCCGACTTCCAGCCCCCAATCACCGGGGATACGATTTATCCTGGCCAAGTCAACATCCATGGCGAATTCGCCGGCCAACGGATAGCGGAAGCTGTCGAAAAACACTAAGAGGGGTTGATGGCCGACAATCTTGATCAGCGAGCGCACCAGAGGCGTCACCAACAGCCGCGTCACCCTCCCGTGGAGCCGGTCGGTCACGCGACTATAGAACCCCTTGCAAAAGTCATAATCGAGATTGGGGTTGGTCACCGGATAGCACAGTCGCGCCAGCAGGCTCCGATCGTAGGAAAGAATGTCGCAGTCGTGCAGGGCGATGGTATGAAACTCCTGGTGGGAAAGAATGTAGCCATACGCCATCCAGACCTGCCGACCTTTCCCCGCTTCGCCGGTCGGCAGTCCTTCTGTCTCGATCGCTTCATAGATCGCGCTGACCCGCTTTCCCGAGTTCCATAGGATCGTGGTCTTCTGGGGGAGAACCGAGAAGAACCGGCGGGCATGAGCGAACTCCTCTGGGGAAGCCGGTCCCAAGGTGACCACGATCTCGCGGAGATACTTTACACTTTTCAGCTGGGCGACAATCCCCTTCAGCGCTTCCCCTTGCAACTCACTGTAAAGGGAGGGGAGGACCAGGACAATTGGCCGCTCCACGGCGTACCATGAGAGCTCCTCTTCGATCTTGTCGAGGTTGATTTGGCCGAGTTGATGGAAGGTGGCGACTACTCCGGTTTGATAAAAATCCGACATCGTTTGGACCTCCTCGCATTTATAAATTAGTTTATACCTTAACAGCCCCCCTCCCCCAGTCAACCCCGGTTGACCTTTTGACCTCTGTGATAAAGTCTAACTGATGGAAAATTCAGAGATAATTCTCAGGAAGATCTTCCAGGCCGCTTTGCAGGCATCCGCCCCGGGCACGGCGGTGCGGCAGCAGGCGGAGCTTCTGCGGGCCTGCTACCACGATGGCGGCTTTCAGCGTCTGCTGATCGTCGGTTTCGGCAAGGCGGCCCCGACCATGGCCAGTGTGCTCGTAGAATCGCTCGGCGACTTGGTCGATACCGGTCTAATCGTCACGAAATACGGCCATGCTTCAATGCCTATCCCAGACAAGATCCGGGTCTTCGAGGCGGGGCATCCGGTTCCCGACACCAATGGCCTGCATGCACCGAGGAAATCATCCGCCTCGTTCAAGCGGCGGATGCCAGAACGCTGGTCGTTACACTTATCTCCGGCGGCGGCTCGGCGTTACTGGTTGCCCCTCAGGACGGCATTTCGCTTGCGGACAAACAACAGACCACCGGTCTGCTCCTCAAGGCCGGCGCGGATATCGGCGAGCTGAATACGGTTCGCAAGCATCTCTCCCGGATCAAGGGCGGGCGACTGGCAGAAGCGGCCTACCCGGCAAAACTCGTTTCGTTGATCCTCTCCGACGTCATCGGCGACCGCCTCGATGTCATTGCGTCAGGTCCCACCGCTCCCGACCCGACCACCTACCATGAGGCACTTGACGTGCTAGCCCGCTACCGGCTGAGCGAGGAGGCGCCACCGCCGGTCATGGCGTTGCTCCATCGCGGTGCCCGGGGCGAGATTACCGAAACGCCGAAAGCCGGTAGCGCCATTTTCGAGGGGGTAGAAAACCTCATCGTCGGCAGCAACCGGCAAGCTCTCGCCGCAGCCGCACAGTCAGCGCGGGAACTCGGCTTCGAAGTGGGCATTCTTGCTGATGACCAGACGGGTGAGGCCAGGGAGGTCGGGCGGCAACTGGCGCGACAGGCTCTGGCCGCAGCAAACGGCAACAGGGGGAAATTCCCCCCTCTGCCTGCTGGTAGGCGGGGAGACCACGGTCACCGTTCGCGGCCATGGCAAAGGCGGGCGCAACATGGAACTGGCTCTGGCCTTCGCCATGGCCATCGAGGGACACCCCGGCATCACCCTCCTCTCCGCCGGCACCGACGGCACCGACGGGCCGACCGATGCCGCCGGCGCAATAGCTGATGGCGCCACCATCGCCAGAGCCCGGGAACGGGGAATCGATCCGCAGACATACCTCGACGATAACAACTCTTATGAATTTTTCACTCAGGCCGGGGGATTGCTGGTCACCGGTCCGACGGGAACCAATGTGATGGATATTCAGGTGATGACTCATCGGAGGCGCCATCGTGGAACTCGTCATAAACGTGGACGAGGACTGGGCCGACAGCCACGCGCCGGAGATCAACCATCAGGCGGTGGTCAAGGACATCATCGCCGAAGTGGAAATCACCCCGGGCTATTTCCTCGCCCTCAACGTTGCCAACCTGATTGCCCTGTGCGGCCTCCTCCTTGGCAGCTCCCCGGTCATCATCGGCGCCATGCTCATCTCTCCGCTTATGGGGCCGATCCTGAGTTTTGGCTTTGCCTTTGTCACCGGGGACGAAACCATCTGGCACAAAGGCCATCCGCAAAATCCTCCTCAGCATTGCCCTGTCGATCCTGGTGGCCACCCTGGCCACGCTCATTATCCCCCATGAAGGAGTTGACCGGCGAGATTCTCGCCCGGACCAGGCCGAACCTCTACGACCTGATCATTGCCTTTCTCGCCGGCATCGTCGGCGCCGGCGCCATCTGCACCAAAAAACGCTTCCTGACGATTGTTCCCGGGGTCGCCATCGCCACCGCAGTCATCCCGCCGCTGAGTGTCACCGGCTTCGGCATTGCAACCCTCAATTTCGAGGTTTTCTCTGGTGGGTTCCTGCTCTTCTTCACCAACTTCGTGGCCATCGTCCTCGCGACCTGCACCGTTTTCTTCTATTACGGGTTTCGGCGAAAGATGACCACCGAGATTGAGCTGTTGCAGATGAAAAAGCGCTTCACCTTCCTGATGGCGGTCCTCGTGGTCATCTCGATCCCGCTGGCACTCACTCTTAAGAATTCGATTGCCGAGGTGCGCCTGAACAAATCGATCAGCGCCGCCCTGCGACAGGAATTCGAGCAGGAAAAAAGCTCTCACTTGGTCAACTTCAATTATGTCGAACAGGACAACGGGAGTCTGAATATCAATGCCCAGCTGAACACGGTTCGCTACCTCAGCGAAGAAGAACTCATGCAGATACAGCAGCTGGTTGGCAGGCGCCTGACCCGTAAGGTTTTTCTGAATCTGGAACAAGTATTGGTCCGAACCGGCGGGCTCAAATCGGAGCTGGCCCTTGCAAAACCGGCACCGGCACCAACCCTGACCCATGGCGAGGTTATCAGCAACGCAAGAGAAAGCGTTCGCTCAATCGTTCAAAAATCCACGAGACGCATTGACCGGATGATCGCACCTGCCACGATCCCCCGCTTCGCAGTCTCTTTTAACAACACCTCGGAAGAAGCATCGATTCATCTCACCGTCCGACGCGATACCCCGCTTTCATCGGATGAGCAGTTGTGGTTGGGAAGAATTCTCTCAGACGACCTGGAACTGCCGGTTGCCGTGACCGTGGAGCTCATCCCGTTTGTCCCGCCACTGTCATACGAACCTGGTCAAACCAAACTCACTGAACCGATGAAAGCGCTCCTCGCTCCTCTTGGGGAGATCTATCGTCAAAGCCGGTCAGCGACGATCACCATCGAGGGGTTCGCCGAACGGCCGGGAACAAAGAGTAGAAAGAATGCAGCGGAGCGTGTTCGACAAGTCTCCGCATTTCTGGTTGATGAATGCCGGATTCCGTCCGAGCGGATTCGCACCAGCGTCCGCCGACAGCAATCACCGACGGTCCGGGTTTCTCTTGAGAGTGATATTGTTTCACCAACTCGGAAGGATTGATTTTTGAAGAAGATTGTCGTCTTCACTGACCTGGACGGCACCCTGCTCGACCATGCCACCTATTCGCATGAGCCGGCGTTGCCGGCGCTGCAATTGCTCCGTGAACAGCAGATCCCACTGGTGCTCTGTTCCAGCAAAACCAGGACGGAGATCGAGTACTACCGCCGACTCCTCGATAATCACGACCCCTTTGTCAGCGAGAATGGCGGGGGTATTTTTATCCCAGAAGGCTATTTCGATCTGTCCACGTTGTCGCCGGGTCTGGCGACCAGCAGAGACACCGGCTACGTGAGCATCCGCCTCGGCGCCCCCTATCAGAGCCTGCGTCAGACGGTTAAAGAGTTACAGTCGGAAGGCTTCGCGCTGACCGGCTTCGGTGACATGACTTTGCCGAGTGGCCGAACTGACCGGCCTGACCCTTGAGCAGGCGGCCATGGCCAAGACCAGAGATTTTGATGAACCGTTCCTCTTCGACGGTAGTGAGGCCGAGGTTGTGAAACTTGGGGAAAGAATTCGGGAGAAGGGGTTTTGCTCGACCAGGGGCGCGTTCTTTCACCTTCTCGGTGACAGCAACAAAGGCTCGGCCATGGAGATCCTCACCAGCCTTTTCCGGGAACAGTTGGGGATGATCTTCGTCGTCGCCCTTGGCGACTCTCTTAATGACCTGCCCATGCTGCAGCACGCGGACTTCCCTGTTGCCATCAAGAAGCCAGACGGCAGTTACGACCGGAATCTCGTCCTGCCGGCGCTGTTCAAAACCGAAGGGATCGGGCCAACCGGGTGGAACGAAGCGATCCTTCGACCTGTTCGGAGGTGCCCGGTGAGCCTGTCGACAGCAGCGTGAATTCATCGGCCTGCTCTTTCTCTTCGGCATCCTCGTCGTGCCCAAGATTCTGCAGCGCTACAACATCCCGGGGCCACTGACCTGCTTCATTTTCGGCGTGGTGGCAACCGTTTACCTACCTGAGCTGCAACTGCACCAGACCCTGGCCCTGCTGGCCGCCCTCGGCATTTCGTCGCTGTTCCTCTTCGCCGGCCTGGAAGTTCGCCTTGCGGAACTGCGAAAGTGCGCAGGGCCGATCCTGGGGCACCTGTTCATACAGTCGCTGCTATTGGCCGCAGTCACCGCAGGCGCCATTCTGCTGGGCGAAATTGAGCTGGCAGGCGGGACTTCTGCTGGCGCTTGCCCTGCTCACCCCATCGACCGGGTTCATCCTTGAATCGCTCCGCCGCTGGGGTGTCGATGAGCATGAATCCTTCTGGATCAAGGCAAAAGCCATCAGCAGCGAATTGCTGGCCTTGGCAATACTCTTCCTGGCGATGCAATCAACCACGATCGATATTCTGGTGATTTCTCTTGCGGCCTTGTGGCTGATGCTGGCCGTGCTCCCCCTGCTCTTCCTGCTCTTCGTTCGCCTGATCCTGCCTTACGCTCCCGGCTCGGAGTTTTCCTTCCTGGTGCTGATGGGCCTGATCGCCGCGTACCTCACCAAGCACCTCGGAGTCTATTACCTGGTCGGAGCCTTCCTGGTGGGCTTCCTCGCACAGCAGTTGAGAAGCCGCATGCCGACCCTGGTTGGCGACGATATCTTGAGCGCCGTCCGCCTGTTCGCCTCGTTCTTCATCCCTTTTTATTTCTTCAGAAGCGGCCTGATTGTCCCCCCGGAGGCCCTCAACTGGGCATCCCTTTGGCTCGGCATTGCGGCCAGCATGATCCTGCTGCCATTGCGCATCGGCATCATCTGGCTGCAGCGTGAGCCGATCATCAAAGAGCACTGGCGCAGCCGCTTGCGTATTTCGATAGCCCTAACGCCAACGCTGATTTTCACCCTGGTACTGGCAGAAATCCTGCGCGAAACCTATAAATTGCCGGACACCCTCTACAGCGCGCTGCTGATCTATGCCCTAATCAACACAGCGCTGCCATCATTTATTCTCCCAAAGCCGGTCGATTTCGACCCGGCATCACCTGCGACCTGAACGATCCAGACCCTTCCCAGCGCTTCTAAGTGTTTACCCTTCATCAACCTGGTGCTAGTATCCGCGCAAATCATAATTTTTTTTATATATTGGAGCAGCCATTGCAGCGTTTCGCCCCCGACTGGTTAACGACAGCTCGTCACCGCCATCCTCAGCCGGTTCCAACTCAGCGAGAACACCTTCCTTGCCATCCTCGCCGTCATCATCGGCGTGCTTGCAGGTCTGGGCAACTACGCCCTGCGCCAGACCATCGATCTGATTCATTATGGCGTGATCACCCAGGGGACTGCATACTTCGCCATCGACACCAACGCCTGGAATTGGAACCGTCTCTACCTGATCCTCTTCCCCCTGTGCGGCGGCATCCTGATGATCCCGATGGGGGCGTACTATGCCAAGGATTTGCGCTTCGGCTTCTCGCGCTTCCTTGAGGAGGTCAACCTGCGCGGGGGTAAGGTGCCGACGCGGACCATCTTCACCCGCGGCCTGGCCAGCGCCATCACCATCGGTACCGGCGGTTCGGCCGGCCAGGAGGGTCCGATCGCCCAGATCGGCGGCGCCATCGGCAGCAAGGTCGGACAGAGCTTCAAGATGGGAGGCGATTACCTTAAGGTCCTGGTGGCCTGCGGTGCGGCCAGCGGCGTAGCGGCCACCTTCAACGCGCCGATTGCCGGCGTCTTCTTCGCTCACGAGATCGTACTCCTGTCATCTTTCGAGCTGTCCAGCTTCACCTCGATCGTCATCGCCAGCGGCATGAGCACCGTGGTCTCGCGTGCCCTGCTCGGCGACCAGGCCGCTTTCGCCCCGCCGCCTTACCAACTCGGCAGCTACTGGGAACTCTTCTTCTACGTGCTGCTCGGCATCCTGGTCGGCTTCCTCGCAGCGACCTTCATGACCTGGCACTACAAGATCAAGGACTGGTTCGCCGCACTCAAGCTTCCCAAGTTGACCAAGCCGGTTCTGGGTGGATTGCTGGTCGGGGTGTTCGGGGTGGTGATGCCGCAGATCTTCGGCAACGGTTATGACTTTATCGAGCAGGTGCTGCACGGCAACGGCGTCTGGTACATGCTGGCGGGACTGGTGCTGGTCAAGGCCGTGGCGACCTCCATTACCCTCGGCTCCGGACTGCCTGGAGGCGTCTTTGCCCCCTCGCTGTTTCTTGGCGCCATGGGTGGCGGTGCTTTCGGCAAGGCACTACAGTTGCTTTTCCCAACCCTCGGCATTTCCTCGGGGGCCTTCGCCATGGTCGGCATGGGCAGCTTCCTCGCCGCTGCCACTCACGCGCCGATGACCGGGATTTTTCTCCTCTTCGAAATCACTTCCTCTTATCAGATCATCGTACCGATCATGCTCACCTGCGTGATTGGGGTAACCATCTGCCGGCGCTTCCATCGCTACAGCCTTGAGACCATGGACCTGGCTCGCGCCGGGATCGACCTTGAGGCCGGCAAAGAGCGCAATATTATGAAGTCACTCTGGGTCGGCGAGGTGATGAACCGTCAGCCGGCCGCCGCCCCTGAAAGCATGACACTGCGCCAATTCACCCAGTTCATCTCCACCCACAAGGAGACCAACTTCCCACTGGTCAACCGCGAGGGCGAACTAACCGGCATCCTCTCGGTACAGGATTTCATGGGGGTGGTCTTCGAAGAGGACCTGCTCGATCTGGTAGTTATCAAGGAGATCGCCACCCATAACGTGATCACCACCCATGAGGACGAGGATCTCGACCAGGCGATGCGCAAGATTGGCTACCGCAACATCGAGCAGTTGCCGGTGGTCGATCGCGAAACCCATCGCAAGCTCCTCGGCATCGTTTCGCGCCGGGATATCGTCTCTGCTTACAACCGCGCCCTGATGGGCCGCTCGTTGAGCGGCAAGCCTCTGGTTTAATCCAATGTGGCGCGGCATCGGCTTCATACGACAATGCAAGCTGATGCTGATGCGCTTCGTCCGGCTGCGCGGCCTTCCCGAGGATATTGCCAAAGGGATGGCGCATCCATCTCACAAGTTGCATTACAGGGGATCGCTTAAAGCCAGTAACCTGTCCTTGCCCGATTATCAAATTCCCTGACAAAAGATACGTCCACCCGGATATCCAGGTGGCCGCTTTTTTCTGCGTCGTAAATGTGGCGGTCAGTTAGACGCCGGTTTTTGCCTCAGAAGTCGTTATAAATATGACACGAAAATGATGGCCACCTGGATACCCGGGTGGCCGTTCTCGTTGGGCAGGGTTTGTGAGTACCGGCCTTCGGGACTACGGTTCGATACTATTTTCGAAATCGAACTATGTGTGCACGGCTAGGTACGTGACTATCCCCAACGTCTCATGTTCCAGGGGAGGTGAGAACCGATCGCTGCCGGCCGCTGGGCCTGTTCTGCTCTCCGTAATGTAACTCCCAAGACGATTGTGTCGGCGCCACGTTGTGTAAGTCAGGAGTGGCTGGCGCTCTGGCGGCGATTTAGAAGGATCTACGGTCGCATCTATCCTTAAAATATTACCCTTTGCCAGATATCAGGAACTTTGATAAACGTTGTCCTCGCTAGATTAATAATGACGAGCCAACCTAAAACCCGGCTCAATCCGATACAAGGTTCGACCTTTGTCCAGAACGGGGGGTATCGACCATGGATTTGTTCGCGCATTTTCCCCAGGGATTCCCGCCGCTGGCCCCGATCGCCCTGACCTTCTTCCTGATCCTGGTGGTGCCGATGCTGTGCCGGCGCTTTTCCCTGCCTGCCGTCGTCGGTCTGCTTCTCGCGGGCTGCTCCGGTCTCGGCCCCGCCACGATCAGCAGCGACCGCTTCGATTACAATACGGCCATCACCGAGTCGTGGAAGCGCCAGACGCTGCTGAACATCGTCAAGCTGCGCTACCTGGATCCTCCCAGCTTCATGGATGTCGGCCAGATCGTGGCGGGCTATTCGCTGGAGACCGGAGTCGAGGGGCTGGCCCAGGTGGCCAAGACCAACATGGGCGATCAGATCGCCGGCGTCGGCGGCCATATGATATTCACCGACCGCCCGACCATCACCTACACGCCGCTCACCGGCAATCGCTTCATCCGCGGGCTGATGCAGCCGATCCTGCCGGAGAACCTGTTCTTCACCATCCAGAGCGGTTGGCCGGCGGATGACATGTTGGCGACAGCGGTCATGGCGGTCAACGGGTTGCGCAATGAGGAAGTTTCCTTTCAGGTTGGCTACAGTCCACCCGATCCGAAGTTTCACCGGGCCGCCGAGCTGCTGCGCAAGATTCAGCGCAGCGGCGCTGTCGGGATGAAAATCGTTCAGGGCCAGGACAAGCGCGAAACCAGGCTGGTTACCTTCCGAAGCAAAGCGATCCCGCCGGAAACGCTGCGGGACATTGCCGAGTTTCGCGAACTGCTCGGCCTCGACCCTGACGCCGAGGAGTTTCACCTGATCTATGGCGCCACCGCCGGCAGCAATAATGAAATTGCCCTCCAGACCCGCTCCCTGTTGCATATCCTTAGTGTCATGGCTGCTCGCGTAGATGTGCCCGAAGAGGATATTCGGGACGGCCGCGCCACCCCGGGAATCGAACCGGCAGGAGAGTATGGCAAAGGGGTCGCCAGAGCCCGGATCCGCTCTTCCGCCGAGAAGCCGACCGATTCTTTTGCGGCCGTTGAGTATCAAGGCCACTGGTTCTGGGTCGACAACCGCGACCTAACGACCAAGCGCAGTTTTTCCTTTATGATGCTGATCTTCACCCTGGCCGACACCAGCGACCGCGAGAGTCTGCCGCTGCTCACCATCCCCACGCGGTAACCCGTCATTCCTCACAATCCCATGCCGTCAAATCCTCGCGGGCCACATTTACAACGACGATAACTGCGACCACCTGGATACCCGGGTGGTTGTTCTCGTTGGGCAGGGTTAGCGAGAATTATCCCTTTCCCCGCCTGACGACACCCTTTCATTTCGAAGAGACGATATGTTTGCCTGCATTTCAGCAAAGCCAGCGGCACATTGCATCTACTCACCATGGGAAATCTTGACGCTTTCTTGACGTTCTTCCCGCCCATTTTGACACTTTCATTATGTGCATAGAGCTATGCTGTACTCATGGGAGGTGAGCCATGAGGGTCTACCGGTACAATATCGTGAGCGGATTATATGAAGGTGCGGACTTCTGTGAGGATCGTGAATTCAATGAGAATGATGGGATCACAACGTTAGCCCCGCCCACTGCCATACCGGGGCATGTCGCCGTCTTTGCTGCCGAACTGTGCCGTTGGAAACCGATTCCCATAGAAGAGTTCGAAAAAGCCGGCAATGCCTGACACCCCCCAGGATCAACAGTCTTTGATCGGCAAGATCCGCTGCGCCATCTTCGGAGCTCCCAAATACCTCAAGGATCCGCGACTGTTCCACAATCTGGCCCTGATTCCGATCCTCGCCTGGATTGGGCTGGGCGCGGACGGGTTGTCATCATCGGCGTACGGTCCGGAAGAAGCCTTCAAGGCCTTGGGAGAGCATGCCTATCTTGCGGTGTTCCTCGGCTTGGCCACAGCTTTGACCGTCTTCATTATCTCCTATGCCTATTCCCGGATTATCGAGCACTTTCCTCATGGCGGTGGGGGGTACATCGTAGCCACCCACATGTTGGGCGATAAGGCCGGGGTCGTTTCCGGGAGTGCACTGCTGGTGGACTACGTCATGACCATAACCATTTCCATCGCCTCCTGCTGCGATGCGATTTTCAGTTATATCCCCAAGGGGCATCATCACTACAAGGTGCCGGTGGCCTGCGTCCTGATAGTGCTGCTGATTGTTCTCAATATCCGCGGCGTCAAGGAATCGATATTTGTGCTGGCGCCGATCTTCATGACCTTCGTGGCCAGCCATATCCTGATGCTGGTCTATGGGGTTTTTTCCCATACCGACAAGATCGCCCCCCTGGCGAACGATGTGCAGAACGGCCTTGGCAAAGACCTTTCCAGCATCGGTATCTTTGGAATTATGCTCTTGTTCGTAAGGGCTTATTCGCTTGGTGGGGGGACCTACACCGGTATCGAGGCGGTCTCCAATGGCCTGCAGATCATGCGTGAGCCGCGCGTGCAGACCGGCAAGCGGACCATGCTTTACATGGCCAGCTCCCTGGCGTTCACTGCGGGCATACTGTTTTTTTGCTATGCACTGGTAGACATCAAACCGATAGAAGGGAAGACCCTCAATGCCGTGCTGGCCGATGGACTGTTCGCCCATTGGCCCATGGGCAACTGGATATCCTTCATCACTATCTTCTCTGAGGGAGCACTTTTACTGGTGGCAGCCCAGGCTGGTTTCGTGGACGGCCCCCGGGTCATGGCCAACATGGCCATCGACTCCTGGTTCCCGCACCGCTTTGCCGCCCTGTCGGAGCGGCTGACCATGCGCAACGGCATCATCCTGATGGGTATCTCGGCGATTGCACTCCTTTTCTATACCGGCGGATCGGTCTCGGCGCTGGTGGTCATGTATTCTATCAATGTCTTTATAACCTTCTCGCTGTCACAACTGGGGATGTCGAAATTCTTTATACGGCGACGCAATGAAGACCCCCAGTGGTTTCGACACCTCTCCGTACACCTTGTTGGCTTGGCCCTCTGTGTAACTATCCTGACCATCACCACGGTGGAGAAGTTTGCCGAAGGCGGGTGGTTGACCTTGGTAATCACTTCGGTGGTGATCTGGCTCTGTTGCCTGATCAAGAGCCACTACTTACAGGTACGCAGAGGTATGCAGGACCTTGATGAAAACCTGCTGAACTTACCAATTTCTCCTCATGGGGAGCCGCCGCAGATTGATCGCAATGCCCCGACTGCCATCCAGTTGGTCTCAGGGTACAGTGGTTTCGGGATTCATACCTTGTTGTCAATCCTGTCCACCTTCCCGAAAACCTACAAGAATGTGATTTTCGTCTCGGTAGCCATGATCGATTCCGGATCGTTCAAGGGAGCAGAGGAGATCGAGGCACTGGAAGAGTCGGTCAGGCAGGGGCTGGACAAATATGTGTCGATGGCCCACAGGCTCGGTTTTGCCGCCGAATACCGAACTGCCCTGGGGACCGACGTAGTAGAGAGTGCCGTGGAACTCTCTAAACAGACCGCCGAGGAGTTCCCCCGTTCGACAGTCTTCACCGGGCAGATCACTTTCAAGCTCGAAAAGTTCTATCATCGCCTTCTGCACAATGAGACGGCCTTTGCCATCCAGCGCCACCTGCAGTGGGAGGGTCTGACCACGGTGATCCTGCCGATCAGGGTCCGTACCTAGGTAGAGTGTCCCGTCGGGACACTGGCGCTGGCAAGATTTGTATTGAGGGGGTAAGATTTCCCCATGAGGATTACTCGTTCATTATCCGGCTACCTTGGCGCGATCATCCTTGTGGCACTGGCTTCCCTGTTATGCGAAGCTGTCCGCACGTCGCTTGCACCGACCAATATGGTTATGGTGTATCTGCTGGCTGTCGTCCTGGCAGCAACCAGGCTCGGACTCCTGCCGGCAATCATGACTGCCCTCCTGTCGGTGCTGGCGTTCAATTTCCTGTTCATACCCCCGCGTTTCTCGCTACGGGTTCACGACACAGAATACCTGTTTACCTTTTTTGCCCTCTTCGTGGTGGGGGTCGTCATCAGTTCGCTGGTCGCCAGTATCCAGGAGAAGATTGTGCAGGTCAGGCAGCAGGAGGCCCGGACCAACAGCCTTTATTCCCTGACACGGGATCTGTCTGTTGCAGGTGACGGGCAAGCGGTTTGCGCGGCCCTGCGGCGGGCGGTTCTCAATAATCTCGGGTCCAGGCTGGTGGTTCTCCTCGATCGCCAGGGTTCTCTTGAACAGGTACCTGATGCCGCCGTGCTCCAACTTGATGAAGGGTGCCTGGACATTGCCGCCTGGGTGATGAAGAGCGGTCGACGTGCCGGCACAGACACTGCGGCTTTTCCGGAAGCCCCCTTCATATTCGTGCCGATCAAGTCCGGCGCCAAGACCGTGGGTGTCATGGTAATCGAGAAAGGCGGATCGAGCCTGGCTGACAGCTTGCCGCTGGTTGAAGCGTTCGCTGGGCAGGCGGCGATGGCCCTGGAACGGGTGCAACTTTCCATCCAGGCGGAAAAGGCCCGCATTCTCCAAGAAAAGAACCTGTTGGAGCAGGCCCTCTTGAATTCAATCTCGCACGACTTGCGCACACCGCTGGTGACTATCTCCGGGGTTCTCGATTCCGTGCTAACCGAGGACCGGACGTTCGATGCGGAACAACGGCGCAGCATGCTCTCGACGGCCGCCGAAGAAGCCGGTCGGATGAACCGATTCGTGCAAAGCCTGCTTGATATGACGCGTCTTGAAGCGGGCGCCCTGTCGCCCCGGCTGACACCCTGCGAGGTTGAGGAGCTCATTGGCTGTGCCATCGGCGCGGTCGAATCGCGCATCGGCGATCATCATCTCCTGGCGGCGGTTGAGCAGGAGCTGCCACCGGTCCCTGTCGATCTGGCCCTGATGACCCAGGCGCTGGTCAACCTGCTGGACAATGCCCTGAAACATGCTCCTCCCGCGACAGACATCACCCTTTCGGCAGGTTTTGACGGGAGGTGGGTTATAATTGCCGTGATCGACAATGGCCCAGGGATCCCCGCGGGGCAGGAAGAGCGCATCTTCGACAAATTCTACCGCGTCGCGGTTCCGGAGCGCACAGGGGGCACCGGTCTTGGACTCTCCATAGCCAAAGGGATCATCGAGGCGCACCATGGCAGCGTTACGGCAGCAAACCGGCCGAAGGGGGGCTTGCTTGTTGAAGTGAAGCTGCCCCCGTCTCCCCTGGAGTTGCCACCTGGAGTGAACCAATGAACCCCGACAACCCGGTCCGCATACTGGTCGTTGACGACGAGCAGCCGATTCGGCGGTTTCTGCAGACAATCCTTGAAGGGGAGTTCTGCCTGCATCTTGCTGAAGGAGGCCATGCCGCTCTGGCTGCGGCCGCAGCGACGAAGCCCGATGTCATTCTGCTTGACCTGGGGCTGCCCGACCTTGATGGGATCGAAGTCATCAGGCGCCTCCGCGAATGGTCGCAGGTTCCAATCATCGTGCTTTCGGTAAGGGAGCGTGAAGATGACAAAGTGGCCGCCCTGGATGCCGGCGCGGACGATTACCTTACCAAGCCTTTCGGAGTGAGCGAACTGAAGGCCCGGATACGGGCGGCCCTGCGGAGAACGCTCCAGCAAACACCGGAGCCGGTTTTCACCAACGGTGATCTGACCGTCGATCTCACCGAGCGACGGGTCTTGTGCCGAGGGGCGGAGATATCCCTGACACCGACCGAATACGATCTCCTGCGCCTGCTGGTTGTCCACGCCGGGAAGGTTCTGACGCACAACCAGATACTCAGGCAGGTGTGGGGCCTCGCTTATCTGGAGCAGCCACACGTCCTGCGCGTTAACATCAGCAATCTGCGCCGCAAAATTGAAGAAGATGCCTCGCGTTCCCGTTACATTCGGACAGAACCAGGGGTTGGATACCGATTGATGGTTGAGTAAATGTCCGCTTCCCACGGGCTCTAAGGCAAAAACCGCCGTCTAACTGAACGCTATAAATATGACACGAAAATGACGGCCATCTGGATACCCGGGTAGCCGTTCCCGCTGACCAGGGGATGCGATAATCGCCACTGAAGGGTTTACCAGCTTGGACAGATTTCTGTGGCGCAACTGGTGAGACGGTTCCGCTCGGCATCTTCCCAGAACCATTCTCCTTGGCTCTATTGGCGAGTAAGGTTGATATCGCTTGGCGCCACTTCGCTTTGCAAGTAGCTATGAAAAGTCCCGAGTGATACGGCCCTCAACGACCTGGCGCAATGTGTCACCGATGTCCGTGCAGGCCAACCGTTCCAGCAGAACATTCTTGGCCACAATCCCGAGGTCGATGACGGCCCGGTTGAATTCCAGATCCTTGGTCCGGCCAGCACAGTATTTTGAGATGAGCAGATCGTGCGGCTCAAGGCAAAGACCGGTGACGCCGCCGGTAGCCGCTGAGTGGAAACGAAACACCCGGCTCCTCCAGCCTGACGGCAGGATAGCCGTGCCCTCCTCGACCCCGTCCGCATGATATCCATACGTCTCGTGGAACGGTGACCCCTCGCCAATAGACCCTTCGATCAAGGCCCATCGTTCTGGATGCTGCACGGGAGCGAGGTCAGCCTCGATGGAGCGCCAAAGCGCCAAGGGCACCTCGCACCCTGGCGGCAGACTCGGCAAAATAGCCTGGCTACCGACCACATAAAATTCATCGTCTTCAGTGATGGCACCAGCGGCCCTGAGCAGATGCTCAAGCTGTCCCAGTTTCACAGTTTCCTCCTATGCGTGTCGTTTCCGCAGCCGCCAGCGCTCGCGGAAGGAAACCACGCCGGCGAAGGGCGATGAGGAGCGCAGGGTGACCATCCGCTCGCCGGTGCCGGTCAGGGCCATCAAAAGCAAGTCCCGCGGCCCCTCGAGAAGCGCGAGCCATTCGGTCATGAAGCCCGGCCGCCGTGCGGGATCCGGGAAGTCGCGGCGCCACCCCCATCGCTCGATGTTCTCCAGCGCCTTTGCGATGACGGCGGCTGGGTTGTCGCGCAGGCGCTCTGCGACGAGCTGATGCTCGCGAAGCACCTGAGCGTCGATCAGACGCTGGGCGCGGCCGGGCTGGTTTACCGGGCACCGGACTTCTCGCACAATGCGCTCCCTGTCGATACGGGCGAGGTCATATTCCATCTGTAACCCAAACCAGAAGCGGGGGTCGTTTGCGAAATATCCGGCGAGCCGCACCGCCGTGTCCGGGCTGATTCCCCGCCGTCCGAGGACAATGTCGCCGACCCTCTGGGCCGGAATGCCAAGCGCTCTCGCCAGTCCATTCTGGGTCAATCCAGCCGGGCGCATGAAATCCTGCTCGAGAATTGAGCCGGGGTGAATGATTTGTTTATCCGCTATTTGACTTGGGTCGTCTGGCACAGTCGCCTCCTGCCGCCCTAATTATCATGTGTAAATTATCATGCTTAGCGTGATAGTGCAACACGGGGGGTGTGCAGGGGACAGGTTCCTCGGATCAACATACTCGCTAACAGAGCCTTCTCTTTTGCTAATTGTCGCGGTGTTTGATAAAAGTGTCTCTGTTGGAGGTGGTAAGATCACAAGTTGAACTTTCTCGCTTTTTGACACAATTTATTCGAAAAAAGGCCCATTTTATCGCTGGTTGCGGAGGCTCTCAAGCTAAATCCCGGCACGCCATTCGATAACCAGCCGACTTTATTCAACTATTAACCGGACAGTAGCGATAGAGTATAACGAGGGCGTTTTTTTGATCAGCTTTTGTCTGGAAGGTATCGAATGACTGTTGAGAACCCACTCGTCACCTTTGGCATAATATGCTGCCAGCAAAGGGAATTCATTTTATCGGTTCTCGAGGCAGCTTTTAATCAGACCTATCGCCCTCTGGAAATCGTTATTTCTGATGATGCCTCGAGCGATGGCACATTCGAACTGGCTGTTGACTTCGCAAAGCGCCAAAACAGTTCGGCGCAGGTCGTGCTACATCAAAATAACAGGCGACTTGGAATCGGCAATTGCGATCAGATGGTTAAGCTGTCCAGCGGAACATTCATAGTAATGGCTCACGGAGATGACATTTCCCATCCGAGTCGCGTTCAGGAATTAGTTGAGGCTTGGCGCAAGCATAACTGCTCCATGGTCACCAGCAACGCTGTCGTCATCAACAAACAAGGCGAAGAACAGGGGCTTTACAGCGACTCCGCAAAGCGCTTCGATTTGTCCGCCGGAAGCATCGCCACAAGTGGCTATTGCAGGGCAATGCTGGGTGCCGTTCTTAGTTTTGAACCCGATATTTTCAAAAAGTTCGCCCCGCTTGATCCTAATCTATCTGCCTTTGCTCATGACTGGATACTTCCCTACCGGGCCGCGCTACTGAAAGGGATTGAGTATCTTCCAGCCC
The DNA here is from genome assembly GCA_963751525.1 of uncultured delta proteobacterium. GTDB lineage: Bacteria > Desulfobacterota > Desulfuromonadia > Desulfuromonadales > BM103 > VAUL01. The sequence goes on along the minus strand of CAVVUQ010000006.1, from coordinate 232,552 downwards.
CGCTGATAAAATACCGCGTTCACAATCAGAATTGGTCTGGCAGGTTTTTAAACGCGCAGAACGATCAAGAAGAGTTATGGGAAGGCCATTTAGCCAATGGAATTATCCAACGCCACTACATGCTCCACGACACAGAGGTTGCATTCAAACAAGGATATATTTCGCAAGAACAGGCGACATCCTTGAAAAATTGCCTCCAGAAGTCAATTCTGGGGGTGAGCCGACGGTTCAGTTTGGTTCGCAACAAACTTCTGGCCAAGGGCAAGCGCGCACGCTGGAGCTGTCCCGAAATTTGATGTCGGCGACGAACTCCGCGCCTTGCATTGACATAATTCCAGTCGCTTGAGACACAAGTGCCAATCCTCACGGTGACTGTATATGGTTAGAGATCAGCCGATCGCCATTGGTATTTCCGGGACAGGTTTCATAGCCCGCCAACTTGTGCGCGCCCTGCTTCGCACAACCGACCTGGCCATAGCATCAGTCCTCACGCGCCGAGAAATCAATTCGGTTGCCGACTTCCCTTTGCCTCAGCGCCTCACAAATTCCATCGAGCAATTTCTTGACAGATCTGAATTGATCGTCGAATGCACTGGTGACCCTCGCCATGCTACCGAGGTTGTAGCTGCAGCCCTCATAAGGCAGCGGCCGGTGGTAACCATGAACAGCGAGTTCCATGTGGCCTGCGGTTCATATTTCGCGGATCGGGGGTACCTGACGGAGGCAGAAGGGGACCAGCCGGGATCACTCGCCGCGTTGGCGCAAGATTGCATGGCCATGGGATTTAAGCCCATGGTTTACGGCAGTATGAAGCGTTACCTCGATCTTGATCCGCCCCCCGATGCGATGAGCTACTGGGCGCAGCATCTGGGGTTTACTCTCGAACAGGTGACCTCTTTTACTGATGGGACGAAGCTGCAGACAGAACAGGCTTTGGTTGCAAACGGACTCGGCGCAGTGATGTATAAGCCCGGTATGCTGGGGTTGCCCGGTAGTGACCGGATAACAGCACAGACTCAACTAGGTCATTTCGCAAGTGAGATTGGCTCCCCGATTGCTGACTACATTATCGATCGCCACCTGCCGCCAGGGGTCTTTGTGACCGGACTCCATGACGATGCCGAGCGGGAAACGTTGCGGACGTATAACCTCGGCGACGGCCCTTTTTATGTGTTGGAGCGTCCCTTTCACCTCTGTGGGCTTGAGGTTGTCAAGACCATCAGGCGCGTTCTTCGTGAAGAACCGCCCCTGCTCAACAATTCACCAAACCCAGTCGTGAGCGTTGCCGCCGTTGCAAAAAGAGACCTCCCTGCCGGGTACAGGATTGATCGCGGCATGGGTGGGTTCGATCTGCGTGGTGAAGCAGTAGTCGCCGCTGAAAGACGCGGGCATCTGCCGATTGGTGTGGTCTTCGACGCAGTTCTTAACAATTCCGTGTCTGCTGGCGAAATGCTCTGCTGGAGTGATGTCGAATTACCAGAGACCATGGCGGTGCAAATCGCGAGGAAAATCTTCCCCTGACAGGCTGAATAAATCAAATTCGCCCGTTATTTTGCGATTGCCGACAAAATATTCTCATATACTGCTGAAGCCTCAGCGGCCTTGCCTTGCTTGGTAAGCAGTATGGCCAAAGCGTTGTCAGGGCACAGCACGAATACCGAAAGTTTGTCGAACAAGGCAAGGACGAGGGCCGTCAGAGCGAATTTCACAGCGGCAGAGTCGATGAGAGTCGCATTCTCGGCGATGATGACTTCATGGAGCGGGTGCTGGTGCGTAGACCGAAGCGGCCGCTATGTCTGACTGATATAGTTGCACGTGTTTGCCAGGAGTATTCAATCGATCAGCAGGAACTTGCAACTCCTGGCCGATATCGCCGCCTGTCAGAAGCGCGTGGCATGGCGGCATGGTTGATCTTGGAGACCGGCTGTGGAAGTATCTCGGAATTGGGAAAGATAACCGGGAGGGACGTAACGACCATAAGCTCCGTGGCAAAGCACCTTCAGATCCGGGCAAAAGCGGATTCCGTGCTTGCCGAAAAGATGAGAAGCCTGCTGGAGACGTTTAAATAATACACTTATGCAAGCCTGACCCCAAAGGTTCACAGACCCAAAGGTTCACACCGGATGATTATATGATCTACCTGCATGAAATAATCGACAAGCAGAACCTGAAAAACCCTGATGCGCCGGCGTTCTTGGGACGAAAAACAATTTCGTATTTGAAACTTCATCAAATGGCTTGCCAGCTCGCCAACTTGATCGAAAGCAAAACAAAAAGAACAACACGCCCGATTGGACTGACTTTCAGCGACGACCTAATGGAAATTATCACAACTTTTGCGATGTCGCTCGCAGGACGGCGCTGCATATCGCTTCCATATGCACACCCCCCAGAATACAAAAAATTTCTCATTGATTACTTGCAGATTGATCAGATACTCACTGACGATATATCAAACGATCTTTTCTCTGCACTTAGCATTAGAACTACTTGGGCAGATCTCGAAGATTATTCGACCGAATACACCCAAAAACAACCAACCCCAGTCGAAGGTCAATTTATAACCGTAACAACTTCTGGCTCTACTGGCTCACCAAAGGTGTTCGAGCTTACCCATTCAATGATTCTGGAACGCCTCGACCAACGCATTCGATTTTTCAGCATCAACGAGAATGAACGCTTTCTCCGGATTTCATCAAACTCTTACATAGGATCAAAGATTCGAGTACTTTCGATCTTAAAAGCTGGCGGGGGTGTCGTCATCCGGGGAGAGAGTAACGAAAGTCTTTTCGACACCTGCCAGAAATTCGGGGTGTCTTTCTTGTCCGCCATCGTTCTGCAGGTTGAACAATTACTTAACTTGGCGGTTACTCCATTAACCGAACTTGGAGAAAGGTTGCGGGTTCTGGAACTCTCAGCATCGTATGTGTCCGACGAGCTTAGAGCCAGAATTCACAAAAAATTAACAAGAAACACTTATATAACTTACAGTACAAATGAAACGGGTGCAATTTCCATTGCAACACCGGATGAAATATTATCGACTTCTGGAACCGTCGGGAAGACATTGCCGAATGTAGAGACAAAGATTGTCGATAACAAAGGAAACGAAATTAAAAACGAGATTGGTTTGATCTGCGCCCGCACAAAACAAATGATTCATTCATACAGAGACAATTATCATACCCGTCGAAACTTACAAGGCAAATTTTTTATTACAGGCGATGTTGGCTATAAAACGGATGACGGGCAGATCATCTACGTCGGGAGGGGTGACGATATGATGATAGTCAACGGAATCAATTTATACCCCGCCGAGATAGAAAAGGTTTTCAAGCGCCACCCCCACATCAAAGACGTCAAAGTAAAAGCCGTCCAACATCAGATACATCAACATCTTCCGATTTGCGTCATTTCCTTGAAGGAAGGAGTTTCGTCTACCGAATCAGATCTATATAGATTCGGATTGCAAAATCTGGGCAGCAAGGCGCCACGAAAGATTGTGATCGTAGGAGATTTGCCGAGAAATGACCTAGGCAAGGTAGACCACAATAAAATCATGGAAATAATCAGAGAAAACCTGTCAAATTCTGAAACAAAGAAGAACAATGCCGCCCATACGTGTCTAGAAAATATTGAGCAAAGTATCGTTGTTCGTTTAAACGTTGATTTTCCTAAATTAACCTCACTTTCGGATTATGATAGGTGGGTTAAGTTGTTGGCTGATACTGAGATTAGCCAATTAGAATCGGTGCGCAATGTTCTTCTTGCAGAAGTAAAAGAGGATAAACTGGTTTTTATGAGGGGTTTTCTTGCTCTCTCTAGGACACTCTTGGAGAGAATACGCGTGCCGGTTTTCAGTGATATTGCAGTTACTTCAATCGAGCATAAAGATCCTGCGAAAAAAGTTTTTGCTTTAGAGCTTAACGTCGCTGAAGTAAATTTTATTCCACCATTTATATATAAACGTGCATTCGAGGTTGCGGTAGAACTATGTCAGTGGATGGCTCAAAACCCCTTAACGCCCGAAAATCGAGATAAGGTCTTTAAGACAATCGATCAAAGGGTTGTCAAAGTACTTCAGAAGTTTGTACCCGGCGGAGACTCAACTATTCCCGTTTTGAAAGTGGCGCACTCACTCGGCATCCCCTTCATGCACCTTGGAGCAGGTGTCTATCAGATGGGCTGGGGCAGTAAAGCGCGAAGGCTCGACCGCAGCACCACGGAGCTTGATTCTTCAATGGGCGCCAAGCTTGCCCAGAACAAGGTTGTTACTGCTAACCTTTTACGGTTGGCGGGCTTGCCTGCACCCATCCACGTCGTAGTTGCCACTGAAGCAGGTGCGCTAACCGCTCTGGAGCGATTTGAATTTCCTCTTGTGGTGAAGCCGATCGATCGCGATCGCGGAGAGGGAGTGTCCGTCGATATTCTTGATAGCGATGCACTCAAAGTAGCTTTTGTCCATGCCCACGAACTTTCAAAATCAAAGCAAGTCATCATCGAACGTCAGGTAGACGGTGTATGTCATCGCCTCTTCGTCGCCAATGGGCGTATTCTTTATGCGGTCAAGCGCTTGCCGATGTCCATACGAGGAGATGGAAGTCGCACCATCTCACAACTGGTTAGCGACGAAGTGGCAGCTCAGAAACTTAAGGCACCATGGGGTCGCTCCAAAATCCAACCGATTGATGACCGCGCGCGAATAACACTCGCTCAAGCGGGCTTTTCGTCGGAGTCGATTCCTGCAAAAGGCATTCTAGCACCGTTAAGACGTATTGAAACAACAACCGACGGCGGTGTGGATGAGGAAGTCACGACGATTGTTCATCCGGAGAATCTATCCGTTGCAATTGCAGCTGCCAAGCTATTTGGACTCCACGTCGCCGGGATCGACATCATTAGTCCTGACATTGCCAAGCCTTGGCATGAAAATGGCGCAATCATCAACGAGGTGAACTTCGCCCCGCTATTTGGTGGGGGGGAAATCTCAAGGGCCTCTATTCCGCTGTTCCTCGCCGAATTTATCGAGGGCGATGGGAAAATCCCGATTGAGATTTTTGATACAGAGGAAGCAGCTCTCACGAGGCAGGCAGCCTATCAAAAGCGAGGGATGAGGTGCTATTTCACCACCGCAACAAAAACAATAGATTTTTCTGGAGGGGCTGTAATGATGCCTTTTAACGATATCAGGCGACGGTTGAAGGCATTAGTCTGTCGATCCGACGTTGATGCAATAACTGCTACCTGCAGTGACGTTCTCCCTGGAAACTGAGCCATTGCAAAGTTAGTGATTTCGGTCTATCCACGAGACCTCAGCGACATAATCGTGTCGATCAGTTGTTGCTGGAAAGCACTCAGCGGACGAATGTCGAGGCTGACAGGTCCGTTACTGACGATGGGGCGGCGCCGGTTTTCTTGGACACCGATTTGGGGTAATGTCCCCGTGTCCAAGGAGATTAAACATGACCATGAAGAACAAGGACGCAACCGTCACTGGGCCTTTGGCAGAAGGACAGCGCTGGAGTGCTGCCCGCAAGCGTGCGTAATAGATAGGGTCAGGCTTGGGTCTCCCAATAGGGTCAGTCTTGCATTAGTGTATTAAGCTGATAAGATACCCCCCCATGGCACGAAAACCGAGGGTTCACTATCCGGCGGCACTGTACCACGTAATGATGCGGGGCAACTCTGGCCAGGACCCCTTCGGGTGTCGTTTTTGCCCAGAAGTAGTCAACTTTATCTCTCACATTGCCATTTATACCATGCTATCCACTGGAAACACATCTTTGGAATCACAACTCACCTCTTCTGAGCCCAAAACTGGTATCTTATTGAACGCTATATGCCGACGCCAAAAACGATGGCCACCTGGACCGATGCCCAGGTGGCCATTTATCGTTGGGAAGGTTCTGTGCGAATTGATCTTTAGCGGACGTTGTGAGCCTCAGGCGGCCTCGATCTTACGAACGTGAAGTGAGCTGCGCTGTTGTTCGGCTTCCCAAAGATCAAAGTGCATCTGCTGGATCATCCAGCTTTCAGCGGTCGTATCAAAAGCGATCGAGAGTCGTATGGCCATGGCCGGGCTGATGCCGGTCTTGCCGTTGAGAAGTTCCGAAAGAGCCTTGCGGGAAACCCCAAGAGACTTGGCCGCCGCGGTTACGGTCACCCCGAGAGGGGCGAGGCAAAGTTCGCGAACAACCTCGCCGGGATGTGGGGGGTTATGCATCATGTTTTTTCTCCTCAGTGGTAATCCAGATAATCAACCTCGCAGACGTCCGGCCCATCGAAGCGGAAAATGGTGCGCCAGTTGCCACTGACATCGACGGCCCAGAACCCTTCCAGATCACCAGTCATCTTATGCAGCCGCAGTCCCGGCAGGTTCATGTCCCGAGGCTCCCTCGCAGCATCGAGTCTTGCCAGAATCAATCGCAGCCGGTTAACATGCTGGGCTTGGATGCCAACCTTGCTCCCTGACTGATAATACTGCCGCAAACCTTTGTGCCGGAACCCGCCGATCATGGATGGATTGTAACCCGATCAGTATCAGGTGTCAACGTTGTGGGGCGTGGGTGCTCAGAATCCACGGCTTCTGAGGCAAAAACCACCGTCTAACTGAACGCTATAAATATGACAAGAAAATGATGGCCACCTGGATACCCGGGTGGCCGTTCTCGTTGGGCAGGGTTTGTGGGTACCGGCCTTCGGGACTACGGTTCGATACCTATTTTCGAAATCGAACTATGTGTGCACGGCTAGGTACGTGACTATCCCCAACGCCTCATGTTCCAGGGGAGGTGAGAACCGATCGCTGCCGGCCGCTGGGCCTGTTCTGCTCTCCGTAATGTAACTCCTAAGACGATTGTGTCGGCGCCACGTTGTGTAAGTCAGGAGTGGCTGGCGCTCTGGCGGCGATTCAGAAGGATCTACGGTCGCATCTATCCTTAAAATATTACCCTTTGCCAGATATCAGGAACTTTGATAAACGTTGTCCTCGCTAGATTAATAATGACGAGCCAACCTAAAATCCGGCTCAATCCGATACAAGGTTCGACCTTTGTCCAGAACGGGGGGTATCGACCATGGATTTGTTCGCGCATTTTCCCCAGGGATTCCCGCCGCTGGCCCCGATCGCCCTGACCTTCTTCCTGATCCTGGTGGTGCCGATGCTGTGCCGGCGCTTTTCCCTGCCTGCCGTCGTCGGTCTGCTTCTCGCGGGCTGCTCCGGTCTCGGCCCCGCCACGATCAGCAGCGACCGCTTCGATTACAATACGGCCATCACCGAGTCGTGGAAGCGCCAGACGCTGCTGAACATCGTCAAGCTGCGCTACCTGGATCCTCCCAGCTTCATGGATGTCGGCCAGATCGTGGCGGGCTATTCGCTGGAGACCGGAGTCGAGGGGCTGGCCCAGGTGGCCAAGACCAACATGGGCGATCAGATCGCCGGCGTCGGCGGCCATATGATATTCACCGACCGCCCGACCATCACCTACACGCCGCTCACCGGCAATCGCTTCATCCGCGGGCTGATGCAGCCGATCCTGCCGGAGAACCTGTTCTTCACCATCCAGAGCGGTTGGCCGGCGGATGACATGTTGGCGACAGCGGTCATGGCGGTCAACGGGTTGCGCAATGAGGAAGTTTCCTTTCAGGTTGGCTACAGTCCACCCGATCCGAAGTTTCACCGGGCCGCCGAGCTGCTGCGCAAGATTCAGCGCAGCGGCGCTGTCGGGATGAAAATCGTTCAGGGCCAGGACAAGCGCGAAACCAGGCTGGTTACCTTCCGAAGCAAAGCGATCCCGCCGGAAACGCTGCGGGACATTGCCGAGTTTCGCGAACTGCTCGGCCTCGACCCTGACGCCGAGGAGTTTCACCTGATCTATGGCGCCACCGCCGGCAGCAATAATGAAATTGCCCTCCAGACCCGCTCCCTGTTGCATATCCTTAGTGTCATGGCTGCTCGCGTAGATGTGCCCGAAGAGGATATTCGGGACGGCCGCGCCACCCCGGGAATCGAACCGGCAGGAGAGTATGGCAAAGGGGTCGCCAGAGCCCGGATCCGCTCTTCCGCCGAGAAGCCGACCGATTCTTTTGCGGCCGTTGAGTATCAAGGCCACTGGTTCTGGGTCGACAACCGCGACCTAACGACCAAGCGCAGTTTTTCCTTTATGATGCTGATCTTCACCCTGGCCGACACCAGCGACCGCGAGAGTCTGCCGCTGCTCACCATCCCCACGCGGTAACCCGTCATTCCTCACAATCCCATGCCGTCAAATCCTCGCGGGCCACATTTACAACGACGATAACTGCGACCACCTGGATACCCGGGTGGTTGTTCTCGTTGGGCAGGGTTAGCGAGAATTATCCCTTTCCCCGCCTGACGACACCCTTTCATTTCGAAGAGACGATATGTTTGCCCGCATTTCAGCAAAGCCAGCGGCACATTGCATCTACTCACCATGGGAAATCTTGACGCTTTCTTGACGTTCTTGCCGCCCATTTTGACACTTTCATTATGTGCATAGAGCTATGCTGTACTCATGGGAGGTGAGCCATGAGGGTCTACCGGTACAATATCGTGAGCGGATTATATGAAGGTGCGGACTTCTGTGAGGATCGTGAATTCAATGAGAATGATGGGATCACAACGTTAGCCCCGCCCACTGCCATACCGGGGCATGTCGCCGTCTTTGCTGCCGAACTGTGCCGTTGGAAACCGATTCCCATAGAAGAGTTCGAAAAAGCCGGCAATGCCTGATACCCCCCAGGATCAACAGTCTTTGATCGGCAAGATCCGCTGCGCCATCTTCGGAGCTCCCAAATACCTCAAGGATCCGCGACTGTTCCACAATCTGGCCCTGATTCCGATCCTCGCCTGGATTGGGCTGGGCGCGGACGGGTTGTCATCATCGGCGTACGGGCCGGAAGAAGCCTTCAAGGCCTTGGGAGAGCATGCCTATCTTGCGGTGTTCCTCGGCTTGGCCACAGCTCTGACCGTCTTCATTATCTCCTATGCCTATTCCCGGATTATCGAGCACTTTCCTCATGGCGGTGGGGGGTACATCGTAGCCACCCACATGTTGGGCGATAAGGCCGGGGTCGTTTCCGGGAGTGCACTGCTGGTGGACTACGTCATGACCATAACCATTTCCATCGCCTCCTGCTGCGATGCGATTTTCAGTTATATCCCCAAGGGGCATCATCACTACAAGGTGCCGGTGGCCTGCGTCCTGATAGTGCTGCTGATTGTTCTCAATATCCGCGGCGTCAAGGAATCGATATTTGTGCTGGCGCCGATCTTCATGACCTTCGTGGCCAGCCATATCCTGATGCTGGTCTATGGGGTTTTTTCCCATACCGACAAGATCGCCCCCCTGGCGAACGATGTGCAGAACGGCCTTGGCAAAGACCTTTCCAGCATCGGTATCTTTGGAATTATGCTCTTGTTCGTAAGGGCTTATTCGCTTGGTGGGGGGACCTACACCGGTATCGAGGCGGTCTCCAATGGCCTGCAGATCATGCGTGAGCCGCGCGTGCAGACCGGCAAGCGGACCATGCTTTACATGGCCAGCTCCCTGGCGTTCACTGCGGGCATACTGTTTTTTTGCTATGCACTGGTAGACATCAAACCGATAGAAGGGAAGACCCTCAATGCCGTGCTGGCCGATGGACTGTTCGCCCATTGGCCCATGGGCAACTGGATATCCTTCATCACTATCTTCTCTGAGGGAGCACTTTTACTGGTGGCAGCCCAGGCTGGTTTCGTGGACGGCCCCCGGGTCATGGCCAACATGGCCATCGACTCCTGGTTCCCGCACCGCTTTGCCGCCCTGTCGGAGCGGCTGACCATGCGCAACGGCATCATCCTGATGGGTATCTCGGCGATTGCACTCCTTTTCTATACCGGCGGATCGGTCTCGGCGCTGGTGGTCATGTATTCTATCAATGTCTTTATAACCTTCTCGCTGTCACAACTGGGGATGTCGAAATTCTTTATACGGCGACGCAATGAAGACCCCCAGTGGTTTCGACACCTCTCCGTACACCTTGTTGGCTTGGCCCTCTGTGTAACTATCCTGACCATCACCACGGTGGAGAAGTTTGCCGAAGGCGGGTGGTTGACCTTGGTAATCACTTCGGTGGTGATCTGGCTCTGTTGCCTGATCAAGAGCCACTACGTACAGGTACGCAGAGGTATGCAGGACCTTGATGAAAACCTGCTGAACTTACCAATTTCTCCTCATGGGGAGCCGCCGCAGATTGATCGCAATGCCCCGACTGCCATCCAGTTGGTCTCAGGGTACAGTGGTTTCGGGATTTATACCTTGTTGTCAATCCTGTCCACCTTCCCGAAAACCTACAAGAATGTGATTTTCGTCTCGGTAGCCATGATCGATTCCGGATCGTTCAAGGGAGCAGAGGAGATCGAGGCACTGGAAGAGTCGGTCAGGCAGGGGCTGGACAAATATGTGTCGATGGCCCACAGGCTCGGTTTTGCCGCCGAATACCGAACTGCCCTGGGGACCGACGTAGTAGAGAGTGCCGTGGAACTCTCTAAACAGACCGCCGAGGAGTTCCCCCGTTCGACAGTCTTCACCGGGCAGATCACTTTCAAGCTCGAAAAGTTCTATCATCGCCTTCTGCACAATGAGACGGCCTTTGCCATCCAGCGCCACCTGCAGTGGGAGGGTCTGACCACGGTGATCCTGCCGATCAGGGTCCGTACCTAGGTAGAGTGTCCCGTCGGGACACTGGCGCTGGCAAGATTTGTATTGAGGGGGTAAGATTTCCCCATGAGGATTACTCGTTCATTATCCGGCTACCTTGGCGCGATCATCCTTGTGGCACTGGCTTCCCTGTTATGCGAAGCTGTCCGCACGTCGCTTGCACCGACCAATATGGTTATGGTGTATCTGCTGGCTGTCGTCCTGGCAGCAACCAGGCTCGGACTCCTGCCGGCAATCATGACTGCCCTCCTGTCGGTGCTGGCGTTCAATTTCCTGTTCATACCCCCGCGTTTCTCGCTACGGGTTCACGACACAGAATACCTGTTTACCTTTTTTGCCCTCTTCGTGGTGGGGGTCGTCATCAGTTCGCTGGTCGCCAGTATCCAGGAGAAGATTGTGCAGGTCAGGCAGCAGGAGGCCCGGACCAACAGCCTTTATTCCCTGACACGGGATCTGTCTGTTGCAGGTGACGGGCAAGCGGTTTGCGCGGCCCTGCGGCGGGCGGTTCTCAATAATCTCGGCTCCAGGCTGGTGGTTCTCCTCGATCGCCAGGGTTCTCTTGAACAGGTACCTGATGCCGCCGTGCTCCAACTTGATGAAGGGTGCCTGGACATTGCCGCCTGGGTGATGAAGAGCGGTCGACGTGCCGGCACAGACACTGCGGCTTTTCCGGAAGCCCCCTTCATATTCGTGCCGATCAAGTCCGGCGCCAAGACCGTGGGTGTCATGGTAATCGAGAAAGGCGGATCGAGCCTGGCTGACAGCTTGCCGCTGGTTGAAGCGTTCGCTGGGCAGGCGGCGATGGCCCTGGAACGGGTGCAACTTTCCATCCAGGCGGAAAAGGCCCGCATTCTCCAAGAAAAGAACCTGTTGGAGCAGGCCCTCTTGAATTCAATCTCGCACGACTTGCGCACACCGCTGGTGACTATCTCCGGGGTTCTCGATTCCGTGCTAACCGAGGACCGGACGTTCGATGCGGAACAACGGCGCAGCATGCTCTCGACGGCCGCCGAAGAAGCCGGTCGGATGAACCGATTCGTGCAAAGCCTGCTTGATATGACGCGTCTTGAAGCGGGCGCCCTGTCGCCCCGGCTGACACCCTGCGAGGTTGAGGAGCTCATTGGCTGTGCCATCGGCGCGGTCGAATCGCGCATCGGCGATCATCATCTCCTGGCGGCGGTTGAGCAGGAGCTGCCACCGGTCCCTGTCGATCTGGCCCTGATGACCCAGGCGCTGGTCAACCTGCTGGACAATGCCCTGAAACATGCTCCTCCCGCGACAGACATCACCCTTTCGGCAGGTTTTGACGGGAGGTGGGTTATAATTGCCGTGATCGACAATGGCCCAGGGATCCCCGCGGGGCAGGAAGAGCGCATCTTCGACAAATTCTACCGCGTCGCGGTTCCGGAGCGCACAGGGGGCACCGGTCTTGGACTCTCCATAGCCAAAGGGATCATCGAGGCGCACCATGGCAGCGTTACGGCAGCAAACCGGCCGAAGGGGGGCTTGCTTGTTGAAGTAAAGCTGCCCCCGTCTCCCCTGGAGTTGCCACCTGGAGTGAACCAATGAACCCCGACAACCCGGTCCGCATACTGGTCGTTGACGACGAGCAGCCGATTCGGCGGTTTCTGCAGACAATCCTTGAAGGGGAGTTCTGCCTGCATCTTGCTGAAGGAGGCCATGCCGCTCTGGCTGCGGCCGCAGCGACGAAGCCCGATGTCATTCTGCTTGACCTGGGGCTGCCCGACCTTGATGGGATCGAAGTCATCAGGCGCCTCCGCGAATGGTCGCAGGTTCCAATCATCGTGCTTTCGGTAAGGGAGCGTGAAGATGACAAAGTGGCCGCCCTGGATGCCGGCGCGGACGATTACCTTACCAAGCCTTTCGGAGTGAGCGAACTGAAGGCCCGGATACGGGCGGCCCTGCGGAGAACGCTCCAGCAAACACCGGAGCCGGTTTTCACCAACGGTGATCTGACCGTCGATCTCACCGAGCGACGGGTCTTGTGCCGAGGGGCGGAGATATCCCTGACACCGACCGAATACGATCTCCTGCGCCTGCTGGTTGTCCACGCCGGGAAGGTTCTGACGCACAACCAGATACTCAGGCAGGTGTGGGGCCTCGCTTATCTGGAGCAGCCACACGTCCTGCGCGTTAACATCAGCAATCTGCGCCGCAAAATTGAAGAAGATGCCTCGCGTTCCCGTTACATTCGGACAGAACCAGGGGTTGGATACCGATTGATGGTTGAGTAAATGTCCGCTTCCCACGGGCTCTAAGGCAAAAACCGCCGTCTAACTGAACGCTATAAATATGACACGAAAATGACGGCCATCTGGATACCCGGGTAGCCGTTCCCGCTGACCAGGGGATGCGATAATCGCCACTGAAGGGTTTACCAGCTTGGACAGATTTCTGTGGCGCAACTGGTGAGACGGTTCCGCTCGGCATCTTCCCAGAACCATTGTCCTTGGCTCTATTGGCGAGTAAGGTTGATATCGCTTGGCGCCACTTCGCTTTGCAAGTAGCTATGAAAAGTCCCGAGTGATACGGCCCTCAACGACCTGGCGCAATGTGTCACCGATGTCCGTGCAGGCCAACCGTTCCAGCAGAACATTCTTGGCCACAATCCCGAGGTCGATGACGGCCCGGTTGAATTCCAGATCCTTGGTCCGGCCAGCACAGTATTTTGAGATGAGAAGATCGTGCGGCTCAAGGCAAAGACCGGTGACGCCGCCGGTAGCCGCTGAGTGGAAACGAAACACCCGGCTCCTCCAGCCTGACGGCAGGATAGCCGTGCCCTCCTCGACCCCGTCCGCATGATATCCATACGTCTCGTGGAACGGTGACCCCTCGCCAATAGACCCTTCGATCAAGGCCCATCGTTCTGGATGCTGCACGGGAGCGAGGTCAGCCTCGATGGAGCGCCAAAGCGCCAAGGGCACCTCGCACCCTGGCGGCAGACTCGGCAAAATAGCCTGGCTACCGACCACATAAAATTCATCGTCTTCAGTGATGGCACCAGCGGCCCTGAGCAGATGCTCAAGCTGTCCCAGTTTCACAGTTTCCTCCTATGCGTGTCGTTTCCGCAGCCGCCAGCGCTCGCGGAAGGAAACCACGCCGGCGAAGGGCGATGAGGAGCGCAGGGTGACCATCCGCTCGCCGGTGCCGGTCAGGGCCATCAAAAGCAAGTCCCGCGGCCCCTCGAGAAGCGCGAGCCATTCGGTCATGAAGCCCGGCCGCCGTGCGGGATCCGGGAAGTCGCGGCGCCACCCCCATCGCTCGATGTTCTCCAGCGCCTTTGCGATGACGGCGGCTGGGTTGTCGCGCAGGCGTTCTGCGACGAGCTGATGCTCGCGAAGCACCTGAGCGTCGATCAGACGCTGGGCGCGGCCGGGCTGGTTTACCGGGCACCGGACTTCTCGCACAATGCGCTCCCTGTCGATACGGGCGAGGTCATATTCCATCTGTAACCCAAACCAGAAGCGGGGGTCGTTTGCGAAATATCCGGCGAGCCGCACCGCCGTGTCCGGGCTGATTCCCCGCCGTCCGAGGACAATGTCGCCGACCCTCTGGGCCGGAATGCCAAGCGCTCTCGCCAGTCCATTCTGGGTCAATCCAGCCGGGCGCATGAAATCCTGCTCGAGAATTGAGCCGGGGTGAATGATTTGTTTATCCGCTATTTGACTTGGGTCGTCTGGCACAGTCGCCTCCTGCCGCCCTAATTATCATGTGTAAATTATCATGCTTAGCGTGATAGTGCAACACGGGGGGTGTGCAGGGGACACTTAACCTTTAAATTGTGCAAAGTGCCAATGATGTTATTCTTAACGGGCTGTCAATTTAGGCACATAGAAGCTTAAGTAGAACTAAAAAGGAGAAAGAGCGATGACGAGCTCAATCAGAATGTTGTGTTTTACGGTCACCATGATCGCCATTGCCGCCACCAGCTTCGCCGCCGGTGGCGGGGCGATCATTACCGCCGATCCAACGAAGCACTTCGATCCGAAAGGGAAGATGCCGTCGAAGTTCACCATCGAACTGCAGAACGGTTTGCGCAAGACCCTGCCGTTCGAGGACAAGCGCGACTTCGAGGAAGCCAAGAAGGGCTTTATTGCCGCGCCGCCCTACAAGCAGATCATGGCCGAAGCCGGCAATGTGGCCTGGGATATGGGCAGTTACGAGTTCCTGCTGGAGGGCAAGGACTTCGACAGCGTTCATCCCTCCTTGCAGCGTCAAGCGATCCTGAACATGGCCTACGGCCTCTACGAGGTCCTGCCCGGGAAGATCTACCAGGTGCGCGGCTTCGACCTGGCCAACATCAGCTTCATCAAGGGCGATACCGGCTGGATCGTGTTCGACCCGCTGACTGCAAGGAAACCGCCAAGGCGGCCCTGGACTTCATCAACGAAAAGCTCGGCAAGCGCCCGGTGGTGGCCGTCGTCTACTCCCACTCCCATGGCGATCACTATGGCGGCGTGCGC
The DNA here is from genome assembly GCA_963751525.1 of uncultured delta proteobacterium. GTDB lineage: Bacteria > Desulfobacterota > Desulfuromonadia > Desulfuromonadales > BM103 > VAUL01. Next base: position 217,347 of record CAVVUQ010000006.1, on the reverse strand, counting down.
GGCGTCGTGGATGAGGCCGACGTGAAGAGCGGCAAGGTGCCGATCATCGCACCGGTCGGCTTCATGGAATATGCGGTGACCGAAAACGTGTATGCGGGCAATGCGATGAATCGGCGGATGTTCTTCCAGTATGGTGTGCTGCTGCCGCGCAGCCCCTTCGGCCACGTGGACCAGTCGATCGGCAAGAACACTGCCGCGGGCAACATGGGTCTGATCCAGCCCACCCGCTATATCGAGAAGGACTTTGAGGAACTGACCGTCGACGGTGTGAAGATGGAGTTCCAGAATACCCCGGGCACCGAGGCGCCGGCGGAGATGAACACCTACTTCCCGCAGTTCAAGGCGTTCTGGGCGGCGGAGAACATCTGCGGCACCATTCACAATATCTACACGCTGCGCGGTGCGCTGGTGCGGGATGCCCTGGCGTGGTCGAAGAACAGTCAACGATGCGCTGTATCGCTTTGGTCAGGAGGCCGAGGTGATGTTCGCTTCGCACAGTTGGCCGCGCTTTGGCAACGACCGCATCCAGGAAGTGATGCGCACCCAGCGTGACGCCTATGCCAACCTCAACAACGAGGTGCTGCACCAGGCCAACCAGGGCGTGACCATCAACGAGATTCACAATGTCTACAAGCTGCCCAAGAGCCTGCAAAAGCAGTGGGCGGCCCACAGCTACCACGGCTCCGAGGAACACAACAGCCGCGCCGTCATCAATCGCTACCTGGGTTACTGGGATGCCAATCCGGCCACGCTGATCCCGCTCTCACCGCGAGATTCCGCACCGCTTTATGTCGAAATGATGGGCGGTGCGAGCAAGATCATGGCCAAGGGCAAAGAACTCTCCAACCAGGGCAAGTACCGTGAAGCCATGGAAATTCTCAACAAGCTGGTCTACGCCGAACCCAAGAACCAGGCGGCCAAGGATCTGCTGGCCGATGTCTTCGAACAGATTGGCTACCAGAAGGAAAGCCCGAGCGTGCGCAACAGCTTCCTTGCGGCGGCCTATGAGCTCCGTCACGGGATTCCAGGTGGAGTGCCGCCCAAGAGTACCGGGCCGGACACGATCCGCGCCATGTCGACCGACCTCTGGCTCGACTTCCTCGGCATCCGTCTTGGACAGCAAGAAGGCCGAAGGGATGAAGTTCGTCATCAACCTGGTGACGCCCGACAACGGCGAGAAGTTCGTGGTGGAGATGAGCAACTCCACGCTCACCAATATCAAGGGTCAGCAGGCGAAGAACCCGGACCTGACCATTACCATCAATCGCTCCGACCTCGAAACGGTTATGGGCGGCAAGGTCTACGATCGATGAGCAGATCGCCAACGGCAAGGCTAAGTTGGTCGGCGACCGCAAGCCGATCGATCAGCTCAAGAGCATTCTGGTCCAGTTCTACCCCGGACTTCGAAATGATGCCGGGCACCAAGCCCGCGAAGCCGGTTGTGCCGCCGGCGCCGAAAGATCCGTTCGAGCAGGCCGAGCCGGGGAATTCGGCCGGGGGTTGAACTCAACTAGCTTAACCAACGAAAAATTCGGGCCGATTCCATTGTGGAGTCGGCCCGTTCTTTCCTCAGAATCCACGGGTTCTGAGGCAAAAAGCGGCGTCTAACTGACCGCCACATTTACGACGCAGAAAAAAGCGGCCACCTGGGTATCCGGGTGGCCGTATCGTTTGGCAGGGGCATTGAGAATCATTCCACGTTGATAAAAAATTCGAGTTTGTACCCTGTGGCACAACTTGTGAGACACAACTGACGGCATCTGCCTGGAGCCATTAACGCTTTACTAGATTTCTTACAGCTTGAGACAGTTGCGCTCGTCGTCCCAGTAGGGCGACAACCGTCGCAGGCGAGTGACGATATCCGGCAGGACCTCGATGATCCGATCGATCTCGGCGTCGGTGTTGTAGCGGCTCAGGCTGATCCGCAGCGAGCCGTGGATCGCTGAAAAGGGCACCGCCATCGCCTTAAGGACGTGGGACGGTTCGAGGGTTCCGGAAGTGCAGGCCGAGCCGCTTGAGGCACAGATACCGTGACTACTCAGCTCGTAGAGAATTGCCTCTCCTTCGATGCCGTGGATCGCCAGATTGAGGGTGTTCGGTAGGCGCACCGCGGCGTCCTTGCCGTTCACTTCGAGGGCCGGGATGCGTTCGATTAGCGCCTGCTGCAAACGGTCTCGCATACCGCGCACCCGTGTCTGCTCCTCGGCCAGCCCGGCCATGGCCAGTTCGCAGGCCCTGGCGAGACCGACGATGTAAGGTACGTTCTCCGTGCCGGCCCGCCGGCCCCGCTCCTGGTGGCCGCCAAGAATGAAGGGGCGCCAGCGGGTGCCGCGTCGCACGAACAGGGCGCCGACCCCCTTTGGTGCGTGGATCTTATGCCCAGAGAAGGCGAGCAAGTCGATCTGCCTGAGGTCGTTCTGCAGGTCGACCTGCAGCTTCCCGACCGCCTGGGTGGCGTCGGTGTGCACCAGTATCTGCGGGTCGGTTTCTTTGGCGATCCGTGCCAAGTCGGCCACCGGGTAGCAGACCCCCGTCTCGTTGTTGGCCATCATCACACTGACCATTAGGGTGTCGCTGCGCAGCGCCTTTACGTAGGTGTTGATGCAAAGTTCGCCATTGCGGTCGACCGGCAGGAAGGTCACCTCGTATGCCACGGCGGGCTAGCTCTTTGCCGATTTCGAGCACCGAGGGGTGCTCGACGGCGGTGGTGATCAGGTGCCGGCGCTGCGGGTTGGCCTGGACACAACCGAACAGGGCCGTGTTGTTGCTCTCAGTCGCCGAGCCGGTAAAGATCAGTTGTTCCGAGTCGATGCCGCCAAGGCAGCGGGCGATCGTCTCGCGGGCGGACTGAATAGCGTGTGCCGCCGATCGGGCGGCGTCGTACATCGAGCTCGGGTTGAAGTAGTCGGCGGTGAAGAACGGCTGCATCGCTGCGACCACTTCCGGCGCGATGGCGGTGGTAGCGTTGTTGTCGACGTAAATCATCTGAATCGTGCCCACCTCCTTCCGGACGGATCAGACCGAGACCACTTGCAGGCGGTCATCGACCTGCTCCTTGAGCTGCTGCTCGACCAGCAGCTTGAGGGTGCGGTCGGCCGCCCCGCAGGCGTGACAGGCGCCGCTCAGGTGACAGTAGACTTTGTCGCCCTTGATGTCGACCAACTCGATATCACCGCCGTCGGCTTGGAGCTGCGGCCGGACTTGCTCGATCACAGCTTCGACCAGACGGCCCATCCGGAAGGGGGAGAGATATTCACCGGCGTGCTTAGAGATGGTCTGGGCGGCGGGTTCGGCCGTGGTCACGCCCCAAATATCGTCGAGCAGGTCTTGCAGGCCGCCTGGCGCGTGGTGGCAGAAGGTGCAGCCGCCACCGGCCTTGAGGGCGTTGGTGATGTCGCTGATCGTGCGCAGGCCGAGTTCCTTGATCTTGCGCCGCAGGTAGGGTTCGGTCGCCGAGAAGCATTTGCAGACGATCCGCCCTTCATCCTCGTCGGGCGACGGCAAATCGACGACCAGATGTTCGGTCAGGTCGACACCGCGCTTGCTGCGCCCAATCGGCTACCGCTCGCTCGCAGCGCCTCCGCGCCCATCACCGAGCAGTGGATCTTCTGCTCCGGCAGACCGTCCGAGGAACTCGATGATGTCTTGGTTGGTCACTTTGAGCGCCTCGATCGGGCGTTTTGCCCTGCCCTCTCGATGCAGGGCGCAGAGAGCTTCCGAGGCAGCGATCGCCGAGGTGCAACCGAAGGTCAGGTAGCGGGCCTCAGTGATCACATCGCGGGAGGGATCGGTCGGGTGACGTTTGACCCGGAAGGTGAAGCGTAGGGTGTCGCCACAGACGATCGAACCGTGCTCGCCGAAGCCGTCGGGATTCTCCAGTTCGCCCATATGGGTGCCGGCCTCGCCCCTGACCGCGGCCATGAACAGCTCGAGGACTTTGTCACTATAATCCCAAGGCATCGCTCTCCCCCAGTTTTCTGTTGCGCAGTTGTTCTGTCCAACTGGACAGCGGCCACCACCCCAGGAGGACATCTGTCTATATTAAAAATTATAAAGACAAGGTTGGCAGTCGGCAAGCACCGGCCGGGACAGGCAACGAGGACAGGGGAAATTATGTATCACGGCGAGCGGATTTCCCGTACCGGGCTCCTGCCTCAGGACATGACGCGCAGGCGTTCCTGCGGGTACGCTACGGATGCGAAATTCGCGACAGTGGAAGTCAGCGGTCGGCTAGGAGGCTCATGCGCGACTAGCTTAACTGCTGTCGCTGACAGCATCGTCGCGCTGGGAAGAGGGGTGGAAGGTAGTTGCTTTGTTTCATTATGCGGCGTCTAAAATTTCACGACTTCTGAGGCAAAAACCGGCGTCTAACTGAACGCCACATTTACGACACAGAAAAAAGCGGCCACCTGGGTATCCGGGTGGCCGTATCGTTTGGCAGGGTTTGTGAAAATCGGCCTCCGTCGGCCATTGGCCTGTTCTGCCCTCCGTAACGCAACTCATAAGACGATTGGTTGGCGCGACGTTATGTCAGCAAGAAGTTTTGTCGGTGATTCAATTAACCGTGAAAGGCGAGCAATGGGTGCCGACTTATTTCGGGAGAGTGAAGAAAAAGCCTCCCGCATTGTCGATATCCTCATACCAGATTTCGCCACCATGCTGGGTGATGACCTCTTTCGCCAAATAAAGCCCCATTCCGATGCCCTCTTTGGCTGAATCGCCCCCGGTTCTGCCGAATTTTGTGAACAAGACCTGGCGGTTTTCTTCCGGGATAACCGGGCCGTTATTGTAAACACAGAACTTGTAATGGCTGCCGAGATCTTCATAACCATAGGCAATAGTGACGCGTTCGCCGCCGTATTTGATCGCATTCTTGAAGAGATTCCTGTAAACGGATTTGAGCCAGATCTTATTGGCGTTGACAAGAATCGTACCGGTTGGTACCGAACCAAGCCTGTTATCAATCGTAACTTGCCTCATTTCTATTTCGCTTGCCAACTCATTGATAACCGGCTCGATGATCTCTTGCCTCAAATCGAACGCCTCTTTTTGGAGATGGATTTTGTCATCAACCACATGAGCCTTGCCGAGGCAGTCGTCAGCTATGCCAAGAATTTTATCCACCCTGGTGGTCAGATCTCTTATTGTATTGACAACACTTTCGTCCATGCCACCGTAATGCCCGCGCTGAACAAGTTTAAGAGTTGCCGACATGGTAAGGAGAGGGCTTCTGATGTCATGTGTCATCATTCTCAGCATATTCAATATATTCTCATTGAGAAGCTTGATCTCCTCGTTTGATTGCCGAAGCATGGCCTCATCGCGTTTCCGATCCGTTATATCCCTGTTTGAAACCCTTCGACCCAAATACTCATTGTTTTTCGAAAATATCGATCTGCAAACATGGCCAATCCATTTTTCCTTGCCCTCCTTGGTAATAATACGGTAGGTCAGTTCGCTCTGCTCACTGCCCTTTTTTTCGTCATATTCCACATGGTCGTAATATGTGTCTGCATCCAGAGGATGTACTATCCTCTGCACCAGTCCTCCCCTGACGAAAAACTCCCTCTGGCTGTATCCGGTAATCTGCTGGCATGAAGGTGAGCAATAAATCATGCTTCCGTCAGGCGCCAGCCAATACTCCCAATCACAGGACAAATCAGCGATGGCCCTGAATTTCTCTTCATTTCGGATGACCTCTTCCTCCGCGCGCATTCTCTCGGCAATATTCCAGAGACCCTCCATGAACAGATGCAACTGAACGACGTCACTCTCGGTATAATCGGTATCTTTGTTACCGACTCCAATCACTGCGACGATATTGTCATTTTTAAAAATTGGGATATTCATGTGTCTGGTCAAATGGACATGCCCCTCCGGATAGCCTTTTTTGTGTGGATTCGGGGCGGCATAATCATTGGTGACGATGGCTTTTCGCTGCCTGACGGCTTCTCCCCATAAACCGGTTTTCCCCAATTGATAGATGCTTTGCTTTTCTATGATGGAGCATTGCTTCGCAACTGACATCGACCATGAGTACAGCGTAAAATTCTGTGTGCCTTCATCGTAGTAAAATATGTAGCCTATTTTGCTTTCCGTAAGATTGATCGCTTCTTCCAAGCCAAAATCCAGCAATTCGTTATGAGACTTGTGGCTCATCTGGCTCAGTTTAAACAGCGATCCCAAGCAAATCTCGTTCAGATTTCGTTCCGCTTGCTGCCGACAACGAGACAACTCCAGCAGCAATTCTTCCTTGGTTTTTTGCTCGTCCCGCATCTTTCCCTCCCAGGTTGAGGATATTTTCTGATCAAACGCCCAGAAAATATCTCCAGGCAAAACCGGGGGACGCTAGTCTAAGCTGAAGGATACCCGTAATCGCTCGCTCTTCAAGTAGGTTGGCACGACTTCTAGGGCAAGAACCGCCTCCAACTGAAAGACACAAAAAAGGCACTGCCCCCTGGATCACCGGGTGGCCGTTTCATTTGGCAAGATATGTTGTAGGCTAACCGTTGAGTCGCGCGACAAGAGGCACACATTGATGACTGTTTGGTGTTCAGAAAGGAAGAGCGGATGGATGATCTTCAACTGAAACTCCTCATGGATTTCCATCGGCACTCAATACGGCAAGGGCCCGGAGGGAGAGAAGAAACAAGGCTGGCGCTGGAACTTGCCGGACTCGACCGGTCAAGCCCGTTGAAGATTGCAGATATTGGCTGTGGTACGGGCGCGTCAGCAATCCTGCTTGCAAAGGATCTGGATGCAGAAATCACCGCGGTAGATTTTCTGGCCGGGTTTCTCGATGAACTCCATATCAGAGCGGACAACGAAGGTGTGGCGGGCAAGATCACCACGCTTAACTGTTCAATGGACAAGCTCCCTTTTGCGGAGCAGGAATTTGATGTGATCTGGTCCGAAGGGGCTATCTATAACATGGGCTTTGAGGCCGGGGTGACGGCCTGGCGACGATTTCTGAAACCAGGGGGGAAGCTCATCGTATCCGAAATAACCTGGCTGAGTGCCACGCGTCCGCCGGACCTTCAGTCGTATTGGGATAAGGCATATCCAGAGATCGATGTCGCTTCGGCTAAAATCGGAGTACTTGAGCGTCATGGCTACAGCCCCGAAGCTTATTTTGTTCTGCCAACGCACTGCTGGCTTGAAAATTACTATCGGCCTATGCAGAGTCGTTTTGACGGGTTCCTTGAGCGGCATGGACGGAGTGAAGAAGCCGAGGCCATCGTGGCAGGTGAAGAACAGGAAATAGCGCTGTATGAAAAATACTACCCCTACTACAGCTATGGAGTCTATGTCGCCAGAAAACTTTAATCGTAAATCACAAATTATGAGGCGGGTGCATCCTCACCGAATACCCCGCCTTAAATTTTGTCTCAGGAGTTATGCTCGCTTTGCCTTGGGATATTCTGACACCTCCCCGGCCGGTTAACCTTCCCCAAAAATGTGTCGCGGCCAGAGAGGCACCTTATATATATTCACTTGGGGTGGAATATAGATCTCTATCCGACTCCTCTGACACCGCCAGCCCCCTTCTTGAAAGCTGGCTCGGGCAGTTGGTGGCAAGGCGGCATCAAAATCACGGCTGCCCCCGTAAAAAAGGCGGTTTTTTTACTCCGCATTCTTAAAACTGGCTACCTAGCTGGCTACCCGGTACGTCACAAAGAACAAGGGGCTACAGGACTGAACCTGTAACCCCTTGATTTCTTTTGGCTCCGCCTGCTGGGGTCGAACCAGCGACACGTGGATTAACAGTCCACTGCTCTACCGGCTGAGCTAAGGCGGAATGGTGCAACGGAACGTGACTTTACGAAATTCGCGGGCCGCCTGTCAAGGGCTTTTGCAACACCGGGCAAGCCGGCGGGAACGCGCTATACTTCGGAGGTGGCAAAGGAGGTGGCCATGATCATCCTCGCCCACGACGGTTCGCTCTACGGCGACTGGGTGGCCCGTTACGCCATCCGCTTCGCCGCCGGCGAAGCGGACCGCAAGCTGCTGCTCCTGCACGTGCGCGACGGCCGCGTGGAGGAATCCCTGGCGGAGGCACGTTTCGCCCGTCTGGCCGAAGCGTGCGCCGCCACCGGCGTGGCCTGCCACCAGGAACTGCTGCCGCTGGAGCAATCGGTGCACCGCGCCCTGCGCCAGGCCACCCCCCACGATCCCGGAGCTTTGCTGGTCTGCGGCACCCGGGTCAAACCGAGCCGGCAGGCGTTGCTGACCGGCTCGGTCGCCGAACTGCTGCTGCGCAGCCACCAGTGCCCGGTGCTGGCGCTGCGCGTGGTCCAGCCCGGCCTGCTCGGCCTCCCCCACGACCTGCTGGTCCCTCTCGCCGGTCACGCCGACGGCTGCGCCCGCCTGGCGCCGATCCTGCGCCGTCTCGCCCCGCAACTGCGCAAACTCACCATCCTGCACGCCCTGCCGGTCAACCCGCTCGCCCACCCGCACCTTTCGCCGGCCCGGCAGGAGCAACTGCTGCAGAGCGGACACCGCTACCTCGACCGGGTTTGTGCGGAACTCGCCGAGGGGTCCGGACCGCCGGCCTTTGCCGTCGACCGGCGGGTGCTGGTCACCCCCGACCCGGCCCACCAGATCCTGGTCGAGGCGAGCCGGCTCAAGGTGCAGATGCTGCTGCTCGGCGCCAGCGAGCGCAGCCTCGCCCATCGCGTCTTCCACGGCCAGGCGCTGGAACGGCTCCTGCGCGAGACCCCCTGCGACGTTGGCATCTACCGCGGGCCATGAATGCCTTCGGCCAGATCCAGAACCTTGCCGCCGATGAGGTCTACGCCGCCCTGGCCAGCAGCCCGCAGGGGCTGGCGGCGGCGGAAGCCGCCGAGCGCCTGCGCGAGATCGGCCGCAACAGCGTGGAACTGCGTGACCGCTGGCGCCATCTGCGCAGCCTGACCCGGCAGTTCACCAACTTCTTCGCCATCCTGCTGATCATTTCCGCCGGCCTCTGTTTCGTCGCCGAACAGCTGCAGCCGGGCGAGAATATGCTCGTGCTGGGCTGGGCACTGGCCGGCGTCGCCCTGCTCAACGCCCTGTTCAGCTTTGTCCAGGAGTACCGCGCCGAACGGGCGATGGATGCCCTGAGTCACTATCTGCCGCAGCAGGTGCAGGTGCGGCGTGACGACACCGTCAGTATCATCCTCGCTGGTGAGTTGGTCCCCGGCGATGTCCTGCTCCTCGGCGAAGGCGACCGCGTGCCGGCCGATGCCCGCCTGGTCGCCGCCGATGGACTGCTCGTCAACAAGGCGCCGCTTACCGGCGAGGCGCAGCCGCTGCCGCTGACGGCGAATCCGACCGAAGCCCACCTGATCGACAGCCCCAACATCGCCTTTGCCGGCTGCCTGGTGCTGCGCGGCGGCGGCACGGCGGTGGTCTTCGCCACCGGCCTGCGCACCGAGTTCGGTAAACTGGCACACCTCTCCCAGGCGATCCGCCGCACTCCGTCGCCGCTCGAACGGCAGGTGCTACACATGATGCGGATCCTGACTGTCATCGCCGTCGCCCTCGGCGTCAGCTTCTTCCTCTTTGGGATGGCCAGCGGCCGGCCCGTGTGGATCAACCTGGTGTTCATGATGGGAATCATCGTCGCCAGCGTTCCCGAAGGTCTGCTGCCGACCCTGACCCTGGCACTGGCCATGGGCAGCCTGCGCATGGCGCGCAAAAACGTGCTGGTCAAAAGCCTTAACGCCGTGGAGGCGCTCGGCGCAGCCCAGGTCATCTGCACCGACAAGACCGGCACCCTGACCCTCAACCAGCTCGCCGTCACCCGCCTGGAACCGCTGTTTGCCGACGCCCCGCCGGAAACCGAGGCTTGGCGCCGCCGGCTGCTGGAACTCGCCTTGTGTGCCTCAGATGTTCACGATACCGGCCAGGATTTCCACGGTGATCCGCTCGATGTCGCCATCGCCCGCCGCCTGCGTGAGGAGGGCGGCGACCCCCGGCGGAGTGCGGCTCCGACCGACCGCCACTTCCCCTTCGATGTCGACAAGCGGCGCGCCGCCGGAGTCGGTACGGTCGACGGCAAACAGGTGTTCGTCGTCAAGGGGGCCTGGGAGGTCCTCACCCCGATGCTGGCGGCCGATGCTGACGCCGTGGCGTCGGCGGAACAGGTCCTGCATGCCATGGCCAGTGCCGGCTTGCGCGTGGTCGCCGTGGCCATGCGCAGCCTCGCCGAGAGCACCGGTGAGGAGCTCGCTCAGGACGCACTCGAGCAGGAACTGAGTCTGGCCGGCTTCATCGGCGTCGCCGACCCGGTCAGACCCGAAGTGCCGGCAGCCTTGGCCAAGTGCCATGCGGCCGGAATCACCGTACTGATGATCACCGGCGATCATCCCGATACCGCACTGGCGGTGGCCCGCCAGTGCGGCATCAGCGACGCGGAAAGCAGCGCGGCCACGGTCCTCACCGGCGACCGGCTGGAGACCATGCCCGAACGGGAGGTCGCCGCGGCGATCGAAGGCGGAGTCCGGGTCTTCGCCCGCACCAGCCCGGCACAGAAGATGAAGATCGTCACGGCCCTCAAGAGCAAGGAACTGGTCGTGGCCATGACCGGTGATGGAGTCAACGATGCCCCGGCCCTGAAAGCCGCCGATGTCGGCATCGCCATGGGCAAGAGCGGCACCGACGTGGCCCGGGCCACCGCCCAGATCGTCCTGCTCGACGATAACTTCGCCTCCATCGTCGCCGGGGTTGAGGAAGGCCGGGGGGTGTTCGCTAACATCCGCAAGTTCACCACTTACGTGCTGGCCAGCAACGTCCCGGAGATCCTCCCCTACCTGCTGTTCATCGTCCTGCCGGTGCCGCTGGCGCTGACCGTCATTCAGATTCTCTTCATCGACGTCGGCACCGATCTGCTGCCGGCGATTGCCCTCGGCCAGGAACCACCTGAACCGGAGGGGATGGCGCAGTCGCCGCGGGGCCAGCGCACCGGCCTGCTCACCCCGGACCTGCTCGGGCTCGCCTACCTGTTCATCGGCCTGATCGAGGCGGCCTGGTCGCTGCTGCTCTTCTTCCTGGTGCTGGTGGCGGGGGGGTGGCACTACGGCATGGAACTGGCGGCTGACGATTCGCTCTACCGCTCGGCGACCGGGATCGCCCTGGCCAGCGTGCTGCTGATGCAGGTCGGCAACGGCCTCGGCCGCCGCCATCTGCGCCGCTCCGGCCTCGACCGCGGCCTGCTGCGCAACCGCCTGCTGCTGACGGGCATCGTGGTCGAGATCGTCTGCGCCTGGGCCCTGCTCTATTGGCCGCCGCTACAGCAGCTGCTCGGTACCGGCCCGGTGGCCGGGGAGTTCTTCCTGCTCGCCTGGTTGGGGATCCCGCTGCTGTTCAGCCTCGACCTGCTGCGCAAGCGCCTGCTCCTCAAGACCGCCTGACAACGAAAACGCCCGCCGGCAACCAGCCGACGGGCGTTATGACTCAACTCTTTACGGCAAAGATCAGCCGCCGGCGCCCTTCTTCAGTTCCATCAGGATCAGCTTGGCCACCGCCTTGAGCGTTTCAAACACCCCTTCGCCGGTCTGCGCGCAGGCCTCGAACTCGGGGACATTGTCGGGGTTGAGCAGCTCATGCAGCTCCGCCACCGAGGTGGCGTTAGGCAGATCGCGCTTGTTGTACTGGATGACGAAGGGCAGCAGTTCGAGCTGGTAGCCCTGTTCCTCGAGATTGACCTTGAGGTTCTCCAGGCTCTCGATGTTGGCGTCGAGGCGCTCCTCCTGGGAGTCGGCGACAAACACCACGCCGTCGACCCCTTTGAGGATCAGCTTGCGCGACGCGTCGTAGAACACCTGGCCGGGGACGGTGTAGAGATGGAAGCGGGTCTTGAAGCCGCGGATCTCGCCGAGGGCCAGCGGCAGGAAGTCGAAGAACAGGGTGCGCTCGGTCTCGGTGGCGAGGGAGATCATCTTCCCCTTCGCCTCGGGCGCGGTCTTCTGGTAGACGTGCTGCAGATTGGTGGTCTTGCCGCACAGCCCCGGCCCGTAATAGACGATCTTGCAGTTGATTTCGCGCGAGGCGTAATTGATGAAGGACATGCGCCGGACCTTTAGCTGAACAGGTTATCGATGTCGTCGTCGGTGATCTCGGCGAAGGGGCTGTCAGGTCCGCCCCCCTGGGTGGCCGCCGCTGCGGTTTTCCTGGCCAGATCCTCGAAGATCACCGTCAACTCGTCGCTGGCTTTCTTCACCCGCAGCCGCACCAGTCCCAGGGAGCTGCGGTGGTCGAAGATCACCACCAGGATGACGCGCTGGGCCACGATCGAGATGTGAAGGTTGTCCTTCTCCCCCTCGTGAAAGAGGATCGAGAATTCCTTCTCGCCGATCAGTTTGGCCAGGCCGCCGGTGGCGGCGATGTTCCCCGCGGTGAGCGAAGCGAGGCTGGTGGTGTCGAGATGCTCGGTCTCCCCGCAGCCGGCAATCAGCTGGCCGTTCTTGTCGACCAGGAAGATTACCTTGGCGTTGGCTTCGCGCAACAGCTTGTCGATGACGACGCTGATGCGCTTGAACTCTTCGTCATACATGACGAAGGTGGAGTTTTGGGGGCCGAGCATGTCTACTCCTCACACGGGGGGTCGGAAGGACCAATGGTTTTTATAACATCGAACTGCCGGCGGTTCAAGGGATATCCGCCCCGGCGACATTCGACCGGTGCCGGTCGCAAGGCGGCCACGGCTCCAGAAAAAAGGCTCCCGGAGGATACCTCCTCCGGGAGCCTGCTGTCAGGTGACGAGTCCGGCTACTTCTTCTCGCAGGTATCCTCGAAGTTCAGCGCGGCCAGCTTCTGGTAATAGGCAAAGTGGGCCTTGCTCCAGGCTGCCGCTTTTTTCATCAATGCTTCGGCCGCCTTGGGATTGGCCTTTTTGAGCATCCGGTAGCGGTTCTCGTTATTGGTGTACTCGCTGAATTCGATCGTGGCCGGCTTGCTATCCAGCTGCAGCGGGTTCTTGCACTCGGCGGCCAGCTCCGGATTATACCGGTACAGCGGCCAGTAACCCGACTGCACGGCCTTCTTCTGGGCATCGACGCCTTCGGTCATGTTGATGCCGTGGGCGATGCAGTGGGAGTAGGCGAGAATCAGCGAAGGTCCGTCGAAGGCTTCGGCCTCGAGGAACGCCTTGACGCACTGGGCCGGGTTGGAGAGCGCCACGGCGGCCACATAGACCGAGCCATAGGCCATGGCCATCATCCCCAGATCCTTCTTGGCGACCGGCTTGCCGCCGGCGGCAAACAGCCCGACGGCTCCCAGCGGGGTTGATTTCGAGGCCTGGCCACCGGTGTTGGAATAGACTTCCGTGTCCAGAACCAGCAGGTTGATGTTCTTGCCGGAGGCGATGACGTGGTCGAGGCCGCCGTAACCGATGTCGTAGGCCCAGCCGTCGCCACCAATGCACCAAACCGATTTTTTGACCAGATAATCGGCAATCGTCAGAAGCTGCTTGGCTGCCGGCTCCTTGCTCCCCTTGATCGCCGCCTTGAGCTTCTCCACCCGGGCGCGCTGGGCCTCGATGCCGGCCTGGCTCGACTGGTCGGCACCGAGAATCTCCTTGGCGAGCTTGGCATTGGCAGCGAAGCCTTTGCTGCCGGCCAGCTCAGTCAGATACTCACGCGCCGCCTGGGCGAACTGGTCCACGGTCAGGCGCATGCCGAAACCGAACTCGGCATTGTCTTCAAACAGCGAGTTGGACCAGGTCGGGCCGCGGCCGTCGGCACGCTGGGCATAGGGGGTGGTGGGCAGGTTGCCACCATAGATCGACGTGCACCCGGTCGCGTTGGCGATCATCATCCGGTCGCCGAACAGCTGGGTCAACAATTTGATGTAGGGGGTCTCGCCGCAGCCGAGGCAGGCGCCGGAGAATTCGAACAGCGGCCGGACCAGCTGATTGCCGCGCAGGGTTTCCAGTTTGACCTGGGTCGCGTCAACATCGGGCAGCGACAGGAAGAATTCAAAGTTTTCTGCCTCGGAGGCCCTGAGCGGCGGCTGGAAATGCATGTCCAGCGCCTTGTGGCTGGGGTTCTGCTTGTCCTTGGCCGGGCAGTTCCAGGAACAGGCGCCACAACCGGTGCAGTCTTCCGGAGCGATCTGGATGGTGTACTTCTTGCCGGCCATCTCGGGGATCTTGCAGTCCGCCGACTTGAAGCTCTTGGGCGCCCCCTTGAGCAGTTTGCCGTCATAGGCCTTACTGCGCACCGCGGCGTGCGGGCAGACGAAGGAGCAGATGCCGCACTGGATGCAGAGCTTTTCGTCCCACACCGGGATATCGACGGCGATGTTGCGCTTCTCGTACTGGCTGGTTGCCGTCGGGAAGGTGCCGTCGGCGGGCATCTTCGAAACCGGCAGGCTGTCCCCCAGGCCGGCCACGATGACGCCGGTGACCTCTTTGACGAACTTCGGCGCCTTGCTGGAGACGGCGGCGGCCATCTTCACCTTGCTGGTGGCCTTGGCCGGGACCTTGACCTCGGCGAGGTTGTTCAGGCCGGCGTCGACCGCCTGGTAGTTCATCTTCAGAACCTCTTCGCCGGCCTTGCCATAGGACTTCTTGATGGCATCCTTGATCTCTGCCAGGGCGGTCTTGAGCGGGATGATGTTGGAGATCTTGAAGAAGGCGGTCTGCATGATCACGTTGATGCGGGGGCCGAGGCCAATCTCGTTGCCCAGCTTGACGCCGTCGATCACGAAGAATTTGAGCTTCTTTTCAATGATCTGCTGCTGCATCTCCTTGGGCAGCTGGTCCCAGATCTCGTCCGCGCCGTAGGGCGCGTTGAGCAGGAAGGTGGCACCCTGCTTGGCGCGGGCCAGCATGTCGTACTTCTCGACGAAGGAGTAGTTGTGGCAGGCGACGAAGTCGGCTTCCTGCACCAGGTAGGGGGCGCGGATGTACTTCTTGCCGAAGCGCAGGTGCGAGGTGGTCATCGAGCCGGCCTTCTTCGAGTCATAAACGAAGTAGGCCTGGGCATTGTTGCTGGTGGTCTCGCCGATGATCTTGATGGAGTTCTTGTTGGCACCGACGGTGCCGTCGGAACCGAGCCCGAAGAACATCGCCTGGTAAACCCCTTCCATCGGGTTCTTGAAGGCGTAGTCGACCTTCAGGCTGCAGCCGGTGACGTCCTCCTCGATGCCGACCACAAAGTGATTCTTCGGCTTGGCGGCCTTGAGGTTGTCAAACACCGCCTTGGCCATGGCCGGCGAGAACTCCTTGGAGCCCAGCCCGTAGCGGCCGCCGACGATGGCCGGATAGCCCTTGAACTTGAATTTCCCCTCGGACATGGCTTCGCCGATGGCGGTGCGCACGTCGAGGTAGATCGGCTCGCCCAGCGCCCCCGGCTCCTTGGTGCGGTCGAGCACGGCGATCTTCTTGACCGTCTTGGGGAGCGCCTTGATGAAGGCGTCGAGCGGGAAGGGGCGGTAAAGGCGGATCTTGATGACGCCGACCTTTTCCTTCTTGGATACCAGATGATCGACGGTCTCGTGGACCACGTCGGCCCCGGAGCCCATGACCACCACTACGCGGTCGGCATCCTTGGCGCCGACGTAGTCGACCAGTTTGTACTTGCGGCCGGTCAGCTTGGCGAATTTGTTCATCTCCTCTTCGACGATGGTGACGCACTTCGGGTAGAAGGGATTGACCGTCTCGCGCCCCTGGAAGTAGACATCGGGATTCTGGGCGGTGCCGCGCATCACCGGGCGGTCCGGGGTAAGGGCACGACCCTTGTGCGCGGCAATCAGCTTGTCGTCCATCATGGCCCGCATCTGGTCGAAGGTCAGTTCATCGACCTTGAGGGCCTCGTGGGAGGTGCGGAAGCCGTCGAAGTAGTGCAAAAACGGCACGCGCGAGCGCAGCGTCGCGGCTTGCGAGATCAGCGCAAAGTCCATGGTCTCCTGGACGTTGTTGGAACAGAGGAACGCCCAACCGGTGGAACGGCAGGTCATGACGTCCGAGTGGTCGCCGAAAATCGACAGCGCCTGGGCGGCGATGGCGCGGGCCGAAACGTGGAAGACCGTGGAGGTCAGTTCGCCGGCGATCTTGAACATGTTGGGGATCATCAGCAGCAGCCCCTGGCTGGCCGTGAAGGTGGTGGTCAGGGCGCCGGCCTGCAACGCACCGTGGACCGCGCCGGCGGCGCCGCCCTCGGATTGCATCTCGACCACGGTCGGGATGTTCCCCCAGATGTTCCGCTCTCCCGCCGCGCTCTTGGCGTCGGAGATCTCGCCCATCACCGACGACGGGGTGATCGGGTAAATGGCGATAATCTCGTTGGTGGCGTGAGCCACATGGGCAGCGGCGGTATTGCCGTCGATAGTGACCATCTGCTTTGCCATTGAACCATCCTCCTTATTAAGCTTGGGTTGCGTTTAATTGTTTGGTGAAACCGCCTCGGGGCAGTTCACGTTGGCGGGACACGCTGCCCCGGTGTGTGCGTTACAGGTCGCGTCGACCCTCCACGGCGCGATGCACCGTGGCCTCGTCGACATACTCGAGTTCGCTCCCCATCGGGATGCCGTAAGCCAGGCGCGTCACCCGAATGCCGAGGGGGTGGATCAGCCTGGCCAGGTAGAGTGCGGTGGCATCCCCTTCGACAGTGAAGTTGGTCGCCACCAGGACCTCCCGGATTTCCCCTTCCCTGAGCCGCTCGAGCAACGGGGCGATCTTCAGTTCGTCGGGGCCGATCCCGTCCAGCGGCGACAGGGCACCGTGCAGCACATGGTAGCGGCCGCGGAAGGAGCGGCTGCGCTCCACGGCCAGCACGGCCTGCGGTTCCTCCACCACACAGAGCAGGCTGCCGTCGCGCACCGGGTCGGCACACAGCGGACAGGGGTCCTGCTCGGTGATATGGAAGCAAACGGAACAGAAGCGCGTGTTGCGTTTCAGGTCCACGATTGCCGCGGCCAGGGCCGCAGCTTCGGCATCCGGCTGGCGGAGCAGGAAGAAAGCCAGCCGGGTCGCCGTCTTGGCGCCGACCCCCGGGAACTTGGCCAGTTCGGCCACCAACCGGGAGAAAGACGGGATCGAGTCTAGCATGCAATCTCTCAGGAATTCAACACTTTATCCGGGTAAAACAACTTTTTACGCTGGCGAAAATTTTTTGATTTCACTGAAAAATCAACCGTTCCAATTGTTTAGCGTCAGTAAAAATTTTTCGTCCTGATTAATTTTTGTCCGGAAACCAGCCCCCAGCCTCCAGCCCCGGGCTTTCAGAACAAACCAGGAAGATTCAGCCCGCCCGTGACCTTCCCCATCTCCTCATCGGCCAGCTTCTGGCTCTGCTTGAGGGCCTCGCTCACCGCCACCATTACCAGATCCTGCAGCATCTCGACATCGTCGGGGTCGACGGCCTTCGGGTCGATGGTCAGGGAGATCAGTTGCTGCTTGCCGCTGACCACCGCGGTGACCATGCCGCCGCCGGCCGACGCCTCAATGCGCCGCTCCTCCAGTTCCTGCTGCACCTGGGCCATGCGCTTCTGCATCATCTGCGCCTGCTTCATGATATTGCCCATGCCACCGCGTCCAAGCATGTTTCTGCCTCCTGTTGGTAATTGTTGGTAAGAATTTGGTTCGCGGCCAGGGGCTGGGGACTAGGGACTGGCAAAATCTTTTAGCCCCCAGCCTCCGGTCCCTGGCCCCCGGTTCACTCAGCCTGCCTAGACAAAACCCTTATCAATCGGAATAACCGTCTTCACTTCGCCGCCGAAGATTTCCTGCACCGCCTTGAGCGCCGGATGATTCAAGGCATCCTCCCTCAGGCGGCGCTGGCGGTCGCTCACGAGGGCATGGCGCTCCTCGACCAGTGAGGGCGGGAGCTGATCCTGGCGGTCGGCGGCCAAGGGCACCACCCGCAGAATCACCGGATGATCGAAATAGAGGCGGGCGACCGCCTCCACCGCCTGGCGGTTGTCGGCATCCTGAAAGTGGGAGAGATGGAACGACCCTTCCGGGTACCCGACCTCCAGGGCCGGCGGCTCAAGCCGCAACGGCCGGCCATGTTCGAGGATCGAGCCGACCATCGGCCGGCTTTTCTTGACCTGCTCCACCAGCCCTTCCCACCCCCTGGCGCGAGGCGGGGGATCCGCCGGGGGCTCAGACTTTTTTGGCGGAGGCTCTCCGGCTGGCGGCGGGGGGGTGACGGACCGCGGCGGCGGGGAAGCAGCGGGCCGCGCCGTTGGCAGCGCAACCCCGGAGGCCAAGCGCTTTTCCAGGCTTTCCAGCCGGCCAATCAGTTTGGCCAGATCCTCCATCGGCGGCAGGTTGGCCAGGCGCACCAGTGCCATTTCCAGAGTGAGCAGCGGGTAGGGGCTGCCGGCCAGTTCCGTCTGCAGCTTGAGCAACAGGGTCACCATCCGCTGCAGCTCTTCGAGGCTGGCCCCGGCCGACAGGGCCTGCAGTTCGTGCAACTCGTCGCCGACCATGTCCAGCAGTTCGGCCGGTTCCGGCACGATCTTGCAGATCACCAGAGCGCGAAACGCCTCGACCAGCTCCTGGGCCACCTGGCGCAGCGCCACGCCGAGCTGATCGAAGCGGCGGGCCGTATCCAGGGCCCGGCGCGGATCGCGCTGGACAATTGACTCCACCGCATCGAGCAGCAGGCGGCGGTCGACCATGCCGAGCAGGGCCTGCACATCGTCGTCGTCGATCTGCTCGCCGCAGAAGGCGATCACCTGGTCGAGGGTGGAGAGCGCGTCACGCATGCTCCCCTCGCCGTGGCGAGCGATCAGCGCCAGGCTGCGGTCGGCGACGGTCAGCCCTTCGGCAGCCGCGATATCGCGCAGCTTGGCAGCCACCCGTACCAGCGGAATCTTGCGGAAGTCGAAGCGCTGGCAGCGCGACAGGATGGTGACCGGAATCTTGTGCGGTTCGGTGGTGGCGAAGATGAACTTGGCGTGTGGCGGCGGCTCCTCCAGCGTCTTGAGCAGGGCGTTGAAGGCACTGGTGGAGAGCATGTGGACTTCGTCGATGATGAAGATCTTGTAGCGCGAGCGACTGGGGAGATAGCGGATATTGTCGCGCAGTTCGCGCACGTCATCGACGCCGGTGTTGGAGGCGCCGTCGATCTCGATGACGTCGAGCCCCTGTCCGGCGGTGATTTCAAGGCACGAACCGCAGGTGCCGCACGGGGTGTCGGAGAGCCCGGCTTCGCAGTTGAGGGCCTTGGCGAGGATACGCGCCGCCGAGGTCTTGCCGACGCCGCGGGCGCCGGTGAAGAGAAAGGCGTGATGGATGCGTCCCGAACGGATGGCGTTGGCCAGGGTCCGGCCGACGTGCTCCTGACCGATCAGGTCGACGAAATTTTGTGGGCGCCACTTGCGGGCGAGGACGAGATAGGCCATGGCTCCGGGGAAACGGGCAGTGGAAAGTGGCCGGCTCTTGCCGGCACAAGTGACAGCCAGGCACCCCCGCGGCACACAACCAATGCCGCTGCCGCTGCTCCCTTCCGGGCCTGACGGGGTTCACGGCCGGCCGTTGCGCGGGACCCGGCTGTCACTTCTGGCGGCAAGCGGCGCCAAGGCCGATGCTTGAAAATAAAGAGTGGCGAATCCCTCAGGCGGATTCGGCATGTGCTTAAAACTAAATGGCGGAGAGGGAGGGATTCGCCCACTACGTCGCCAGCTGTGCTGGCTCCTGCGTCGGCTCCCCTGCGTTCGCTGCCGCGGCCACATGGCCGCTCTTCTGCCACTGGCAGCGCTCACTCCGCTTCGAATCCCTCAGGCGGATTCGGCATGTGCTTAAAACTAAATGGCGGAGAGGGAGGGATTCGAACCCTCGGTACCTTTCAGTACACACGATTTCCAGTCGTGCACCTTCGGCCGCTCGGTCACCTCTCCGCGGAAGGGGAAAAATACACCAAGCGACGGGGGGTGTAAAGGGCTTTTGCCGGGCTTAGCCCGCCGCCGGTTTAGGGACCACGTACCAGAGCACTGCCAGGTAGTGGCAGACGCTGCCGGCCATCACGAACAGGTGCCAGATCGCGTGATTGTAGGGGATGCGGTCGACGGCGTAGAAGAGGATGCCGACCGTGTAGGCCACCCCGCCGCCCACCAGCCACGCCACCCCGCCGGGCGGCACCATGGTCAGCAAGCCCTCGATATCGACCACGATCAGCCAGCCGAGAGCGATGTAAAGGACCGGCGCCAGAAAGCGCAGCCGGTGGGTCATCAGCGACTTGAACACCATGCCGATGACCGCCAGCGTCCAAACCACGCCGAACAGCAGCCAGCCATGACCGGCCCGCAATGACACCAGGGTGAACGGCGTATAGCTGGCGGCGATCACCAGGTAGATTCCGGCATGGTCGAGAATGCGAAAGACGTAGCGCACCCGCTGGCCGCGCAAAGAGTGGTAGAGGGTGGAGATGACGTAAAAAAGGCTGAGGCTGCCAGCAAAGACCGCGCTGGCCACCACCCGGTACGGATCGCCGGTCCGCGCGGCCGCCAGCACCAGCACAACCAGAGCCGGCAGGCTGGCCAGGGCCGCCGCGCCGTGGGTGACTCGGTTGGCCAGTTCCTCCCGGGGAGAGTAATAAACCAGTCGCTCATCAAGATTCATCTGGGATGCGCCCTGCCGTTAGAACCCGCTTTCAGCATAGCAAAGAACGGAAAAAGAGGTACGTCAGGCGCATTTTATCTGGCGCAACGCGAGAGGAAATGCCAAGATAACCGCTTAGCACGGCCAGGTATCCGGCCATTCAAACGATCAGGGAGGAAAATCATGGGCCAGCGTTTCATCATGACCGCCTTCGGCAAGGACCGCCCCGGTATCGTTGCCGATGTCACTCGCATCCTCTACGAAAACGGCTGCAACCTCGAGGACAATTCGATGACGCTGCTGGCCGATGAGTTCACCTTGATCCTGCTATTTTCTGCCAATAGCAGCGGGGTCCAGGAGCAACTTGGCCTCGATTGCCGGCGGCTGGAACGCGAGAAGGGGATCTCGGCCTTTCTGCGGCCGCTGGAGGCTCGCCAAGGGACCGCCCCGGCGGCGGGGATCACCGCAATTCTGCACGTCGAGGGGATGGACCAGGCGGGGATCGTGTACAAGATCAGCCAGTTCCTTGCCGACCAAGGCATCAACATCGTCGACTTGAAATCGGTTGTGCAGGCCTCCCCGGAGAGCGGTGCCGCCATTTACCGGATGAACATCACCGTGCAGATACCAGCCGGCACCATGCTGGACAGGGTCGAATCAGGGCTGACCTCGGTCGCCCAGGAACTGCACGTGGAAATTAGCCTGACCAGATAATCGGTCAGCGGTTCTTCCCCTGTTCCAGCCTGGCCTTGAGCATGTCCCCGAAGGTGCCCATCGACGCGGCCGGGGCGGTGTAGCTGGTCGGGCCGTCTTCGCGGGTCCCTTCGCCGGCGGGGCCCAGAGCGATGCGCCGCTGGGCGCGGTCGATGCTCTCGATGGTCACCAGCAGCTGCTGGCCGACCTGCAGCACGTCCTGCGGGTGGCGGATGCGCTTGCCGCCGCCGAGCCGGCCGATGGGGAGCAGCCCGTCGATCCCCTCGTCGAGGGTGACGAAGGCGCCAAACTGGGCCAGCCGGCTTACCGTGCCGGTCAACGTCGTTCCCTCGCGGTAGAGCGAGCCAACCTTCTGCTGCCAGGGGTCGGCCAGGGTGGCGCGCAGACTGAAGGAGAAGCGCTCCTTCTCCCAATCGCAGCTCTTCACCGCCAGTTCCAGCTCCTGCCCCACCTGCAGCACCTCCTCCACCTTGCCAACCCGCCCCCAGGCGATCTCACTGATAGGCAGCAGCCCCTCCAGGCCACCGATGTCGACGAAGGCGCCGAAGTCACGAATCGCCGTGACCGTGCCGCGCACTACGGCACCCTCCTTGAGGGTTTCGCGCAGGGCGACGCGTTGCTGGCGGCGCTCCTCCTCGATCAGTTCGCGGCGGGAAACCACGATGTTGCGCCCCTGCTCGCCGAACTGGGTGATGCGGAAGGGGACGTTCTGGCCGATCAGCGAATCGGCTGCGTCCTGACGGTTGCGTCCAAGCTGGGAGAAGGGGCAGAAGGCGCGTACCCCACCGGGGAGCTTGACCTCGTACCCGCCCTTGACCTCCTTCTCGATCCGGCCTTCTACCGGGATGCCGCTGCGCCAGGCCTCCTCGAGGTGAGCGGCGCCGGCGCCGGCGCCGCCACGGCCGCCGATACGGGTGGTGAAGCGCAGTTCGTCGGCGGTGCGGCCGAGAAAGTAGACACCCAGCCGGTCGCCGGCCGCTACCGTCGGCTGGCCGTCGCCGTCGAGCAGCTCCTTGACGTCGAGGACCCCCTCGCCTTTCTGGCCAACGTCGAGGAAGAGCCACTCGGTGCCGACCTGCAGCACGGTCGCTGCGATCTTCTCCCCCGGCTTGAGGGGAGCCGCCTTGAGCAGGCTGTGCTCGAGCATTGCGGCAAAGTCGTCGTCTTCGTGGGCCTGGTCGGGTTTCCGGTCGTCCATAAAGGATCTCGCAATTCTGGGGGTAGTGGTCAAAAGAACATTATAGCGCGGCGGACGAGAAGGAACCAATAGCAATCGCATGGCCGGAGCTTGAGGCGAGGTGAATTTTTCTGATGAAAATTTCCTGGAATGCGGTATAGTGATAATGCAGTGCTGCACAGCAGGTAAACCCCCAGCCAAGGAGGTTATGCCGATCGAGGAAACGCTCGCACAACCGAATAGTTGTGAGACACTCCGGCAAACATGAGGCCGGAATGACCCGTGACCAGGGTGAGTTGATCGAACTGCGAAGGCCCGCACCATAGAGTGCGGGCCTTTCACGTTGTGGGGGTGGCGTGAGCGGATGAAAATAGTTCGGCATCAGGACCAGGCGCCAAGCCGCGGGCTATCCTCGGCACATTCCCCTGTTGTTTTCAACTTCCCGATTCATGGCAAGATTGACATCCAGGCAAATTCCACAACAAAGCAGCCGGTCCCCTTTTAGGTGACGTATCATCCCGGCATCGATCTTGCGGATTGTGACTTCCGAGAAACTTCCGAACAAGGCCTCTCACCCTTGCGCGGCATCACAGCGTGACTGGCACCGGCTTTCCCTGGCCTCGCTGCACGATCAGCCTGGAATAACGCTCCGTCAACACCGGCCCAAGGATCGACGTGACCACCATGAGGACGATGACGGTGTTCAGGATCGGCTCGTCGATCAGCCGCTGCCCCTGCTGGTCAAGCGTGCCGTAGGCGACCAGGGCCGCCGCCAGCGTCGCCGCGACCTGAGGGAGGGAGAGCGACCACATCAGCAACCCGTCGAGGGGGCTGAAGCGATACAACCGCTGGGTGATCCAGGCTGCCGCCAACTTGGAGAAGATCAGCCCGCCGACGATGGCCAGCACCAGCGGGGCGTTGTCGAGCAGCGTCCCGATGAACACCCCGAGATCGATGTGGAAGCCGATGCTGATGAAGAAGATCGGGATGAAGAAGCTCTGGCCGAGGAACTCAAGATGCTCGACCCCCTTGGCGTGCCGGGTCGCGGGGCCGATGGCCAGGCCGACCATGAAAGCGCCGACGATCGGCTCAAGGTGGATCAGTTCCGCGCCGAAGGCCGCCAGCATCATCAGCAAGAGCACCAGGCCGAACTGGCGATCGGCGGTCTCCTTGAACTTCGGCATCAGCCAGTCGCCCAGCTTGCCGATGCCGATGATCACCAGGGGGACGTAGCCGAGCAGGAGCGCCAGCTGGATGGCCAGGGCCTGCCCGGAGAAGCCGCTCATGTGAATCGGCAGGCAGACGGCCAGGATCAGCAGCGAAGCGACATCGGTGAAGATCGTCGCGCCGCTGGTTACGGAGACCGCATCACTGCCGGCGATCCCCAGTTGCTGGGTGATCGGAAAGCCGAGCAGGGTATGCGAGGCGAGCAGCGAACCGATCAGCAGCGCGGCCACCCAGTAGTAACCGAACATGAAGCCGACGGCGACACCGGCCAGCAGCGGCAGCAGGAAGGTGAATACGCCAAAGAGCGCCGAGCGCTTCCATATCCTTTTGAACAGCGCATGATCGATTTCCATCCCCGCGAACATCATCAGCATCAGCTTGCCCAGCTCGGCGAGAAAGGTGGCGACCACCGGGTTCTGGGGGATGATCTTGAGGCCATGGGGTCCAACCACGATCCCGGCGGCGAGCAGACCAACAACGGCCGGCAGGGAAAAGCGCCGGCACAACATCGGTACCACCAGGATCAGGAAGAAGGCCAGGGCGACCCGGGCCAGCGGCGGAATTTCCTGGAAAAAGTGTGGGAACAAGTCCATGGTCGATACCCCTCGTTATGGACAAAGATTGAACCTTGGATCAGATTGAGCCGGTTTTTAGGTTGGCGCGCCATTGTTAATCCAACGGGGATAACTTTTATCAAAGTTGCTCATATCTGGCAAAGGGTAATATTAAGGATAGATGCGGGAGCAGTCGTGTCATCAGGTTCGTGTTTGTAATTCGATTTACAAGAAGCTGATTTATATCGGTTCTCTCGAACCGGGAGACGCTCGGAGCCTGTAGCATTATGTAGAGACCGGCCCCGATCTGGAGTCGCTTTTTCATGAGGGCGACCAACAGTTAGACGGTCACGGCGATCCTTTTCCCGTCCCCATTTTCCCCGTCGAAGTGCCCGACCAGGAGCCATCCATGCGTATCTACCAACTCCAGCGCCAAGCCACTGAGCACGACATCGACAGCAACGGCCATGTCAACAACATCGTCTACGTGCAGTGGATGCAGGACATTGCCATTGCCCATTCCGACACCGTCGGCTGCACTCGAGCGACCACCGCGGCCGGATGCACCTGGGTGGCGCGCTCGCATCACATCGAGTATCTGCGCCCGGCCTACGTCGGCGACACGGTAAACGTGCAGACCTGGGTGGTCGACGCCACCCGCAAGTCCAGCTCCACCCGCCGCTACCGGATGGTGCGCGAAGCCGACGGCACGGTGCTGGCCCGGGGCGAGACCCTGTGGGTCTTCATCGACGCGCAGAACGGCCGGCCGCGCTCGATCCCTGCCGAGGTCATCCAGTGCTTCGAACCGGTCCCTCCGGACGAGGAACCGTAATTCAGTTCTGAGTGCTGAGTCCCGAGTGCTGAGAAAAAATCCCGCGCCAGTCGACCGTCTGGTAATCTGCCAATAATGCCAACGGAATGAAAGTGTCCATCTCGCTGGTTGGCGTGCCAGCAAGCTGCCGGGTAAAATCACGCAGCAGCTCGAACTCGCGAGTGAAGGCTTCCCGGAAGGGCCAGCGCAGCACTCTGTCGGGGAGGACGAGGGGGTCGCCGGAGTGGAGCGTACAGAGGTCGGTGCTGAAATCCTCGCCGGAGAGATCGATATTCGGTAGGCCGTGCAGCCGGCAGGTCATCGGCCGAAAGGCGTAGATCAGGCACAGGCCTGCTTCCCCGAGCAGGGGACAGGGGGTCGCATCGTCTTCCGGCATCTCCGTCCAGCTGTCGTCGGCAAGGGCGTTGAGCAGGTAGGGGGGTTGCAGTTGCGGCCAGCGTTGCTGCAGTTCAGGCAGGCGCGGCCGGCAGCGGGCCAGTACCTGCTGTTGCGTGTCGGCAGGAAGTTGCGCAAACCCCTCGCGCAGTAGAAAAGCATCGAGCAGGGTGATGTCGAACAGCCCGCGACAGCAGGCACTGCACCCCTTGCGGCAGGCCAGAGTTCCCGTCGGGGCACTCGCCAGACAGTTCTCGAACCAGGCATCGATCTCGGCGAGCAGCGCGCGGTAGGCAGCAATCGTTGGCTGCGGGATAATCGGTGATTTATTGAGTTTATTCACTTTATAAAGCTGCGATCAAAAGCAACGGCAATTTTTACAGACACTTACCCAACTCCTTCGAGCGCCTGGTCGCCCGCGCCACCGCCTCGATCAGGGTGGCGCGCAGGTTGCCGTCCTCCAGCGCGGACAGCCCGGCGAGGGTAGTCCCCCCGGGGGAACAGACCCTGGCGCGCAATACCGCCGGCTCTTCGCCACTCGCAACCACCAGCTGCGCCGCACCAAGGACGGTGCGCGCGGCCAGCGCCAGGGCCACCTCGCGCGGCAGCCCCTCCTCGACCCCACCATCGGTCAGGGCCTCGATCACCGAAAAGACGTAGGCCGGGCCCGAGCCGGACAGTCCCGTCACCGCATCCATCTGCGCCTCGCTGACGGTATTCACCGAGCCGACCGCCCGGAACAGGGCGGCGGCCGTCTCCAGGTCGGTCGCCGTGGCAAAGCGCCCGGCACAGACCGCCGTGGCACCGCAACCGACCAGGGCCGGGGTGTTGGGCATCGCCCGCACCACCCGCGCCGGGACGCCGAGCAGCCGTTCCAGCGTTGCCGTGGCCGTGCCGGCCAGGATCGACACCGTCAGGTGCTCCGCCGTCACCGCTCCGGCCAGCTCCGGAACCACCGCCTGGACCAGCTGCGGCTTGATGGCCAGCACCAGCAGCCGGCACTGCGCCGCAACCTCGCGGTTGCCGGCGGTCACCGCGACCTTATAGACGTCACGCAGCAACGCCTGGCGCGGCGGGCTCGGATCGGAGACCAGGATATTCCCCGGGGGATGCCCCTGAACGAGCAAACCCTTGATCAAGGCCTCGGCCATGTTGCCGCCGCCGATAAAGCCGATGGATTGAGTAATCGCCATGGAAGTTGCCTTTCCTGAAGAATACCCCGCATTCAATCGAAATCAGCGCGAGCTGTCAACTCCCGGCGAATGCCCGGCATAGACCAAGACCTTCCCAAGTTGATGCTGCCCAACGCCATTGCCCTAACGGTTCAGGGCATGACTTCAAATTTAAGGGGGCCCCCCATGGGAGACCCCCTGTTGCCGCATTTAGGCCTTTTCGGTCAGGCGCTACCAGGTTTCCTCACCGTGGCAGGCCGGCGTGCAGGAACGGGTCGCAGGGACATACTTGCCGGCTCCGATCAGGGTGCCGGTACCACCGATCGTTGCCGAAGCCGGACCCTCCATGGCCTGGGTGTCGAGACTGGTAAAGTGGTTTGTCGCCAAGGTGGTGAGGTTGTGGCATGACGTGCGCTGCACTGGCAAATTGATATGGAACGTGTGGGTCTCGTCGTCCGGATCGGTGTAACTGTTGTATTGGGTGGTACCGGCCTGATGACAGCTGGCACACTGGGTGTTGACGTCGAGAATGCCGGTCAGCCAGGCGGGGCTGGTCTGGCCGCCATGGCAGCTGACGTTGCTGCAGCTGCCTGCAGCCGCGGTGTAGGCGGCCGTGCCGGTCTTGGCGTTGTAATTGCTGACAAACGTCCTTGGCCGCGGTGAAGGCGTCGTGCTCGGCGTGCGACCCCTCGCGGTTGGGCCGGGCGTTGCCACCGGCCGCCGCAGCGCCATCCGGCGGGTTGTTGTGGCAGGAATCGCAGCTCCCCACCAAGTAATTGGGATCACCGGCCGTATGGCACTGACTGCAGGCAGGATCGGTCCCGCCGCCGTTCAGGGTGTGGCAGCTGATTCTAAAACCATCCCCATTAAATAATTTCCTCGAAATCCTAGCACAGGCCCGACCAATGTGAACTCAGGATAGCGGTGGAACACGGTGAAAACACCATGCCCCCACTCACGATTTGTCACCCCTGAATTACGCGATTGCCTCCCGACGGGACCGGTCGCCGCCAGCAACCCTTTAATTCACAAGACAATATTAATCAAGAATTGATTAATATTGCGCAATGAAATGAGTGGCTTGGTGACTGACCCTTGCGATTTAAAGGCATTTCCCGTGTCAACAAATCCCGCTTGATTCTGGGGTTGCGGCGCCCTATCATGACAAATTCGAGTGGAGGCCCCGATCCGTCCCATGCTCTCCCTGCCTGATGAAATACCGCCACGGTTGCCTGTTGGCGCTGGTTGCCCTGCTCGGGTTGGCCTGCGGCAACCTGGCGGCGACCCTGCTGGGGATGCGCCTGGGCCAGGGGCCGCTGGCCCAGCCGGCAGGCGTTGCGCCGAGTCCGCCGCGCCGCCCGTCAGCGACCCGGCGGCCGACCTTGCCTTCATTCTGCAGCACAACCTGTTCGACGCGGCCGCGCGCAGCGCCACTCCCGTGGCCTTCTCCCTGGAGGCGGGCGAGGCCGGCCAGGGGGCGGCGGTCCGGGGCGACCTGGAACTGCTCGGCACGGTGGTGGCCGGGAGCCGTTCGCTGGCCCTGATCCGCATCGGCCAGGAGTTGAAAAACTACCATCTCGACGAAGAGATTCCCGGCGGCAAGATCGAAGAGATCATCCGCCATCAGGTCAGCATCCGCAATCACAACGGCAGCCTGACGATCCTGCAGATGCACGCGAAGGGGGCCGTGCCACGCGCCCGGCGCCAACCGTCGACGCGGCCCGCGCCGATGCCGGGTCGGCCGCCGACAGCGCTCGCTCCACAGCCGCGCGGCGGGGTTCCGCGCGTAACCCGGAAGCCCCGGCAGAGGAGGCGCCGGCACCGGTGGCCAGCGGCGTCCGCGCCGCCGGCGCCAACCGCTGGGTTGTCGAGCGCCGCACCGCCGAGGCCGCCCGCGAGAATATCGGCGAGCAACTGCGCACGGCACTGATCCAGCCGAACCTGGTCAACGGCAAGACCGACGGCTTCGTGGTCAAGCGCATCCAGCCGGGAACCCTGCTGGCCCAGATGGGGCTGCAGCCGGGGGACGTCATCAAGCGCGTCAACCGGATGCCGCTCGACTCCCCCGAAAAGGCCCTGCAGATCATGCAGCAACTGCGCGAGGCGCGCCAGCTCAGTGTCGACCTCGAGCGCGGCGGCGCCTCGCTCAGCTTTGTCTACGAGATCGAATAGGAGATTGCTGTGAACCCTTTTGTCCTTGCGCACCCTCTGTACTCTGCCTGCTCCTGGCCAGCCTCCTGCGCCGGCGGCGGCCTTTGCCACGGAACTCCAGCGGCCAAACCCGGCAAAGCCGCGGCCGGCAACCGGGTGACCCTTGATTTCAAGGAGATCGAGCTGACCGACCTGATCCAGACGATCAGCGAACTGACCGGGCAGAACTTCCTTTACGATGACACGGTGCGCGGCAAGGTCACCCTCGATCACCCCCGCGGAGATGACCCTTGACGAGGCCTACCAGCTGTTTCTGACCGTCCTCAACCTCAAGGGCTTCACCGTCGTTCCCGCCGGCAAGGTCAACAAGATCGTGCCGCTGAAAAATGCCAAGGAAGCGAACCTGCCGATCGTCCACCGACGGCCAGAAGCCGACGGAGCAGTACGTCACCCGCCTGGTGCGCCTGGTGAACCTGGATGCCAGCACCATCGCCGAAACCGTGCTCAACCGCGTTTGCCTCGCCAACCAGCAACATTATGGTTTACTCCCCCACCAACACCCTGATCATCACCGACAGCGCCGTCAACATCGAGCGCATGGTGCAGCTCATCAGCGAGCTTGACCTGCCCGGTTCGGCGCAGACCCTCGAGGTCATCCCGCTCAAATATGCCGGGGCCGAGGAGATGGCCAAGCTCTGCAACGAGATGCTGGGACCGGGCGGGGCACGGGCCGCCCGGCGCGCCAAGGGGGCGAGTGCCGTCGTTCAGGAAGAGGCCGCCGCCGGCAAAATCGTCCCGCTCACCAGGACCAACAGCCTGGTGGTGCTGGCCAGCGCCGAGCAACTCGCCGCCATCCGCGAGACTGATTGCCAAGGTTGATCAGGACCTGGGCGGGGGCCGCGCCAACATCAACGTCTACCGCCTGGAGAACGCCTCGGCCGAGCCCCTGGCCAAGACCATCAACGAGATTCTGACCGGCATCCGCAGCGAGGCCCGCACCGGCCAACCCGGCGGCCGCGGTCGCGGCCGGACCGGTGACGATCACCGCCGACAAGCCGACCAATTCGCTGATCATCAATGCCAAGCCGGAAGATTACCTGACCCTCAAGGGGATCATCGAGAAGCTCGACATCAAGCGCAAGCAGGTCTATGTCGAGGCGCTGATCATGGAATTGTCCCTGGATGCGACCCAGAAGCTCGGGGTTTCGCTGCAGGGCGCGGCCCAGGTGGGCGACGACGGGCTGATCTTCGGCACCAGCAACCTCAACCGGGGCCCGGTCGGCTTCACCGACCTGACTCCCGGCGAATCCGGTATCCCTTCGCTGTTGGCCAAGGCGGTGGACGGCCTGATGGTCGGCGGCTTTTTCAACCCGATCACGGTGACCGGGCCGGGCGGCACCGAGATCACCGTGCCGACCCTGTCGGTGCTGATCAACCTGTCGAAGACCGACGGCGACGTCAACATCCTCTCGGCGCCGCGCCTGCTGACCTCCGACAACGAGGAGGCGGAGATCATCGTCGGCTACAACGTGCCGATCATCACCTCGCGGCTGACCGACACCGGGGCCGGTGACGGCCTGGCCCAGAGCGTCTCGGTCGAGCGCAAGGACGTGGCGCTGACCCTGCGCTTCACCCCGCAGGTCACCGAGGGCGACCTGGTGCGCCTGAACGTCTACCAGGAGTTGACCGACATCGTGCCGTTTTCGGCCGGGCTGGCCGCCAGCGTCGGCAACCCCAGCGACGTCGGCCCGTCCTTCACCAAACGCGTGCTGCGCAACACGGTGCTCGCCGAAAACGGCCGCACCGTGGTCCTGGGCGGGCTGATCGGCACCAACATCAGCGAAACGGTGACCAAGGTGCCGTGGCTTGGCGACATCCCGTTCCTCGGCTGGCTGTTCAAGACCACGTCGACCTCGGAGAAGAAGACCAACCTGCTGGTGTTCATCAATCCGACGATCATCCGCGGCCCGGAGGACCTGGCCCGGGTGACCGGGCGCAACCGGCAGGTCGCCGACGACGCCTGATGAACGAAAAGACCCGCCCGGCGCTGCCGGACAACTACTTTGCGCCAGACCAGGCCCGCGACGCGCCGGGCGCCGGTCCCTGGCCGGCAACCGGTCGGTCCATCGGACCCGGCCGGCAACCCGCCGGTGCATCGCCACCCGAGCTGGCCACCCCGGCCACCGCCGACCGGCGGCCCGACCGCCACCCCGACGCCCAGCAACCGGGCCGCGGCGACACGGTCGCCCCGGCCGCAGCGGGCACCCTCCGTAAATGACTGGCACCCGGCCCGACATGCGCACCTGGCGAAGGCTCGGCGAGATCCTGCATGACGATTTCGCCGTCTCCGTCGAGCTTGGTCGACGCGGCCCTCGGCGCGCAGGCCGACAAGGGCGGGCGCCTTGGTGAAACCCTGCTCGGCATGCACGCGATCTCCCAGGAAACCCTGGCCAGGGCCCTGGCTGCCCAGGTCGGGCTCCCCTTCCGCGACTCCCTGGCCGACGCGCAGCCCGGCAAGGAACTGCTCAACCTGATCCCGATCGGCTTTGCCAAGGAGTACCGGGTCTTCCCCCTGGGGTTGCACGACGGCCGCCTGCTGGCGGCGGTGGCCGACCCCTTCGACCTGCGGCCGATCAACGACCTGAGCATCCTGGTCAAGGCCGGGGTGACCCCCTGCGTGGCCACCCCGGACGAGATCCTGCTCGCCATCCACAAAGGCTACGAAAGCCAGGACCGCGAGGCCCAGGACGTCATCGAGGAGATCTCCGAGCTGGCCCCGGCCGACCTGGCCCGCTCCCTGGAGCCCCAGGACCTGCTCGACACCTCCGACGAGGCGCCGATCATCCGCTTCGTCAACAGCCTGATCACCCAGGGCTACCGGGAACGGGCCAGCGACATCCACATCGAGCCGTTCGAGCGCACCCTGGTCATCCGCTACCGCATCGACGGCATCCTCTACGAGGTCCTGCACCCGCCGGTGAAGGCCCACGCCGGGATCATCTCCCGCATCAAGATCATGTCCCACCTGAACATCGCCGAGAAGCGCCTCCCCCAGGACGGCCGCATCCGGGTGCGGGTGGCCGGCAAGGACCTGGACGTCCGCGTCTCGACGCTGCCGACGGCCTTCGGCGAGCGCGTCGTGCTGCGCCTGCTCGACAAGAGTGCCGGGGTGCTGACCCTCAAGGAGCTCGGCATGGATGCCGACATGCTGCAGCAGGTCGAGCAGATGGTCACCAAGAGCCACGGCATCTTCCTGGTCACCGGCCCGACCGGCTCCGGCAAGACCACCACCCTGTATGCCGCCCTGACCCGGCTCAACGACCGCGAGAAGAACATCATCACCGTCGAGGACCCGATCGAATACCAGCTGTCCGGGGTCGGCCAGGTCCAGGTCAACCCGAAGATCAACCTCACCTTTGCCAACGGCCTGCGCTCGATCCTGCGCCAGGACCCCGACATCATCATGGTCGGCGAGATCCGCGACCGGGAGACGGCGGAGATCGCCGTCCAGTCGGCCCTGACCGGGCACATGGTCTTTTCCACCCTGCACACCAACGATGCCGCCGGAGCCCTGACGCGGCTGGTGGAAATGGGGATCGAACCGTTCCTGGCGGCCTCGTGCGTGGTCGGCATCCTGGCCCAGCGCCTGGTCCGCAGGATCTGCCCGCACTGCCGGGAACAGACGGCGGTCCCCGAGGAACTGCTCGCGGCGCTTGTGCGCGGAAGGGCTGATTGACAGCAAGGCCGTCTTCTACGAGGGGCGCGGCTGCCAGCACTGCATGCAGATCGGCTATCGGGGCCGGACCGGGATCTACGAACTCCTCGGTGATGGGTGACGAGATCCGCGAGCTGATGATGCAGAATCGCGATGCGACGACCATCAAGCAGGCGGCCGTCCGCCAGGGGATGAAGCCGCTGCGCGCGGCCGGCATCGCCATGGCCCTGAGTGGCGAAATTTCCCTGGCCGAGGTCCTGCGGGTGACCCAGGAGGAGAGCTGACTTGCCCCTTTTCGACTACGTGGGGTTCAATGCCCGCGGCCAGCGCGCCGCCGGAACCATTGACGCCGCCGGGCGCAAGGCGGCCTCCCAGGCTGCTGCGCGACCAGGGGATCTTCCCGACCTCCCTGGAAGCGGCCGGGGCGGTCCGCAGCCGTGATTTCCGCGCGCTCTTCCGCCGCGGGCAAACCGTTGCCGTCGCGGAACTGGCCGCGGCAACCCGCCAGCTGGCCACCCTGATCAACGCCGGCCTGGCGCTGGACGATGCCCTGGCCACCGTCGCCGAACAGGCCGAGATCCCGCTGCTGCACCAGACGCTGACCAGCCTCCGGGAGGCGGTCAGGCAGGGGGAGTCGCTGCACGCGGCGCTGGCCAACTACCCGCGGCTCTTTCCAGCCGATCTATGTCAACATCGTCCATGTCGGCGAGGACAGCGGGACGCTTGACCAGGCCCTCCACCGCCTGGCCGATTTCCTGGAGGGCCAGGCGCGCATCAAATCGCGCATCCAGGCAGCCCTGGCCTATCCGGTGCTGATGACCTTCGTCGGGGTCGGCGTCCTCGGCTTTCTCTTCACCTTCGTCGTCCCCAAGATCACCCGCATGCTCGATGACATGGGGCAGGCACTCCCCTGGCCGACCGTCCTCCTGATCCAGGCCAACCGGATCCTTACCGGTTACTGGTGGCTGTTCCTGCTGTTGCTGGCGGCAGCGCTCTATGGTCTGGACCGTTACCGCCGGACCACGCGCGGCCGGCAGCACCTCGACCGGCTGCTGCTCGATCTGCCGGTCTTCGGGCGCCTGCAGCTGCTGATCGCCACCGCCCGCTTCGCCCGCACCCTGGCGATCCTGCTCGGTAACGGCGTGCCGTTGCTCAAGGCCCTGGAAATCTCCCGCAACCTGCTGGGTAACAGCAACTTGCGCCAGGCCATCGAAACGGCGGGGCGCCGGGTGCAGGAGGGCGGCAGCCTCGCCGGAGCGCTGCGTGAATCGGCGCTCTTTCCGCCGATGCTGACCCAGGTGACCGCCGCCGGCGAAAAGAGCGGGCAGCTTGAAGAGATGCTGTTGCGCGTGGCTGACAGCTACGAGCATCAGACCGACCTGGCGATCACCGGCATGCTCTCCCTGCTGGAACCGCTGATGATCCTGGTCATGGGCGGTGTGGTCGGTTTTGTCGTCCTGGCCATCCTGCTGCCGATCTTCCAGGCCAGCCAGGGATTTGGTTGAACCTCTCGATTCATCTACAGGAGCTACTCTTTATGCGACGTTCCAAATTCCGTGACAACCGCGGCTTCACCCTGATCGAGATCATGGTGGTGGTCGTGATCCTCGGCGTGCTCGCGGCCATTATCGTCCCCAAATTCCTGAGCCGCCCCGACGAGGCCAAGGTGACCAAGGCCAAGGTCGACATCAAGGGGTTGGAGGAGTCGCTGGGGCTGTTCAAGCTCGACAACGGCTTCTACCCCTCCACGGAACAGGGGCTCAAGGCCCTGGTCAGCAAGCCGGAGAGCGGTCGAATCCCGGCCAGATTCCCCGACGGCGGCTATCTCAAGCGGGTTCCCGCCGACCCCTGGAACAGCCCTTACCTCTATCTCTGCGCCGGGGCAGTCAGGCCGCGATTTCGATCTGATCTCCTACGGGGCCGACGGGCAGCCGGGGGGGAAAAATTCGATGCCGATATCAACAGCTGGGAAATTGACTGACCGCCCCCGGAAACCGGCTTCACGCTCATTGAACTGTGCGTGGTCCTGCTGCTGATCGGGCTCTTCGCCGGGCTGCTCGATTCCGAACCTGGACCGGGTCGGCCAGGGGAACCTCGACACCTCCGCCAGGCGCCTGCGCGGCACGGTCAAATACCTGTTCAACGAAGCCGCCCTGACCGGACGCGAGCACCGGCTGGTCTACGATCTCGACCATGGCACCTACCAGGCCATGATCCTCCAGGCAGACGGCGAACTGGTGCCCCTGCAGGGAACCGGCAAGGGGGCCACCCTGCTCGAGGGCGTCCGTTTTCGGGAGCTGATCCTGCGCGGCCATGGCAGCTTCTCCACCGGGGAGATCACGACACGCATCCACCCGACCGGCTGGCTGGAGGAAACCATCATCCACCTGCAGGACCGGGCGGGGAAAGCAGCTGACGTTGCGAATTGCGCCGCTGAGCGGGATCACCGACATCTATCCCGGCGACAAGGTGCTGTGACCATGACCACCGGCCGGTTAGCGACAGGCGGCTTCACCCTGCTCGAAGTGGTGGTGGCCTTGGCGATTGTCAGCGCGGCACTGGTCTCGCTGCTGTCGCTGGGCAACCGTTCGGTGGCCGTGCACGACCGGTTGCGGCACATCACCCAGGCCACCCTGCTCGCCCAGCAGAAGATGGCGGAAACCGAAGTCAGCTCGCGACAGGGGCGGCTGGAACGAACCGTGCAGTCCGGAGTGTTTACCGAGCCCTTTGCCGACTACCGCTGGCGTCTGGAATTTTCGGCCACCCCCCTGCCGTCCGTGGTCGTCGCCACGGTCACGGTGGCCTGGGGCAACGAGAGCAAGAACGAAGCCGTCGATGTCTCTTCGTTCCTCTTCTAGCCGGCCGTTGCCGGGGCCAGCCGCGGGCTTCACGCTCCTGGAGGTGCTGGTCGCGATCAGCATCGTGGCGATTGTTCTGACCACGCTGTACGGGATATTTGCCTCGATCAGCCGGGCCAAGGAACGTCTGGAGCAGGAGGGCGAGGTTTACCAGCGGGTCAGGGTCATCTACGATCGGCTGGGGCGGGAATTCCGGGGGGTTTGCCCGGTTGGCGGGCCGACGCAAAAGGGGGTGTTCCGGGCCGGTCGGGATGCCGACGGCAACCCGAGCCTGGAGCTCACCACCTCGGCAGCGGCCCAATTGGGTGTTCAGCAGACCGGCATCGCGCTGGTCCGTTACACCCTGGCTCCCGACCGGGAGAGCACCTCCGGGAAGGCGCTGTTTCGCACCGAGCAGTCAGCGCTGGTCAGCGATGCATCGATCCGGACGACCGGGCCGATGCGGCTCGCGACTGGGGTCGAGCGGATGGATTGGCGCTTTCTGCTCCAGGACCAATGGCAAAGCGACCTGGATGCCACCCTGGATGGCCTGCCGCTGCTGGTGGAGTTGACCTTGACGATGACCGACGCCCAAGGGCAGGCGCTCCCGTTCCGCTCGGCCTTCGACGTGCCGAACATCGTCTGGGAATAGTGCCGATGGCACGCCGTCAACGGGGAATGGTCCTGCTGCTGGTCCTGCTGGTGGTGGTCCTGCTGACCACGCTGCTGACCGAGTTCGCGTTCTCGACCCTGGTCGACCTGCGCCTGACCGAGACGTTCCGTGACAGCACCAAAGCCTACTACCTGGCCCGGGGGGGGTCACCGCCGGCAGTATGCTGCTCAAGGAAGACCGCAACCGCCACGATTCCCTCAACGAGGTCTGGCACCAGGGGGTGACCAGCTATCCGGTCGGCGACGGCACGGTATCGATCCGCATCGAGGATCTTGGCAGCAAGCTGGCGGTCAACAGCCTGGTCATCGGCAACGACCCCCAGGCTGCCGTGGTCGATCGCTTTTACCGGTTTTTCTCGGTCCTGGAGCTGCCGGCCCCGGCGGATCCCGCGGAATTGACCGCAGCCCTGATCGACTGGCTCGACAGCGGTGACGATACCTACCGGGAAATCCGCGTCGACGACCGGCGCGTCCCCGTGATCGGGGCGGAGAGCGCCTATTACCTGGGGCTGGCACCGGCCTACCGTTGCAAGAACGGCCCGTTGCATACCCTGGACGAACTGGTCAACGTCAAGGGCTTCACCCCGGAGGTGATCAAGCGGATCACCCCCCACCTGGCGGTGACCGGTGATAGCCGGGTCAATATCAATACGGCGGGGCTCGAAGTGCTCATGGCCTTGAATTCCGGGGTCGATCGCGGCAACGCCCAGAAGATTGCCGACCACCGTGCCGAGACGCCGATCGACGACCTGGCCCAGTTGGAAGGCATTCTGCCGCCCGAGGTGTACAGCGCCCTGAAAACCCTGGGCAACCTGGACATGCTCGGCACCACCAGCGACACCTACCGGATCGAAGCGCATGCCCGCGTGAATGACGGGCAGCGCCGGATCGTTGCTGACGTTGACAAGTTGACAAGCAAAGTGCTTTTCCTCAAGGTGGATTGAACGGCTATGGCAAACAGATTAATCGGCATGGACATCACCCCCGGGGCGGTGCGGCTGGCGGTTCTCGGGCAACACCGCGGGATCGTCACGGTCATCGCCCTGGAACAACGGCCGTACGCGGACCCCAGTGAGCTGCCCGGCCTGCTCGAAACCATGGTCCCCGGCGGGTTCCAGCTGGCCGACCGGATGATCGCCGCCCTGCCGGCCGGGCAGGCCTATGCCCGGACCCTGCACTTTCCTTTCCGGGATCGCCGCAAGGTCCTGGCGGCGGCCCCCTTCGAGCTGGCGGACCAGCTGCCGGTCACCCTGGAAGACTATCAGGTCGCCACCCTCACGCCGCAAGTGGTCGCTACCGGCGCCAGAACGACGGCCGTGGCCGTGGCCAAAGCCGACATCGCGGCATTTTTGTCGCCTTTTGACCAAGGCCGGACGCCGCTGCAGATTCTCGACCTGATGCCTTACGCCCTGGCGGGCGGGATCGGCGACACCATCGGCTCGGGATTGCTGGCCTGCATCACGGAACGCGAGGCCATCCTCGCCTGTCTGCAGGAGGGCCGGCTCGTCGATTACCGGCATGTGCCACTGACCGGCCAGACTTTCGATCAGCAGACCATGGGGCAGTTCCTGCAGGAAAGCCTCTTGTTCCGCAACCGGGCGCACAGCCAGGGGCCGCTGTTCCTGACCGGCTCCCTGGCCACGGCCGAACTGGTCGACCGGGCCCGGGAGTACGGTCTGGCCGCGGAACTCTTCCCCCTGACCATCGTCAACCAAACAGTTCCCCCGGCCTTCGTCCCCGCGGTCGCCCTGGCCTTGCGCGCCGGCAAGAAGGTCGATGACCGCTGTTTCAACCTGCGCCAGGGCCCCTACGCCTATCACGGCGAAGCCGCGGCCCTGAAGCGGACCCTCTATGGGCTGGGCGGTTTGCTCGGCATGAGCCTGCTGCTCTTGGTGGTGGCAACGGTTCTCGACTACCGGGAGAAGGATCGGCAGGCGACCCTTCTGCTGCAGCAGATGACCGAGCAATATCGCGAGACATTCCCCGGTTCCGTGATCACCGTCGACATCCCCCTGCAGATGCAGAGCAAACTCCAGGAGTTGCGCAAGCGTGCCGCGGCCCTCGGCATCGACAGCCAGCCCCGGATGCTGCCGATTCTCAAGGCACTGTCCGCCGTCACGGCGCGGATCCCCTACGAGGTCGAGGATTTGTCCTGCGACCAGGGGGCCTGCTCGCTCAGCGGCAGCACCGACAGTTTCGACGCGGTCAACCGCATCAAGGAACAACTTGGCGCTTCGGCGCTCTTTGTCAAGGTCGAGGTTGCCGAAACGCGCAAGGGGATCGACGGCAACCGCATCGAGTTTCGCCTGCGCCTGCCGCTGACGGCCAGGGGGGAGGGACCATGATCAAGGGATTATCTCTGAATCTGCGCGACCGATCGGTCCTGATCAGCGGCAGCGTGGTGATCCTCCTGCTGCTGATCGGCGGCGGCGTTGCCCTCGGCACGTTGCTCAAGCGCCTCGACCGAACCATTGCCACCCGCAGTCAGGCGTTGCGCGATATCGGTCAACTGCGCGGCGACGTGCAGAATCTCCAGCAAAAGCTCCGGCAGACTGAAGGGAAGCTGTCGCAAACGGCCGGGGCCTCCCTGCTCACCATGGTCGAGGGGCTGGCCAACCGGGTCGGCGGGGCGGGGAACCTCGCCTATCTGCGGCCGACGACATCGGCGACGCGGGACGGCCTGCAAGTGGAGACCATGGAACTCAAGCTGGAGCGGCAATCCCTCCAACAGGTGCTGCGCCTCCTCTGGGAAATCGAAAACAACCCGGCGGCCCCGCTGGGAGTCGCCAGCCTGAGGCTGCAGCGACGCTTCGACGATCATGCCCTGCTCGACGCCACCATGACCATGAATGCCTACCGGAAGTGAGGATCGCATGAGCCGTTTTGGAGAACTGCTGCGCAAGGGCTGGCGCGGGGCACAAAGTCAGGCGAAGATGGTCCTGGGCGGCGCTGCCCTCTTTCTGCTGGCGTTTCTGCTCGGCATTCACCTGTTCTTCCCGACGGCGGCCGTACAACGGTGGCTGAGTGGCGAACTCGCCGCCCGGGCCCCGGTCACCGTGCTGTTGGTGCCGATGTCCCTGCGGCCCTTGTTCACCCTCAGCGGCGATGGCAGCACCGTTATCGTCGACCGCAGCGGCGGCGACCCGGTCGTTCTTGATGAACTGCGGCTGAAACCGCTTTGGACCAGCCTCCTCGGTGGCGATCCCGGCGTCTCCGTGCAGGCTGCCCTGTTGCAGGGACACCTCGATGCGACGCTGCGGCGCAGCGGCGGGCTCACCCTGCATGCGGCCGGGATGAAACTGACCGACTTCCCGGTCCATCAGGAGACCCGGACCCTCCTGACCGGCACCATTGTCAAAGGGGATCTGCAGGGGAATTTCCCGGCGCGACCGGGGACCGAAACCCGGCTCTCCCTGGAGATTGACAACAGTTCGCTGACGGTGCTGGGGCAGCCTCTGCCGCTTGGCAAAATTGCCGTCGAAGGGAGCGGCCAGGGGAACAACCTGCGCCTCACCACCCTGTCGGCCAGCGGCGGGGATCTGATCATTGCCGGCACCGGCACCCTGCTGCTCGGCACCACCACGGCCGCCAGCCGCATCAGCCTCGACCTGTCCCTCCGGCCGACCCCCTCGGCGCCACCCGCCCTGGCCACGCTGCTCGAAATCGCCGGCAAACGCCAGGCCGACAACAGCTATCGCTTGCAGCTGAACGGAG
Organism: uncultured delta proteobacterium; assembly: GCA_963751525.1. Taxonomy (GTDB): domain Bacteria; phylum Desulfobacterota; class Desulfuromonadia; order Desulfuromonadales; family BM103; genus VAUL01. Next base: position 177,677 of record CAVVUQ010000006.1, on the reverse strand, counting down.
CGATCGGCCAGTTGACTGGCGAAACGGCGCAGTCGCCGGTACGAGAACGAACCAGAACGCGGCAGAAGGCGGAGGATGACGAATAAGACCTCTTCGACCACCCTGGCCCTCGCTTGCCGGGAAAATCGCGTTATTATATAGTTCTCACGGAAAAATTGTATTTTTCTCACCCGCCCGCCAGGAGATGACGCCATGACCAAAAGGGAACTTGCCAAGCATGACGGTCGCGACGGCCGACCGGCCTACATCGCCGTCAACGGCACGATCTACGACGTCACCGCCAGCCCGCTCTGGCAGGGCGGCGACCATCAGGGTTCTCACCAGGCAGGGGCGGATCTCACCGAAGAGTTGAAAAGCGCGCCCCACGTACGCAGCGTGGTGGAGCGTTTCCCGGCCGTCGGCCGCCTCGAGGAGGAGCCGCCGCAACCGGCCTCCAAGGGTGGCAAGGGGATCATCATCGGGATCATCATCGCCGCCGGCCTGCTGCTGGCGGTGCTGCTGTTTCGTTAAGCAGGCACCCCTGCACACTCCCCCGCCGCGCCATCTCGGCATCGATGGCGTTGAGCACCTCCCATTTGTTCAGCGACCATTGCGGCGCCAGCAGCGTGGCCCGTGGCCCGTCCCCGGTCAGGCGGTGGATCAGCGTCTGTTCCGGCAGTCGCTCCAGCACGTCGGCGACCAAGCCGACATACTCCTTTTGCTCCAGTACCTGGAGATTCCCCCGCCGATAGAGATCGGCAAGCGGGGTGCCGTCCAGGACATGGAGCAGGTGCAGCTTGACTCCGTCGACCTGCAGTCGGGCCAGTTCAGCCACCGTGGCCAGCAACTCGTCGCGCCCTTCCCCCGGCAGACCGATCACCAGGTGCACGCAGACCCGCAGGCCACGCGCCCTGGCCGCGGCATGGGCGCGCAGGAAACCGGCGTAGTCGTGGCCGCGACGCAGCCGCGCCAGGGTCCGGTCATGGCTGCTCTGCAGGCCGATCTCCAGCCAGAAGTAGGTGCGCCGGTCATACTCCGCCAGCAGGTCGAGCACCGCATCGTCCAGGCAATCCGGGCGGGTGCCGACGGCCAGGCCGACCATCTCCGCCACCGCCAACGCCTCGTCATAGCGTGTGCGCAGCAGCGCTGGCGGTGCGAACGTGTTTGAAAACGGCTGAAAATAGGCGAGGAACCGTCCCGCATGGTACTTGCGGATCATGACCTCCTTGCCCTGTTCAAGCTGCTCGGCAATCCCCAGGCGTCGGTCGAGGCCGACCGCTCCCGAGCCGGCGGGGTCGCAGAACAGGCACCCCGGGCGCTCCCGGCCACCGTCGCGATTCGGGCAGCCGAAACCGGCGTCCACGGAGATCTTGTGCACCCGGACGCCAAAACGTTCCTTCAGATGCTCGGAAAACAGCCGGTAAGGTTTGACGGACATGGCCCGATGATGCCACGCCCGGCCGCTACGGACAAGCCGCGCCAAACCTTGATCGTCCGGCGGTTTGCCATTGCAGCCCCGGACGGGGCTGTTATAATGGCGGAGGCGCTGAATTCGACCCGGGAGCAAACACCATGGCCAGACTGCTGGTAATCGACGATGAAGGCGACATCCGGCATCTTTACGCCGCCGAACTCGAGGACGAGGGCCATGAGGTCTGCACGGTGGGGAACGGCGACGAGGCCCTCGACCTGCTGCGCGGCCGCGAGTTCGACCTGGTGATCCTCGACATTCAGCTCGACCAGGAAAGCGGCCTGGAACTGCTGCAGAAGATCACCCGCGAGCGCGGCCAGCTGCCGGTGATCCTGTGCACCGCGTTCAGCTCTTACCGCGATGATTTTTCCTCCTGGCTGGCCGATGCCTATGTGGTCAAAAGCTCCGACCTGAACGACTTGAAGGAGCAGGTGCGTCACGTGCTGACGCGTCACGGCATTTTCTAGCGTGCACCCCCGCGACCTGTCCCTCGTACGTCAAGGAGGCTCATAAGTGAAGGCCGTGATCATGGCCGGCGGTTTCGGCACCCGGATTCATCCCCTGACCATCAATCTGCCGAAGCCGATGATCCCGCTGGTCAACCGGCCGATCATCGAACATATCATCGCGCTGCTGAAAGGTCACGGCATCACCGACCTGGTCCTGCTCCTCTATCACCAGCCGGAAGAGATCAAGAAGTACTTCGGCGACGGCAGCGAATTCGGCGTCCATATCACCTACGTCACCCCCCTTGACGATTTCGGCACCGCCGGGGCGGTCAAGGCTGCCGCCCGGCATCTCGGCGAGCGCTTTCTGATTATCAGCGGCGACCTGCTCACCGACCTCGACCTGGGCCAGGCGCTGGTCTTCCATGCCGAGAAAAAGGCCCGGGCCACCATCACCCTGACCTCGGTGACCGACCCGCTGCAGTTCGGCGTGGTGATCACCGACAAGGAGGGACGCATCACCAAGTTCCTCGAGAAGCCGGGGTGGGGAGAGGTCTTCTCCGATACCATCAACACCGGCATCTACGTGCTCGAACCGGAGGTGCTCGACCTGATCCCCGAGGGGGAGAACCGCGATTGGGCCAAGGATGTCTTTCCGCAAATGCTCGAGCAGGGCGCTCCACTCTACGGCTGCTGCCTGGAGGGGTACTGGGCGGACATCGGTAACCCGGAGGCCTACCTCGAAGCCTGCCGCGATATTTGCAACGGCCGGGTGAACGTGCAGATCAGCGAACCGCCCCGTTCCCCCGGGGAACGGATCTTCGTCAGTGCCGATGCCCAGGTCGATGCCTCCGCCGAGCTGCACGGCATGGTGGTCCTCGGCGACAACAGCCGCGTGCAGGGAGCGGCCCGGTTGACCAACTGCGTGGTCGGGCGCAACTGCCGGATCGAGGATGGCGTCGTTCTTGAAGATGCCATTCTGTGGGACAATGTCACGGTGCGCGCCAGCAGCCGGATCACCGGTTCGGCCCTCGGCCACCGGGTGCGGATCGGCCAGCGGGTGACCATCGAATCCGGGGTGGTGGTCGCCGATGAGACCACGGTGGGCGACGATGTCCACATCCGTCCCGACGTCAAGATCTGGCCGCGCAAGGTCATCGAAAGCGGCGCCACCGTCTCCGCCAACCTGATCTGGGGGGAGAAGTGGCGCAAGAGCCTCTACGAGGGGGCCCTGGTCCGCGGCCTGACCAACGTCGAAATGACCCCGGAAGTGGCCGCCCGGCTGGGGACCGCCTACGGCACCACCCTTCCCAAGGGGAGTTTTGTCCTGGCCGGCCGCGACGCCATCCGCTCCTCGCGCATGCTCAAGCGCTCCTTCGTCGGCGGCCTGCTCTCCGCCGGGGTCAACGTGCGCGACATCCGCATGATCTCCCTGCCGGTGCTGCGCTACAAGCTGACCACCTTCGGCGAGGTCGGCGCCTTCCACTTCCGCCAGTCGCCGGAGGATCCCGCCGCCACCGAGGTGATCTTCTTCGACGGCGAGGGGAGCGAGATCTCCTCGGCCGCCGCCAAGGGGATCGAACGGATCTATTTCAAGGAGAACTTCCGCCGCGCGCACCATTCCGAACCGGGCGGCATCGAGGAACTGCCGCGCATCTACGATTTCTATCGCGAAGGCTATCTGCGCGCCCTTGACCGCGACGCCCTGAAGAAGGCGGCGCCGCGGATCGTCGTCGACCTCAACCACACCCCGGCCGCCGACCTGCTGCCGGAGTTGCTGGCCGACCTTGGCTTCGAAGTGACCGAGCTCAACTCCCACGTTCACGAAAAGGGGGTCGACAGCTCTCCCGAAGCCCTCGAGCGGGCCCTCGACCAGTTGAGCCGGATCGTCGTGACCCTGGGCGCCGATGCCGGTTTCTGGCTCGGCCCCTCGGGGGAGAAGGTGCGCATGGTCGATGGGGCGGGGCGCATCTATCAGAACCGCGAGGCGCTCTGCCTGCTGACGGCCCTGGTCTGCCCAGGCCAAGCAGGGCGGCAGCCTGGTGGTGCCGGTCTCCGCCTCCCAGGTCATTGACGAACTGGCCAGGGGCGGCGGGGTGGTGGTGCAGCGCACCCGCTCGGACGGCCGCTCGCTGACCGAAGCCGGCCGCGACCGCCAGGTGCGGATGGTGGCCTCCCCGGACGGCCGCTTCGGCTGGCCGGCGTTCCAGCCGCATTTCGACGCCCTGTTCACCGTCGCCAAGGTCATGGAACTGTGCATCCGCACCGGCCTGACCCTGGCCCAGGCCTTCGCGGCCGTCCCCCGGCGGAGCTATCATCACCTGCAGTTGGCCTGCTCCTGGGAGTCCAAGGGCGGGTTGATGCGGCGCATGAGCGAGGATGCCGTCGATCGCGAGGCCTCGTTTGTCGACGGCGTGCGCATCGCCACCGACCGCGGCTGGGTCCTGGTCCTTCCCGATCAGCACCGCCCGATAGCCCATATTTTCGCCGAATCGTCCGACCCGGCCGTTGCCGACCGCCTGCGCGACGAGTATCGCGACAAGGTCACGGCCTGGCTGGCGGAGATGGCGCCGATCCTGGCCGGCAAATAAAAATCCGTGAAAAGTAAAATGTAAAAAGCGAAAAGTTAACTTTTTACGTTTCACATTTCACGTTTTACTGCGAACATCAAAGCCTGGCCTTAACAGGAAAGGGTTGAAATTTTGTCAGATTTCCGCTGGGAGCCGCTTAAAGCCACGTGGGTCATTACCGCCAATCACCGCGCCCGCGAGCCGCGCGACTTCTTCCTCGACCGGCAGCAGATCCAGACCAGCGCCTGTCCGTTCTGCCCGGGGCATGAGGGGAAGACCCCGACCGAGGTCTTTTCCCTGCGCCAGCCGGGCCAGCCGGCCAACGCCCCGGGATGGCAGGTGCGGGTGGTGCCGAACAAGTTTCCCCTGCTGCGCATCGAAGGCGAGTTGGACCGGCGCGCCGAGGGGCTTTACGCGGTGATGAACGGGATCGGCGCCCATGAAGTGGTGATCGAGACCCCCGATCATGACAAGGCGATGGCCGACTTCTCGACGGCCGAAATCACCCTGGTGCTGCAGGCCTATCGCACGCGTCTGCTCGACCTGCGCCGTGACCGGCGCTTCCGCTACCTGCAAATCTTCAAGAATCACGGCTTCGAGGCCGGAGCGCCGCTGCCGCACGCCCATTCGCAGATCATGGCCGTGCCGATCACCCCGCCGACCACCAAAACCGAGTTGAAGGCCTGCCGCGACTACTTCCGCAGCCATGACCGCTGCCTGATCTGCGACATGATCAGCCAGGAGCAGCGCGACGGCCGGCGGGTGGTGTTCGACGACGGCCAGTTCCTGGTGGTAGCGCCGTACGCCTCGTGCTTTCCCTTCGAACTGCGCCTCTTCCCGCAACGGCACGGCCACGATTTCGCCCTGCAGGATGATACCGAGCTCGAAGCCTGCGCCGCGGCCCTGCGCAACGTGCTGCGGCGCCTGCGCAACCTGCTGCGCGATCCGCCCTTCAACTTCATTCTGCACACCGCGCCACCGATGCAACCGCGGCCGGGACACCCCGACTACTGGGCCTCGCTCCCCTTCGACTACCACTGGCACATCGAACTGGTCCCCCGCCTCAGCCGGATCGCCGGGTTCGAGTGGGGGAGCGGCTTCTTCATCAACCTCATGCCGCCCGAGGATGCCGCCCGCTTCCTGCGGGTCACCGACCCCGACGGCAGCCTGTGAGCCGCCCCGTGCCCGCGCCCACTGCCACTCCCCCCGACCTGCCGCGCCTGCCGGAACAGCGCCTGTTGCTCAACCAGGAAACCCGGGGGCGCCTGGCCGAGGCCGGTCTGCTGGCGTTGGCGGAACAGCCGCTCGAGCTGCGGACGGCACAGCGGCTGGGTTTGTGGCTCGGCAGCAGCGGCAGCGACCTGCTGCTCATGGCCCTGCTCAACGCCGCCTTGCGCAGCATGACCGCCGAGTATCTTGCCCGTCAGGGGTACCGGCCGGGGTGGCAGGGGTTTGCGGCCGCTGAGCGCTACCGGCGCCTGGACGGCCTGGGCGAGCTGCTGCTGCGCGGCTACCGGGCTTACCCGCACCCCGCCGTGGCGGAGCATCTCCTGCAGCGCGCGGCACCTCGTGACCAGGCCGCTGCGGCGCGGAGCTGCGTGACCAACGAACTGTTTCTCCTCGAGGTCCAGCTCGACAACCCGGCCATGCATCCTTACCGCGACCTGTTCGATGACCGGACCCTCGCGACCGGGGATCCCTGGCGACCGCCACTGCAGCGCCTGGCCGACCTGCTGGCCGGCACGGCCCAACCGGGTCCGTGGGGACGCAACCTGCGCGACTTGCTGCGCGAGCCGCTGCGCGCCGCCCCGGACAGCCTGGCCGGCCAGGTCGCCTTTGTCCTCTCGGCCTGGAGCGCCTGGCTCCCCCCCGAACTGCTGCGCACCCTCATGGTGGCCCAGGCCATTGCCCTGGAAGAAGCGCGGGTGCGCCTCCCCGGCCCCGGGCCGGGAGCGCCGCCGGACTTTGCGGCCAAGGATGCCGGCGAAGGGCCGGCAGCGTTTTCCGCCGATGCCGACTGGATGGCCAACGCGGTCCTGATCGCCAAGTCGGTCGCCGTCTGGCTCGACCAGCTCGGCCAGCGCTATGCCACGGAGATCCGCACCCTCGACCGGATTCCCGATGCCGAGCTCGACCGCCTGGCTGGCTGGGGGCTCAACGCCCTGTGGCTGATCGGTATCTGGGAGCGCTCGGCGGCTTCGAAACGCATCAAGCAGCTGTGCGGCAACCCCGAGGCCGAGGCCTCAGCCTACGCCCTGCATGCCTACCGGGTCGCCCCGGAACTGGGCGGCGAGGCGGCGCTGGCCGACCTCGAGGCCCGCTGCGCCCGGCGCGGCATCCGCCTGGCCTGCGACGTGGTCCCCAACCATACCGGCATCGATTCCGAGTGGGTGCACCAGCATCCCGACTGGTTCATCCAGAGTGATGCCCCCCCCTATCCGGCCTATCACTTCACCGGTCCGGACCTGAGTGAAAACCCGGCCATCAGCCTGCGCATCGAGGACGGCTACTGGGATCACCGCGACGCTGCCGTAGTCTTCGAGCATATCGACCACCACAGCGGCCGGCGCCGCTACCTGTACCACGGCAACGACGGCACCCACATGCCGTGGAACGACACCGCCCAGCTCAACTTCCTCCTCCCGGAGGTCAGAAAGGCGATGAGCGACCTGATCGTCGCCACCGCCCGCCGTTTCCGCCTGATTCGTTTCGACGCGGCCATGACCCTGGCGCGCAAGCACTTCCGGCGCCTGTGGTTCCCGCCGCCCGGGGGGAGCGCCGGGGTACCGTCGCGCTCGGCCTTCTGGATGGAGAATGCTGAATTCGACCGGGTCTTCCCCGTCGAGTTCTGGCGCGAGGTGGTCGACCGCATCCACGCCGAGGTCCCCGACACCCTGCTGATCGCCGAAGCTTTCTGGCTGATGGAGAGCTACTTTGTCAGGACGCTGGGGATGCACCGGGTCTACAACAGCGCCTTCATGCACCTGCTCAAGCAGGAGGAGAACGCCAAGTACCGGCGTATCCTCAAGGACGTCCTGGCCTTCAACCCGGAGATTCTCAAGCGCTACGTCAACTTCATGAACAACCCCGACGAGGCGACCGCCGTCGAGCAGTTCGGCATGGGCGACAAGTACTTCGGCGTGGCGGTGCTGCTTGCCACCCTGCCGGGGCTGCCGATGTTCGGCCACGGCCAGGTCGAGGGGTACCGCGAGAAGTACGGCATGGAGTACCGCCGCGCCTACTGGGACGAAACGCCTGACGAGGCGTTCGTCGCTCACCACGAAGGGCAGATCTTCCCGCTGCTGCACCGCCGCCGCCACTTCTCCGGGGTCGCCGATTTCCAGCTCTACGACCTCCAGACCGGCCACGGTGTCAACGAAAACGTCTATGCCTTCAGCAACGGCCCGGCCGGCGACCGCACGCTGGTGGTCTACAACAACACGGCGCACGCCACCTTCGGGCGCCTGCATCACGCCGCGCCGAAAGCCGTCCACGGTTTTGAAGGGGAACTCGGCCCGGCTACCACCTTGGCCCAGCAGCTCGACATCGCTCCCGCCGGGTCCGGCCGTTTCTGCCGCTACCGCGACCGGCGCGACGGCGGCGAGTACCTGCGGCCGGAGGGCGCGCTGGCCGATGGTTTGACCGTCGCCCTCGGTCCCTATCAGTACCACGTCTTCCACGCCTTCCAGAGCCTTGCCGACGACGACGGCTCCTGGGCGACCCTCTATGCGCGGATTGGCGACGGTCCGGTCGAGGATCTCGACCTGGCCCGGTTCCGCCTGCACCATGAGCACCTGTGGATGGCCTGGCAGCGGGTCACCGAACCCGGCCGGCTACAGGTCCTGGCCGGGGCCCTGCTCGGTACCCCCCTGACCGTGACGGCCCGCACTCTGGCGGCGGAACTTGACGGCGAACTGCACGCCCTGGCCGCGCTGCTGACCCCCGCCGAACCCCTGCCGGTCGAGGTTCCGCCCCTGGCTGACGACCTGACCCGCGTTGCCGGCTGGCTGCAGCAGCGCGAACTCGCGACTCTGCTCGACTGCTGGCACGGCCCCGACAGCCTCGCCTATCCACTGCTCTGCTGGCGGCTGTTTGAGCAGCTGCAGCAGCACCTGCCGCCCAGCGATGCCCCGCTCTGGCCGCGCCTGCAGGCCGTAGGAATCCCCCTGGGTTGGAGCGAGGGGCTCCCCCCCGCCCGGCGCGGCCGTGACCTGCCGCTGGCCATACTGCTGATTGCCACCGCCCGCCAGGCGCCGCCACCGGCGCTGGATGCCGGTGCCTTTGCCATGCTGGTACGCGATCCCGCCCAGCGGACCCTGCTCGGCATCAACCAGCACGACGGGGAAACCTGGTTCAACCGTGAGCGCATGGGGGCCCTGGTGGCCGCCCTGGCCCTCCAGGCTGTCGATCGCGCCGTTGCTGCCGCCGCCGGCAAGAGCGGTCCACTGCTGGTGAAAATCGCTGCGCGGGCGGCTCGCCGCCTGGCCCAGGCCACCGCGGCCGACTACCGCCTGGCATCGTTCCTGCGCCGGGACGATGCCCCAGCACCGGCCGCCGGTCAGGCGGCTACCGGCAAAAGCCGCCCGCTGCGCATCCTCATGGTCGCTTCCGAAGCCACGCCCTTTGCCAAGAGCGGGGGGCTCGGCGATGTGCTCGGCTCGCTGCCGCCGGCGCTGCGCGCGCGCGGCGTCGATGTGCGCCTGGTGCTCCCCTGGTATCGCTGCGTGCGCGACGTCACCGGCAACCTGCGGGCCCAGCCGAAACCGCTGGCAGTGACCCTGGGCGGCACGACCACCAAGGTCCGTGTCCGGCGCGAGCGCTGTCGACGGGGTCCCGGTTTACTTCCTCGACGTGCCGGAACTGTTCGACCGCGACGGGCTCTACGGCGAAGGGGGCCACGACTATGCCGACAACGCCCGGCGCTTTGCCCTGCTCGGCCGCGGCGCCCTCGAACTGGCGCGGTCCCTGCGCTTCGTCCCCGACGTGGTCCACGCCCACGACTGGCAGGCCGCCATGGCCGTCATCGATCTGCGCCACCGGCTCTGGGCCGACCCGTTCTTCGCTGCCACCGGCAGTCTGCTGACCATCCACAACCTCGGCTACCAGGGGGTGTTCCCCCCGCCGGTCCTCGGCGAGCTGGATCTCGACCCCGGCCTGCTCAGTATCGACGGGCTGGAATTCCACGGTCAGGTGTCGCTGCTCAAGGGGGGGATCCGTTACGCCGATCATGTCAGCACGGTCTCGCCGACCTACTGCCGCGAGATCCAGACCGCGGCCTTCGGCGTCGGCCTCGACGGCCTGCTGCTGGCCCGCCGGCAACGCCTGCACGGCATCCTCAACGGCCTGGACGGCCAGCACTGGAATCCGGCCGGCGATGCGGCCCTGCCGGCCCGCTATACGCCCGCCGCCCTCGCCGGCAAGGCGGCCTGCAAGGCGGCCCTGCAACAGGAACTTGCCCTGGGGAGCGATCCGCAGATGCCGCTGGCCGCCCTGGTCACCCGCCTCGACCCGCAAAAGGGACTCGACCTGCTGCTGGAGGCCTGGACAGCCCTGCTGGACCGCGGCCTGCAGCTGGTCATCCTCGGTAGCGGCGATCCAGGTTACGAGCGGCGCCTGCAAGAGCTGGCGGCCCGCACCCCCGGCCGGGTCGCCGTGAGCATCGGCTTCGACGACCGGCTGGCCCGGCGCATCTACGCGGCCAGTGACCTGTTCCTGATGCCGAGCCGTTACGAACCGTGCGGCCTGGGGCAACTGATCGCCCTGCGCTACGGCAGCGTGCCCCTGGTCCACGCCACCGGCGGACTGGCCGATACCATCCGCGATCCGCGCGAGGAGCGAACCAAAGCCAACGGCTTCAGCTTCCACACCTTCAGCGTCCCCGCGTTGCTGGCGACCCTCGACCGGCTGCTGGCGTTGCGCAGCAACGATCCGGCCGGCTGGCAGGCGCTGATCAAATACGGGATGCGCCAGGATTTTTCCTGGCAGCGGGCGGCGGACGACTATCTGGAACTTTACCGGGTCATCACCAGGGAACAGGCATGAGCGCAGAGAAAGAGCCGCATCCGCAACCGGCCAGCGGCGAGGAAACTCCCGCCGCCCCGCAGCCGGTGAGTGAAAAATTCCGGGAACTGGCCGAACTCGAGCAGGAGATCCGCCGGCGATTGCGCAGCAACCAGCGGTTTCTCGAAAAATTTCTCGATGAGGATTTCGTCGATGACGAGCCTGACGGGGATGACGAAGCGGCGGACGATGAGAAGGAAGAGTTGTAAGACTGTCGGGCGGACCGGTTAAAGATCCCCGCCCTGCAAGCGGGTGAGATAGGCCTGCCACTCGATCGGCAGCAGCGACTGCTTGGCGCTGTTGCAGGCCTTGCAGGCCGGCACGCAGTTCCCTCTGGTGCTGCGGCCGCCGCGCACCAGCGGCACGAGGTGGTCGAGCGTCAGCTCCCTGGCCGGAACCCGCGCGCCGCAATAGTGACAGAGTCCGGCGGCGATGCGGTTGCGCCACCACTGGCTGCGGCGCAGTTCGCGGGCCTTGTCCCGCTCCTGCCGCAGAGTTTCCTCGCTCACCTCGATCCAGGTCATCATGGCGAGATTGTACGGCAGGCGCCGTCTCTGAACAAGGTCACTCAACGGAGGGGTTGCAACGCCCGTCAAAAGAACACGGCCGGACCACTATTGGCCCGGCCGCGTTCATTTGGAGGCAGGAAATGTATCCCCGCAACTCATCTGTAGCACGACCGGTCATGCAATTATGTCACCGCCGCGCCACCCTGGAGCGCGGCGCGCGCTTCACCTGTTGATCCAGCCTGTTTGCGCCGGCTGCCGCGCAATCTCGGCGACGATGCCGCGAATCTCCGCGGCGGAAAATTTCTCGCGGGCCAGCAAGCCGGCGTACTGGTCGAGCAGCTGCCGGGCCTGGGCCGGATTGTCCTGGGCGAGCAGCAGCCGGTGGAGAATCCGGATAATGCCGTCGTGGGTCGAGTTGTAGCGCAGCGCGTAGCGCAGCAGCTTGGCCGCCTCCTGGTAGCGGCCGCTTTCGGCCAGCATGAGGGCGAATTGCTGGCTGGCCTCCAGATAGAGCAGTTCGAGTTCGTCCTGATAGCCGGCGGCACTCTCGCTGCCGAAATCCCCGGCGAGAAAGGTCCCCTGCCAGAGGCTGAATGCTGCGGAGAAGGCGATCTCGGCCGGCCACAGTTGGCCGGCGGCGGCCCGCTGCAGCCCCTTGCCGGCCAGTCGCCGGAACTCATGGGCATCGATGCGGACATGTTCCAGGCAGATGATGCCGCGGCGCAGCAGCAGATGGCGGCGCACCTCGATCCCCGCCAGTTCCTGTTCGAGGGTTTTGCGCAGCCGGGTCATCAGCGAATCGAAGTTCGAGCGGGCGCGGGCGGGCGGCGTGTCGGGCCAGAGGGCCAGTTGGACCTCCTCCTGGCCAATCCGTCCGTCCGGTGACACCAGCAGCGCGGCCAGCAGCGTGCGCTGGGCCGGGCTGAAGGCTTCGCCCCACGGCACCACCCGGTCGCCCAGCTGCAGTTCGCAGCGGCCGAGACTCCTGATCTCGAGCAGCGCGCCATCGGACCGGAGCGCCTGACGGCTGTTGACCGTCCCGCGGCCGCGACGCAACAGCGCATCGACCCGGGCCGTCAGCACCTTGGTGGCGAAGGGCTTGGTCATGTAGTCATCGGCGCCGACTTCCAGCCCGGTCACGACGTCATCGTCGTCATCCCGCCCGGTGAGCATCAGCACCGGGATCTTCGCCATCCACGGGTCGCGGCGAATCGTACGGCAGGCATCCAGCCCGTTCATCCCCGGCAGCGTCAGGTCGAGAATGACCAGGTGCGGCGGATCCTCCTCGATCAGGCGCAGCCCGTCCTCGCCGCTGCCGACGGCCGAGATCCGGTAATTTTGCCGCGCCAGACAGCTGGTCAGCAGTTCGCGGACCGCGGCATCGTCCTCGATGACCAGCAGATGTTTCTGTTCCATGATTTCCCCCTCCCCGCCCCGGCTAATCGTCCCTATTTTGCAGACAGCAACACGAACCCCATCTGCCGGCCGGTGCGCCCGTTGTCCCGACGGTAGGAAAAAAATGTTTCACGATGGCAGCAGGTGCACTCGGCCACCGTCTCGATCCGCGGGGTCTGCAGACCGGCGGCCTCCAGTTGCAGCTGGCAGCTCAGGCGCAGATCGAGCAACCAGTGCCCCAGGCTGGTCTCTCTGGCAATCCTCTCCCAGCCGCCGGCCCCGGCCCGGAAGGCCTCGCGCACCGGCCGGTCGACCTCGTAGCCGTGCCCGCCGACTCCCGGCCCGATCGCCGCGCACAACCGTTCCGGGCGGCTGCCGAACAGCTCCGTCATGGCCTGCACGGTGCGCCCGAGCAGCCCGGCCGCCGCGCCGCGCCAGCCGACATGCACCACTCCCGCCGCCGAACCATCCGGGTCGTAGAGCACCACCGGGTAGCAGTCGGCCACCAGGATCCCGGCCATCAGTCCGGGCTGGTTGGTGATCACCGCATCGCATTCGACCCGCAGGAAGTGGCTGAGATCCGGGTTCGGCTGGTCGAGCACCAGAATCTCGCTGCCGTGAACCTGCTGCACGGTCAGCAGCAGGTGCGGTGGCAGGCCGAAGGCCCGCGCCAATGCGGTCCGGTTGGCCTCGACCGCGGCCTGCTGATCGCCAGCATTAAAACCGAGATTCAACGAATTGAACGGGGCCCGGCTGGAACCGCCGTTGCGGGTGGTGAACCCGGCCTGCACTCCGCTCCCGGCCCAGGACGGCTGCAGATAGCTGATCTTTCCTTGACGAACGATTTTCATGCGGCTCACAGCGGACGGGCTGCCGGTGCAGCGGCATCGTCCGGGGTTGAAGGGGCGTATTTATTTTCCAGGTGATCGATGACGTCCTGCAGCTCATGCGGCAGGTCGGCACGAAACTCCATGGCGCTGCCGCTGTCCGGATGGATGAAGCCGAGCTGCCAGGCGTGCAGGAACTGGCGACCGAGCTGCTCGATCAGCTTGCGGAGCTGGGGGTCGGCCAATCCCTTGGCCAGCCGGGCGCTGCCGTAGAGCGCATCGCCGACCACCGGCAGGTTCATTTCGGCGAGATGCACCCGGATCTGGTGGGTGCGGCCGGTTTCCAGGGACAGATCGAGCAGGGTCAGGCGGTCGCGGTCGTAGCGGCGCAGCACCTGCCAGTGGGTCACCGCCCGCCGGCCGCGCCGGGTGCTGCTGCTCATCTTCAGGCGCTGGGCCGGGTGGCGGCCGATCGGCTGGTCGATGGTTCCCTGTTGGTTCTTGACCAGGCCGTGCACCAGGGCCCGGTAGCGCCGCCGGATGGTGTGGGCTTTGAACTGCCGGGCCAGCTGCTGGTGGGTACGGTCGTCCTTGGTGGCGACCATGACCCCCGAGGTATCCTTGTCGAGACGGTGAACGATGCCGGGGCGCAGCATGCCGCCGATCCCTGAAAGGTCCCGGCAATGGTGGAGCAGGGCGTTCACCAGGGTGCCGCCGCGGTGACCGGGGGCGGGATGGACCACCATGTGCGCCGGCTTGTCGATGACGATCAGGTGCGGATCTTCGTAAAGGATGGCAAGGGGGATCGCTTCGGGGAGGGCGGCGACCGGTTCCGGTGCGGGGAGGAGGATCGCTATCGCCTCGCCGCCGCGCAGCTTCAGCCCGGCCTTGAGCGCCGTACCGGCGATGCTGACCTGGCCGTCGTCGATCAGACGCTTGACCTGGGAACGGGTCAACTCCGGCAACTGCTCGACGAGGAAGCGGTCGAGACGCTGGCCGGCGTGTTCCGGCGCCGCCTGCAGCTCGCGAGCGCCGGTCATCTTACCAGATGGAACTTTCGATCTTGCCGGCCTGCCGGACCATCACGTCGACGATTGCCCGGTCGTAGAGGTGATCTCGATCCGTCAGCTCCGGCGACACCCTCCCGTAGAAGTGCTCGCGCCCCTCGGTCAGTTCGTCCTTGAGCAGGTCGAACAGCGTGTCGTTGCGAATGCCGTCCCGCACCTTCTCCTGGTTGTAGAGGGCGATGTCGGAAACGATGGCGCGGGCTAGCCGGAACGCCAGATTGGGATTGTCGACCAGTTTGGCCATAATGCCTCCCGCAGAAGTCGGACAGGGCGCAACCCCGCCGGCAGATCAATGACTATGGTTTGCCCTCGGGCAGGGGTGCAACCCTGCCCGACGCCGCACGCTCATCCCGGGCCGTGATGACCACGGACAGGGTCAGGCGGTGGCCATCGCGCAGGATTTCGACCGGTACCTGTTTGCCGATCGGTGCACTGGCGACCAGCAACTGCAGTTCGCGCACCCCGCGCACGGCTTTGCCGGCAAAGGTCAGCAGGACATCGCCGCGCCGCAGCCCCGCGCGCTCGGCCGGAGTGTCGGGGAGCACCTTGGTCACCAGGGCGCCGGTGACCTTCTCCATGCCGTAGCTCTCGGCCAAGGCCGGATCAAGCGGTTGCATGCTGACACCGAGCCAGCCGCGTGTCACTTCGCCGGTGGCGATCAACTGCTCAGCCACCTGCCGCGCCAGGTTGATCGGGATGGCGAAGCCGATCCCCTGCCCGGCGGCGACGATCGCCGTGTTGATGCCGACCACCTCGCCGTAGATGTTCAGCAGCGGCCCCCCGGAGTTGCCGGGGTTGATCGAGGCGTCGGTCTGGATGAAATCCTCGTAGTCCTCGATGCCGACGTTGGCCCGGCCGGTGGCCGATACCACCCCGACCGTCAGGGTGCTGTCAAGACCAAAGGGATTACCGATCGCCAACGCCCACTGCCCGACCTTGATCCGCTCGGAATCACCCAGCACCGCCACCGGCAGGGGCTGGTCGCTCTTTACCTTGAGCACCGCCACATCGGTCTTCGGGTCAAGACCCAGCACTTCGCCGGGGAAGACCCGCTGATCGGCCAGCCGGACCTTGATCTGCTCGGCGCCTTCGACGACGTGGGCATTGGTGAGAATGACCCCGTCGGCGCCGACAATGAAGCCGGAGCCGAGACTCTGTTCGTTCCGCGGTGCCTGCGGCCCCCGGAACAGGCCACCGAAGAAACCCTCGAACAACGGCCCGAAGCGCGCGCCCGCCCGGACCTTCTCGGCGCGGATATTGACCACCGCCGGCGTAACCTTGGTCGACACTTCAGTGAAGGCCTGCTGGGTCGACAGCAGTTCGGCCGGCGGATGCTCGACCGGCGGCTTGACCTCCTTGGTGCGGACCGATTGCTCGAGAGTCGTCCGCGGCTGTTCCTCGCACCCGCCGAGCAATAACCCGCAGCCCACCGCAACCGCGCACAATACCTGGAAAAACCTGTACCTCACCGTTGTTTCCGCCTCAACCCCCATATCGCTGCAGAGTAGCGAAATGACGCGGTTCTGTCAATCATGCGGGGGGGAGAGGAGACGGGGCCTGCAGCTGTGCGAGCAGGGCCGGGTGCGAGCCTTCCCAGTCGGCCGGGAAAGCCGCTGCCGGCCGGTCGATACGCCAGGTCGTCAGCAGGCAGGTCGGCAGGCCGAACTGGCCGGCGGCCAGATCATGGAGGGTGTCGTTGCCGACCATCAGGCAGGCCTGCGGCGGCAGGCCGAGCTCATCGAGCAGATCGTGGAAGAACCCGGCGTGGGGCTTGCAATGCCGGCTGGTCTCGTAGCTGGTCACCGGCTGGAACGGCAGGTCGGCCAGCCCGCCCCAGGCGAGGCGGGCATCGATCACCTCCCGAGGGAAGATCGGGTTGGTGGCCAGCGCCACCCGCCAGCCGCGGGCCAGGCAGGCCTCGACCAGGGAGCGGGCCAGAGGGTGGGGCCGCACCAGTGGCCGCAGTTCCGGCAGATCCTCGCGGCAGAAGTCCGCCAGACCGGCCTGGTACACCTCCCAGGGGATTTGCAACTGGTCGGCCAGCATCCCGCGCAGCAACTCCTCGAGGGAACAGTCGCCGGCTGTGCCGTCGAGCATGGTCATCACCCCGGTGTGCAAGGTCCGCAGGGTGCGCCGCGGTTCGGCATGGGTCGCCAGTCGATCGGCCAGCCGGCGCAGGTAGGCCGGCACGAACAGCTGCATGTCGACATCGATCAGGGTGCCGTCGAGGTCGAACAGGGCCGCTTGAACCGGGGCCAGATCGAGGGGCCGCCGCGGTAGGTATTGCTGCATGAAATGGAACATGTCCCAGCATATCACGCCAGGCGTTGCCGTCGCCATAAGAGATGGTCTTGACATCGCCACCGCTTCCCTTAATCTTGTCAGCAGCGGCAGCACCGACGCTGCGCGATTTTCCCACAAGGAGGCTCAAGGTTATGGCAAAGAAGATTGGCGTGATCCTCTCCGGCTGCGGCGTCTACGACGGCAGCGAAATCCACGAGGCCGTCATCACCCTGCTGGCTATCGACCGCAACGGCGCCGAGGCCGTGTGCATGGCGCCGAACATTCCGCAGATGCACGTGGTCAACCACCTGAGCGGCGAGGTGGCCGCCAACGAGACGCGCAACGTCCTGGTTGAGGCGGCCCGCATCGCCCGTGGCAAAATCAAGGACCTCGCCGCGGTCACCGCCGCCGAGCTCGACGCCCTGATTCTGCCAGGCGGCTTCGGCGCGGCCAAGAACCTGTGCGACTTCGCGGTCAAGGGCGCCGACTGCAGCGTCAACCCCGAGGTGGCGCGCCTGATCCGCGCAATGGTGGCGGCGAAAAAGCCGGTCGCGGCGGTGTGCATCGCCCCGACGATCCTCTCCAAAGTGCTGGGTGCCGACCAGCTTCCCCACCAGCTGACCATCGGCACCGATGCCGGCACCGCTGCGGCGCTGACCAGCATGGGCAGCCAGCACATTGCCTGCCCGGCCCGCGAGTTCGTGGTCGACAAGGCCAACAAGATCGTGTCGAGCCCGGCCTACATGCTGGCCGGCGGCATCGCCGAGGCTGCCGAGGGGATCGAGAAGTGCGTCAAGACGCTGATCGGGCTAATCGACTGAAAGGCCGCTGAAAAACGACTGCGGAGGCCGTCTGCGGCGTTGCGCTCCGTGCGCCTTGCATCCGGCCTTCCTCATGACGTTTTTCAACGACCTTTTAAGATAGGCGGGGCTTGCGTCGGGCCAAAAATCGACTACCATTCCAAGGTAATTTCATTTTCCCAAGGAGCACACCATGACCAGTTACCGCTGCGTGATCTGCGACTACATCTATGACCCGGCCGCCGGCGACCCCGCCAACGGCATTGCCCCCGGCACCGCCTTCGAAGACCTCCCCGCCGACTGGGTCTGCCCGCTGTGCGGAGCGGACAAGGACAGCTTCGAGCCGGCCTGAAAAACGATTGCGGAGGCCGCCTGCGGCGCCAAAGTCGGTGACTTGTGACTTGTGACTTGTGACCAGTGACTGGTGCCAGGTGACAGGTTTTCACTGGTTACTAGTCACCAGTAACTGTTAGGGGCGCCGTGCCGCCGGTCTTCCTCCTAACCTGTTTCAATGGCCTTTATGGGTAACTCATGATGGCATCAGCGCCGCGCAAACCCGCCTGGCTCAAGGTGCGCTTCCCGGCCGGCCCCGGCTTCGCCCGCATCGACCGGATGCACCGCGAGCAGAGGCTGCATTCGGTCTGCCGCAGCGCCGCCTGCCCCAACCAGGGGGAGTGCTGGAGCAAGGGGACCGCCACCTTCATGATCCTCGGTGACCGCTGCAGCCGGGACTGCCGTTTTTGCAACATCGCCCACGGGCCGGCAGCGTCCCCGGATCCGGTGGAGCCGCAGGCGGTCGCTGCGGCGGTGGGCGAGTTGGGGCTGCGTCATGCGGTCATCACCGCGGTGACCCGCGATGATCTCGCCGACGGCGGGGCCGGCCAGTTTGCCGCGGTCACCACGGCGATCCGGGCCAAAGTCCCGGGGTGCCGGGTGGAGTTGCTGATCCCCGACCTGGGTGGCAACCACGCGGCCCTGGCCACCATCCTTGCCGCCCGCCCGGATGTCCTCGGGCACAACCTCGAAACCGTGCCAAATCTCTACCCGACGGCCCGCGCCGGGGCCGACTACCGGCGCTCCCTCGCCTTGCTTGCCGCCGCTCGGGAGATGGCGCCCGCCATCCCGACCAAGAGCGGATTGATGCTCGGCCTCGGCGAGGAACCGGCCGAACTGCTGGAGGCGTTTGCCGACCTGCACGCCGCCGGAGTGAGCATGCTGACCCTCGGCCAGTACCTGCAGCCGACCCGGGCGCACCTGCCGGTCACCCGCTACCTGCCTCCCGAAGAGTTTGCCGGCCTGCGTGACGCCGCCCTGGCCATGGGCTTCGCCCAGGTGGCCGCCGGGCCGCTGGTGCGATCAAGCTACCATGCTGCCGAACTGTACGAGGAACCTGCCCATGGCCACGCCTGATGCGATCTTTGAACTGATCATCCTCGGTTCCGGACCGGCCGGCCTGACCGCCGCCATTTACGCCGCCCGCGGCCGCTGCTGCCCGACGCTGATCCACGGCCGCCAGCCGGGGGGGCAACTGACCACCACCACCGCCGTCGACAACTTCCCCGGTTTTCCGCAGGGGATCGACGGCCCCGACTTGATGGAGAACATGCGCCTGCAGGCGGAGCGTTTCAGCACGCGCTTCATCGAAGGCGAGGTGACCAGGGTCGAACTCGGCGAACGACCGTTCAAAATCTGGGTCGGTGACGAGCTCTACCGCTGCCTGACCCTGATCATCGCCACCGGCGCCTTGCCGCGCCTGCTCGGCCTCGGCAACGAGGAAGCTCTCTACGGACGAGGGGTCTCCGTGTGTGCGACCTGCGACGGCTTCTTCTACCGGGGCCGCGAGGTGGTGGTGGTCGGCGGCGGCGATACCGCTATCGAGGAGGCGGTCTTCCTGACCCGCTTCGCCAAACAGGTGACCCTCGTGCACCGCCGCGGCGAGCTGCGCGCCACCCCGGTGCTGGCCAAAAGAGCCTTTGACAACGACAAGATCGCCTTCCGCTGGGATACGGCGGTCGCCGCCATCCACGCCGACCAGAATGGGGTCACCGGTGTGCGGCTGCAGAACCTGAAAACCGGGGGAGAAGAGGATTTCGCCTGCGATGGCGTCTTCATCGCCATCGGCCACCAGCCGAACGCGGCGTTGTTCGCGGGGCAGCTGGACTTCGACAAGGACGGCTACATCCTCACGAAAAACGGTACCGAGACCAGCGTCCCCGGCGTGTTCGCCGCCGGCGACGTGCAGGACCCGATCTTCCGCCAGGCGATCACCGCCGCCGGCTCGGGGTGCATGGCGGCGATCCAGGCCGAGCGTTTTCTCGACGACCTGCCGTCCGAGGCGCAACTGAGCTGCCAGCAGGGGATCTGCACGCCGCACGCATAGCCACGGCGGATTGCACCCCCGGCCAGCGCTTGCTATACTCGGCGAAATCGCAAATTCCTTTTTTCCATAAGGATTTCAGGCAGAACATGGCGATCGCCGGCAACGTCAGCCCGCAGTGGCTGGAGGAACAGTACCGCCTCTGGCGGGAGGCCCCCGAACAGCTCGCGCCCGACTGGCGGGCCTTCTTCGAGGGGTTCGATCTGGCCCGCGAACTCCCCGCCGCCGACTGCGAACTGGCGCTCAAGACCTCGGCCGTCGATTCGCTGATCTACCGTTACCGCGACCTCGGCCACCGCCAGGCCTGGACCAACCCCCTCGACGAGGAACGGCCGGCCAACCTCCCCGACCTGGCCCTGGCCGCCTTCGGCCTGGTTGACGCCGACCTCGACCGTACCTTCCGACCCCTGCGTTACCCCGGCCCGGCCACCCTGCGTGACATCGTCGAGACCCTTGTCGCCAGCTACTGCGGCACCATCGGTGTTGAGTTCATGCACATCCAGGAACCGGCCCAGCGCCAGTGGCTCAAGGAGCGCATGGAAACCGCGCGCAACCGCGCGGAGCTGGACCCTGACGAGCGGCTGGCGATCCTCGCCAGGCTGCAGGAGGCGGCCCTGTTCGAACAGTTCCTGCACCGCCGCTTCCTCGGCCAGAAGCGCTTTTCTCTCGAGGGCGGCGAGGCCTTGATCCCGCTGCTCGACGCACTGGTGTGCCGAGCCGCCTCGGCTGGGATCACCGATCTGATCATGGGCATGTCGCACCGCGGCCGCCTCAACGTGCTGGCCAACATCTTCGCCAAACCGCTGGAGAACATCTTCGCCGAATTCCAGGACAACCTGGAACTGGCCTTCGTCGGCGAGGGCGACGTCAAGTATCACCAGGGGTTCTCCGCCGACCGCCGCCTGTCCAGCGGCTCGATCCATCTGAGCCTGGCCAGCAATCCGAGCCACCTGGAGGCGGTCGACCCGGTGGTGATCGGCAAGTGCCGGGCCCGCCACGTCGGCTACGGCCCGGGGGGGCGCAGACGGGTTCTGCCGGTGCTGGTTCACGGCGACGCGGCCTTTGCCGGCCAGGGGATCGTCACCGAGGTCTTCAACCTCTCCCAGCTCGACGGCTACCAGTCGGGGGGCACCGTGCACGTGGTCGTCAACAATCAGATCGGTTTTACCACCGATCCGGTCCACGCCCGCTCCACCCCTTATGCCACCGATGTGGCCAAAATGCTGTCGGTACCGATCTTCCACGTCAACGGCGAGGATCCCGAGGCGGTGGTGCACGTCGCCCGGCTGGCGCTGGAGTACCGCCAGGTCTTCGCCCGCGACGTGGTCATCGAAATCCTCTGCTACCGCCGCCACGGCCACAACGAGGGGGACGAGCCCGGCTTTACCCAGCCGCTGATGTATGAGAAGATCCGCCGTCGCCCGCCGGCCCATGACCTGTATGCCGCAGTACTCGAGCGGGCAGGTTTCCCCAGGGCCGAAATCGAGGCCACGGCCAAACGCTACACGGAGCAACTCGAGGCCTCGCTGACGCTCCCCGCCGATCCCCGTCACGGCTTGGGCTACGGCGCCAAATGGGAGAAGATCCGGCGCGAGGTATCCCCGGACGACCCGGCTACCGGCGTCCCCGCGGAACGCCTGGGCGAGCTCGGCGAACGCCTGGCACGCATTCCCGCCGGCTTCAACGCCCACCCCAAGATCGCCCGCCTGCTGGAAAAACGCCGCGACGCGATCCGGGCGGGGGAAGGGCTCGACTGGGCCACCGGCGAGGCCCTGGCTTTCGCCACCCTGCTTGGCGAGGGGATACCGGTCCGGCTCTCTGGCCAGGACTGCCGGCGCGGTACCTTCAATCAGCGCCATGCGGTGGTGGTCGACCAGCACAGCGGCCAGCCCTATGCGCCGCTGGCCTTCCTCGTCCCCGGCCAGGCGCCGGTCCAGATCTATGACAGCATGCTCTCCGAGGCGGCGGTGCTCGGCTTCGAGTATGGCCACTCCCTGGAGATGCCCGAGGGGCTGACCATCTGGGAGGCGCAGTTCGGTGACTTCGCCAACGGCGCCCAGGTCATCATCGACCAGTTCATCGCCAGCGGCATCGCCAAATGGGACCGCGCCAGCGGCCTGGTCCTGTTCCTCCCCCATGGCTACGAGGGCCAGGGCCCGGAGCACTCCAGCGCCCGCATCGAGCGCTACCTGTCGCTCTGTGCCGAGGAGAACCTCCAGGTGGTCTACCCCAGCACCCCGGCCCAGCTCTTCCACCTGCTGCGCCGCCAGGTACTGCTCCCCTACCGCCGGCCGCTGGTCGTCTTCACCCCCAAGAGCCTGCTGCGCCTGCCGGCCTGCGTCAGTGCTCTGGCGGAGTTGAGCAACGGCCGCTTCGCCCCGGTTCTCGCCGACCCGGAATCTCCGACGAAGCCACACACCCTGCTCCTGTGCACCGGCAAGCTCTACTTTGAGCTGACCGAGCGCCGGCGCCTCGCCAACCTGGCCGGCTTTGCCCTGTGGCGCATCGAACAGCTTTACCCCCTGCGTCTCGATGCCTTGCGGGAGGCCCTGGCCAGCTGGCCAGAGTTGAAGCGCGTCGTCTGGGTGCAGGAGGAACCGGAGAACATGGGTGCCTGGCCATTTCTGCGTACCCAGCTGACCAAGCTGTTTGGCCGTGAGCCGGAATACGCCGGCCGGCCGGCGATGGCCGCCACCGCCGTCGGCTCCCACCAGCCGCCACGGCCAGGAGCAGGCCCGGATCATCGACCAGGCCTTTGGAGTGAACTGATGGAAATCCGCATCCCCGCCGTTGGCGAATCGATCCACGAGGCGCTGCTTGCCGCCTGGCGAATCCCCGACGGCGCCACCGTCAGCAAGCACGACGTGCTCTGCGACCTGGAGACCGACAAGGTCAACGTCGAGTTGACCGCGGAAATTGCTGGCACCGTGCAGATCGCCGTGCCGGCCGGGCAGACCTTGCCGATTGGCGCGATCATCGGCGCCATTGTCCCCGGCGAAGTTTCCGCACCGGCACCGGCCGCCGCACCCATGGCAGCTGCGGTTCCTGCAACTGCGCCGCCGGTCACTGTAGCGCCGGTCAATCCCGGTGCGGCCAGGCTGGCCCGCGAACAGGGGCTCGATCCGGCCGCCATTACCGGAACCGGCCGCGGCGGCCGGGTCACCGTCGCGGATGTGCAGACCGCCGCAACCGCTCCCTCCTCTGTCAAAGGGGAGGGGGCGGCTTCGCCACCTCCGACAACGGCAGTGCCAGTCACCCGCGAGGAAGCCCCGGACGGCCGCCCGGTGACCCGCGAGCCGATGTCGCCGCTGCGCCAGCGCATCGCCGCGCGCCTGCTCGCCGCCCGCCAGCAGACCGCCATGCTCACCACCTTCAACGAGGTCGATCTCGCCACCCTCAAGACCCTGCGCGCCCGGCATCAGCAGCACTTCACCGCCAAGCACGGCATCAAGCTCGGGCTCATGTCGTTCTTCGTCAAGGCGACCGTGGAAGCCCTCAAGGAGTACCCGGCGGTCAACGCCCGCATCGACGGCACCGACATCGTCACTCACCACTACTACGATATCGGCATTGCCGTCGGCACCGACCGCGGCCTGGTGGTGCCGGTGCTGCGCGACGCCGACCGGCTGACCTTCGCAGAGATCGAACGACAGATCGCCGAACTGGCCGCGAGGGCCAACGCGCGCAAGCTGACCCTGGCCGAACTTGAAGGGGGCACCTTCACCATCAGCAACGGCGGCATCTACGGCTCGCTGCTCAGCACCCCGCTGCTCAACCCGCCGCAGAGCGGGATCCTCGGCATGCACGCCATCCAGGAGCGGCCGGTGGCCCTTGATGGCCAGGTGGCGATCCGGCCGATGATGTACCTGGCCCTTTCCTACGACCACCGCCTGATCGACGGCCGTGAAGCAGTGCATTTCCTCAAGGTGGTCAAGCAGTACCTGGAGGATCCGGAGGGGTTGCTGCTGGAGTTGTGAATCAGGATGCGCGAGGCGAGAATCGAGAAAAAACTCTTTTTTCAGTGACTCCCGGTTTATTCTAGCTTCGCGATTCTCGCCTCTTTTCCAAAGGATAATTATGAGTGACCAGTTCGACCTGGTGGTGATCGGCGGTGGGCCGGGCGGCTACGTGGCGGCGTTGCGCGCGGCGCAGCTGGGCATGACCGTGGCCGTGGTCGAGAAGCGCGACGCCCTGGGCGGCACCTGCCTGAACGAGGGGTGCATCCCGAGCAAGGCCCTGCTCGATTCCAGCGAGTACTTCGCCCTCGCCCGCGACGGCTTCGCCCGCCACGGCATCCTCATCGATCCGCCGCGGCTCGACCTGGCGCAGATGATGAAACGCAAGGACGAGGTGGTCCTGCGCCTGACCCGCGGCATCGCCAGCCTCTTCAAGAAGCACAATATCCGACTGGTGACCGGCACCGGCCGACTGATCAAGGGAGAGGGAACTCCGCAGGTCGCCGTCACCACGGCCGATGGGGAGCAGACGCTCACCGGCAAGCACGTCCTGCTGGCCACCGGCAGCGAGGCCGTGACCATCCCCGGGCTCCCCTTCGGTGGCCGGATCGGCGAGGCGCGCGACGCCCTTGCCTACGACGAAGTGCCGGAGCACCTGGTGGTGGTCGGCGGCGGCTACATCGGCCTGGAACTCGGCTCGGTCTGGCTGCGCCTGGGGGCGAAAGTGACCGTGGTCGAGATGCTCGACACCTTGCTGCCCAACACCGACCAGGAGGTCGCCAGGACTCTGCTCAAGAGCCTGGAGAAGCAGGGGATGACCATCCTCCCCGGCACCCGCGTGACCGGCGTTGCGGAGAATCTCCACGGGGCTGAGCCTGACCCTCGAAGGGAAGGGAGCCAGCAGACCGCTGGCCTGCGACCGGGTGCTGGTCGCCGCCGGGCGCCGGCCGTGCACCGAGGGGCTGGGACTCGATGCGGTCGGGATCTCCCTGGAACAGGGGCGCATCCCGGTCGACGCCAACTACCAGACCCGTTGCCCGGGCGTCTATGCCGTGGGTGACCTGATCGCCGGGCCGATGCTTGCCCACAAGGCGATGGATGAAGCCGTGGCATGCGTCGAGCGCCTGCACGGTGAACTTCCGGAAATCGATTACAACCTCGTCCCCGGGGTGATCTACACCCAGCCGGAAGCCGCCTCCGTCGGCCGCAGCGAGGAGCAGCTCAAGGCCGCCGGCACCCCTTACACCGTCGGCAAGTTCCCGTTCATGGCCAGCGGCCGCGCCAGGGCCCTCGACGAGACCGAGGGGTTCGTCAAGGTCCTGGCCGTGCCGGAGAGCGGCCGCCTCCTCGGTGTGCACCTCCTCGGCCCGCGCGCCTCGGAACTGATCGCCGAGGCGGTCAGCGTCATGGCCTTTGCCGGCAGCATCGAGGATGTCGCGCTGATCACCCACGCCCACCCGACCCTGGCCGAGGCCTTTAAGGAGGCAACGCTGGGGGCTGCAGGGCGGGCGGTGCATCTCTGAAATCCGCCATCCCCGCCGAAACGACAGGAGGCCGCCGGCAATGCCGGCGGCCTCGTTTGCTCTCTGCAGTTTTATGGGTGCAATTTCCAGCCCTCGGGAGCTTATTCTTGCGAGTCAGCTAAAGTAAGATCAAACATGAACCCACTCTGGATGTGGCTCGGCTTCAACCTGTTCGTGCTACTCCTGCTGGTGCTGATCCTGGTGGAATTCACCGACCTGGCCTTCGCCCTCGACTCGATCCCGGCGATCTTTGCCATCACCACCGTCCCGTTCATCGTCTGTACCTCGAATGTCTTCGCCATCCTCGGCCTGCGTGCACTCTACTTTGCCCTGGTCGGCATCGTTCACCGCTTCCACTATCTCAAGTACGGGCTGTCGCTGGTACGGGTCCTGGTCGGCACGAAGATGTCGCACGAAGATGCTGGTCAACGCAGCGTTCGATGCTAAAATCATCCCGACCGAACTGGCTTTGATCAGCACCGCCCTGCTGGTCGGTGGCTCCATGCTGGTCTCCGTCATCAAGACGCGGCATCTCCCCAAGGAGATCGCCGCCGAATCGATCCACGGCTGGGTGCCGGGCAGCCCCGCAGAGGTGGACTCTGGCAAGGCTTCGCCATCCCGCCCGCTCGGCACGAACAGGAAAGCAACTGACAAAAAGGATTTGTAATGGAAGGCATCTGGTTCGAATTCTCAATCATTGTGTTGCTGATTCTTGGTAACGGTTTTTTTGCGGGGTCCGAACTGGCCATCGTCTCGGCCCGCCGTGGGCGAATGGCCCAGTTGGCCGCCGCCGGGGACAAGCGTGCCCAGCTGGTGGAGCAGCTTCAGTCCGACCCGCATCGTTTTCTGGCCACGGTGCAGATCGGGGTCACGCTGGTCGGCACCATGGCCTCGGCGGTTGGCGGCGCCACCGCCGTGGAGGTGCTCAAGCCGTTGCTCCAGCAAGCGCCGCTGGCCATCGTCCGCAACGCGGCGGAACCACTCGCCCTCTTCCTGGTGGTCGGCCTGATCGCCTATCTTTCCTTGATTCTCGGCGAACTGGTTCCCAAGGCCCTGGCGCTTGAGCACACGGAACGCATGGCCCTGCGGGTCGCCCGGCCGATCAATTTCTTCTCCCGGATCGGCGGGCTGGCGGTGGCATTTCTGACGCTGTCGAGCAAGACGGTCCTGGCTCTGCTCGGGATCAAGAGCAAGGGGGAGCAGGCTTTTATCACCAAGGAGGAAATCCGTCACATGGTCGCTGAGAGCCTGGAGAGTGGCGAGGTGACCTCCAGCGAGCAGGAATTTATTCATAACATCTTCGAGTTTACCCACACTCAGGTGCGCGAGGTGATGGTGCCGCGCCAAAGGATCGTCGGCCTCGATATCGATCGCCCTCGGCAGGAGATTATCCAGAAGATTTTAGATAACCAGTTCTCCCGCTATCCGGTCTATCGCGAGGACATCGAGAACGTCGTCGGCTTCATTCACACCAAGGATCTGCTTGGCCAGGTGGTGACCAGTCCCGAGGCGTCCTTCGACACCTTGATGCGGCCAACCTTCTTTGTTCCGGAAGCGAAGAAAATCGACGTGCTGTTGCGCGAGATGCAGCAGCGCCGACTGCACATGGCCCTGGTGGTCGATGAATACGGCGCGTTGAGCGGGTTGGTCACGACCGAGGATCTGCTGGAGGAACTGGTCGGGGAAATCGAGGACGAGCATGACGTCGGCGAAGCGCGGCGAATCAAACGCCTGAGTGGCGGCGGCTACCTGGTCGATGCGCTGCTCCCCTTGAACGATGTAGAGGAACTGCTCGACATCGAATTCCCCGAGGATCTCCCTTGCGATACCCTGGCCGGCCTGATCCTCCACCTGCTGGGACGCTTCCCCGAGGCCAATGAGCAAGTGATCTGGCAGGACTACCTGTTGACCTGTGTCGAGGTGACGCCCACGACGATCCGGCGGGTGAAAATAGAAAGGCGCGAGAAGGCATGAACGAAATCACATCCGTCGCGGTGGCTTCCGTGGGGAAGGTCAGCGGAGGCTATTGTCTCATCAGTTGCGTCACTGAACTCAGCCAGGTGGGTCAGACCGCCCACGGGCGTTTAACAAAACCCCTGTAAACCAACATACAGACCGTTCTGATCAGGCAAACTATCACCTAAATTCACTACTGTGATGTTACTTTTTCTTCTTTATTGCGTGGGATTGTCGTCCCGCTTTACCTGTGGATTGATTTGCCTCCCGCTCGCCCACCCGCCAGGAAACGAGGCGGCCTATTTGTAAGGGAGCTGTTCCTGCCGCAACCCAGCCACCTGCTCGAACTCCGGATCCTTGTGGACCAGCACCGCGTCGAGCTCCAGCGCCGCCGCGACAATCCAGGCATCGGCCAGCGACACCGGAAATTGTGCCTTGATGGCTGCCGCCCGCTCCAGAAGAGCCGGTGATTCGTGCAACAACGGTAATTTCTAGAACGAATTCAACCTGCGGATGAACGCCTCCAGCAGTCCGTAGCTGCGCCGGTCGAACTCGAAGGCCAGCCGCGGCAGGTCGAGCAGGTCGGGTTGGTCGCACTCCTCTGGGAAAGCCGTGGTCATCGCCAGCAGGCTGCCGGGCTCGACGATCTCGGCGAACTCTGCCTGCAGGGTGGCCACCTGCTCGGCACTCAGCGACTTGTTCAGGCGGATCACCAGGGTCTTGCCGATGAACCGGCAGGAGTGGTAGACGCGGTAGAAATCGCTGATCACCTGGGCCGCCTCGAAGGGGTCGCGGGTAATGGTGAACAGTCCAAAGTCCTCCCCCGAGATCAGCCCGCGTGTCAGCAGGGTATCGCGAAGGAACGCGAACCACGGCTCCCAGTACCCCCCATCGTCGTCGTCGATCAGCACCAGCGGGATCGGCGGGTTCTTGCCGGTCTGCACCAGGGTAAGCGTTTCCAGCGCCTCGTCGAGGGTGCCGAAACCACCGGGGAAGAGCGCCACCGCGTGGGCCTCCTTGAGGAACGCCACCTTGCGGTTGAAAAAGTATTTGTAGGTGATGACATTGCGGCTGTGTTCCATCACCGGATTGGTATCCTGCTCGAAGGGGAGGCGGATGTTCACGGCGAAGGAGTTGTCCGGCCCGGCCCCCTCGTTGCCGGCCTGCATGATGCCGGGGCCGCCGCCGGTGATCACCATGTAGCCGAGCCGGTTCAGCTGCCGGGCGAAGGTTACGCACTTCTGGTAGATCGGCTCCTCGGGGGCGGTGCGCGCCGAGCCGAAGATCGTCACCTTCTTGCGGCCGCGAAAGGCCCCGAACAGCCGGGTAGTGTTGCGCATCTCGCGCAGGGTCGTGCGCATCATCTTCAGGTCGGCGAGATAGTCGACCTCCTGTCCGGCCCGGAGGGCGTTGATGACGATCTCGCGCACCATCTCCGGATGATGCACTTCGGTCATGCGCAGGATCTCGTCGATCAGGTCGTCGAGGGAACCATTGGTCCGGTTGAAGCTGAGGTCCATGGGTGAAGTCTCCTGGTGCGGTGAAATGGGGACAGAATTCAATTCTGGCGCCATTTCACCGGGTGGTCAGCAAAGGGCTTTCTCCCACCCTGGCGGCAGCAATCAGCAGGCCGCGCAGGCTGGCGCCGGGGCAGCGCTCGGCAACTTCATGATAGGCTCGCCGCAGTTCGGCCTCGATGGTGACGAAGCGGTTGCGCTGCCCGGGGGTCAGGTGGCGGTCGACCTCGCCGCAGAGGAAGATGATGCAGTTGAAGGGGCGATGCGCCGCCGGCAGCCGGCAACCCTGCGCCCCGAGCAAGGGACAGGTCAAGGTGAAGTCAGGCGCGGGCGGCTCCTTGCCGGCGAACAGAAAGCCGAGCAGGTTGGTCAGGGTGACATGGTGCCTGGCCCGGCCGCAGCAGCCGCCCAGACAGTCGGCGCACAGCGCCGGCCCATCGATCTCCCGGAACAAGCCGTCGAGTTCGGTCTGCAGCGCTCCGATGCGGGCGACCTGCGCGGCCAGCCAGCCGCGCTCGCCGGCCGGCAACTCCGCCAGTTCGCGGCGGGTGCGGGCCAACGTTGCCGCCCACAGGGCGGTATCGGTCGAGTGCGTATCGAACATGCCAACAAGGCGGCACCCGGGAAAAACCCGGGTGCCAGGTAAAAGGTGGTCGGAGAGAGCTGTAAGCCGGGTTCTGTCCCCGCTCCGGTTACCCTCGGCGGGTGGCGATCATTCCTCTAGGACCGCCGTTGCCGGCGGCCTCAAGCAACCTAACCCGGGAGCTTCGGACGGGCCGTCCTCGAACGCTCCTCTATTCGGTCTTGCTCCGGATGGGGTTTACCGAGCTGCCGGCGTCGCCGCCAGCACTGGTGAGCTCTTACCTCACCCTTTCACCCTTACCCGCCTTCGCACAAGGCTACGGCGGGCGGTCTGCTCTCTGTGGCACTTTCCCTGGGGTCGCCCCCGGTCCCCGTTAGGGACCATCCTGCCCTGCGGAGCCCGGACTTTCCTCCCGCCCGTCATGATGACGGGCCGGCGATCGCCCGCTCTCTCCGACCACGCCTTACCCCTCGCTCCTCACGCTTCACCAAGATACAGCAGCCGGTTGCAATGCGGGCAGTTCTGGACTTCCTTGGCGACATACAGACGGTTGAACAGCTGCGGCGGCAACTGCATGTGACAGCCAAGGCATGCACCGTTGCGCGCTTCGACCACCGCCTGCCCGTTGCGGCGCTCCAGCAGCATGTCATAGCGCTTGCGCAGCGCGACCGGCAACTTGCCGGTCAGTTCGTCACGCTGCCGGCCATGATCGGCAAGCCCGCCCTCGAGGGCGGCTACGGCCGCATCGATTCCCGTCTGCCGGGCCGCGGTCTGCTCGGCCAGCGCGGCCAGCTCGCCGTCCTTTTCGCCCTTGTCGGCGTTGAGGGCCTCGAGATCCCGATCCTTGGCGGCCACCTGGTCGCCAAGCTCCTTGATCTGCTTCTTGGCCGCATCGACTTCCTTGAGCACGGCCAGATACTCGCGCTGGGTCTTGATCTGCGGCAGGCGCGACTCGGCGCGCGCAGCCATCCCGCGTTCGTGTTCCAGCTTGCCCAGCAGCTCCAGGCGCTCTTCCTGGCGCGCCGCGATCGTTCCCGCCAGGCTGTTGGCCATGGCCTGGACCCGATCGAGTTCGCCCTGCAGCCCGGCCTGTTCCTCGGCCAGCTGCTGGCGCTGCTGGATCAACTCCCGGCGTTCACAATCGAGCGCCTGCAATGCTTTCAATACCTGCAACTGTTCCGGCACGGTCATGCCTCCCTGTGTGATATCGACTGGGCCAGCCGTCTCAAGGCAACTGGCCGCTGACGGTCAGCGGACGAGAAACGGGTCGCGCTCCCCGTCATGGATGAGAATATCGAGGCGCCAGCCCCGCGCCGCCGCCCCTGCGCCGAGACGGGCGGCCAGTTCACCGACCGCCGGCCGCTCGGTGGCGAAATGCCCGGCGTCGAGCAATGCCAGGCCGAGATCTTCCGCCAGGCGCGCCTCATGATACTGAACGTCGCCGGTGACCAGCACGTCGGCCCCCCGGCGTTTGGCCTCCCGGATCAGCCCGGCACCGCTGCCGCCGCAGACGGCCACCTTGCCGACCGCTCGTTCCGACGCGCCGACCAGGCGGACGGTCCGACAGTCCAACACCACCTTGAGACGGTCGGCCAGCGCCGTCAGGGTCACCGGTTCGGCCAGATGGCCGATCCGGCCCAGTCCGGTGCCCGGCAGGGTATTGGCCAGCGGCACCAGGTCATAGGCTACCTCCTCGTAGGGGTGCGCCTTGATCAGCTTTTCCAGCACCCGACTCAGGCGCCGCTGCGGCACCACGGTTTCCAGGCGTATCTCCTCGACCCGTTCACGGCGGCCCGCCTCGCCGATGAACGGCGTGGTGCCGGGGCCTGGGCGGAACGTGCCGACCCCGGCGGTCCGGAAGGAGCACTGGTCGTAGCCGCCGATGTGGCCGGCGCCCGCGGCGAACAGCGCCTCGGCGACCGCCTCGACGTGGTCGGCCGGCACGAAGACCACCAGCTTGAACAGGTGCCCGGCCGTCGGTTGCAGCGGCTCGGCGGCAGTGAGCTCGAGTCGGGCGGCCAGCCAGTCATTGAGACCGTCCGCCGCCACGTCGAGATTGGTATGCGCGCTCACGATCGCTACCCCGTTGCGGACCGCCTGCCAGACCACCCGGCCGACCGGATCCTCGGGGGACAGCCGCTGCAGCGGCTTGAACAGCAGCGGGTGATGGGTCACCAGGAGCTGAGCTCCCTGTCCGCTCGCGGCCGCCACGGCCGACCCGCCCGGATCGAGGGCGACCAGCACCCGCTCCACGCTTGCCGCCGGGTCGCCGACCTGCAGGCCGACATTGTCCCACTCCTCGGCGAGATCCGGGGGATACAACCCGTGCAGCAGGCCGAGCAGATCCTGCACCCGGGCGCTCCGGGACGTCATGGCCGCTGCCAGAAAGACGAAGAGTGCAACTCTCGGGTCGGGTTGCACTCTTCGCAAAGGCTGGTGGCAGTCTGAACTGTTGCTTGGCGCACGTCGTGTCCCGGCAAGTTGGTGGGCCCACCAGGGATCGAACCTGGGACCTACCGGTTATGAGCCGGCGGCTCTGCCAGCTGAGCTATGGGCCCGAAACGAGTTGAATTGTAAGTGTATGTCCAGGGGAAGAGCCTGTCAACCGCCTTTCCCCGGAAACGGCTCAGTTGGTTTCGATAAAACTCTTCAGGCGCTTGGCCCGGCTCGGGTGGCGCAGTTTGCGCAGGGCCTTGGCCTCGATCTGGCGGATCCGCTCGCGGGTCACGGCGAAATCCTGGCCGACCTCTTCCAGGGTGTGGTCGGACTTCTCGCCGATGCCGAAACGCATGCGCAGCACCTTCTCCTCGCGCGGCGTCAGGGTGGAGAGCACCCGCGCGGTCTGGTCGGAGAGGTTGCTCTTGATGACCGCTTCGAGGGGGGAAACTACCCCCTTGTCCTCGATGAAATCGCCTAGCGAGGAATCTTCCTCCTCGCCGATCGGCGTCTCCAGGGAGATCGGCTCCTTGGCGATCTTCAGCACCCGACGCACCTTCTCCAGCGGCAGCTCCATGCGCTCGGCGATCTCCTCGGGGGTCGGCTCGCGACCGATCTCCTGGACCAGTTGGCGGCTGGTGCGGATCAGCTTGTTGATCGTTTCGATCATGTGCACCGGGATGCGGATGGTGCGCGCCTGGTCGGCGATGGCGCGGGTGATCGCCTGGCGGATCCACCAGGTGGCGTAGGTCGAGAACTTGTAGCCGCGTTGGTATTCGAACTTGTCGACGGCCTTCATCAGGCCGATGTTCCCCTCCTGGATCAGGTCGAGGAACTGCAGCCCGCGGTTGGTGTACTTTTTGGCGATGGAGACGACCAGGCGCAGGTTGGCCTCGACCAGTTCGGTCTTGGCCTGCTTGGCCTTCCACTCCCCCTGGTTGACCTCCTTGAGCGACTCGAGCAGCTCTTCGGGGGCGAACCCGGACTCCTCCTCCACCTTGGCGAACTTGCGCTCGGCGCTCTTCAGGCGCTTCTCCACCACCAACAGGGTATCCATGGGCTTGCCGAGCTCGTCGGCCACCTTGCGCGCCTCGTCTTCGCTCTTGCGCATCCTCTTGAGGATCTTGCGCAAGTCGGCAAACGGCCGGCCGGCCTCGTTCTCGCAGGCGCGCACTTCGGCCTTGGCCTTCTTGACCTGCTCGGCCAGTTCCTTGAGGCGGTCGAGAATCTTGGCGATCTGGTGCTCCTTGAGGCGCACCTGACCCATCAGATCGCCGATCTCCCCCTTCAGGGTCTTGAGCTCGCGCTCCAGCGGCCGACGACTCTTGACCGGCAGCGCCGCGCACTCCTCGCGCAGCGCCATGAAGCGGTCGTAACGATCGCGAATCTGCTGAATCAGCTCGACCACGCGCTGGCGATGACGCTCCTCGGCCTCGACGCCCTCTTCCTCTTCGTAGTCGCGGGTGATCTCGGCGACGCTGATCTGCCCCTTGCCAAGGCGGTCACCGAGAGTGACCACTTCCTTGAAGGCGATCGGGGTCTTGACGATGACCCGGGCCACCAGGGCTTCGCCTTCCTCGATGCGTTTGGCGATCTCCACTTCCCCCTCGCGGGTCAGCAGGGAGACCTGCCCCATCTCGCGCAGGTACATGCGCACCGGGTCGCTGGTGCGTCCCATGACGTCGGCGTCGAATTCGGCCTCTTCTTCGGCCTCTTCGCCGACCGCATCCGGATCGCGATCCTGCGGCAGGGAGATCTTCTGCTCGGCATCGACCACCTCGATATCCATGTCCCCGAACATGCTCATGACATCGTCGAGCTGTTCCGAGGAGATCATGTCGGGCGGCAGGATGTCGTTGACTTCATCGTAGGTGAGGAAGCCCTTTTCCTTGCCGAGTTGCATCAGCTGCTGGACTTCGTCGCCACCGTTTTTCTTGCTCATCACTCAGGCCCCTCGTGATCTCGATCTGCCAAAGGCGAGAAAATCTCTCGGAAATCCGTTTAGTATACGCAAAAACAAGGATTATTCAAAGATTTTTTTTAACAGAGATCAGCTCCCGGTTGTATTTTTCCACGGCCGAAGCGTCCCCAGCCAGCGCCGCTTCGCGCACCAGTTCCTGCAACTCGTGCAGCCGCTGGCGCTGGCCGCCCGCCGCCACCGCCCGCCGGCAGTCGGTGAAGATCCGCTCCGGCTCGGCGGCCCACCCCTCCTGGTCCTCGGCCAGCATCAGGCCGCTGAGCAGCGCCTGGGCCTCGATGCCGGCCAGCCCGTCGAGCAGCTGTGCCGGCAAACGGCCTTCGGCATCTTCGGCAGCCAGCAGAAAATCCGCAATCTCGCGATGCACCGGCGACGCGAACAAGACCGTCGTTCCCTCCTCCCTCACCCGGCCCCGCGCCCGGTCGTTGGCCAACATCAGGCGCAGCAGAAAAGCCTGGGTGCGCGTGGCGGCATCCGGTTCGCCGCGGCGTGCCGAAACCGGTGGCCGCAGTTCCGGGCGGGAAGGAGCCACCCCGCGGCCCTTGTTCTGCAACAACCCTTCGTCCAGCCCGGTACGAACCGCGAGCTGTTTGAGGTAAAGGTTGCGCTCCAGATCGCTGGGGAGCCGGCGGATCCGCGTCAGCACCTCTTCGGCCGCGCGCGCCCGTCCTTCAACCAGTTCGCCATGCACCTGCAGCTGCTCGTCAAGAAACAGCTCCAGGGCCGGACGAGCCTCGGCCAGGCGCAGTTGAAAAGCCGCGGGCCCTTCGCCGGCCAGGAACGAATCCGGGTCCTCACCGGCCGCCAGGGCGACGGCACTGACCGCCAGACCCTCGGGGAGCAGCGCGTCCATGGCCCGGAAGGTCGCCTGGCGTCCGGCCTTGTCGGCATCGAAGACCAGTATCGCCTTCTCGGCATAGCGCTTGAGCAGGCGGGCGTGGTCGGCGGTCAGGGCCGTACCGCAGGCGGCCACGGCGTTGCCGATCGCGGCCCGGTGCAGGGCCAGCAGGTCGAAGTAGCCTTCGACCACCAGCACCGCCCGGGCCTGGCGGATGGGGTCGCGCCCCTGGTAGAGACCGTAGAGGGTGCGCCCCTTTTGGTAGACCGGCGTCTCCGGGGAGTTCAGGTACTTCGGCGTGCCGTTGTCGAGCACCCGCCCACCGAAGGCCACCACCCGTCCCTCCGGATCGAGGATCGGGAAGAGCAGGCGGTTGTGGAACAGGTCGCGGTCGCCGCGGCCGGCGCTCCCCTCGCGAACCAGGCCGGCCGCGCGCATATCCTCCTTGGCGACACCCTGGGCAGCCAGGTGGCCGACCAACGCCTCCCACTGGTCGGGAGCAAAGCCGAGCCGGAAAGCCCGCACTATTTCGCCCTCGTAGCCGCGCTGGCGCAGGTAACGGCGCCCGGCCGCCCCGGCGGCGTCCTCAAGGAGCAGCCGATGGTAAAAGTCACAGGCGGCCTCGTTGATCCGCAGCAGCCGCTCGCGCTGATCGCGGCGCTGACGATCGGCCGGGGTGACCGGGGTCTCCTCGACGGCAATCCCGGCTTTCTCGCCGAGCCGTTTCACCGCCTCCGGAAAGCTCAACCCCTCCATGCGCATGATGAAGGTGAAGACGTTGCCGCCGGTGCCGCAGCCGAAGCAGTGGAAGATCTGGCGGGGCGCGTTGACGTTGAACGAGGGGGATTTTTCCTGGTGAAACGGGCAAAGTCCGTGGTAGTTGGCCCCGGAGCGCTTGAGCGGAAGGTAGCTGGAAATCACCTCGACGATGTCGCTGCGCTCGCGGATTTCGCGGACGGTCTCCTCCTTGATGCGGCTCATCGCTTAGTGTCCCGTGCGGCTAGTCGCCTGCACAAATTGTGAGGGGTTTGGGCCTCTGGCAAGGCGCGCTGACGGGTGCCAAGCCGAGGAAGCGCAACCCCGCCAGAGGGCGAAAGAGCCACCATTTGCAAGGACAGGATTAAGCGCACGGGACACTATCTCATTTCCACCACGGTCACGTTATCCCCACCCTCAGCCACACCGGCGGCACCGAAAGCAGCCACCTCGCGGCGACCGGACAGAAACTCGCGGATCGCCCGCCGTAATATGCCTTCGCCGGCGCCATGGACCAGTTCCAGGCGCTGTTCCCCGTGCAGCAGCGCTTCGTCGAGAAAGGCCGCCACCAGGGCGAGGGCCTCATCGACCCGCTTGCCGACCAGCACCAGGCGCGGCCGGAACGCCCGCCGCGCGACCCGGTCGCGAACTTTCGGGGTCCGTGCCGGGGTCGGCGCAAACCGGGGCGGCTGGTACTGGCGCACTGCGGAGAGCGGCTGGCGCAGGCGCTTGCCACCGAGTTCCAGTTCGACGCTCGTCCCGTCGCTACCGACCGTCCGGGCGTCGACGCCTAGAGCCGTGACGAACAGCAGCTCGTTGACGGCCACGCTGACCGGCACGACACCGGGCGGCACGGCTTGCGGTTGCGGCAGCTCCCGGCGCAGGGCGCGGAGCTCCCCGGTCAGGCGCGCCTGTTCGCGCACCGGCGGGGGTACATCGCCCTGGCGGGCCGCGCGGAACAGGGCGCGGAGTTGCTCCTCGGCCTCGCTCAGCAGGCGGCCGCCCTGCTGGCGCACCTCCTCGAGGATCGCGCGCTGCCGTGACTCCAGCTCTTCGCGCAGACGGCGCTGCTGATCGTGCTCGCGTTCCGCCTGGCGGCGCAGGCTGCCGGCGGCCTGCAGCTCCTCATCGAGGGCGGCGCGCAGGGCCTGCAGGCGTTCGAGCACCGCCAGCCCCTCGCGTTCGCCGTGGCCGAGATAACGGTCGGCCTGCGCCAGCAACTCGTCCGGCAACCCCATGCGCCGGGCAATGGTGAAGGCGTGACTGGCGCCGGGGATGCCGTAGTGCAGACGGAAGCTCGGCTGCAACGTCGCCGCATCGAACTCGACGGCCGCATTCACCACCCCCTCCTCGAGATGAGCGTACCCCTTGATCAGGTGCAAATGGGTGGTGGCAATGGTC
The DNA here is from genome assembly GCA_963751525.1 of uncultured delta proteobacterium. GTDB lineage: Bacteria > Desulfobacterota > Desulfuromonadia > Desulfuromonadales > BM103 > VAUL01. The sequence continues at coordinate 140,949 of CAVVUQ010000006.1, read as the reverse complement.
CTCGCCCCCACTTGCCGCAGCCGGTCGAGCAGCGCCAGCGCCAGCGCCCCCCCCTCGCCGGGGTCGGTGCCGGTGCCCAACTCGTCGAGCAGCGCCAGGGTGTGCTCAGCGGCGTTGGCCAGGATATCGCGCACCCGGCCCAGATGCCCGGAGAAGGTCGACAGGCTGCGCTCCAGACTCTGGTCGTCGCCGATATCGGCGAGCACCGGCGCGAAGGGGAAGAGCCGGCTCCCGGCGGCGCACGGCAGCGGCAGCCCGGCGCGCGCCATCAGCACCAGCAGCCCGGCGGTCTTGAGCGCCACGGTCTTGCCGCCGGTGTTCGGCCCGCTGATCACCAGCGCCAGATCGTTTTCGCCAAGGCGCAGATCGACCGGCACCACTTTCCCGCCCAGGCGCAAGGCCAGCAGCGGATGGCGGGCGGCGCCCAATTCAAGCAGCGGCCCGGCGCTCAGCGCCGGGATGATCGCGTCGATCTCGCGGGCGAAGCGGGCGATCGCCTGGCGCAGGTCAAGGACGGCGAGGATCGCCTGGTTGCCGGCCAACTCCGTGCGCGCCCCTCGGACCAGGGCGGTCAGCTGCAACAGGACCCGTTCTTCCTCGCGCTGCACCTCGCGCAACAGCGTCTGCAGCCGGTTGTTCCCCTCCAGAGCGACCGCCGGCTCGACGTAGAGGGTCTGGCCGCTGGCCGAGACGTCGTGAACGAAGCCGCGCAGTCGGCCGGAGTGGTCGGTGCGCACCGGTAGTACGTAACGGCCGTTGCGGTCGGTGATCAGCTGTTCCTGGAAGACCCCGGCGTAGCGCTCATCAAGCAGCAGCCCTTCGAGCTGGCGTTTGAGACGTCCGCGCACCGTCTGCGCCTCGCGGCGCAGTTGACCGAGTTCCTTGGAAGCACTGTCGAGGATCTCGCCGCGCGGGCCGAGGCTGCGGCGGATCGCAATCACCAGTTGCGGCAGCGGCACCAGGGCCGCCGCCCGCGCCTGCAGCAGCGGCCAGCCATCGCCGCCGGCCAGGGCGGCTTTACATTCCGCCGCCGCCTCGAGGGCGCCACGCACCGCGGCGAAGGCTGCGGCGGGGAGCCAAACTCCCTCAACCCGCGATTGCTCGAGCAGCGGCAGCAGGTCGTCACCATCGCCGACCGTCAACACCCCGCGCTCGGCCAGCAGCAGCATCGCCTCGCTGGCCTCGGCCAGGGCCGCGGCGATGGCTGCGCGGTCGACCAGGGGCTGCAACGCCAAGGCCAGGGTCCGTCCCGGAGTGGTCCGGGTCAGTCCGGCCAGATGGGCGGCCACCTTGGGAAATTCCAGCAGGTCGAGGCTGTCGACCACCTCTGCCGCTACTTTCCCGCCGGCCATCCGGCTCATCGCAGCAACTGCCGCCCCCCGGTGAAGAGCTGCTCGCCAAGGGTGACGAAGGGCGGAGCCAGCCGCGACTGCTGGCGGGAGTCTTTCAGCCAGCCGGTGGAGGAGAGCCCGTACAGCGCCAAGGCCAGGAGCAGCGCCCCCTGGATCAGGCCGAACAGCCCGCCGAGCACGCGGTTGAAGCCGCCGAGAAAGATCAGCTTGAGAAAGCGCGAGAGCACCACGCCGAGCAGCCCGAAACCGATCGACGTAACCAGGAACAGGGTGGCGAAGCAGGCGGCCGTGACCAGCCACGGCGGCAAGCTGACCCAGACGGGGAGTGCCGCCGCCAGCGGCGTGTGGTAGCGGGTGGCGAGGACCGTCCCCACCACCAGGCCGGTCAACCCGCACAGCTCATGGACCAGGCCGAGCCATAGCCCCTTGCCCAGAAAAACGGCCAGCACGATCAGGATGACTATGTCGATCGCGTTCATCGTGCGCTCTCCGGTGAGGTGGTCACCCGGCCAGGCGCGCCTTGACCAGCTCGCTCACCAGCCGGCCGTCGGCGCGGCCGGTGGTCTGCGGGGTGACCAGCTTCATCACCGCCCCCATGTCGCGCGGGCCAGCCGCCCCGGCCGCGATGACCGCGGCCTCGATGATCGCCTTGAGTTCGGCCTCGCCCATCTGGGCGGGGAGGAACTCCTGGAGGATGGCCAGCTCCTGCTCTTCCTTGGCGGCCAGTTCCGGGCGGGTATCCCGGTAGGCCTCGGCCGACTCGCGGCGCTGCTTGACCAGGGTGGAAAGCACCTTGATCACGCCGGCGTCGTCCAAAACCCCGCGCGCCTCGATCTCGGCGTTCTTGATCGCCGTGCGGGCCATGCGAATGGCGCTCAGGCGCAGGCTGTCCTGGGCCTTCATGGCCGCTTTCATCGCTTCGATCAGTCGTTCCTGGATGGTCATGGATTACTCCTCACTCCTCACGGCTGGCCTTTTCCGCCAGACCCGAGGTGCCAAAGCGCCGGCGCAGTTCGGCATAGACCCGCTCCGGCGGCAGCTCGTAGTGGCCAAGCAGCACCAGCAGGTGGAAGATCAGGTCGGCGGCCTCGCCGACCACCTGCTCGGGATCGCCCCCCTTGCCGGCCACGGCCAGTTCGGTCGCCTCCTCGCCGATCTTGCCGAGGATCTTGTCGAGCCCCTTGGCATAGAGCGAGGCGACGTAGGATTGCTCCGTCGGGTGGTTTTTCCGGTCGAGAATGATCTGGTAGACCGCGTCGAGAATGTCGTCTGATTTTTGTCATGGCCAATTTCCTTCCAGACCGATCAAAAGTGCCCAGGTGCAAGGCGCCCGCAGTTCGAGGAGCGAGGCGTACCCAAGGGTACGTCGCAGCGACGAGAACAAGGGCAACGCCGCAGATGGGTGCTTTTCATCGGTCTCACAACCGCACCGGAACGCCGTGCGTGTGCAGGTATTCCTTACATTCTCGCATGGTATACTCCCTGAAATGGAAGATGCTCGCCGCCAGGGCCGCACTGGCGCCCCCTTCCACCAACCCCGCGCGGATATGCTCGAGGTTCCCCACCCCGCCGGAGGCAATCACCGGGATGCCGACCCGGTCGCTGACTGCCCGGGTCAACGGGATGTCGTAGCCGTCCTTGGTGCCGTCCTTATCCATGGAGGTCAGCAGGATCTCGCCGGCCCCAAAGCTCTCCATGCGCGCCGCCCACTCGAGGGCGTCGATGCCGGTCGGGTTGCGGCCGCCGTGGGTGTAGACCTCCCAGGCCAGTGGGTCGGATCCCGGCACCCGGCGGGCGTCGATGGCCACCACGATGCACTGCGAACCGAAACGCTCGGCGGCCTCGCGGACAAACTCCGGGCGGTGCACCGCGGCGGTGTTGATCGAGACCTTGTCGGCGCCGGCGTTGAGCAGATTGCGGATATCGGCGATCTCGCGCACCCCGCCGCCGACGGTCAGCGGCATGAACACCCGCTCGGCGGTGCGCGCCACCACATCGAGGATGATGCCGCGCTTCTCGTGGCTTGCCGTGATGTCGAGAAAGGTCAGTTCATCGGCCCCCTGCAGGTCGTAGGCAGTCGCCGCCTCCACCGGGTCACCGGCATCGCGCAGCTCTAAAAACTGCACCCCCTTGACCACCCGGCCGTCTTTGACATCGAGGCAGGGGATGATGCGTCGGGTTAACATGGGGCCTCCGTGTAGGGGCAATTCATGAATTGCCCCTGCGGCGCCTGGTTAATTCTACCGCCTCGCGCAAATTCAGCGCCCCCGAGTAGATCGCCTTGCCGGTGATCACCCCGGTGACCCCGTACTGCTCGATGGCCAGCAGGTTCTCGATGTCCTTGAGGCTGGAGACCCCCCCGGAGGCGATCACCGGGAGGCCGACCGCCTCGGCGAGCGCCCGGGTCGCCTCGAGGTTCGGTCCCTGCAGCATGCCGTCACGGGCGATGTCGGTGTAGATGATGGCGGCGACGCCGTCTCCCGCGAACTTTTTTGCCAGCTCCACGGCGGTGACATTGGTGACCTCGGCCCAGCCCTGCACGGCCACCATGCCGTTCTTGGCATCGATGCCGACCACGATCTTACCCGGAAAGCGCCGGCAGGCGTCCGTCACCAGCTGCGGGGTGCGCTGGGCGGCGGTACCGATGATCACCCGGGAAAGACCGAGGGTCAGGTAGGCCTCGATGGTGGTCAGGTCGCGGATGCCGCCGCCAAGCTGGGCGGGGATGTCGATGGCCGTGACGATCGCCTCGATGGCGGCGCGGTTCTTCGGCACCCCGGCAAAGGCGCCATCGAGGTCGACGATGTGCAGCAGCTCGCCCCCTTCGTCCTGCCAGCGGCGGGCAGTGGCGGCGGGGTCGTCGGAATAGACGGTGTCGCGCTCCATCAGCCCCTGTTCGAGGCGCACGCACTTGCCGTCTTTGAGATCTATCGCTGGAATAACGATCATCTATACCCACCCAAGCAAAAATCTATTTTGACGCGGCGGCGCTGAGGCGCAGAGAAAAGCAAATTTCATTTTCTTTGATCCTGGTTTACTCCGCGCCTCTGCTTCAAGTTTTTACAAATCACCAAAATTTTTCAGCATCTGCAGCCCGACCGCCTGGCTCTTTTCCGGATGGAACTGGGTGGCCATGACGTTGTCGCGCCAGATGCTCGAACAGAACGTCCGCCCATAGCCGGTTTCGGTGGCGATCACCGCCGGGTCGTCGGGAACCACGTAGTAGGAGTGGACGAAGTAGACGAAGCTGCGTCGGCAACCCCTCTGAAAAGAGGCGCGGGGCGACGGATGGCGATCCGGTTCCACCCCATGTGCGGCACCTTGAGGGACTCGCCCCCCTGCCGTGCACCATCGGGAAAGCGCACCACCCTGCCGGGGACAATGCCGAGTCCCTGGTGGCGACCGAACTCCTCGCTTTCGGTAAAGAGCAGCTGCAGGCCGAGGCAGATGCCAAGGAACGGCTTGCCGGCGTCGATGTGCGCCTTGATCGGCGCGACGAAGCCGCCGTCGGTGAGGTTGCGCATGCAGTCGCGAAAGGCGCCGACGCCGGGGAGGACCAATTTCTCGGCCTTTGCCGCGACGGCCGGATCGGCAGTCACCACGGCATGGCAGCCGACCTGCTCGAAGGCCTTCTGCACGCTGCGCAGGTTGCCCATGCCGTAGTCAATGATGACGATTGAGTTCATAACCCTACAACCGATTTGACGCAGAGGCGCAGAGGCGCGGAGAAAATCAATACAAAAGGGTTTGCTCGGCGTCTCCGCGTCTCCGCGTCAAAAAAGCCTTGTTGCCTTTCTCCCGGCATAATCATTCCTACTCCAACGCCCCTTTGGACGAGAGTACCCCCTGCACGCGCGGATCAATCTGGGTCGCCTCGTCCAGGGCGCGGGCCAGGGCCTTGAACAGTGCCTCGACGATGTGGTGCAGGTTGTCGCCGTAGGCCAGGTTGACGTGGAGGTTGGCACCGGCGTGGTTGCAGAAGGCCGTGAAGAACTCCTGCACCAGCTCCAGGTCGAAGGTGCCGACCTGGGCCTTGGGGAGGTCGACGTGCCAGACTAGGAACGGCCGCCCGGAGAAGTCAAGGACCACCGAGGCCAGCGCCTCGTGCATCGGCATGGTGCCGCGCCCGTAGCGGCGGATGCCGGCCTTGTCGCCGAGGGCCTGCTTGAAGGCCTCGCCGAGGCAGATGCCGACATCTTCCACCGTGTGGTGGGCGTCGACCTCGAGATCGCCCGTGGCTTTGATCGTCAGGTCGAAGAAGCCGTGGCGGGCGATCTGGGTCAGCATGTGGTCGAAGAACGCCACCCCGGTGGCGATCTGGTACGCGCCAGTGCCATCCAGCGCGAGGTTGAGCTTGATGGCGGTTTCCTTGGTGGTGCGGTCGATCGATGCAGTACGGCTCATGACAAGATCCTTTCTTCAACGCGAAGACGCAAAGGAACAATGCAAGTCGCTAAGAATAACCCGTCTTTTACAATAAGACTCCCTTTGCGTCTTTGTTTAATCTTTGCGTCTTTGCGTTAATGCCTCGATTAGCCTTTCAACCGGATACTCACCGATTTTGCGTGCGCCTCCAGCCCTTCCAGCTCGGCGATGCGGACGATGGCAGGGCCGAGGCGCCGCAACCCCTCCTTGCTGAAACTGACCAGGCTCGACTTCTTGACGAAGTCGTCGAGGGCCAGCGGCGAGAAGAAGCGCGCCGTGCCGCCGGTCGGCAGGGTGTGGTTCGGCCCGGCCAGGTAGTCGCCGGCCGCCTCCGGGGTGTGGTGGCCGAGGAACACCGCGCCGGCGTGGCGAATCTGCGGCAGCAGCGCGAAGGGCTCAGCCACCGCCAATTCCAGGTGCTCGGGAGCCAGACGATTGGAAAACGCCGCTGCCTCGCCCAGGTCGCGGGCGACGATGATCGCCCCGTAGCTGGCCAGCGACTGGCGGGCGATGTCAGCCCGCTTGAGGTGCCGCAATTGCTCGGCAAGCGCGATCTCCACCTGCCGGCCAAAATGCTCGTCGGTGGTGATCAGGATCGACGAGGCCAGTTCGTCGTGCTCGGCCTGGGAGAGGAGGTCGGCGGCGATGTGCGCCGGATCGCCGCTGCCGTCGTTGATCACCAGGATCTCGCTCGGCCCGGCGATCATGTCGATGTCGACCTGGCCGAAGACCAGGCGCTTGGCCGTGGCCACATAGATGTTGCCGGGGCCGGTGATCTTGTCGACCCGCGGGATCGTCGCCGTGCCGAAAGCCAGGGCCGCCACCGCCTGCGCGCCGCCGACCTTGAAGATCCGGTCGACGCCGGCAATGCGCGCCGCTGCCAACACATACGGGTTGGCCTCGCCGCCGGGCATCGGCACCGTCATCACCACTTCGCCAACGCCGGCAACTTTGGCCGGTACGGCATTCATCAGCACTGACGACGGGTAGGCCGCCTTGCCGCCGGGGACATAGATGCCGACCCGGTCGAGCGGCCGCACCATCTGCCCGACCTGCACGTCGCTCTCGTCGGTGGAGAGCCAGGTCTCGCTCTTCTGCTTGGCGTGGAAGGCGGCAATCCGCTCGGCAGCCAGTTGCAGGTCGGCCAAGGCCTGGGGGTCGACGGCGGCCATGGCCGCGTCGATCTCCGCCGCGGTGACCTCCATGGTTGCCGCCGTGAGCTGCAGGCGGTCGAAGCGGGCGGTATAGTCGCAGACCGCCGCGTCGCCGCGCTCGCGCACCGCAGCGATAATCGCCTTGACCGCCGTTTCGACCTCGGCGGAAACTTCCTCGCCGCGCGCCACGATCTGGGTGAAGGTCGCATGGAACTCGGGATCGCTGAAACGCAGGAACCGGATCATCCTCTTCTCCCGCTACAGGTTAGCTGGAAATGCGCGGCGCGGCCTCGACCACCTGCTCGAGTGCGGCGATGATCGCGGCGATCCGCCGGTGCTTGGTCTTGAGACTGGCGCGGTTGACGATCAGACGGCTGGTCACCTCGCAGATCGTCTCGACCTCGACCAGGCCGTTGTCGCGCAGGGTGCCGCCGGTGGAGACCAGGTCGACGATCCGCTCGGCCAGGCCGACCAAGGGCGCCAGCTCGATCGACCCGTACAGCTTGATCAGCTCGACCTGCACTCCCTTGGCGGCGAAGTAGCGCTCGGTGACATTCGGGTACTTGGTTGCCACCCGGATGTTCGACCAGCCGGCCGGGTCATCCCCCTCGCGCAGCACCCTGGGTTCGGCGACCACCAGCCGGCAGTAGCCGAAGCGCAGATCGAGGGGCTCGTAGAGGTCGCACTCCTGTTCGAGCAGGGTATCCTTGCCGACCACGCCCAGATCGGCGCAGCCGTGTTCGACATAGGTCGGCACATCCTGGGCGCGCACCGCCATGAACCGAGTGCGGTCGGCGGCATTCTCGAACACCAGCTTGCGGCTCTCCCCCTCCATCTCCGGACAGGTAATGCCGATCCTGGCAAAGAGCGCCATGGCGTCCTGCATGATGCGCCCTTTCGGCAGGGCGAAGGTGATCCAGTCACTCATCTGAAAACCCCTGTCATTGGCCAATAGCCCATTGTCATTTGCAAAGTATACAAGTGACCAATGACCAATGACGAATTATTCCGAAACCCGCTCGATGTCCGCCCCCAGCCCCTTGAGCTTCTCCTCGATCCGCTCATAGCCGCGGTCGAGGTGGTAGATGCGCGATATTTCCGAAGTATTGTCGGCCGCCAGCGCAGCCAGCACCAGCGAGGCGCTGGCGCGCAGATCGGTGGCCATCACCGGCGCCCCGGAAAGCTGGCGGACCCCCTTGACCGTCGCCGAGTTCCCCTCGACGACGATGTCGGCACCGAAACGCAACAGCTCGGCCACATGCATGAAGCGGTTCTCGAAGATGTTCTCGCTGATCACGCTGGCGCCGTCGGCCAGACACATAAGGGTCATGAACTGCGCCTGCATGTCGGTGGGAAAGCCGGGGTAGGGGCGGGTCTTGACGTTGACCGGGCGGAGCCGTTCCGGGCCGCGCACCTGCACCAGGTTGTCCCGGCTGAGCACCTCGACCCCGGCGTCCTGCAGCTTGAAAGTCAGGGCGTCGAGGTGGTCCAGGCGCATGTTGCGAATCCTGACGTCGCCGCCGGTCAGCGCCGCGGCAATCATGAAGGTGCCGGCCTCGATGCGGTCGGGCATGACCGTGTGGTTCATCGGTGCCAGCTGTTCAACCCCGCGGATGCGGATGGTGTCGGTCCCTGCCCCTTCGATGCGGGCCCCCATGCCGATCAACACTTCGGCCAGCTCGGCGATCTCGGGTTCGCGGGCGGCGTTTTCCAGGATCGGTCTCCCCCTTGGTCAGGGCGGCGGTCATCATCAGATGCTCGGTACCGCCGACGGTGGAGATGTCGAAATAGATCCGCGCACCGCGCAGCTGTTTGGCCGTAGCCTCGACGTAACCGTGGGAAAGGCGGATCTCCGCCCCCAGGGCCGCCAGCCCCTTGAGGTGCTGGTCGATGGGGCGGGCGCCGATGGCACAGCCGCCGGGGAGTGACACCCGTGAGCGGCCAAAGCGGGCCAAAAGGGGCCCGAGGACCAGCACCGAGGCACGCATGGTTTTGACCAGGTCGTAGGTCGCCTCGACCTGGTCGATGCCGGTGGCATCGACCCTGACCTCGCCGCTGCGCCCCTCGACCCGGGCACCGAGGGTCTCGAGCAGACGAATGGTGGTGTTGATGTCGCGCAGCGCCGGGACGTTGCGGATCGTGTGCAGCCCCGGCGCCAGAATGGTGGCGAAGAAGATCGGCAGCGCGGCATTCTTCGAACCGCTCACCGCCACTTCGCCACGCAACTTCCGCCCGCCTCTGATAATCAATTTATCCAAGGAAAACCCTCGTGTTGGTTGTTTGTCGTAGGGGCGGACTGCGTCCGCCCAGGGCGCATGCAATGCGCCCCTACACCCGCCTCCCCCCCACCACCCGTTCAACCCCCGCCAAGTCGCGGGTGACAAGGATTTCCGTCAGCCCGGCGCTGGCAAACAGCTCCTGCACCGCCGCCGCCTGACCGATCCCCACCTCGACCAGCAGCCACCCGCCCGGTGCCAGCACCGTGCCGGCCTGGCGCGCCAGCGCCCGGTAGGCAGCGAGGCCGTCGGCGCCGCCGTCGAGGGCCAGGTGCGGCTCGAAGTCACGTACCTCCGGCATCAGCGTCGCCAAATCCCCGCTCGGGATGTAGGGCGGGTTGGCGACCATCAGCTCGAAGGGCCCGCCGGGGAGCGTGGCCAGGTCGCCGGGCACGAAATCGATGCGTTCCGCCACCGCGTTGCGGCAGGCGTTCTCCGCCGCCACCGCCAGGGCGGCCGCCGACAGGTCGATGGCCGTCACCAGCAATTCCGGTCGCTCATGGGCCAGGGCGATGGCCAGGGCGCCGCTGCCGGTGCCGACATCGAGCACCCGGGCTGCGCCGGTCAGCAGCGGCAATGCCAACTCAACCAGCAGTTCGGTATCCGGGCGGGGGATCAGCACCGCCGGGGTGACCTTGAACGGCAGTGACCAGAACTCGGTCCTGCCGAGAATGTAGGCGAGCGGTTCGTGGCCGGCGCGCCGCCGCACCTGCTCGCGGTAGGCGGCCAGTTCCCCGGCCTGCAGCGGCCGTTCGAAATTCAGATACAGGCCGACCCGGTCAAGATCGAGCGTATCGGCCAGCAGCAGCTCGGCATCGAGGCGCGGGCTGTCGATGTCGCGTCCTTTGAAATAGTCGGCGGTCCAGCGCAGCAGCTTCAGGACCGTCCAGACCTCGCCCAAGCTAACCCTCCTGGCCGGCCAGCAGCTCGGCCTGGGCGTGGGCCGCCAGCGACTCGACGATCTCGTCGAGGTCCCCCTCCATGATCGCCTCGAGCCGGTAGAGGGTCAGGTTGATGCGGTGGTCGGTGCAGCGCCCCTGCGGGAAGTTGTAGGTGCGGATCCGCTCGGAACGGTCGCCGCTGCCCACCTGGCTCTTGCGGTCGGCGGCCGTCTTCGCGTCCTGCTGGGCGCGCATGGCATCGAGCAGGCGGGCCTGCAGAACCTTCATCGCCTTGGCGCGGTTCTTGTGCTGCGACTTCTCGTCCTGGCAGGAGACCACCACTCCGGTGGGGATGTGGGTGATGCGCACTGCCGATTCGGTTTTGTTGACGTGCTGGCCGCCGGCCCCGGAAGCGCGGAACACGTCGACGCGCAACTCGGTCGGATCGATCTGGATCTCGACGTCCTCGGCTTCGGGGAGCACCGCCACGGTGCAGGCCGAGGTGTGAATCCGCCCCTGCGCCTCGGTCTCGGGCACCCGCTGCACCCGGTGGGTGCCGCTCTCGAATTTGAAGCGCGAGTAGACCCCCTGGCCGCTGATCAGGGCGATCACTTCCTTGAATCCGCCGATCTCCGATTCCGCCGCGGAGAGCAGTTCGACCCGCCACCCCTGGCGCTCGGCGTAGCGGGTGTACATGCGGAACAGGTTGCCGGCAAACAGCGCCGCCTCGTTGCCGCCGGTGCCGGCGCGGATCTCGAGGATGACGTTCTTGGTGTCGTTCGGGTCCTTTGGCAGCAACAGGAACTTGACCTGCTGTTCGAGCCCGGCCTGCTCGGCTGTCAGCTCGTCCAGCTCGGCGCGCGCCAGGTCGCGCACCTCCTGATCAGGATCCTTGAGCAGTTCCTGGCTACCGACCAGATCCTCGCGTACCTTGCACAGCCGCTGGTAAATCCCCATGAGCCCGCTCAGGTCGGCGTGCTCCTTGGAGAGGCTGCGGAACCGCGCCTGATCCGCCAGCACCCGGGAGTCGGAGAGTTGCCCCTCCACTTCGCGGAAGCGGTCGGCAATATCTTCAAGCTTGTGCAGCATCGACATGGGGCTATCCGCTGTGGGGGCAATTCATGAATTGCCCCTATGCCAATTCCAAATATTCTTTCCGCACTGCCGCCGCCTCACCGCAGGTCATCGCCCCTTCCGGGCAGGCGCCGCGCAGGCACCCCGGGCCGGCATCGACAAAGAGCAGAGGTGCCGCCGCCCGCGCCAGGCGCAGCATCTCCCTGGCCATGGCGCGGATCTCCCACTGGGCCCGGCGGCAGCAGCGCAGGGCGAAGAAGTGGTGCAGTTCGCGCGCGTTCATGGTCATCACCAGCTTGGTGGCCGCCGCGTTGGGGAGGACGAAACGGGCATCTTCGGCCGGAACCCCGGCATCCAGCAACCCCCGGTACAACTCTTGGGTGGCGGCGAGGTGTTGCGCGAAACGCGCCGCCAGCTCCGGCCGGTCGGCGATGCTCGTGGGGGTCACTGCCTCGAAGCGTTCGTCATGGGAGACGTAGCGCTGGCTCTGCTGCGAGTAGGAGGCGATGCGGTGGCGCACCAGCTGGTGCGAGCAGGCACGGCTGATCCCCTCGATGCCGAAGGAGAAGCTGGCATGTTCGAGCACCGACAGATGCCCCATGTCGAGAATCTTGCGCAGCAGTTTTGGCGCCTGCTCGGGGGCACGCTCCAGCAACTGGCCGATGCTGGCATCCGAATAGCAGAGCCGGGCGGCGGCCGCCACCACCTGTTCGGGATCGGGGGTATGGGTCAGGAGTTGGACACGCATGGTCCTTCGCAATCGGACTGGACCGCGCCGTCCGGAAACCGGGCCGAGTCCCGGGACGGGACGCGGAAAGAGGATCGCGGCGCAGTCGCCGCAAAACAGAGACGGCCCCGCAGGGCCGTCCCCGGAACAAAGACGTTAACTGTTCTGTTCGTACTTCTTGCGGAAACGCTCGATACGGCCGGCGGTGTCGAGCAGTTTTTGCTTGCCGGTGAAGAACGGGTGGCAGTTGGAGCAGATCTCGGTGATGATTTCACCTTTTTTGGTGGACCGGGTCTCGAAGCTGTTGCCGCAGTGGCACTTCACCGTGACCGGCTGGTATTTCGGGTGGATCCCTTCTCTCATGGCTCTCGCTCCTGGCGGCCTGGCTTGGTACAGGCCTGATGATGCGGCGGTTTACCGCCAAAGGTATGGATTATTAGCACTAGCGCCGGAGAATTGCAAGCCCTGGCATCACTGATTCATCGAGTTGAAAAAGTCCTGGTTGCTCTTGGTTTCGCCGAGTTTATCGAGGAGAAACTCCATGCTGTCGACCACGTTCATGGTGCTCAGCACCTTGCGCAACAGCCAGATGCGCTGCAAGGTCTTCTGCTCGATGAGCAGTTCCTCGCGGCGGGTCCCCGACTTGTTGATATCGATGGCCGGGAAGGTCCGCTTGTCGACCAGGCGCCGGTCGAGCTGCAGTTCCATGTTGCCGGTCCCCTTGAACTCTTCGAAGATCACCTCGTCCATCTTGCTGCCGGTATCGACCAGGGCGGTGGCGATGATGGTCAGCGATCCCCCCTCTTCGATGTTGCGGGCCGCGCCGAAGAAGCGCTTGGGCTTGTGCAGGGCGTTGGAATCGACCCCGCCGGAGAGGATTTTGCCGGAGGGCGGCACCACCGTGTTGTAGGCGCGGGCCAGACGGGTGATCGAATCGAGCAGGATCACCACGTCGCGCTTGTGTTCGACCAGGCGCTTGGCCTTCTCGATGACCATCTCGGCGACCTGGACGTGGCGGGTGGCCGGCTCGTCGAAGGTCGAGGAGATGACTTCCCCCTTGACCGAGCGCTGCATGTCGGTGACCTCCTCCGGGCGCTCGTCGATCAGCAGGACGATCAGGTAGACCTCGGGGTGGTTGGTGGTGATCGAGTTGGCGATGTTCTGCAGCAGCATGGTCTTGCCGGTGCGCGGCGGGGCAACGATCAGGGCGCGCTGCCCCTTGCCCACCGGGGTGGCGATGTCGACCACGCGCATCGGCAGGTTGTCGTGGGCGGTCTCCAGTACCAGGCGCTCGTCCGGGTAGAGCGGAGTGAGGTTGTCGAACAGGGTCTTTTCCCGCGCCACCGCTGGATCCTCGAAGTTGACCTCGGAGACCTTGAGCAGGGCAAAGTAGCGTTCCCCCTCCTTGGGCGGACGGATTTGTCCGGAAACCGTATCGCCGGTGCGCAGGTTGAAGCGGCGGATCTGCGAGGGGGAGACGTAGATGTCGTCGGGCCCCGGCAGGTAGTTGGCATCCGGGGCGCGCAGAAAGCCGAAACCGTCAGGGAGGATCTCGAGGACCCCTTCGCCAAAGATGGCGCCGTTCTTTTCCGAGGTGGCGTTGAGAATGGCGAAGATCAGATCCTGCTTGCGCATGCCGGCGGCGCCTTCGACACCGAGTTCTTTGCCGATCGCGTTCAGTTCGAGGATCTTCTTCTCTTTCAGCTCCTTCAGATTCATCGTCTCTCCTGGCGGGTCACGCCCGATACATCCGCCGGGCAGGCGAATGGCGGTACGTGCGGTGTCGGTCGACCATGCAGGCCGTGTTGTGGGTTTTTCTTCGTGATCGCGCTGATTGCTGTTTTGTTGTCGCGGTCTGGCCGCAAAGCAATGAGTTTCGTTTCGAATGATATATGGAAATGATTTATCCGGAACCGGTGGATCGAAAGGGCGTCGGTATGCTCTGGAGTAGTTGTCAGGGGAGGCTCAAAAATCGATTAACTGCCTTTTTACCGGCTTTTAACCGCGCTGTCAACGGCTATTTCCATAACTGCCGGGATCCTGCCGGCCACGAAGTTGCCTGCCCCCCAGGTCAGCAGTTCGGCAGGCGGCGCACCGCGCATCTCCTCAGGGACCGGCTGGCCGAGCCAGCGCAGGGCCTGCCAGACCATCTCCCCGCCGGCGTTGGACACACCATTACCGCATCGTTTGCTGATCTTGCTGCCATCGGCATTCACTGCCAGCGGCAGATGCAGGTAGGCGGGAACCGGCAGGCCAAGGCATTCCAACAGGAAGATCTGCCGTGGCGTCGAGCCGAGCAGGTCGGCGCCGCGCACCACCTGATTGACACCACTGGCATGATCATCGACCATCACCGCCAGCTGATAGGCAAACATACCGTCGGCACGGCGCAGCACGAAATCGCCGACCTCCCGGGAAAGGTCCTGTTCGTATCGACCGAAGACCCCGTCGGCGAAACCGATCACTCGATCCGGCACCCTGATCCTCACCGCCCGCGGCAGTCGTCCCGCAGGCAATCCCCTGCCGGCAAGTTCCCGGATAGACCGGCCCCTCCTCGCCGGGGTGCGGCGCGCTGGCGAGGATTTCCCGCCGCGAGCAGGCACAGTCGTAGAGCAGGCCCTGCTGCCGCAACTGCGCCAGCGCCGCATGGTAGGCCTCCTGCCGGAGGCTCTGCCGGATGACTTCACCATCCCAGCAAAACCCGAGGGCTTCAAGGGTAGACAGGATCTCGGCGGCGCTGCCGGGAACTTCCCGGGGCGCATCGAGATCTTCGATGCGCAACAGCCAACGCCCCCCCGCACTCCGGGCCAGGCAATAACTGCCCACCGCCGCAATCAGCGAACCGAAGTGCAGCGGACCGGTCGGGCTGGGGGCAAAACGGCCGACGATGGTGGAATTCGCCATTAGTTACTTCTGCTTCCTGGCCAAGGTACTTAGCGGTACGGTCTTGCGACGATGTCAAGCACTCGCTTTTATGGTGGGATGCTGAGATAACCTTGTCAAGCGGCTCAGACCGCCGGCATGCGCACTATTCCATTGACAAAAGACAGGAAAAACCATATTTCCCTGAAGAGGCTACTCGACAAAAACTATCGGAGAATATCGCCGTGATCATTACCCGTGCCACGGAATATGCCATCCGCGCCGTGCTGTACATGGCCTGCCAGCCCCGCGGCGAGATCATCTTCAAGAAGGACATCTGCCGGGCCCAGGAGATCACCCCGGCGTTTCTGACCAAAATCCTGCAACCCCTGATCAAGGAGGGGATCGTCGGCTCCCAACGCGGAGTCGGTGGCGGCTTCTATCTGGCCAAATCGCCCGCTGAAATCAGCCTCTTCGATATCGTCAAGACCCAGGAAGGCCCCCTTTACCTGAACCAGTGCCTCATCAAGGAGGGGCATTGCGGCCGCGAGTTCTTCTGCCCGGTGCATGGCGCCTGGAAAGAAATCCGCTCCGAGTTCATGGCAACCCTCTCCCGCTACGACTTCGCCACCCTGGCCGCCCGTCAGGGGGAGATGCCGATCTCGCTAACGCCCCAGGGGAAAACCCGCAGGAAAAAACCCGCCGCGCCCTGACCGACAAAAAACACCCTGGAGACCAGGAGGGCAAGTCGTCCAGGGTGAAGCGGAAAGCCTCGTCCGGCTTCCCGTTAAAACTCTTCAGCTTCAATTCTACCTGACCCGCCTGATTTTTTCTAGAGAACCCCCGTTTTTTCGCCTGAAAAATTGCTAATCCCCTTGTTTTTTTTCACACAATCCGCATAATGGCCGAAATCTGAAGGTTTTCTCACAAGTATTGCCGTGTCGTTTTGCATGTTCGTTACCCTATGGCAGCTGATTTCCCGCACCTCCCCCACGCATGAGGTGCAGAACAGGAGGCCCCGCGTGCTTTCCCGTCTACTTCTCCTCTCTGTTATCATCGGTTCGGTTGCCCTGATGGTGGCCTGCACCGACCTCGCCACCCTGCGGGTCAGCCGGCCGATCGCTGCCAATCCAGGATTACGAAGCCTTGCTGGTCGGCAACCTCGAGGCTGATTACGTCGGCGACGAAAACTGCCTGAAAAATTGCCATGCCCACGACAAGCTCGCCAAGGACTTCAAGCTCTCGGTCCATGGCGACCAGATCTCCACGGAGACCGGCCTGCCGCTGGTCAACTGCGAATCGTGCCACGGTCCCGGCAGCCTGGCGATTGCCACCGCCGTCGAGAAGAAGACCTGCGACTTCAAGACGCTGCTGCCGATCAGCGAATTCCCGGCCCAGGCCCAGGCGATGACTCTGCCTGAAGTGCCACTCGGCGGCCTCGACGCCGAACCTCACCAACTGGAACGGCAGTATCCATGCCCTGAACGAGGTGAGCTGCTTCTCCTGCCACAAGCTGCACAAGGGGCCGCAGCAGAAGCTGGGCCGCCATGAGCAGCAGGAGGTTTGCGAGGGCTGCCACATCAAGGTCAAGATGGAGTTCGCCCAGTTCTCCCACCACCCGGTGCCGGAGCACAAGATGGCCTGCACCGACTGCCACGACCCGCACAATTCGGCGAACTCCACCAACCTCAAGGGGATGCAGGTCAAGGCCGTCTGCACCCGCTGCCACATGGAGTTCCAGGGGCCCTTCGTCTACGAGCACGCCGACGTCACCGAGGACTGCACCAACTGCCACAGCCCGCACGGCTCCGCCCAACGACAAGCTCCTCGAAGTCGGCCCAGCCGTTCCTGTGCCTGCAGTGCCATGCCGGTCACCACGGCCCGTTTTCCGACGAAGGGGCCTCTCAACAACAAGCCGATGAAGCAGGCCTTTTACAGCCGCTGCACCGACTGCCATTCGTCCATTCACGGCACGGACATCCCGTCCGTGCACGGCCGGGGCACCTTCGTCGGGCGGTAGCCGCTTTTCAGTTCATCTTCAATTGGAGCCAGGAGGCGACAGTGAACGGATACAAGACCTGGATGGCAGTAGCGGCGGCAATGCTTCTCATCGGCGGGGCGATGCCGGCACTGGCGGACACGACCGAGACCCAGCCGCGGACGAGCGGATCGCCACGGAGGCCAGCGTAACAGTCGGCTATCGCAGCGTCAGCGTGCACGGTGAACCCGGCCGCGCCAGCGAGTACGACAGCCTCGAGTCGAGCCCGCTCTTCAACGTCAAGCTCTTCACCGACCCGGGCAGCTATCATCTCGACCTCGGACGTCGACTACCTCAACGAGGACGACTACGCGGCCGAGGCCCATCTCGACACCAAGGGGCTGCTGCGCCTCGACCTGCGCAGCGAGCGGTTCTTCCACAACCTCGACCACATCCCCTACGACAACGGCTACACGGGGTGCGCCCGGACCTGACCACGCCACTGACGCCCGCACGACGGCGGACCGAATCCCGGCCGAGGGGAGCCGCCCGGACGCCATTGTCGCCGCAGGCTATGACCGCGCGCCTATTACACCGACCAGAACCCCGGCGATGATTACGGCCTGCGCCTCGACATCAACGAGGCCAAGCTGAAGATCAAGT
Organism: uncultured delta proteobacterium; assembly: GCA_963751525.1. Taxonomy (GTDB): domain Bacteria; phylum Desulfobacterota; class Desulfuromonadia; order Desulfuromonadales; family BM103; genus VAUL01. The sequence goes on along the minus strand of CAVVUQ010000006.1, from coordinate 123,557 downwards.
GCCCGGACTACCCGGCCCACGTCAACCTCTCCTACTGGCGCTATGAAAAGAAGGGGGAGAAGCAGCTGCGCTTCGCCTCCGAAGGGGGAATCTCGGGAAGCTGCACCGGCTGCCACATGCAGAGCAAGACCCGCGACATCGACCGGGTCACCGAAGAGGTCAAGGTCAGCGCCGATGCCCACGCCGGCTTCGTCGACGTGGTGCTGGAAGGCCTCTACCGGACCTTCCGCGACCGGGAAGACATCCCTATCGACTATTTCGGCGCGCACGACCGCGGGCGGACATTCCGGCGACTACGAGCATGACGAGGACCCCGACAGCCAGGTCAAGGAAGCCACGCTGCGCCTGAACACCGCCCCCTCCGGCGGGTTGGTCGGCAGCGCCAGCTTCACCATCGGCGAGCGCGAGAACCGCTCCGACCTGGACTCGGTCGGCCCGGTCGATGCCGAGACCGACTACACCAAGACCGCGGCGGACGTCACCTATACCCCCGAGCCAGAACTGGACCTTCAACCTGCGCTACCGGCTCCTCGACATGGACAGCGACAACAGCGACGTCTCTCTACGACAACAGCCGAGAGGCGCCTTCACACTCGCCGCTCCCGGTCAGGGACTCGATGGACATCACCCGGGCCTGGTACGAAGCCGTTGTCAACTACCGCCCCACTCCCCGCCTGACCCTGAAGGCCGAGTTCCGGCGCGAGGACATCGACCGCAGCGATACCGGCGAGGAAGCCATCCCTTCCACTCCTCCACGCCGCCGGCCCTCAGCGAAGTCACTGAAGACTGGGAACTCCCCGACGAGGAGATCATCACCCGGGTCAAGCTCGGCTTCACCAGCCGGCTGCTGGAGAAGTCGGCGCTCAAGCTCAGCGGCTGGGTGGCCGTGCAGAAGAACGACGACCCCGCCTACGGCACCTCGTTCGAAGACAGCCAGGAACTGTTCCTTTCCGCCAGCTACAACCCCTCCCCGCTCTGGGGCTTCCTGGCCAGCCTCAACCTGCTCAAGCAGGAGAACAACGATTTCGGCATCCAGGGATTTGAAATCATTGAGCCGGCCACCTACGAATTTGCCGACGAGACCTGATCTCGAACGCGAAAAAGAGCAGCAGAATTTGAGCCTGGGCACCTGGCTCGCCCCGCGCGAAGGGCTCAGCTTCGACCTGAATTACGGCTACCTGCGCACGGCCATCGACCAGGACCTGCTCTTCGGCAGAGTAGTAATCCTGACTCGGCTTAGCGACTATCGCATCGAAGATGAAGAGCGTCGACTACCGCCAGACCGTGCAGACCGTCACCCTCGGCGCCACCTGGCAGCCCCTCGACAACCTCTCCTGCCGTCTCGAGGGCTACCACATCCGTTCCAAGGCCATTACGAACCGGATTTTGCCAACGCAGATACCATTACCTACTATTACCTTCACATCCCTCACGTTATGGCAACGGCCTCCAGCTCCGACCTGCGCGAGATCAGCAAGGTCGACATCCGCCAGAACGGCCTGCGCGGCCGGGTGAACTGGCAGTTCGACGAGAACTGGGCGCTGCGGCGTGGAGGCGACCTTCGACAATTACGACGAGAACGGCAACGATGTCTTCGACGGCTCGGTGCAGACCGCTATGGTCAGCTTCTCCCGTACCTGGTGAACCGCCATGACCGCGCAGGGTTTCCACCATGAACCGGAGTCTTCACTGCGCACGCTGTTGCTGGTCAGCTGGCTCACCGGGCTGCTGCTGGGCGGGGTCGCGTCCCCGTCAAGGTCCGGCCGAACCGCTCCTCGCCGCCATCGTCACCGCCGACCTCCCCCGCTACAAGGAGGCGCACAAGGCCCTGGCCCAGATTCTCGAAACCGGCGGTTTTGGCGCCGGCAAGCTCAAAATCATGGTGCAGGCCCCGAACGCCGACAAGATGTCGATTGCCAACAGCGCGCGGCGTGCCGATTCGGCCGGCGCCGCGGTCATCGTCGTCTACGGCAGCCGGGCGGCCCAGGCGCTGGCGAGCGAACAGCTCAACGCGCCGCTGCTCTTTGCCGACGTCTACGATCCGGTGGCCCTCGGCGTGGTCAAGAGCCTGACCACCACTGGCGCCGAGGTGACCGGGGCCTCGAGCAAGACCGACCTCGGCAGCCTGGTCGGACACCTGCTCAAGGTGACCGGGGCCAAGACCATCGGCGTGCTCTACACCAAGGATGAGGGCGCCGGCGACCAGCAGCTCGCGGAGATCAAGGCCAGTACCGGCGTGACCGTCAAGGCGGAGAGTGTCCGCAATGCCGGGGAGGCGGTTGCCGCGGCCGAGAAGCTCGCCGGCCAGTGCGACGCCCTGTTCCTCGCCGAAAGCATTGCCGTCATGCAGCAGGGGCCGGCCATCGTCAAGGCCGCCCTGGCCCAGAAGCGCCCGGTCTTCTCACAGATTCCCGACTTGGTCAGGGCGGGCGCCCTGCTCGGCCTGGAGGCCGATCCCGACGAACAGGGGAAGCTGGTCGGCGTTCACGCCCTGCAGATTCTGCAGGGACAGAAAGCCCACTCTCTGCCGGTCCGCACGGCCAAGAAGGTGACGTTGATGATCAATCAGGGGACAGCTGCGCAACTCGGGCTGACTATCCCACCCGAGGTCATGAGCGCCGGCCAGGCCGTCAAGTAAGGGGATCGCTATGCTCAGCAAGCTTAACCTGCGCTGGAAAACCCTGATCGTCATGCTGCTGGTGGCGGTCCTGCCGCTGATCGTCAGCATGATGATCCTCTCCGGCTTCACCCAGAAGCAGTTGCGGGCCAGCCTGCTGCAGGTTGCCGAGAAGTCGAAGAACTTCGTCGACCTCAACACCGCCGGCACCCAGCGTGAGATGGTCAACACGGTCACCGTCCTCAGCGCCACCACCGATCTGATCAATGCCGTTTACTTCACCACCCTGACCCAGGATCCGGCGCAGCTCGCGGAGTACCTGGAAACCGCCCGGCAGCAATACAAGTACGATGTCATCGAGATTCTCGATCCGCAGGGGAAATCGATCGCCCGGACCAAGACCAAGGAAGCCGGCCAGGCTGCGGAAGGTACGGCCGCCGACCCCGCCCTCGTCAAGCTGATGCAGGCGGAGGCACGCGGCGGCATGCTCCCCTACCGGGGGGAGATGGGAAATCTGGCCATAGCACCGGTGCGTTTTCAGAACCAGGTGATCGGCTATCTGGTGGTCATCAACCTGCTCAACGACCAATATGCCAAGCAGCTGCGCGATCTCAGCGGGGTCGAGGTCGCCTTCCTCGGCCCGAACGGGGTAGTGGGCGCCTCCCACCCCGGGCTGCGCGAGGTCGATGTCAAGCGTGACTTCGAAGGGAGCAGCGAGACCATCCTTCTCGACGGCAACCGGTTTTTCCCGGTCGCCCGCCCTCTGGGGACCAGCGGCCACCGGCTGCTGATCGCCATGGACCTGTCGATCGAGAGCAAAGCCCTGGCTTCCCTGCGCGCGGTCATGGCCGCTCTGGCGGTCGGTGCGATCGGCGTGGCGCTCATCGCCGCGCTGCTCTTCTCGCGCACCCTGACCAGGCCGCTGCAGGAGATGGTCGACAACCTTCGTGAAATCGCCCAGGGCGAGGCCGACCTGAGCCACACCCTGGAGGTGCGCAGCCAGGACGAGCTGGGTGCCCTGGCCGGCAATTTCAATGCCTTCGTCGGACGTCTGCGCGAAATGGTGGAGCGAATCCGCCATGCAGCCAGCGATATTTTCAGCGCCACCGACCGGATCCGCCAGACTTCTCAGGAAGTCAGCGCCGGCACGGTCCGCCAGGCCGCATCTCTCGAGGATTCGTTCCAGGCCATCCAGGGGATCGACGGGTCGGCCATCGATGTAGCCAATGGCGTCAGCTCCCTGCTCGAAGCGGTTGAGATCAGTTCGTCGGCCACCCTGGAACTCGGTGCCACCATCGAGGAGATCGTCTCCCAGGCTGAACGGCTGTTCGCCATCATCGAGGAGATCTCCAGTTCGATCACCCAGATGACGGTCACCAGCCAGCAAGTGGCGGACAATGTCGAGAATCTCTCGTCATCGACCGAGGTGACGGCGTCTTCGATCACGCAGATGGACGCATCGATCAAGGAAGTCGAGGAGACCGCCCAGCAGACTAATCAGTTGTCCGAGCAGGCCAGCGCGGATGCGGAAAAGGGGAAAGCCGCCGTGGCCGAGACGATTGCCGGCATTCAGGCAATCCAGGCCACCGTCGAGGAAGCCAGCTGCGCCATCGAGGATCTTGGCCGCCAGTCGCGTGAGATCGGCACCATCCTCACGGTCATCGACGAAGTCGCCGATCAGACCCGCCTGCTCTCGCTGAACGCTTCGATCATCGCAGCCCAGGCTGGCGAGCACGGCAAGGGCTTTGCCGTGGTGGCCGACGAAATCCGTGAACTGGCCGAACGGACCGCTGTCTCGACCCAGGAGATCGCCGCGATCATCGGCCGTCTGCAGGAGGGGACCGGTAGTGCCGTCAAGGCCATGCAGGCCGGCAGTCGCCGGGTCAAAGAGGAAGCCGAGCGCTCCAAGGTGGCCGAGCAGGCCCTGGAAAAGATCACCGCAAGCGCCCTTAAATCGGCACATCAGGTTAAGGGGATCGTTCGCGCCACCCAGGAGCAGTCGCGCGGCAGCAAGCAGATCACCGAAGCCGTCAACCAGGTGGCTTCGATGCTGCAGCAGATCTCCCAGTCGGTAAAGCAGCAGTCGAGCGGAATTCGCCAGCTGGCCCAGGCGGCGGAGTCGATGCGCGACATCGCCTCCCAGGTCAAGCTCAGCACCGGCGAGCAGGCCAAGGGGAGTCATCAGATCAATGCCAACATGGAGCGGATCCGCGCCATGATGCAGCAGATCGACCAGGCTTCGAAAGAACAGTCGGAGCGCAGCAAAGAGGTAGTCGCTGCGGTTTCCGAGATCCGTCGGGTGGCCGAGGGCAACGCCACCCGCACCGCCGAACTCGATCAGGTGGTAGAGAAGCTGGCCGCCCAGGCCACGGTTCTGGATCGTGAGATCGGCTCGTTCCGTTCCTGATCCTCGCCTGGCGACAACATTTGCAAACGCCTCCTCGCGGAGGCGTTTTTTTTAGCAGGACCCTATTCTTTATAAAAGAGAAGTAGTACGTTTTCTTTTTTTACTTGACTTATAAGCTCAACTATGTTTTTCTTTTTACAGGCTCAGCAAATCCGCAACGCATCCATGGAGGCGACGATGGCCACGATTTTCACCGACAATTCCCTTTCCATCGGCCGGACCCCGCTGGTTCGCCTCAACCGCATCACCCCCGGCGGTGCCACCGTGCTGGCCAAGATCGAGGGGCGCAATCCGGCTTACTCGGTCAAGTGCCGGATCGGGGCGGCCATGATCTGGGATGCCGAGCAACGCGGCCTGCTGGGCCCCGGCAAGGAGATCGTCGAGCCGACCAGCGGCAATACCGGGATCGCCCTGGCCTTCGTCGCCGCCGCCCGCGGCATTCCGATCACCCTGACCATGCCGGAAACCATGAGTCTCGAACGTCGCAAGGTGCTCAAGGCGTTTGGCGCCAACCTGGTGCTGACCCCCGGCGCCAAAGGGATGACCGGTGCCATCAACGAAGCCGAGCAATTGGCTGCAACCGAACCGGGGCGCTACGTCCTCCTGCACCAGTTCAAGAACCCGGCGAACCCGGCGATCCACGAACAGACCACCGGCCCGGAGATCTGGGAGGACACCGGCGGCCAGGTCGACGTGCTGGTCTCCGGCGTCGGCACCGGCGGCACCATCACCGGCATCTCCCGTTATCTCAAAAAGACCCGCGGCAAGCAGATTTTGTCAGTGGCCGTCGAACCGGCCGACAGCCCGGTGATCACCCAGCGCCTGGCCGGCGAAGCGCTGCAGCCGGGACCGCACAAGATCCAGGGGATCGGCGCCGGCTTCATCCCCGACACCCTCGACCTGTCGCTGCTCGACCGGGTCGAGCAGGTGACCAACGAGGAGGCGATCGAATTCGCCCGGCGCCTGGCCAAGGAAGAAGGGCTGCTGTGCGGCATCTCCTGCGGCGCCGCCACGGCAGTCGCCGCGCGCCTGGCCGCCCAGCCCGACTTTGCCGGCAAGACCATCGTCGTCATCCTCCCCGATTCGGGGGAACGCTACCTGACCAGCGTGCTGTTCGAGGATATTGTCGCATAGTCATAACAACAGCCTGATCATCGAGAGTGGCGGAGGGACAGGCCCTGCGAAGCCACAGCAACCGGTCCACCTTCGCCCTTGCGGGCTATGGCGGATGACAGGTGCTAAATCCTGCCCGTCGCAGTCCAGTATGGACGAAGGCGGGGAAGATGAGAGTGGCGCTTGCGCGAGTCATCCCCCGTGATTTCCGCGAAGCCCCTTCTCATCCCCGTCTGAGAAGGGGCTTTTGCTTGCCCCCGAATATCACGCCAAGGGGATGACCATGAATGACCAAGCACCGCAGTACCTGACCCTGGAAAGCCGATTGGTCCAGTTCGGCGTCGGCCGCGACGAGCGTACCGGGGGGATCAGCTTCCCGATCTATCCGAGCGCCACCTACCGCCACCCCGGCGTCGGCGAGAGCACCGGCTACGACTACGCCCGCTCGGGCAACCCGACCCGCCAACTGCTCGAGGAGGCCTTCGCCCAGCTCGAAGGCGGGGCCCGCGGCCTGGCCTTCGCCTCGGGGATGGCGGCGCTGACCACCCTGTTCCTGCACTTTGCCGCCGGCGATCACCTGGTGGTCTCGCAGGATCTCTACGGCGGCACCTACCGGATCCTCGACCAGGTCTTCGGCAAACTCGGCCTGACAACCAGCTACGTCGACACCAGCGATGCCGCCGCCGTGGCCGCCGCCGTCCGGCCGGAAAGCAAGGCGCTGCTGGTGGAGACGCCGGGCAACCCCCTGCTCGGTGTCGCCGACCTGGCGGCCCTCGGCACCCTGTGCCGCAACCGCGGCCTGCTGTTCATTGTCGACAACACCTTCCTGACCCCGGTGTTGCAGCGCCCCTTCGAATTCGGTGCCGACGTGACCGTCTACTCGGCGACCAAGTATTTCGGCGGCCACAATGACCTGTGTGCCGGCACCCTGGTGGCCCGCACCCCGGAACTGGGCGAGCGCCTCTACTTCCTGCAGAACTCCACTGGCGGCATCCTCCCGCCGCAGGACTGCTGGCTGCTGTTGCGCAGCCTGAAGACCCTGGCCCTGCGCCTGGAACGGCACTGTACCAACGCCCTCGAGATTGCTCGCTGGCTGCAGCGACAGCCGAAGGTGACGGCGGTTTATTACCCGGGGCTGGAGGGACACCCCGGCCACGAGCTCTCCAAACGACAGGCCACGGGCTTCGGCGGCATGCTCTCCTTCCGGGTCGATACCCCGGAGACCGCCCGGCAGATTCTTAAAAAGCTGCGCCTGATCTCCTTCGCCGAAAGCCTCGGCGGGGTGGAATCGCTGATGACCCTGCCGGCGGTGCAGACCCACGCCGACATCCCCGCAGCAGAACGCCTGCGCCTCGGCATCTGCGACAGCCTGCTGCGGTTATCGGTGGGGATCGAGAGCGCTTGTGATATCATTGCCGATCTGGAACAGGCTCTGGCCTAGAACACCGTGAGCGAGTGAGACTCCTCACTCCTTACGCCTCACGAAAGGATTTGTCGATGACCGTAAAGACCTACCGCCCCGCCACCCTGCTGGTCCACCAGGGAACCGACCGCGACCCCTACACCGGCGCCGCGGTCATTCCGATCTACCAGGCCTCTACCTATCACCATCCCGGCGGGGTGGGGGGCGAGTACGATTATGCCCGCAGCGGCAACCCGAGCCGGCAGCAGATAGAGGAGGCCATCGCCCTGCTCGAGGGGGGGGTACGCGGTTTCGCCTACGCGTCGGGGATGGCCGCCATCGGCAGCGCCCTGGCCCTGCTCAAGAGCGGCGACCACCTGATCGCGCCGGAGGATCTCTACGGCGGCTCCTGGCGCTACCTGACCACGGTCCTGCCGCAGCAGGGGATCTCGACCAGCTTCGTCGATGCCACCGATCTTGCCAAGGTAGCGGCAGCCATCACCCCGCAAACCCGCGCGATCTTCCTGGAGACCCCCTCCAACCCGCTGTTCAAGATCACCGACCTGCGCGGCATTGCCGCCCTGGCCAAAGAGCATCGGCTGTTGACCTTTCTCGACAACACCTTCATGACCCCGCTGTTGCAGCGCCCCCTGGAACTCGGCATCGACGTGGTCATCCACAGCGCCACCAAGTTCCTGGGCGGGCACTCGGACCTGCTGGCCGGGCTGGCGACCACCGCCGACCCGGAACTGGCCAAACGCCTGAAGCATTTCCAGAATGCCTTCGGCGCGGTGCTCGCCCCCTTTGACAGTTTCCTCCTCGCCCGCGGCCTGAAAACCCTTAAGCTGCGCCTCGAGGCCGGCCAGGCCAATGCGTCTCAGCTCGCCGAGCGACTGCAGGCGCATCCGGCCGTGGCCCGCGTCTACTACCCGGGGCTCGACGACTTTCCCGGCCGCGAGCTGCATTTTGCCCAGGCCGGCGGACCCGGCGCGGTGCTCTCCTTCGCCCTGCGCGACCCGCAGCAGGTGCCGACGCTGCTGCAGCGGGTCAGGCTGCCGATCCTCGCCCCCAGCCTGGGAGGGGTGGAGACGATCCTCACCCACTGCTGGTCGATGTCGCACGCGTCCATCCCGGCCGACATCAAACAGGCTCTCGGCATCGGCCCGGAACTGCTGCGCCTGGCCGTCGGTATCGAGGATGCCGACGATCTCTGGGACGATCTGGCGCAGGCTCTGGCGCCCTGACCGCCAGCTTTTCGTTTGACTTTACGGAGCGATTTCGCTATAGTTCCTGCGTCTTTACGACAGCGTACGTCTTTATCGAGAGTGGCGGAGGGACAGGCCCTGCGAAGCCACAGCAACCGGTCCGCCAAAGCCCGAAGGGCGAGGGCGGATGCCAGGTGCTAAATCCCGCCTGCCGAAACCCGTCAGGGCGAAGGCAGGGGAGATGAGGACGGTGCCCGCGACAGGTCGATACCTCTCATCGTCTCCGCGCGGCCCCTTCTCATGTTCGGGAAGGGGCCGTTTTCGTTTCGATCTGTAGGGGCGAGGCGCTGCCTCGCCCGGGGCGACCCACCGGGTCGCCCCTACGAAAGGGCAATTGGTGACTGGATCCGTCGGCCTGGTCGGCACCCAATACGCGGAGTTCGATGTCGAACTGCCCCTCGAGAGCGGGCGCGTGCTCGGCCCGCTGACGCTGGCCTTCGAAAGCTACGGCACCCTCAACGCCAGCCGCTCCAACACCGTGCTGGTGGCTCATGCCTGGACCGGCAGCGCCCACGCCGCGGGGTTCAACACGCCCGACGAGCGCAAGCCGGGGTGGTGGGACGACATGATCGGCCCGGGGAAGGTCCTCGATACCGACCACTACTTCGTGGTCTGTTCCAACGTCATCGGTTCCTGCTATGGCTCCACCGGACCGACCAGCATCAATCCCCGCACCGGCAAACCCTACAACCTGACCTTCCCGGTCCTGATGGTGCGCGACATGGTGCGCGCCCAGCAACTGCTTCTCGACCATCTCGGCATCGACCGGGTGCTGACCGTCATCGGCGGCAGCATGGGGGCGATGCAGGCAATCGAGTGGGCGATTCACTACCCGGAGCGCACCCGCTCGATCATCCCCATCGCTGGCACCGGACGGACCTCGCCGATGGCGATCGCCCTCAACGCCCTGGCCCGCCAGGCGGTCTTCAACGACCCGATGTGGAAGAAGGGTGGCTACCGCCCCGACCACCCGCCGGCGGACGGCCTGGCCCTGGCGCGGGCGGTCGGACACATTTCGTTCCTCTCCGACGTCTCGATGAACCTCAAATTCGGCCGGCGCTTTTCGGTACGTGACGGGATGTTCGACTTTTTCGGCAATTTCGAGATCGAAAACTATCTCAAATACAACGGCCGCAACTTCGTCGACCGCTTCGACACCAACAGCTTCCTGTACCTGGCCAAGTCCCTCGACCTCTACGACGTCGCCTGGGGATTCGACAGCCTCGACGAAGCGCTGGGCCGCCTGGCCTGCCCGTCGCTCTGGTTCGCCTTTACCTCCGACTGGCTCTACCCCCCTTACCAGACCGAGGAGGTCGTCGCCATTTTGCGCCGGCTTGGCCAGCCGGTGGAATATCACCTGATCGACTCCGACTACGGCCACGATTCATTCCTGGTGGAACCGGAGAAGTTCACCCCCAGGGTGGTCGAGTTCCTGCAGCGGATGACGGCCGGCGGCTGAACCTCGCCGACGCGACGCCCAAGCGCCAAGCGGCGGACCTTGTCAGGTCCGCCGCTTGCTTATTCATGGCCCGGAGAGAAGCCCTGCCGCCGTCAGCCCCGCTGGTCGTCGAACAGGTCAAGCTGGTCGAAGCGGTGCTTTGCGACCTTGAACGGCAGGGGGAAGAAGCGCGGGCATTCGACCAGCACGGCACAGGCCGGCTGCTTGCAGGGGCGCAGGCACTTGCCGCACAGGGGGTTGATATCGGTCGTCTCGTGCTGGGTCATCGGTTCGGGTCCGCCCTTATGCCAGGATCTTCTCGATCGCCTGTTTCACCGCCAGCAGTTCCCCGCCGGCGCCTATCGACACCTCGATGCGCCGTTTTGGCAGGGTATGCCGGTAGAGGGGGTCATAATAGCGGACCATCAACTCCCGCACCAGTTCCTCCCAGGCACCCTGATTCAGCAGGGCGAGCAGCTCCTCGACCGCCTGCCGGCCGAGCCGCCCCTTCAGGGCCTGGATCGGACCGGCAAATTCGGCGCGCAGACCGTCCCGAGCCGGGTAGTCGGCGAGGATATTGCGCACTCGTGCGGCAAGTGGTGCCTCGACCCACACCGACACCTCGGTCTGCAAGGCCTGGTAGACCCGCTGAGGTAACGCCAGCCGGCCGATGTGCCGGCTCTCCCCTTCGGCCAGGGCGTAGCTGCCCGCCGGCACCCGCCGCAGCGCCTCCCAGAGCAGTGCTTCGAACCGCCGCTGGGTCGGTTGCGCGGGGAGGCCCAGGTGGCCGAAGGCGCTGCCGCGATGGTTGGCCAGCCCCTCCAGGTCGATGACCGGATAGCCGTCGGCGGCCAGGGCGTGCAACAAACCGGTCTTGCCGACGCCGGTCAGCCCCCGCAACACGATCAGGCGCCCCCACGCGCCGTGTTCGAAAAACTCCCGCACCAGGCCGCGAAACGCTTTGTGTCCGCCGGCCAGCTGCCGCGCGGGGATGCCGGCCAGCTCCAGAAACTGGGTCAACGCCCGGCTGCGCATCCCCCCTCGCCAGCAAAAGACCACGGCCGGCGGTGAACCGGCCGGGCGCGCCGCCGCAACCTGTTCGAGCAATGCCGGGATCTTCGGCGCCACCAGCTCCACGCCGCGGCGCCGGGCGGCCTGTTTGCCGGCCTGCTTGTACAAGGTGCCGATCTCGACCCGCTCGGCATCGTCAAGGATCGGCACATTGAGCGCGCCGGGGATGGTGGCCTCGGCATATTCCGCCGGGCTGCGCGCATCGACCAGCAGCGCCCCGCGATCGCGCAAGGCCAGGGCTTTTTCCAGAGGGATAACCAGATCGGACATCAAGGCCTCGGTGCAGCGAATGTCACCTTATACCCTGAACCCGCCCCGCCCGGCAACGGTCACCTGGCCTTAAAAAAAAGCGAGACCGGTTACCCGGTCTCGCTGGCAGGCAGGAACTGGCAGAACGCTATCAGTTGAACACCACGGGGTAGCCAGGTGCGGGGGAAGCATCCACCAACCGGTCGCCCGGGACAGGCTCGCGCCGCTCGAAGACCCGGCTCAGGTCGGTCTGGGTGAGAACTCCGGCCAAGGCTCCCTCCCCATCGACGACCAGCAGCCGGCGCACATCATGATTGCGCATCAGCTCGAGGGCGCGGCTGGGCGACGTGGTCACCGGGACGGTGACGATCGTCGTGGTCATCGCGGCACTGACCGGCAGGCTGGCAAGGTCGAGGTCACCAACCACCAGCCGTACGGCATCGCGCTCGGAGAACACACCCAGCGGCTGCGGCCCTTCGGCCACCACCACCCCGCTGATGGCATGGCTGGCCATCAGCGACAGGGCGTGCCGGGCGCTGACCTGGGGGGTCACCCGCCAGACATGGCTGGACATCAGCGGCCTCACATCCGGCGTTTCCGCAAAGATCGTCCCCTGGAATGCGCGAACCAGATCGGTCTTGGTAAAGATCCCGAGCAGTTCCATCTGCGCACCAAGGACCACCAGATGGCGGACATCGTTCTCCCGGAAGAGCCAGTAGGCTTCAGTGACCGTGCACTCCGCCGCCGCCGTCAGCACCGGCTTGCTCATCACCTCGCGGATGAGCAGGCCAGGTTGACCAATCACCCAGTTGGCCGCGAAGACCACATCCCGCTCGGTGAGGATACCGACGGGCTCGCCATCGAGCAACACGACGACGCAGCTGATCCGCCGGGCACTCATCAGCCGGAGCGCCTCGATAACCGGCATATCGGCCTCGACACAGATCACCGGTCGTGACGCCAGCGCGCCGATGGTACGATCCATACTTCCTCCCTGGAATCCATGTCACTCCGCGATTATGCGGAGTCATATCTCGGCAAATACCGTACGTTCGCCGGGAAAACAGCAGAAAGCTGTCAATGACGGGATTTTATGCAAATTTAGTTCCAGACCATCAAGGCGCCGGGGCCGGTTGCAGCCAGCGGGCAAGATTGCCGGCCAGAACCCGGTTGTTCCCGTCGAGAAAGCGATTTTGAAACAGCGCGTCGTCGCCGAATACCACGAACCGGCCCCGGCCGAGAGCCCCCGCAACGGCAACCCCGAAAGGCTGCATGGCATCGCCCTGCCCCAGCCGGCCATCGCGGTTGAGGTCCACCCAGCCATGCGCACTGGTGCGGGCCACCATGTCAACGCCGGGAACCATGCCCTGCAGGGCCCAGGCCCCGTAAACCGCAAAATCCGTCAGCCCCGCAGTAAGCGGGTGGGCGGCCAGATCCAGCACCCGGAAATTCTGAGGGCTGCCTTCGACCAGATGGTCCTGTTCCCGCAGCGGGGTGGTGGCGAAATCAACCCCAAGGGCTTGCAGCAGGGGGGCAAGGGGCGGGGCAATGTGCAGCATGACCGCCAGGCCGCCGCCGTGCGTCACGAATTCCCGGACAGCGGTTACTTCCTCTGCCGCCAGCGGCTGAAAAGCCCCGGAGATGACCAGCACATCGATGCCGGCCAGCGCCGCGGCATCCAGCGACTGCCCGGAAGTGCGCACCTCGCAGCCGGTTGCGGCGAAAACCCCGGCCAGAGCGGACAGGTCGAGCGGGCGGCCGCCCCGGGCGAGAAAAGGCTGTCCATGCCCCTCGTCGAACAGAACGACCGGCGCCGCCAGCAGGGCTTGCGGTGCGGCGCCCAGGAACAGCAACAGCGCGAACAGCCACTTCATAGGGCCTCCTCGGGTGGGCTTGGCGGGGTCTCCGCGATTTTTACGGCAATGGCACGGCGAGCGGTCTGGCAGCGGGTCCCTGATCCTCTTCCGCCACCGTGCCGTAGCAGTTGCCCGACGGGGGGACGCCGCGGCGGTCGCGGGAAACCACGACCGCCGTCGCCCCTGGCTGCCCCTTGCGATTGCGGGCCACCAGGGCCGCGACAAATTCCCAGCCGAACTTCCCCTGCTCGGCCATGACCGTCAGCTCCTCGAGGGCCGTGCGATTCTCATAGGAAAGCGGCCGGTAGGGGCGGGAAGAGAGCAGCGCATCATAGACGTCGCAGGCGGCAACCAGTTCCACGATCGGCTGCAGGTCGGTGATGCCGCGCGGATAGCCGGAACCGTCGCGCCGTTCGTGGTGATCGCGGGCCACGGTAACTGCCGGATGGCGGTGGTCGCCAAAATAGTAGGTCAGCAGGACCTGTCCTGCCAACGGGTGATGAACGAGCAGACGGCGTTCCTGGCGGGTCAACGGACTGTTCTTGCGCAGGATGGCCAGCGGGATGCACAGCTTGCCGAAATCGTGGGTCGGCCCGGTGACGACATCCCCGGGACGGTCATGATATCCCGGCACGACATCCTCGGCGATCAGCATGGACAGGGCAAAGACCGTCAGGGTGTGCCGATAGGTATGAAAATCGTGGGCCCGGAAATGATCGAGCGCGTGCAGCAGGGGCAAAGGCAGGCGCACCAGGTTCATGCGCCCCAGCAGTTCCTGGACCATGGCGCTGTCGCCGAAAACCTTGTCGTAGGGGGTGATCGACAGGCAGCGTTGGAGGTCTTCGCGCACGCTCCCGTAATCGAGCAGCGGGACCTGCTCCCTTGGCACCAGCCGCCCCGCCGCTGCCACCTCGGCGAGAGCCTGTTCACTCAGTCGCGTCCCGGCGGGAAGCAGCAACTGCCCTTCCAGCGTGACCACCGGAAATGCCACCTGCATTTCGTCCATCGCACCACTCTCCTCGGCAAAAGAACGGCCTGTCCGCCAATTGACGACCCGTCACGGCCAGATGACCTTGCACCATTTTCAGCAGAGTTATAATATAACTCACAAATGCGCGGCCATAAGCCGATTTTTATCTCGGCTGGTCTTATTTTCCCCGAAAATAGCCATGCCTCGCCGCACAAAAAGCAAGACGTGTTGCGGAAATTGTGTTATGCATGGCGCGCTTGCCGTGGCGGCATAATTTTTTTTAACCGGAGGTCATCGCGACATGGAGAAAAGTGAACTGCAGCAGGCCATCAGGGCATCCATGCAGACCGAAAAAGATGCCATGGACTACTACCGGTACAGCGCCGAGCGGATGCCCGAGGAGAAGGCCCGGGCCACCTTCGAACTGCTGGCCCGCGAAGAACGCCAGCATGCGGAGTCGTTCTACCAGATCTACCCGGGCAACGACATTCCCTCCTTCGAGGCGTTCATGAGTACCCCTCCGGACACCTCCTCCGCCTGGTGGCGGACGCTGCAAAAACTGCTGGTCCAGGATTTCGACGAGCGCAAGGCCCTGGAACTGGCGATCGAGCAGGAGGACGCACTGGAGCAGGAACTGCGGGTGATGGCGGCCAGGATCGGCGATCCCGAGGTGGCCCGCGTCTACCTCGCCAACGCCAACTCCACGCACCACCACCTGGAAGTCATCGAGGAAGAGTACCGGGCCATGTTCGGCATGGGCGGGTAAAACGCTGTATTAAAATTTCTCTTGCATCTCTTTTCCCGGAGGACTAAAATACTTCCCATAGTGTTCCTATCTGACCAGCCCACAAGATCTAGGGCCACAGCAGGAGGTTGGGATGCAGGGATGCAAGCAGTGCGGCAAGTCTTATTCGTCAGCCTGTCAACAGTGTCATGCTCGCCGGCAGGCCAAAAGCGGCCGCTGAACGAAGTCCGTCTGGCGATGATCTTTCGAGGGGTCCGGTGAAATCCGGGCCTCTATGTCTTTAGCCATTTGCTGTTACGGGCTATTTCGCAAGCCAGTCACATCTTGTCTCGGGGAGGTCCTATGAAAATCTGGCTGCTGATGGTGCTGGTACTGCTGCCGCTGATCGCCACTCCGGCCACGGCGGCCGACGCTGGCAAGGGTCAGGGAATCTACATGAATTTTTGCGCCCCCTGTCATGCCACCGGCGTAGCCGGCGCACCCAAGGTCGGCGATAAGACCGTCTGGGCACCGCATATGGCACATGGCGAGAAGCACATGGTCGAGCGGGCCATCAAAGGCTTTCAGGGAACCAAGGGGTTTATGCCTCCTCGCGGAGGCAACCCGGCCCTGAGCGACAGCGAAGTGGCCAACGCTGTCGCCTACATGGTCGCCCAGAGCAAGTAGCCACGCCAGCGACAGCGTGGGTTATAAGGGCCGGCAATCGCCGGCCTTTCGCTTTGGCACTGTAAACCGTTCACGGCCGGCATGCGTCCAATGGGGCAATGACGGGATGGTGGCGCCCTGTCCCGATCCTCAACAAGGAGAATGACCATGCTCATCCGACTGCTTGCGCTCACCACCCTCCTGCTCCTGGCCCTGGCCCTCCCCGCCGTGGCCGCTCCTTACGCCCAGTCCCCAGGATATGCTCCGTCGGATCGCGACGGCCCGCCCGCCGCCACCTCCGGCAACTGCGCAAGGATCTCGGCCTGACCGACGAGCAGACCCGACAGATCCGCGCGATCATCAGCGACCGGCGCAACCAGCTGGCGTCGCTGCGCGAGCGCTGCCACGCCGACCGCACCGCCATGCACGCAGCTTTTCGCCGCGGGGATCTTGGCGAAGAGGAACTCCGGCAAACGGCTCACCGGCAGGCCGACTGCCGCGTCGACGGGTTGCTGCAGCGCCGCTCGGCGCGCGAGCGGATCAGCACCCTGCTGACTCCTGAACAGCACGTTCGCTGGGAGGAAAAGCGTGAGCGCTTCCCCGGGCAGGGTAACCATCGGCAGTGGGGCCGGCAGAATTTTTGAATGCCGGCGGCAGGCCTTTACCTGCTCGGCGAGAGCGCTATAATGGGACGGTAGGTCCAAGGCGTGGCGCTATCCGGCGCCACGCTATCCCCTGCAGCGAGGAGACTGTCATGCGTCTGTTTAGTGGATTGCTGATCACGGCCCTGGCCGCCACCCTGATGCTCAGCGGCTGCACGACCGAAAGCCGCTCCGGCAACGTCTACAGCCGCGACCAGGCACGGACCGGCCACACCCTCAACTACGGCACCATCCAGAAGGTCGATCTGGTGACCATCGAAGGGACCCAGACCGGAGCCGGCACTCTGGCCGGGGGTGCCATGGGCGGGGCGCTGGGGAGTGCCGTCGGCAGCGGTGCCGGCCGGACCATTGCTACGGTCGGCGGGGCGATTGCCGGAGGGCTTGCCGGTGCCGCCACCGAGAAGGGGCTGACCACGGTCCAGGGGGTCGAACTTGAAGTCAGGCAGGACAACGGCCAGGTTCTGGTGGTCGTCCAGGAGAACGACGCCGTCTACAAGGTCGGCGACCGGGTCCGCATCCTGCGCGACGACCAGGGCACCACCCGGGTTCGCCAGTAACCCGACGCTGTCGTTCCGTCCGCATAAACCCAGCACGGAGGGCCGGCTGAAATCAGCCGGCCCTCCGTTTTGTGCGGCAGCTCCCCGGGTTTACTTGGTTCTGCGGTAGTGGCAGGGATCGCAGGATTTCATCCCCTCTCCCTTCAAAAGCACCGCCGAAATGACAACGCCGGTGAACGCTAGAGGATTTTTATCTGCGAGGCAAGGGGTCATAGGCGGGGTTGCGCCGGCGGCGGGGCCTCCGCCGTGCGAAGGCTTGCCTCACTCGGCTGTCGGAAAAGCTTACAGGTATACGGCCTGGTCGGCCTCGCCACGCCGATCCGTCGGCGCAAGCAGGAAGCGTAACCAATCAGCGCGCCGCGGCGCGGCGCTCGTCTCCGGAATAATGCGGATCGCGTCTGGCCCTTACCGGATCGACCCCGAGACGCACAACCCCACCCTGGCGGCGGAAACTGATGATTTGCCGACGTTCGATAAGCTCGTCGAGGACTTCCGGTTTGACGTAGTCATAATAACCCTTGTTCCACAATACCTGGATCATTACTTGCTCCCGATAACGGCGAAGGCCCTGGCAGGACTCGGAATCAATGCGCAATCCTCTGGCAAGGATGCCGATTTATTCAATACTTACCGCGACTCCACATCAACTTGCAAAAGAAGTGCCACTAAAATAATCAGTGATTTAAGCAGGTTGTCTTGGCGGGGAAACATCAAAGCCGAATTGTAAATTTTTACGACAGGTTCTTCTCCTCTGCCGTTGCAACAAATTTTCGTCGCGGACGGAAACTACCTGAGCCACCCCTTGCGGCGGAAGTACCAGAACGGGATGACCACCGAGACCAGCATCAGCATGATCGAGAACGGGTAGCCGTACTCCCACCCAAGTTCCGGCAAGAAACGGAAGTTCATGCCGTAGATACTGGCGATCAGGGTCGGCGGCAGCAATGCCACCGCCGCCACCGAGAAGATCTTGACGATCTTGTTCTGGTTGATGTTGATGAAACCGACGGTGGCATCCATCAGGAAGTTGAGTTTCTCGAAGAGGAACGCCGTGTGACCGTCGAGGGAGTCGATGTCGCGCAGAATCTGGCGGACATCCTCGGTCTGCTCGGCGTTGAGCAGCTTGTTGCGCACCAGGAACGAGGCGGCGCGGCGGGTGTCCATCAGGTTGCGGCGGATGTGGCCGTTGAGGTCCTCCTCGCGGGCGATGTTGGCCAGCACGTCGCCGGCGCTTTCATCGGTCAGGTGGGTGCCGAGGACCTTCTCGCCGAAAGCGTCGAGGCGCTTGTAGATCCCCTCGAGGACATCGGCCGAGTACTCGGCGTCGGCGGCGAACATCTCCAGCAGGATGTCCTTCTCGTCCTCGACGTAGTCCGGCTGGCGGCGGGCGCGCAGGCGCAGCAGGCGGAACTGCGGCAGATCCTCGGCGTGCACGCTGAACAGGATCGAATTCTTGAGGATGAAGGCAACGCGGACGTTGTCACCGGCGTGCTCTTCCACGCGGAAGAAGTCGGAGCGGATGTGCAGCTCGTCGCCGTTCTCGACGTCCCTTTCGAAGAAGCGCGCGCTCGCCTCGATGTCGCCGACCTCGTCCTCCTCGGGGAGATCGAGGCCGAAGATCTCGAGAACCCAGCGGCGCTCGTCGTCATCGGCATCGACGAGATCGACCCAGACCGGGCGGCACTCGCGCAGATCTTCGATGGCATCGACCTGAATCTGGCGCAGGCGGCCCTGGGAAAGTTCGAAGGCGCTGATCATGATGCTCTCCTGTCAGAAACAGTGTCCAACAGCCAGCGAAAAAAATCCACAGGTGATTCTAGCCATGGAAAAGTCCAGGGTTGATCAAAAATGCCCAGGTGCAAGGCGCCCGCGGATCCAGGAGTGAGGCGTACCTTGATGGTACGTCGCAGCGACGAGATCAAGGGCAACGCCACAGGTGGGCGTTTTTCATCAACCCCGGGTCACTGCCGGGTTAACTGGCGGTATTTGATCCGGTGCGGCCGATCGGCGGCGGCGCCGAGCCGCCGCTTGCGGTCCTCCTCGTATTCCGAATAGTTCCCCTCAAACCAGACCACCTGCGAATCCCCCTCGAAGGCGAGGATGTGGGTGGCGATGCGGTCGAGGAACCAGCGGTCGTGGCTGATGATCACCGCACAGCCGGCGAAGTTCTCCAGCCCCTCCTCCAGGGCGCGCAGGGTGTTGACGTCGAGGTCGTTGGTCGGCTCGTCGAGGAGCAGGACGTTGGCCTCCTCGCGCAGCATCTTGGCCAGGTGCACACGGTTGCGCTCGCCGCCGGAAAGCACCCCGACCTTCTTCTGCTGGTCCGACCCCGAGAAGTTGAAGCGCGCCACGTAGCCGCGCGAGTTGACCAGCTGCTTGCCGAGCAGCATTTGCTCCTGGCCGCCGGTGATCTCCTCCCACAGGGTCTTATCCGGGTCGAGGCCGCGTTCCTGATCGGCGTAGGCGAGTTTGGCCGTCTCGCCGATCTTGAACGAGCCGGCATCGGGCTGTTCCTGGCCGGTGATCAGGCGAAAGAGGGTGGTTTTCCCCGCGCCGTTGGGGCCGATGATACCGACGATGCCGCCGGGGGGGAGGCTGAAGTTGAGGTTGTCGTAGAGCAGCCGGTCGCCGTAGCCCTTGGCCACCCCTTGCGCCTCGATGACCACCCCGCCGAGGCGCGGCCCGGCCGGGATGTACATTTCCAGTTCGCGTTCACGCTGGCCGGCATCCTCGTTGAGCAGTTTCTCGTAGGCGCTGATGCGCGCCTGCCCCTTGGCATGGCGGGCCTTGGGCGACATGCGCACCCACTCCAGTTCGTGCTGCAGCGTCTTCTGCCGCTGGCTCTCGGCCTTTTCCTCGCGGCGCAACCGCTCCTGCTTCTGCTCCAGCCAGGAGGAGTAGTTGCCCTTCCAGGGGATGCCGTGGCCGCGGTCGAGCTCGAGGATCCAGCCGGCGACGTTGTCGAGAAAGTAGCGGTCGTGGGTGACGGCGATGACGGTGCCCGCGTAGCGCTGCAGATGCTGCTCCAGCCAACCGACGGTCTCGGCGTCGAGGTGGTTGGTCGGCTCGTCGAGGAGCAGGATGTCGGGTTTCTGCAGCAGCAGCCGGCACAGGGCGACGCGGCGTTTCTCGCCGCCGGAGAGAACTTTCACCGAGGTCTCACCAGGAGGGCAGCGCAGGGCGTCCATGGCCAGGTCGAGGCGCGAGTCGAGCTCCCAGGCATCGAGGGCATCGAGCCGGTCCTGCACCACCGCCTGACGCTCGCAGAGTTTTTCCATGTCGGCGTCGGGGTCGGCGAAGGCATTGTTGATCTGCTCGAACTCCTTGAGCAGGTCGACGGTCTCCTGCACCCCTTCCTCGACCACTTCGCGCACGGTCTTGGTGCTGTCGACCAGCGGCTCCTGTTCGAGGAAGCCGATGGTGTACCCTTCGGAGAGGATGGTCTGGCCGTTGAACTCCTTGTCGACCCCGGCCATGATCCGCAGCAGGGACGATTTCCCCGAGCCGTTCAGGCCCAGGACGCCGATCTTGGCGCCGTAGAAGTAGGAGAGGGAGATGTCCTTGATGATCGGCTGCTTGTTGTAGTGCTTGCTGACGCCGACCATCGAGTAGATGATCTTCTTGGTATCTTCGCTCATGGGGCTCCTGCCGTGACATGGTGATGGGCGCTTATAGCCTATTTTCGGGTGGAGAGGCAAGGCCGAAGGATTGGGGCGAGCGACAGCCGGAAGCTCCTGTTTGCGGAGAGAAACTTGCTGCGCTGCGGACCTCTGTCCGCTGCACAAAAATCTCCCGGCCACCGCCCTTGTTTGGAATGAGGCTGTACATTGAGATTTTGCTTTTGTGAGAGTGCTTGGTTGTGTTACCCAATAGCGCAGAAAATTAATGATTAGAGGCGATCATGAGTCTGTTCAAAAATCTGTTTGGCAAGAGCGATCCGGTGGCGGAACTGGGCAAGCAGCACGCGCGCGGGGAATGGGCGGCACTGCTTGCAGGAGCGAAGCGGCTGGTGCGCGCAGAGTTATCGCCCGAAGTGTCGGCGCAGGTGGCGGCCTGGGAGGTTGAGGCCGGCGACCGGCTGGCCGAACTGAATCTCGAAGAAGGCGAAGGGGCGCTGCGCCTGGGGAATTCGCTCAAGGCTCGCGAACATCTGGAGTTGGCTGTCAGGCAGGCCCGCCGGACGGAATTGCGGGCACGGGCCGAACAGCGGTTGGCCGATCTCGAGAGTGGTATTCAGGCCAGTCCCAAGGAAAGCAGAGAGACTGCGGCCGCCTGCGGGAGTGGCTGCGGCCCCACCTGTGCTGCCGATCCGTTGGGCGAAGAAGCTGGCGAACTCGACGCGACCAGCCGCCTGGAATTGCTGCTGGCGACGCTCCCCGGTGACCTGGCCGGGCACTACAGCGGAGCCGGCGCGGCCTTTCTGCAGGCATGGCTGGCGGCGCAGGAGGGGGAAGATGCGCACGCCCTCGCTTTGTTCGAGCAGGTTCCGGCCACGCAGCGGGGTCCCCTGTTCCATGCCGAGCGCGGGGTGGTGCTGGCCCGCAACCGCCAGCCGGCGATGGCCGAAGCCGACCTGCGCGCCGCGCTGGAGGCACTCCCCGAACTGTTCCATCCCTTCGATGCCCTGGTGACGTTGCTGGCCGTGACTCGCCGCCACAATGAGCTGGAGCAGTTGCTGCGCCAGGCGCTGGACGATGGGCGGTTTGCCGGCTACTGCTGGGCGCGGCTGGCCCAGCTGGAAGCCGGACGGGGGAATGTAGTGGCGGCTCTGGAGGCTGGCACCCAGGCCCTGGCCGAAGGGGAGCTTGATCCGGCCACGGTTGTGATGTGTGCTGAGTTGCAGGAGCGCGAGGGGCGCCATGCCGAGGCCGAAATCTGGTTTGCCCGGCTCCCCTCTGGCGGCTGTGGCGGCGGGGCGCACCCCGTGCAGGCCGAGTTCTGGCTGCGCCACGGCAAGAACCTCGACCGGGCGCTGGAGTCATTCAAGGGGGCGCTGCGCCATGAACTGGACAACCCGCGCTGGCTGCTGCGCATCGCCCAGGTCTACATCGCCAAGGGGTGGAAGAAGGATGCCGTGGGGCCGATCGAGAGCCTGCTGGCTCAAGGCGGGCTGCCGGAGGAACTGGCTGGGGAAGTCCGGGCGGCGGCGGAAGCGATAAGATAGTACCGAGTGCTGAGTGCCGAGTGACGGGGGCAGGGTTATCCTGCCCCCGTTTTTTACGAACTCGAACAGCTCTGGCCGTTAGTGGCGGCGCTGTCCTTGCCGCGGCCCTCCGTCCCTGGCTCAGAGCGCCACGCGGTTGACCTGTTTAAGATCGGTGAGCCCGAGGAAGATTTTCTGGCTGCCGTCCAGGCGCAAGGGCCAAGCAAAAAGGCGCTGCCACCGGCCCCCGGCCAGGATTCCCGGTGGCCGGTGGCCTTCACCCCGTGTGCTTCCGGGCATTCAGCTGTTCGTACCAGGCGATCTGCTCGGCCATGGACAGTTTTTTTCGGCAACCGGGGGCAGCGTGCCGGCAGAGACGGCAACGGTCGTCACCGCACCACTGACATTGGCGGCAGTCGGGACAGGGGTGTTTGCGCGCCGGCGACTCCATGGCCTCATCTTACCGGGGGTGCGGTGTCGCCGGCAATCGTCCCGTGCAGCAGTCTGCGGCGCCGATGGTGCAGATACCAGGTTTCGGCCGCTTCGGCCGTCACCAGCAGGGCGACGGCGATCGCCGTCCCGGAAACCGGCAGCGGCCGGACCGTGATGAGCGGCCAACAGGCGAGGAGCAGCAGCACCTTGTACAGGGTGGCGCGGCCGACGATGGCGGTCAGGTGACTCTCGGCGAACCAGCCGCGCAGCAGGTGGGAGGCGCCGATCAGCCAGGGGTAGACGGCGCAGGCGGCGAGGGGCCAGACGATGTAGGCGCGCATGGCCGGATTCAGCCCCATCAGGGTGCCCAGCACCGGAAGGTCGAGCGGCCCGGCCACCGCGAAGGTGAAAATGGCCAGGGCCAGGCTGACGCGGGTGGCAAAGCGGGCCATTATCGCGTAATCACCGGCGTGGGTGGCCAGGGCCAGGTAGGCCTGCTGCAGGTTGCGCATCGGCCCGGCCAGCAGGAAGGTGAAGCCGCGGATGATGCCGAAGGCGGCCAGCGCCAGGGTCCCGTCGGGGAGCCGGCTGATGATGGCGTTGATCAGCAGCGGTACGGCCTGCTGCAGTCCGGAAGAGTAGACCAGCGGAAAGGCGAAGCGCGTCACGCCGGCCAGGTCGCGCTCCGCTTCGCCCTGTTCCGGGATGCGGCAGATGCGCCAGGCGAAGAAGGTGATCAGGATGGTTTCGACCACCACGCAGCCGACCAGGGCGACCGCTCCGAGGCTCGGACCGTCGAACCAGCCGTGGCCGAGCCAGAGGAACAGGCCCAGGGCGCCGATGCGCACACCGGTGGCGAAGGAGATCAGGGCGGTGCGCCGGGTCTGGCTGACCAACCCTTGGCAGAAGCCGCGCACCCCGGTGACGAACGGCAGCGGCACCATGATGGCCAGCGCCGCGCGGGCGGCGGCGGCCACCGGCGGGGCGATGCCGAGCAGGTGGTCGAGGACGAAGCTGCCGACGGGGGTGAAAGCGAGCAGGGCGAGCAGGGCGGCAATCAGCGTCGACATCAGCAGAATGAACAGGGCGGTGGCGCGGAACGATTTGCGGCCGCGGACCATGGCGATGGTGATGATATGGTTCTGATAGGACGGGGCGGCGATGAAGATGTGCAGCACCATCGCCACCGAGAAGGCGGCCAGCGCCGCCACGGCATCGGCCATCCGCGCCAGGGCGGCGTTGATGATCGAATGCGAGATGCTCATCATCTGCACGTTGAGCAGTAACGGGAAGAAGAACCAGCCGACCTCGCGCATGGACAGGCGAGAAGGGGTTTCGGTGGGGTCAAGTCGCATGGCTGCCGGAAGAACAAAGGCTGATCAAAAATGCCCAGGTGCAAGGCACCCGCAAGACGGGGAGTGTGGCGTACCTGGAAGGTACGTCGCAGCGACCCGGCGAAGGGTAACGCCGCAGATGGGCGTTTTTCATCAGCCTCCGCGTTCGCCGAAGATTGCCGTGCCGATCCGGACCAAGGTCGCGCCCTCTTCAATCGCCACGACGAAATCGTGGCTCATCCCCATGGACAGCTCACCCATGGACACCCTCGGCAGGGCCAGGGCGTCGAGCCGGCCGGCCAGCTCGGCCAGGCGGCGGAAGTAGGGGCGAACCGCCTCGGGGTCGTCCAGGTAAGGGGGGAGGGTCATCAGGCCGCGGACGGCCAGATGGGGGAGCATGGCGACCCGGCGCAGCAGCAGCTCCAACTCCGCTTCGCTCACCCCGGACTTGCTGGCCTCATCACCGAGGTTGACTTCGAGGAGAATCTCGGCGGTCAAGCCGTGCTGCCCCCACTGGCGGGAGATCTCCTCGGCCAGGGAAAGCCGGTCGACCGAGTGGATCAGCGCCACCTTCCCCGGCAAGGACTTGACCTTGTTGCTCTGCAGGTGGCCGATGAAGTGCCATGCCACCGGGTCCGTCACCGCTGCGGCCTTGGCCAGGAACTCCTGGACGTAGCTCTCACCGAACAGGGTCTGGCCGGCGGCGCGGGCCGCCGCCACCGCCGCCGGCGGATGGGTCTTGCTGACAGCGACCAGGCGCACCATGGCCGGGTCGCGGCCGCAGCGCCTGCAGGCGGCGGCAATTTCGGTGCGGATCCGGGCGAGGTTGGCGGGGATGTCCATGATGGTCAGCTCTGCGGTCAGGAAAAGAGGTTCACGGCGCCGAGCTCTTCCAGGGCGGCAATCACTTCGCACAGGGGCAGCCCCACCACGTTGGGGTAGCTCCCCTCGATGCGCGGCACCATGAAGGCGCCGAGTCCCTGAATGGCGTAGGCTCCCGCCTTGTCGAACGGTTCGCCGGTGGCCAGGTAGCCGGCGATTTCCTGCTCCGTCAGCGCTTTGAACCAGACGCGGGTCACCACGGCACCGCTGAGCGTCCGGCCACGGCTGCGATCAAAGACCGCATAGCCCGACACCACCTCGTGGCTGCGCCCGGAGAGGCTGCGCAGCATGGTCGCGGCCTCTGCCGCATCGGCTGGCTTGCCGAGGATGCAGCCGTCGCGTACCACCACCGTGTCGCTGCCGATGAACCAGCGCCCCGCCACTTCGGGGCGGCGGGCGACGGCCATGGCCTTGGCTGCGCTGAGGCGGACCACATGGTCTTGCGCAGCTTCGCCGGGGAGCACGGTTTCATCGACATCAGCCGGGATGCTCTCGGCGTTCAGCCCCACCTGGGCGAGCAACTCCCGGCGCCGCGGCGAGGCCGACGCCAGCACGATTCCTTGAGGTGGCGTCATGATCCGGTCAAAGTCTCTCGGTCAGGCGCAGGTGGGACGGCTGATGCTTGGCCAGGGAGGGATCGTAAAGCACGGTGCGGTTGCGGCCGAGGGCCTTGGCTCGATACAGGGCCAGGTCGGCGGCGTGGATCAGGTCGTGGATCGTATGGCTGTCCTCGGGGTAGGCGGCGATCCCCAGACTGACCGTGAGGCGGCCCAGGGGGAGGTTGGTTTCGCCGGGGAAGATGTCCGCCTCGATGGAACGGCGCAGACGTTCGGCCACGAACAGCGATTCCTTTTTGCTGGTCCCCGGCAGGATCAGGCAAAATTCCTCGCCGCCGTAGCGCACCACCAGGTCCATCTCGCGGGCAGAGCGGCGCATCAGCATCGCCGCCTTGCGCAGGGACTTGTCGCCGGCCAGGTGCCCGCAGATATCGTTATAGATTTTGAAATTGTCGAGGTC
The DNA here is from genome assembly GCA_963751525.1 of uncultured delta proteobacterium. Lineage (GTDB taxonomy): Bacteria > Desulfobacterota > Desulfuromonadia > Desulfuromonadales > BM103 > VAUL01. The sequence continues at coordinate 97,752 of CAVVUQ010000006.1, read as the reverse complement.
GGCGAGAACCAGGCTGAACGACTGCCTCTGGCGCTGGCTGCGACTGAGTTCCTCTTCCAGGCGGTTTTCCAGAAAGCGCCGGTTGTACAGGCCGGTAAGGGGATCGGTGATTGACAGCTGTTCCAGTTGCCCGGCGCGCTCCAGCACGGAGGTGCGGTCGATCATCAGCACCGCCTGGCTGGCAAAGGATTGGACCAGGTTGAGGTCGGTCTCGGTGAAACTGCTGTCATCCCGCTTGTCGGCCAGGTTGAGGACGCCGACCAGCCGCTCATGGTTCTTGAGGGGAAAACTGATAAATGATTTGGTGCGAAAGCGCGGCCGGTTCGGCGTGGCCACCCGGCTGTCGCGTTCGATGTCGTTGACCAGCAGCGGCAAACCGCTGCGCGCCACCCGGCCGGCAATCCCCTCGCCGAGCGGCACCGCCATCGACCGGGCCAGCGGCGGGCTCATCCCCTTGGCGACGGTGATGTGCAGTTGCTGGCTGTGCTCATCGAGGAGCATCAACGAGCCGCTGGTCGCATCGACCAGTTCGGCCGACATGTCGAGCAGGCCGCGGAACAGTTCCTCCCGGCTGTCGGCCAGGGCCAGGGTGCTGATCATGCCGACCATGCGGGTCGAGAAGTGCCGCTCCTGGTGCAGCTCCTCCTCCTGGCGCAGGCGCAGCAGGCGAGTCGCCAGGCGCCCGGCCAGCAGCTCGATCAGGGCCTGATCGCGCAGGTGCAGATCGACGTCCATCACCGCCAGCAGGCCGATGTCGCGGCCGCCTTCCTGCAAGGGGAAGAGCAGCGCCGCGCTGCCCTTGATCCCCGGCAGAAAGCCAGCCAGTTCCTCACCGGACATGGCCAGGGGCAGTCCCCCGGCCTGCTCCAGCAAGTCGACCAGGCACCCTTCGGCAACCTCGAAACTCCCCGGCTCGATCCCCAGCGTCGTGTGAATCGTCGGCCGGTGCCCGGTCTGCTGCAGGAGCAGAAGCACCCGCGGCAGGTCGAACAGCACCACCAACGCTTCGCTGACCAGGGCAATCGCCGCGCCTGCCGAAGGGCACTGGCCCAACTCCCGGACGATCTCCCGAGTGGCGGTCAACCGCTTGGTGACCCGAGCCAGGCTGAGATCGTGCAGCCCCTGCTCAAGCAGGTGCGGCAGCATACGGAAGACCTCGTCGGCGATCTGGCGGGTCTCTTCCCTGGTCACCGACGGCATTGGGGCGCGCCCTGCGGCACGGACAACACCCAACTCCGGGGCGGCAGCGTCCGGCAGCGTCGGCAGGCGTTCGCGGATCCCGCCGCCGAGCAGGCAGTCGGGGATGCCGTCATTGCTCGGCAGGGGGATGGCGAAAGCGACAAAACCTTTGGGGCAGATGCGGGTCTGTGGGCGGTCGCTGAGCAGGGCCAGGTCGACCAGATCCTCCCACTGCTGGAGGCAATCCTCGGTGCAGAGCCGCCGACCGTCGATCGGGCGGCAGATGGTGGCGACGGCGTCGAGAAGCCCTTCCTTCCCCTGCTGTTCGGAGTAGAGGGCAAGATGGAAGGGGGTCGGCAGGGGGTGCCGACGCAACAGGTCGAGCAGGTCGCGCAGGTCGATCAGGCTGGTATTGACATTCTGCGCCATGTCCGCAAATCCCCTTTGGGAATCTGGCCGCAACCTGCTCCCTGCTGCCGACGTTCCAGTCAATTGTGAGTTAATCACAAACTTATAACAGACAATCGGCAGTCAGGCAATTGCATGTCGGCAATCAGCGGCACGGGTCACTTGCGGGCAAAAACCCGGGCCGTTGTCTGCCACCATACCCCCAACTCCTCCAGCGCCCGCTCGGCCATGGCCAGGCGGCGGTCGGCGCGCTTGCGGTGGCGGCCCTCCAGCGGCGGGAAGAGGCCGTAGGTGACGTTCATCGGCTGAAACCCCTTGGGGTTGGCGGTGGCCAGATGGCTGAGCAGGGCGCCGAGGGCGGTGGTCGGCGGTGGTGGAGGGATGGTGATGCCCAAGCGGTGGCCGGCGGCGAAGAGGCCGGCGAGGAAGCCGCAGGCCGCCGACTCCACGTACCCCTCGACACCGGTGATCTGCCCGGCGAAGAACAGGCGCGGCTGGTTGCGCAACTGCAAGGTCGAGGTCAGGCAGGCCGGGGCGTTGAGGAAGGTGTTGCGGTGCATGCTCCCCAGCCGGGCGAAGCGGGCGCTCTCCAGCCCGGGGAGGGTGCGGAAGAGGCGGCGCTGCTCCGGCCAGGTCAGCTTGGTCTGGAAGCCGACCAGGTTGTAAAGGGTGGCGTGGGCGTCGTCCTGGCGCAGCTGCACCACGGCGAAGGGCTCTTTGCCGGTGCGCGGATCGCACAGGCCGACCGGCTTCATCGGTCCGAAGGCCAGGGTCAGCTCGCCGCGGGCGGCCAGTTCCTCGATCGGCAGGCACCCTTCGAAGTGGACGGCCTTCTCGAAATCGCGCGGCGCCACCTTCTCGGCCGCCAGCAGGGCGGCGACGAAGGCCAGGTACTGGTCGCGGTTCAAGGGGACATTGAGATAATCGTCGCCCCCCTTGCCGTAGCGCGAGGCGCGAAAGACCACGTTCTGATCGATGGACTCGGCTTCGACGATCGGCGCGATGGCGTCATAGAAGTAGAGGTGCTCCTGGCCGGTCAGCGCGGCAAGCTCCCCGGCCAGAGTGTCCGCGGTCAGCGGCCCGCTGGCGACGATGACCGGGTCACCGTCCGGGAGGGTGGTGACCTCCTTGCGGTGCAGGGTAATCCGCGGATGGGTCTCGATGGCGGTCGTCAGCTGCCCGGCGAAGCCGTCGCGGTCCACGGCCAGGGCTCCGCCGGCAGGGACTTTGTGCGCATCGGCGGCGGCCATGAACAGGCTGCCGCAGCGGCGCAACTCCTCCTTGAGCAGCCCCACCGCGTTGTTCATGCCGGCGCCGCGCAGGGAGTTGGAGCAGACCAGTTCGCCGAGCTGATCGGAGTGATGGGCCGGGGTCATGCGCTGCGGGCGCATCTCGAACAGTTCGACGATCAGGCCGCAGCGGGCCAGCTGCCAGGCGGCTTCGCAGCCGGCCAAACCGCCGCCGATCACGGTGATGGGGAGAGTGTTCATCATCCTCTCGAGAAACAGGCAGGGGCACAGCGTGCTGTGCCCCGTTGATATGCTGCTATGTAGGGGCGCAACTCATTGCGCCCTGGGCTTGATAAATCAAGCCCCTACGATTTTGCCTTTTTGACCGTTTTCGGTTTTGCTGCTTTGACCCCTGCCGCCTTTTCCGCCGCCGGCAGCATGCTCCAGCCGCAGCCGTCCTGCGGGCATTTGCGGTAGGTGCCGTCGCGCTTGGTGGTCTTGTTCACCGTCACCGGGTGGGCGCACTTGGGGCAAGCCTCGGCCACCGGCGGATCCCACACCGCGTACTTGCATTTGGGGTAGCGGTTGCAGGAGTAGAAAATCTTGCCGAAGCGCGACTTCTTCTCGGTCAGCTCCCCCTCGCGACAGGCCGGGCAGACGACGCCCGTCCCCTTCGGCTTGTTGAGCGGCTGGATGTTCTTGCAGGCCGGGTAGGCGGAGCAGGCCAGGTATTTCCCCCACTTGCCATCCTTGATCAGCATCGGCGCCTGGCACTTGTCGCATTTCTCCTCGGAGAAGACCGGTTCGGCCGCTTCCTGCGCCGCCTCCCCGGCCTTGGCCAGGGGGCGGGTGTACTTGCACCCGTCCTTGAAGCCGGTGCAGGCGATGAACTTGCCGCGCTTGCCAAGCTTGACCGCCAGCGGCCGCTGACATTCGGGACACAGTTCATCGGTGACCTCGGTCGTGGCTGACCCTTGGGCGACTTCCAGCATCTTCTGGTCGAGCCGGGTCTTGAACGGCCCCCAGAACTCGCCGAGCAGTTGCTTCCACTGTTTCTCGCCGCGGGCGACCTGGTCGAGTTCCTCCTCGAGTCCGGCGGTGAAGTTGTAATCGACGTAACGCTCGAAGTGCTGGGAGAGGTGGTCGCTGACCACCATGCCGATATCCTGGGGCACAAAGCGCTTCTTTTCGAGCAGCGCGTATTTGCGCTCGATCAGGGTATTGAGGGTGCTGGCATAGGTTGACGGCCGGCCGATGCCATACTCCTCCAGGGTTTTCACCAGGGAGGCCTCGGTGTAGCGCGGCGGCGGCTGGGTGAAGTGCTGTTCGGCGAGCAACTCGCGCAAAGCCAGCGCCTCGCCGTTGGCCAGCGCCGGCAGGGTCCCTTCCTGCTCTTCGCCGTCGTCGTCGGTCCCCTCGATGTAAAGCTTCATGAAACCGTCGAAGCGCATGACGCTGCCGGTGGCGCGGAACAGCCCGCCGGCCGCCGAAGCCGCTGCAGCGGCGAGGGATGATTCTCTACCGGTCGTCGCCTCGATATCCACCGAGGTCTGGTCGAGCAGTGCCTCCTTCATCTGGCAGGCGACGGTGCGCTTCCAGATCAGCTCGTAAAGTTTCAGCTGGTCTGGGGGCAAAAACGCCTTGAGCTCGGTCGGCGTGCGGGTCAGATCGGTGGGGCGAATCGCCTCGTGGGCTTCCTGGGCGTTTTTCGCCTTGTTCTTGAAGAAGCGTGGTTTGGCCAGGACGTAATCCTTGCCGAACAGCCGCATGATCAGCTCGTGGGCCTCGCCCAGGGCCTGCTGCGAGAGGTTGACGCTGTCGGTCCGCATGTAGGTGATCAGGCCGACGGTGCCCGCCGCGCCGATGGCCACCCCTTCGTAGAGCCTCTGCGCCGTGGCCATGGTCTTCTTGGCCGAGAAGCCAAGCTTGCGCGCCGCTTCCTGCTGCAGGGTCGAGGTGGTGAACGGCGGTGCGGGGTAGCGTTTTTTCTCGCTTTTGGTGACTTGCGCCACGCGCCAGTCAGCCTTGGCAAAACGCTGCTTCAATTCCTCGGCGCGGGCCGCGTCGGGAACATCGAACTTACCGAGTTTCTTGCCGTCGAGCTGGATCAGGTTGGCGGCGAACCCTTGCCCGGCGCCGGTGGCGAGCTGGGCGGCGAGGGTCCAGTACTCCTGTTCACGGAAAGCGGCGATCTCCTTCTCCCGCTCGCAGATCAGGCGCAGGGCCACCGACTGGACACGGCCGGCGGAGAGCCCGTAGCGGATTTTTTTCCACAAATAAGGGGAGAGGGTGAAGCCGACCAGGTAGTCGAGGATCGAACGGGCCTGCTGGGCATCGACCAGTTCCTGCGAAACGTCGCGCGGGTGGGCGACGGCATGCAGGATCGCCGGTTTGGTGATCTCGTGGAAGACCACCCGCTGGACCGCCACGGTCGTCTTGCCGCGGTCCAGGCCGAGGGCAGCGAGCAGGTGCCAGGAGATCGCCTCCCCTTCGCGGTCGGGGTCGGTGGCGAGCAGCAGCCGGTCGCTCTCCTTGAGGGCCTTGCGGATCGCCTCGATGTGGCGCTTGCTCTCGACAAGCACCGCATACTTCGGGGTGAAGTCGTGGGCCACGTCGACCGATCCCTGTTTGCTTGGCAGGGCGCGGACGTGACCGTAGGAGGCCAGGACCTTGTATCCCGGGCCGAGGAATTTCTCGATGGTCTTGGCTTTGGCGGGCGATTCGACGATAACGAGGGCGTTTGCCATGGAATTCCTGCTGGAAATGAAAAGGGCTGCAGGGAGCCCGCAGCCCGGATGGCCTAGTTGAGCAATCGCGACCAGTCGTCTTCGAGCAGGCAGTCGAACTCCTGCCGCCACTGGTGCTGGCTGCGGGCGAACAGTGCCAGGACCGTGACGATCTTGATCTCCCTGAGGGAGACCTCCTCGTCGGTCATCTGCACCGATTTATGAACGATCTCCTCGAACAGTTCCTCGTCGAGAATCCCCGCGCCACGCAGGCGGACCAGGAAACCGCGGGCCTCCCGGGTCAGATACCGCTGCTCCTCCGCCGAGAAGACCCGGTGAGTGATGACGGGAGCGGCCAGTTCCTGCGATTGCGGGGTCCGCAGGGTGTGATTCTCCATCCAGTTGAACGCGGCATCGATCTCCTCGGCATCGAAACCGATGGCCAGCAATTCCTCGACCAGGTCGCTTTCCGACTTCGGCTCCTGCTCCTCGAGGAAGTATTGAGCGATGAGGTTGACGATCGCCAGCACACGTTCTCTCAAGCACACTCCTAACGGTTGGAAGGGAGGTGGTGAACGCGCACGAAGCGGGCCCCCGGAAGTTGCTCAACCCCCCCCTGGAGTTCTAGGTGCAGCAAAATAACGGAAAGCTCCCCGGCAGTCAACCCCAATTCCCCCGCCAATTCATCGACATGTCGCGGTTGCGCTCCCAAGGCCGACCAGACCGAGCGGGCCGGTTCGTCGAGGGCTGCCGCGAACCGGTTGCTCTGCGCTGCCGGCACCCGGCCGCTGCGGTCCGGCCACAGCACGTCGAACAGATCGGCCGCCCCGGTGACCGGGTGAGCCCCCTCCTTGATCAGCCGGTTGGTGCCGGCGCTGGTCGACCGGTCGATGCTCCCCGGCACGGCGAAGACCTCGCGCCCCTGTTCCAAGGCCAGTTCGGCGGTGATCAGCGAGCCGCTGTCGATGGCGGCCTCGATGACCAGGGTGCCGCGGCTGAGGCCGCTGATGATCCGATTGCGGCCGGGGAAGTGGCCGGGCAGCGGTTCGCTCCCCGGCGGATATTCGCTGAGCAGCGTGCCGCGTTCGGCAATCTGCGCCTGTAACCGGGTGTTCTCCGAGGGGTAGACACGGTCGATGCCGCAGCCCAGGACGGCAATGGTCCGGCCGCCGGCCGCCAGGGCTCCGCGATGGGCCGCTGTATCAACCCCGCGGGCCAGCCCGCTGACAACCGTCAGCCCTTGCGCGGCGATGTCGTGGGCCATCGCCTCTGCGGCTGCGCGCCCGGTCGGCGAAGGGCCGCGCGAACCGACGATGGCCAGCGCTTCGCCGAAGTGACGGACCCCGCGACCGTAGAGCAGGGCCGGGGGATCGGGGATGTTTCTCAGCAGCGGCGGATAATCGGCGTCCCAGTAGGTGAGGAGCCAGGCGTCCAGAGCGGCCAGGCGTGCAGTCCCTTCGGCCAGGCGCGGATCGTCCGCGCCTGGCACCCGTCCGGTCAGAGTTTGGCGGGTTCCCTTGGGGGTCGGCCAGTTGCCGGCTGCCGCGGCAATGGCTGCCCGCGGCGAGCCGTAACGATCAATCAGGCGGAACAGGCCGACGCGGCCCAGCCCCGGCGTGAGCTGCAAACGCAGCCAGCTGGTGAGATCAACCATCTCCCCTCCGTGGAGCCAGCGGCCCCGAACGGCCAAGGCCGGCGGACCGGCCTTGACACTCAATAAACAGACACAACGTTAAGCCGGCCGGGCCGGCTTTCTCAGCGGAGCACGGTTTTCACCTGGTCGCCGCGGTAGATCGGCAGGTTGGCGACTTCCAGCACCAGCGCCGCGGCGGTCATCTCCTGGGTCGCGATGATAATCGCCTTGCCGAGCGGCACATCGGGAAGCTCCAAGAAATTGTCCTCATCGAGCTGCTTGATCGGCCGGGCCGATTTGGTGAAAGTGCGTGCCCGGAAGATCTCCAGCTCATTGCCGACCTCCAGGCCGTTGGCGGCACCGATGTCGATGTGGATGACATCCAACTGGCTGAGGGCGAGCTTGCCTTCGTCGGCGGCAATGATGGTGCCCTGCCGGTCATAGACTGCCGGTTTGCGGGCGATGAACGCCGGCAATTCGGTATACGGGCGCACCCGCGCGCCGCGCTGGATCTCCCGGGTCGAATCCCTGATGAGCGCGACCGCGACACTCTTGGTCTTGCCCGTCACCTCGGCAAAACCCAGATGGTTGACCTGATAGCCGATCTGCTGTTGCGTGACCGGGTGGATGACCGGCTCGCCGATTTCAATCAGCTCGAGGCGCTGTCCCGGGGTGACCGCAGCGAGGTCGGCCATCTCGAAGTAAACAGTTTCCCCCGCGTAGAGCAGAAACCGTTCCTCGGTCGAGTCGATCAGGGTACCGAGAGTGGCCACCTCGCCGGCGCCGATGAAGCTGCGCGCCCCGCCGTAGATATCGACCAGTTTGATCTCCTCGGCCTTGGCCGGCGCGGCGGGCGCCTCGACCGGCACCTCGACCGGCGCCCCCTCGTCCACGGCCACCTCTTCCGGCAGACCCTCGATTGGAATGATCTCGATCCGTCCGTCATGGATGCGCAGTTTCTGTCCCGGGTAAATCAGGTGCGGGTTGCCGATCGCCGGGTTGTTCGACCAGAGGTTCGGCCAGTAGTAGGGATCCTTGATGAAGCGCTTGGAGATCCCCCACAGGGTGTCCCCCTTTTGCACCGTGTAGATGATCGGTTCCTCCGCGGCCACGGCCGGAGTACAGATGGCGGCGAACAGACAGCCAATCAGCAGGATGCGGGTGATCTTCATGATGCCCCCTTGATGACGGTCGGGATTCTCTGCAACGCAAAATTTGCTAAAAACTATAAGTTTTTTCCAAACCTGTCAAGTTTGCCGGCATGCCGGTATCCGCCAAATCGTGCACATTTCATGCCCTGTTGTGTTATCCTTCGGCATCCGCTCAAGGAGGGTGTCTTTGCCTGTCCCCGAACTGCTGGCCCCGGCCGGTAACCTGGAGAAGCTCGAAACCGCCTTGGCCTATGGTGCCGACGCCGTCTACGCCGGTATCGACCGGTTCAGCCTGCGGGCCCGTTCCGGCTGCCTGGGGCTGCCTGAGCTGCCCAAAGCCTGCGATCTGGTGCAACGGCACGGGCGGCGGCTGTATCTGACCCTCAACGCCTTCCTGCACCCCGGCGAGGAGGCCGAGTTCCGCCGGCTGCTCGAACAGCTGCGGCCGTTGCCCGTCGATGCCTACATCATCGCCGACCCGGGGGTTCTGACCCTGGTGCGCGATGTCGACCCCGTTCGCCCCCTCCACCTCTCCACCCAGGCCAACGTGACCAGTGTCGGCGCTGCCCAATTTTGGCAGGGCATGGGGGTGAAACGGCTGAATCTCGCCCGGGAGCTGACGTTGGCGGAAATCCAGACCATCCGCGCCAGCGTCGCGCTGGAACTGGAGGTCTTTGCCCATGGTGCGCTGTGCGTCGCCTATTCCGGGCGCTGCCTGCTCTCGGCGGCCATGACCGGGCGTAGCGCCAACCGCGGCGAGTGTGCGCACCCGTGCCGCTGGAACTACGCCGTGCAGGAGGAGACTCGTCCCGGCGAATTTTTCGGGATCGAGGAGGACGCGCGCGGCACCTACCTGTTCAACAGCCGCGATCTCTGTCTGATCGAGCACCTCCCGGCAATGCTGGCCGCCGGCATCGACAGCCTGAAGATCGAGGGGCGCATGAAGAGCCGCTACTACGTGGCCGCGGTCACCCGGGTCTACCGGGCGGCCCTCGACGCCTGGCGAGCCGACCCGGCGGGCTGGCAGGTCGATCCCCTGTGGCTGCGGGAACTGGAGACGGTCAGCCACCGCCCCTACGGCAGCGGGTTCCTGTTTGGCCGGGACCATGCCGGGGTGCATCCGGCGGATTCCCGCTACCGGCAGAGCCACCTGTTCGTCGGGGTGGTGCTCGATGACGGGGGCGCGGACGGCTGGCTGGTGGCAGGGCGCAACCGTTTTGCGGTCGGCGACCAGTTGGAACTGATCGGACCGGGGATGCGTCAGGCAAACTTCCGTCTCGACGGTGCCCGCAGCGAGGAGGGTGAGCCGCTGGCGGTGATCCAGCCGAACGCGCGGGTGAGACTTGCTCTGCCGGCAGGGGTCCGGGCCGGCGACCTGCTGCGGAAGAGACGGTAAAGGCAGGGGCCCTAGCCCCCAGCCCCCAGCCCCACGGCCTGCCAGCACCGGCGAGTGAATACGTCGCAGCAGGTCAGGCGGCCGCCGTAGACGCAGCCGGTGTCGAGGCCGATGCGGTGTTCTTCCAGCAAGGGGTCCTCCCGATGGGTGTGGCCGAACACCACGGTTTCCCCCCAGTCGCCGCTGCTCTCCAGGAACTCCTGGCGGATCCAGAGCAGGTCGTCGGGACGCTGGTCCGCAAGGGGGGTGCCGGGGCGCAGGCCGGCGTGGACGAAGACGAACCCCTCGGCCCGGTAAAGCGCCGGCAGGGAATCGAGGAACCGGCGGTGTTCCCTGGGCGGGGGCCAGCCGCCCCGCGCCTCGTAGCTGGCGATGGTTTTGTCGCCGCCGTTGAACAAAAAGGTGATCGGGTTCTCGCCGGCCAGCACATCGATCAGCATCTGTTCGTGATTGCCGCGCAGAAACACGCTATGGGGAAAGCGTGCCTGCAGGACCAGCAGCTCATCGATCACTCCGGCGCTGTCCGGGCCACGGTCGATGTAGTCGCCGAGAAAGACCAACTGGTCGGTTTCCCGCGGCACGACCTGCGCCAGCAGTGCCTGCAACGCGGTCCGGCAGCCGTGAATATCGCCAAAGGCGAGCAGGCGCGCTGGCTCGTTGCCGGCCCCGGCCAGCGTTTTTTCCTGTGTCAGTGGCGCCATTCCACTATAATACCACCCCATGTGCTTATATCCTGTCCCGTCAGCGACTGTCCGGCCATGCGCCTGCTGCTGATCGCCAACCCGGTCAGCGGCGGCGATGCCCGGCCGCGGATTGCCCGGGCGGCCGCCTGGTTTCTAGGCCAAGGCGCCGATGTCGAGGTGCGGCTGACGCGGGGGCGCGGCGACGCCCGGCACTGCGCGGCCCTGGCGCGGGAGCAGGGCTATGACCGGATCGTGGCGGCCGGCGGTGACGGCACGCTCAACGAGGTTCTCAACGGCCTGGCCCCCTCAGCGGTCCCGGTAGCTTTCCTGCCGCTGGGCACCACCAACGTCTTCGCCCTCGAGGCGGGCATTCCCCGCAACCTCGCAGCGGCCTGCCGCGTGGCCCTGCATGGGGTGCCGCGCCCGGTCTGCCTCGGCCTTGCCGATGGCGAACGCTTTCTGTTGATGGCCAGCGCCGGCTTCGATGCGGCGGCGGTCCACCGGGTCGATCTGGCCCTCAAGCGCCGGACCGGCAAACTGGCCTACGCGGTCAGTGCGCTGGCCACCCTGGTCAGCACTCCGCTCCCGCTCTTCGAGGTCGTCGGTGATGACGGCACGGTGCGCCGCGCCTGCCAGGTGGTGGCCGGCAACGGCCGCTTCTATGGCGGGCGCTTCAGTCTGACGCCGGCCGCCTCGCTGCTGGCCGAACGGCTCGATGTCTGCCTGGTGGCGCCCATGAGCAAGGGGCGTTTCGTCCTTACCCTCCTGCTCCTGCTGGCCGGGGCGACCCCGCGCGGGGCCGAACGTTTCGCCACCACGCGGCTGGCGCTGCGCGGCGCCGGGGTGCCGCTGCAGATCGACGGTGACGATCGCGGCACTCTGCCTTGCCGGCTCTCGGTCTCCTGCGGAGAGCTTACGATGATCTTCCCGGGGAATAGATGATTTTTTCTGTCAGCTAAGAGTACAATCGGCCCAATGGGAAAAATGCCTCGCCAGATCTTCGCCGGCCGCATCTTTGCCGTCAGCCTTGAAGAGCACGCGCTGCCGAATGGCCGGACCGCCGAGTTCGAACTGGTCCGCCACCCCGGCGGAGCGGCGGTCCTCCCGGTCCTTGCCGATGGCCGGATCCTGTTGTTGCGCCAGTTTCGCCCGGCCGCCGCCGGCACCCTCTGGGAGATCCCTGCGGGTCGCCTGGAGGCCGGCGAGGACCCCGCCGCCTGCGCGGCCCGCGAACTGGCGGAAGAGGCCGGCTACCGCCCGGGACAACTGGAACGGCTGGGGGAGATGCTCCCCGCCGTCGGCTTCTGTACGGAACGCCTCCACCTGTTCCTGGCACGCGAACTGACTCCCGTGCCGGCGGCGCCGGAAGCTGACGAGTGCCTCGAAGCGGTGCCACTGACCGTGGAGGAGGCACTGGCCATGGTCGATCGCGGTGATATCCTTGACGGCAAGACCCAGCTGGCCCTGCTGCTGGCCCGCCGCGGGGGATGGCTGTGAATCCGGCGGCGCCTTCCGGGCTCCCGCGCGGCGATGTGCGCCTGCGGGTCCTGCGGCGCGCCCGGCTGCGGGCCGCGCTGGTTTACTGGCTGCTGATCCCGGCGGCGGCCATCGGCGGCGGCCTGCTCATCGATCTGGCTCTCCCCGCCTGGCAACCGGGGGGCTGGGCGAAGTGGGCGGGCGGGCTGCTGATCGCGGCCGGTTGCGCCCTGGTGCAGAAGGCGACCCGTGATCTCGCCAGCTTCGGTGACGGTACGCCGGCCCCGCAGGATCCGGCCCGCCGCCTGGTGACCGCCGGGAGCTACGCCTGGTGCCGCCATCCGATGTTTCTCGGCTACGACCTGGCGGCCTGGGGGGTGGGGCTGCTGCTGGCTTCCTCCGGCATGCTGCTGGTCAGCCTGCCGGTCATGCTGTTATGGCAGTTGCTGTTCTTGCGGAGTGAAGAGCGGTTGTTGGCCAAACGTTTCCCCGCTTCCTGGCCGGAGTACCGACAGCGGGTGCCCCTGCTGCTGCCGCGCCCGCCCCACCGGAGAGAACCGCCATGACCAGCACGATGCGCGCCCTGATCGCCTTCCGCCGTCTCTACCCGTCGCTGCGGGAACACCGCCGGGTGGAGGCCGAAACCCTGCGCCTGCTCAAGGCCATCCTGCCCGCCGCCTACCTCGGCGCTGCGCCGCCGCCGGCCGGCATCCTCAAGTACGCCCGGCGCCACTTCTTCTCTTCGCTCTTCCTGGCGGTCTACCGGAGTGCCGGGGTCGCCCCGGAGCGGCGGCTTTTCTACGGGGGTCTCAACCACGCCATCCGCGGCATCGTCACCGGCACCGACAACCTGCTCGACGACGAGTACAAGGAGATGCTGCCGCTGGCTTTCCCGGAGCGGGCGACGCGCTTCAAGAGCGTCATGCACATCCTGCTCTTCGATCGCATCCTCTTCCGCCTGCTCGACGAGGCGGCGGCCGCCGGCCTGGTCACCATGGAGCAGGCGCGGCAGATCGGCCACGAGGTGTTTGCCGCCATGGTGCCGATCGGCGCCGAGGAAGCCACCGAGGAGGGGGGGGTGGCCGGCGGCATCCTCACTCCGGCGGAGATCCTGGCCAGCGTGCACATGTACAAGGGGGGAAATCTGCTGCGGCTGGCCTTCGTCGCCCCGCTGCTGGCGGAACGCGGGGCAGTCCGCGAACGCCTGGTGCTGGCCGACCGGGGCATCTTCAGCATCGGCCTGGCGCTGCAGGTGATCGATGACCTTACCGACTTCCACGACGACCTGCGCGATCGCCGGCACAACTATCTGGCGGCGACGATCCAGCATGAGGGGACGCTCGAGGAGCGGGCGCGCCTGGCCGCCCTGCTCGGCGGCGGCAGCACGGCGGCGCCGATCGAGCAGGTTTTCTCGGCATCGGCCTCGCGGGCCATGGCCCGGGCCATAGGCGAAGCGCTCGACGGCTTCGAGCGGCTGCACGCGGCCGGCTTCTGGCTCGACCGCCCGCAGGCGCTGGAGCTGATTCGCACCCTCTTCAGCCTGCGCGGGGTCGGCCACCTCCTGCCGCTGCTGCCGCCCGGCGACCGCTTCACGGAAACGCTGGAGATCCACCATGCCGCCTGAGGTCAAGGCCACCCGCGGGCGTGACCTCGACCACGTCGCCTGGCTCTACGACCCGCTGATCGAGAAGCTCTCCTTCGGCCGGGAGCGGAAATTCCGCGAGAAGACCCTGGAGCACCTGGCACTGGTCCCCGGCGAGCGGGTGCTCGACGTCGGCTGCGGCACCGGCAGCCTGACCCTGGCCATTGCCCGCGCACTTGGCGGCAGCGGCGAGGTGTGGGGGATCGACGCGGCGCCGCGCATGATCGCGATCGCCCGGCACAAGGCCGAGGCGGCCGGTCTGCCGGCCCGGTTCGCCCCCGGCGTCGCCGAGGAGCTCGACTTTGCCGATGCCGCCTTCGACGTGGTGGTCAACTCCATGTTCACCCACCATATCGATACCGGGCTGAAACGGCGGGCCTTCGCCGAGATGTTCCGGGTGCTGCGGCCCGGCGGGCGGCTGGTCACTGCCGACGTCGACCGGCCGAGCACGGCGGGAGGCTGGCTGATGGGGTGGGGGGCGCGGGTGCTGCTGGTCCAGAAGGAACTGGTCGACAACCTGCGCGGCGATCTCCCTGCCCTGATGGCGGCCGCGGGTTTCCATGAGGTCACCCGCGTCGCTCACGTTTACGGGCTGGTCTCGTTCTTCACTGCCCGCAAGCCGGAGGGCGCATGGAGCAACTGATGCTGTTTCTCCGCCTGGCGGTGCGCAACGTCTGGCGCAGCCCGCGGCGTTCGCTGCTGACCATGGCGGCGATCGCCTTCGGCCTCTTCTGCCTGATCGTCTTCCAGGGGCTCAAAGCCGGCCTGCACCGGGAGATGGTCGCCAGCACCGTGCAGCTCGACGCGGCGTCCCTGCAGGTGGTGGCCGCCGGCCGCGGCGAGAGTCTGACCCGCCTGCAGCCGTTGCGCGATGCGCAGCGGGTGGTCACGCTCCTGAACGGCCGCCCGGAGGCGGCGGCCAGTTTGCGCCTGCGGGCGCCGGGGTTGTTGAGCGCGCCGGCCGGGAGCGCGGCGGTGGTGCTGACCGGGGTCGATCCGGCGGCCGAGGCACAGGTGACCCTGATTGCCGGCAAGCTGACCGCCGGGCGCTATCTCGAACCGCGCGGCGGGATACTGCTCGGTGCGGTACTGGCCGAAAGCCTCGGCGTCACGGTCGGCGACGAGGTGACGGTGCTGGTGCAGACCCTGTTCGGCAAGACCGGCAGCCGCCGCCTGCCGGTGCGCGGCATCTACCGCACGGCGCTGGCCAGCTTCGACCGTAGCCACGTGTTTCTCGACCTGCCGACCGCCCAGGCCCTGTTCGATGCTGCCGAGGTCGCCACCGCGGTAGCCGTGCGCGTCGCCCCGGGACAGGAGGCAGGGCTGGCGGACTGGCTGCGCGGTCAGCTTCCCCGCCGAGCGTTACCGGGTGGCGCCGTGGCAGGAACTGGCCCCCGACGTCACCCAGTTGATCGAACTCAACGACGCCACCATGCGCCTGCTGGTGCTGATCGTCTTCGCCATCGTCGCCCTCGGCATCGTCAACACCATGGGGATGAGCGTCATGGAGCGGACCACCGAGTTCGGCGTGCTTGCCGCCGTCGGCACCCGTCCGGCCCAGGTGATGCTGCTGGTGGTCTGCGAGGCTCTGGCCCTCGGCGCGGTAGCGGCGGTCGTCGGCAGCCTGGCCGGCATGGCGACCTGCAGCTACCTGGGCGCCCACGGGCTCGACCTGACCCGCCTGACCAGCGCCAACCAGCACTTTGCCACCAGCCACGTACTCAGGGCCCATCTGGAGCTGGCCGACGTGCTGGCTGCCAACCTGGTGGGTCTGGCCACCGCCCTGCTCGCCGGCCTGGTGCCGGCCTGGCGGGCCAGCCGCCTGACGCCGGCCGCCGCCTTGCGCCGGCTCTAGGCCGGCCGCTGCGCATGTCCGCGGAGTTCCTCCGATGATGCTTCCCGACAGCTATCTCTCGCCGCTGCACTTGCCGTTCAACCGGACCTGTCTCGACCGGAGCCTGCGGCTGGCTGCTCCTGATCAGGATCCCGGCGGGGCCGGCGTCTGGGTGGCCGTGCGTGGCAACGACCTGCTGGTGACCGGCCCGCCGGAGCGGCCGCTGCTGCCGGAGGGTGATTATGGCTGGGAGGACAATCTATATCTGGGCAGCTGGGACGGTCGGCCCTGCCGGTTGGTGCGCCTGGCGCGGGCAGCACTGCTGCCGGACGGCCTGCGGGCCGAGAACCTGCTGGCAGTCGAGCCGGGCCTGCCGATCGAGTTGCTCTCGCTGGGCGGACTGGGGCGCATGGCTCTGCATTGGGAACAGCACAGCCAGCATTGCCCGGCATGCGGTGCACCCGTGGAGCGGCTGCCAGGGGAATGGGGAAAGCACTGCGCGGCCTGCGCGACCCATCACTTCCCGCAGGTCTCCCCGTGCGCCATCGTCCTGGTGCGCCGCCCCGGCGAGGTGCTGCTGACCCGCAAGCCGGAATGGGCCCCAAACCGCTACAGCCTGGTGGCCGGCTTCCTCGAGATGGGCGAGTGCCTGGAGGAGGCGGCGGCGCGGGAAGTGCTGGAAGAGACTGGGGTGAATGTCGGCAGTGTGCGCTATGTCGGCAGCCAGTGCTGGCCATTTCCGAGTCAGCTGATGTGCGGCTTTGTCGCCGAGTATGCCGGCGGTGAAGTCACGGTCGACACCAGGGAACTGGCCGATGCCCGCTGGTTCTCCGTCGATGCCCTGCCGGTCCTGCCGCCGAAACGCAGCATCGCCCGTTACATCCTCGATGCGGAGCTGGGGCTCAGCTGCTGAGCAGCCACTGCCGCGCTGTCTCGCCGTCATGAAACAACATGCCGTTGACCAGGCTGCGATTCAGCAGAAAATTCTCAAAAAACCTGACGTTGTCGATTGCCGCCTCGTTCAATTCGCCCCAGGCAATCTTGTCGTCGTGGGTGACAGCTAAGTCCTTGAAGAGCTGCTCGTGTTTCACGGCATCCATGATGGGCATCGCCGTCGTCGATCGGCCGATGCCAAGCACCTTGTAGCAGTGATCCTCGGCGCACGCCCGGGTGATCTCGGTCCGGAGGGCCATGGCCGTCTGGTCGCTCTTGTCGCCGCTGGAGTGGGCCTCGACATAGTCGCCGGTGAAAGTCACTGACATTTCATAGCCCATGGCATGGCTCCTTGCGGATTTTCACCAACCCGCCTTCTTCACGTTAGCTTTCCGGCAGCGGCCGGCACGGCAGGCCGAGGGCCCTGGCCACGGCAGGGTGGACGATGGCGCCGGCGTGGACGTTGATGCCGGCACGCAACTCCGGGTGATTGCCAAAGGCAGCAAACCCTTCGCCAGCCAGTTGCCGGACGTAGGGAAGGGTGGCGTTGGTCAGGGCGAAGGTGCTGGTGCGGCTGACGGCGCCGGGCATGTTGGCCACGCCGTAATGCAGCACCCCTTCCGCCAGATAGACCGGTTCGGCATGGGTGGTCGGCCGGATGGTCGCCACGCACCCCCCCTGGTCGACGGCCACGTCGACAATCACGCTTCCCGGTTCCATGCGGGCCACCAGTTCGCGCGACACCAGCTCCGGCGCCTGGGCTCCGGCGACCAGCACCGCGCCGATCAGCAGGTCGGCGCGCGGCACCTCCTCCTCGACGGTCTGGCTGTTGGCAACCAGGGTGTGGATGCGGTTGCCGTAATGATCATCCAGCAGCGCCAGGCGTGCCGGGTCGACGTCGAAGACCGTGACATCCGCCCCCATCCCCACGGCGATGCGCAGGGCGTTGCTCCCGACCGTGCCGCCGCCGAGGATCATCACCCGCCCCGGGCGCACCCCCGGCGCACCAGCCAGCAGCACCCCCTTGCCCCCCTGTTCCTTCTGCAGCCAGTGGGCGCCGACTTGCGGCGCCATCCGCCCGGCGACCTCGCTCATCGGCGTCAGCAGAGGAAGAGTGCCGTCGGCGCGGGTGACGGTTTCGTAGGCCACGGCCGTGCAGCCGCTGGCCAGCAGCGCCTCGGCCTGGGCCGGGTCCGGGGCCAGGTGCAGGAAGGTGAAGAGCAGCTGCCCCGGGCGCAGCAGCGGATATTCCGGCGGCAGCGGCTCCTTGACCTTGACCACCAGTTCGGCCGCCGCGTAAATCTCCATGGGCGTATCGACCAGCATGGCTCCGGCCTGCCGGTAGCGGGCGTCATCACAACCGCTCCCCAGGCCGGCACCGCTCTCCACCAGCACCCGGTGACCGTCTTCGACCAGGGCGCGCACTCCGGCCGGGGTCATGCCGACCCGGTGTTCCTGGGGCTTGATCTCCCTGGGCACGCCGATGATCATCGCGCACGGCTCCTGCCGGCCCTTGCCAACCCGTCGAAAGTGCCAATAATTTTCCGGTGCCGCGGCGTCAAGCTTCTCCCGCGTTCCCGGCGGTCCGCCGTTCCTCGACGCGCAGCACGGCTCACTACCACTTTCCGTCCTTCGGCTCCAGCCTGACCAGTTCATACGCCCGGTTCCCCAGGCCGAGTCTGGCGGCGTGCGCCAAGGTGATTTCCCAGTCGATCTCCGGGTGGACGCCGCGGAACTTGTCGCCGCCCGGTTCGTGGCCGTGGACCATGGCCGTGCCCGGCAGGCCGCGCGCCTGAATGATCAGGTCGGCGCAGGCCTGGTCGAGGGCCACCGGGTCGGTGCTGGCGAGGATCCCCAGATCGGGGACGATCGGCGCGTCGGAGTAGCCATAGCAGTCGCAGGCCGGCGAGACCTGGGTGACGAAGTTGACGAACAGCAGCTTCCCGGCTTTGCCGCTCACCGCGCCGCAGGCATACTCGGCCATTTTCTTCATCACCAGCGGGGTCTGCTCGTTCCACTGCACGCGGATCGCCTGCGGCTCGCAGATGGTGATGCAGCGCCCGCAACCGGTGCAGCGCTCAGCAATGATGCGCGCCTTGGCGCTGGCGAAATCGATCGCCTCGTGGGCGCAGGCCTTCAGACAGGCGCCGCACGCCGTGCAGTGTTCCTCCGAAACGACCGGGGCGACGTTGGAATGCTGTTCCAGCTTGCCGGTGCGGCTCGAGCAGCCCATGCCCAGGTTCTTGAGCGCCCCGCCGAAGCCGGTCAGTTCATGGCACTTGAAATGGCTCAGGACCACCAGGGTGTCGGCCTCAAGAATCTCCAGGCCGATGTCGACCGATTGCAGCACTTCGCCGGAGACCGCCACGCGCCGGGCCGAATGGCCGCGCAGGCCGTCGCACATCAGCAGCGGGGCGTTGACCACCGCATAGGCAAAGCCGTTTTCGATGGCGCAGGTCAGGGCCGACACCGCCTCCTTGCGTTCGCCGGGGTAGAGCGTACTGGAATCGGTGAGAAACGGTTTCCCTCCCAGGGCCCGCACCCGGTCGACGACCCGCCTGACGAAGGTCGGGCGGAGGTAGGCGTGTCCGCCGCGCTCGCCGAAGTGCAGCTTGATGGCGGTCAGGTCCCCCGTAGCGACGACCTCGTCGAGCCCGGCGGTTTCCAGCAGGCGTTCCAGCTTGTCGTGGAGGTTTTCCCTGAGTCCGGCGCGCAGGTCGGCGAAATGGACGGTGCTGGCCATGGGGTCCTCCAGGGGATGAGGCTACTTGGCGGGTTCCGGCAGCTCGCTGCCGAGCGGCCCGTACGATTCGACCTTGCCGTTGACCAGGCGCACATAGTAGCGCTGCCAGAAACGGTTGAGTGGATTGTACCAGAAGTATTCGACGTTACCGGAACCGGCCACGTCGGTCGGCGTGCCGAGTTGCGTAATCACCTCGGGCTTGCTCATGCCGATGGAGATCTTCTCCATGCCGAGCCAGGGGGCGCACCCCGCGAGCAGGCCGGCCATCAGGGTCAGGATCAGGAAGCGGCGCATCGGCAAGTCCTTTCGGGTTCGTCGCCATCGGCGTGGCGAAGGGAGAGGGAGCTTGAATTGACAGTTCCTTAGATAGCAAATGCCACCTGTGATTGCAAGGTGTTCCGGGGCAGCGCAGCCCGGATCTGTATGGTAGAATGGATCAGGTCGAATTCCTTTCCGGAGGTTTACCATGAACGACGTCAAGCCTGACACTTTCCGCGCCCGCCGCACCCTCGCGGTGGCCGGCGCGACCTACGATTATTACGCGCTGGCGGCCCTGGCCGAACAGGGCCATCATGGGGTCGGACGCCTGCCGATGACGCTGAAGATTCTCCTCGAGAACCTGCTGCGCGGCGAGGACGGCGAAACCGTCACCTCTGCCGACATCCTCGCCGTGCTCGGCTGGCTCAAGGAGCACCGTTCCGACCACGAGATCGCCTTTCGCCCGGGTCGCGTGCTGATGCAGGACTTCACCGGCGTGCCGGCGGTGGTCGATCTGGCCGCCATGCGCGATGCGCTGGCCCGCGCCGGCGGCGACCCGGCGCTGATCAATCCGCAAATCCCCGTCGACCTGGTCATCGACCACTCGGTGATGGTCGATGCCGTACGCGACTCCCGCAGCATTTGGCGTCAACGTCGCCATGGAGATGGCAGCGCAATCGCGAACGTTATACCTTCCTACGCTGGGGGCAACTGGCCTTTCGCAACTTCCGCGTGGTCCCGCCAGGGACCGGCATCTGTCACCAGGTCAACCTCGAGTACCTGGCGCGCGCGGTGTGGAGCGAGGAGCGAGACGGGCGCCGGCTCGCCTACCCCGACACGCTGCTCGGCACCGACAGCCACACCACCATGATCAACGGCCTGGCGGTGCTCGGCTGGGGGGTCGGAGGCATCGAGGCCGAGGCGGCCATGCTCGGCCAGCCGGTCTCCATGCTGATCCCCGAGGTGGTCGGCTTCCGCTTCAAGGGGCGACTCAGTGAGGGGGTCACCGCCACCGACCTGGTTCTGACCGTCACCCAACTGCTGCGCAAGTTCGGGGTGGTCGACAAATTCGTCGAGTTCTTTGGCCCCGGACTCGACGACCTGCCGATCGCCGACCGTGCCACCATCGCCAACATGGCCCCGGAGTACGGCGCCACTTGCGGCTTCTTCCCGATCGACCGCCTGACGATCGACTACTTGACGCTGACCGGTCGCGATGCCGCCACCGTCGCCCTGGTCGAAGCTTATGCGCGGGCCCAGGGGCTGTGGCGCGAAACCAGCACCCCGGATCCCGAATTCACGGCGGTGCTGGAGCTCGACCTCGGCACGGTCAAGTCGAGCCTGGCCGGGCCGAAACGTCCTCAGGACCGGGTCGACCTCACCGCCCTCAAGGAGGCGACCGAACAGGCGCTGCCGGCTGCCGCGCATGACCGGGCGATACCGGTGGCCGGTGCCGATTACCGGCTCAGGCAGGGGGATGTGGTGATTGCCGCCATCACTTCCTGCACCAATACCTCCAACCCGGCGGTGATGATGGCCGCCGGTCTGCTGGCCAAGAAGGCTCTGGCCAGGGGACTGACCCGGAAGCCATGGGTCAAAACCTCCCTGGCCCCCGGCTCCAAGGTGGTCACCGACTACCTTGAGAAGGCCGGCCTGCAAGGGTGTCTCGATGCCCTCGGTTTCAACCTGGTCGGCTACGGCTGCACCACCTGCATCGGCAACTCGGGGCCGCTGACCGGACCGATTGCCGAGGCCATCGAGCAGGGGGATCTCACCGTCGGCTCGGTCCTCTCCGGCAATCGCAACTTCGAGGGGCGGGTGCACGGCCAGACCCGCATCAACTGGTTGACCTCGCCACCGCTGGTGGTCGCCTTCGCCCTGGCCGGCACCACCCGCATCAACCTCGACCGCGAGCCGCTCGGCACCGGTCGCGACGGGCTGCCGGTGTACCTCAAGGACATCTGGCCGAGCAATGCCGAAATCGCCGCAGCGGTCAGGACCGTTTCCGCCGACATGTTCCGCGCCAAGTACGCCGACGTTTTCACCGGCGAGCCGAGCTGGCGCGAACTGCCGGTTCCCTCCGGGCGGACCTACGCTTGGGAGCCGGACTCCACCTACGTCAAGGAGCCGCCCTATTTCATCGACATGGGACCGCCGGCACAACGTTTCGCCGGCTTTGCCGGTGCGCGCCTGCTCGCTCTGCTCGGCGATTCGATCACCACCGACCATATCTCCCCGGCCGGATCGATCCTCGCCGGCAGCCCGGCTGGCCGCTACCTGCGCAGCTTCGGGGTCGAACCGGCCGACTTCAACTCCTACGGTTCGCGGCGCGGCAACCATGAGGTGATGATGCGCGGCACCTTCGCCAACGTGCGCCTGCAGAACGAACTGGCGCCGGGAACCGAAGGGTGCTTCACCCGGCACCTCCCTTCCGGCGAGCAGACCAGCATTTACGAAGCGGCCATGAGCTACGTGCAGGAGGGGGTGCCGCTGCTGGTGATCGCCGGCAAGGAGTATGGCACCGGTTCGAGCCGCGACTGGGCGGCCAAGGGGGTGTTGTTGCTCGGCGTCAAGGCGGTGGTCGCCGAGAGCTTCGAACGCATTCACCGCTCCAACCTGATCGGCATGGGGATTCTGCCGCTGCAGTTCCCGTCCGGCGCCACCCGCAAGACCCTGCAGCTCGACGGCAGTGAAACCTTCGATCTGCCGGGGCAGGCCGGCCAACTGGTGCCTGGGCAGGAGCTGACCCTAACGATCCGCCGCGCCGCTGGCCGGGTCGATACGGTGCCGGTGACCTGCCGGATCAACACCGCCGACGAGGTCGCCTACTACCGCGACGGCGGCATCCTGCATCATGTACTGCGGAAGCTGCTGGGGTGAGGCGGAAGGCGGGGAGCGAGAGACGAGAAACGAGAAACGGGAGACGAGAAACGGGAAACGAGAGGCGGGAGACGAGAGACGGGAACAATCGAAGCCGGCAGCAAAGGCCCGTTGCGAACCGGGCCTTTGCTATGGGTTTTTATCGGGAAGTTTTACGACTATTTTGGACGCCTTGAAGATATTCCCCTGCTTCTTGCCAGTGGCCTCGACAAAGGCGCCAGGTTCGGCTTTTCCCAGCTTTTCATCAATAGTGGTTTCTTTGGTCACGTCCACGCGTTCGCCGGTTATGTTCCAGATCCCGATCCGTCCCTTGGGCATCTCGACGATGATCCCGTAGTGCTTCTGCCCATAGACTTCCGGTGGTCTGGATGCGAAGGCGAAGGCGGTTCCCGCGGTGATCGCGAAGACCAGGGCTGTGGCCAGCAGTCTGCGGAACGTTTGCATAAGTGCATCCCAGTCGGAGTAGTGCGGCTGTCGGTATGGCGCTGTTACCCAGAGAACACCCGGCATTATATCCTCCGCGGCAGCGATTGCCATAGCTATATTTGGGGGAGGTAGCCGCAGTTTACTTAGCGCAGCCATTCCGGGCGGAGCAGCATGACCACCCCGAGCGCCAGCATGACCGCGCCGCTCACCAGCTTGAGCCACCGCCCGGCGCGTTCGGTGAGCTTGTAGCTGCTCAGGGCAATGACCGCTGCCGCGACCATCAGGGCATCGTCGGCGATGTAGCCGGCGATGTACAGTCCCAGGTAGGCATAGTAGGCTGCGGGGCTCAGCTGCTGCTGGGTCAGCACGGCGGTATAGATGGCCGGGAAGCCGGCGGTGCACAGCAGCTCGATGAAATTCACCACCACGGCGAGGGCGGAGACGGCCAGCAGCGAGGCCGGCAGCGCCTCGGCGTGCAGCACCGCGCGGGCGCGCGCATAGAGACCGGGCTTGGCCGCCGCCGGGATCGACAGCGAAGGGCCCTCCCCGAAGGCGAAGAAGTCCTTGACGTTGATCCCGCCGATGAGCAGGGCCACGCCGCCCAGCGCCCAGCGCAATCCCGTCGACATCCCCACCACCAGGAAAATATTGAGCCAGGCCGCCATGAAGGCGTAGTAGACTGCCCCGCTCACCAGCACGAAGGTGCCGGCCACCAGCGCCATCCGCCGCCGATCCTGCAATCGCACCAGCAGTGAGAGGAGAAAGAGGAGCACCCAGGTGGCGCAGGGATTGAAGCCGTCGAGCAGGCCGAGGATCAGGGTGAAGAGCGGCAGCCCCAGTTCGGCGGCGCTCAAGGGGCCGAACAGCCGGGTTTCGACCCGGTCGACGGCCTTCGGCGGCGCCGCCGCTTCGACCAGGGCCACGATCTCCGGGCCGCTGCGCTCGGCGTCATAGAAGCCGACCACGATCCGGCCGCCGCAGACGAAGGTTGGCACCCCCGGCGGGCCGAGTCCCTCCCTGCGGAACAGTTCCACCAACTCGCTGCTGGCCTGCTCGTCGCGGTCGACCGGCCGGTAGACGATGCGCAGCTGCGGCCGCTCGCCGGCGAGCCTGGCGAGGTAGACCTTGGCTGCGGCACAGTGCGGGCAGCCGTCGCGTACATAGACGACCAGCGCCCCCTGGTCGTCGGCGGCGGTTGCCGACACGGCCCCCGCGCCCGCCGCCGGCAGCAGGGCCAGCAGCATCAGGGCCGCGAAAAAGTTGCCCAGCATGCGATTCATGGCGCTCCCGTCAAAATGGTTCTCTCCCTGAATTCTACCCGCGCCCGGCCGGCGCGCAATCCCGTTGCCGGAATCGCCGGGCCGGTTTACAATCCCCAGATAAATTTCCAGTCCGAGGAGGCTTGCGATGAGCGAACGTGATTTGACCTGGTGGCTGGCGCGCGGCGAAACCGACATCGATCTGTTGCCGGGGGTAGCCAACCGCCACGGCCTGATCGCCGGGGCGACCGGCACCGGCAAGACCGTGTCCTTAAGGGTGCTGGCCGAGGCCTTCAGCGACGGCGGGGTGCCGGTCTTCATGGCCGACATCAAGGGGGATCTGACCGGTCTGGTCGAAGCCGGCGGCGACCATCCCAAGGTGCGTGAACGCGCCCAGTCCTTCGGGCTTGGCGACGATTATTACCGCGGCTACCCGGTGACCTTCTGGGACCTGTTCGGCGAGTCCGGGCATCCGGTGCGCACCACCGTCTCCGAGATGGGGCCCCAGCTATTCGCCCGCATCCTCAGCCTCAACGACACCCAGGAGGGGGTGCTGAACATCATCTTCAAGGTCGCCGACGACCAGGGGCTGCTCCTGCTCGACCTCGAGGACCTGCGGGCCATGGCCACCTTCGTCGCCGACAACGCCGCGCAGTTCCGCACCGAGTACGGCAATGTTTCGGCCGCCAGCGTCGGCGCCATCCAGCGCGGCCTGCTGGTTCTTGAGGAGCAGGGCGGCGACCGCTTTTTCGGCGAGCCGGCCCTCGATCTCGATGACCTGATGCAGGCCGACGGCGGCCGCGGCATGATCAACATCCTCGCCGCCGACAAGTTGATGCGTTCCCCGGGACTCTACGCGACGTTCCTGCTCTGGATGCTGGCCGAACTGTTCGAGCGCCTTCCCGAGGTCGGCGACCCGCCCAAGCCGAAGCTGGTGTTCTTCTTCGACGAGGCGCACCTGCTGTTCAACGACGCTCCGCCGGCCCTGGTCGACCAGATCGAACAGGTGGTGCGGCTGATCCGTTCCAAGGGGGTCGGCATCTACTTCATCACCCAGAACCCCATCGATCTCCCCGACACCGTCCTCGGCCAGCTCGGTCTGAAGGTCCAGCACGCCCTGCGCGCCTTCACGCCCGCGCGACCAGAAGGCGGTCAGGACCGCCGCCGAAACCTTCCGCGCCAACCCCAAACTTGAATGTCGAAACGGCGATCATGGATCTCGGCGTCGGCGAGGCGCTGGTTTCGGTGCTCGACGCCAAGGGGGTGCCTTCCATCGTCCAGCGCGCCATGGTGCGCCCGCCGCGCAGCCGCCTCAAGCCGCTGGATGACGCCGAACGGGCGCGCGTGATCCGCACCTCGCCCCTCGCCGGCCACTACGATAAAGTGGTCGACCGCGAGTCGGCCAGTGAAATTCTGCTGGCGCGTGCTGCCAAAGCCCAGCAGCAGGCTGAGCAGCTGCAGCAGCAGAAGGAAGCCGAGAAGACCGCCACTCGCCCGGCCGCGCGCGGCCGCGAGGATGTCCTCGAGGCCGCGGCCAAGAGTGCCGCCCGCGCCATCGGCAGCAACCTTGGCCGGCAGTTGATCCGCGGGGTGCTCGGCGCCATGTTCGGTGGCGGACGGAGCAGGTAGCGCTGGTTGCCTTTTCTCCTGTAAAGTGCTAACTTGTACAGAAAACAGCACAAAAGGGGCTGCCATGCGCGTCGTCAATTATTCCCCTGGATGTGGTTTCCCTCTCCCTTGAGGGAGAGGGCTGGGGTGAGGGGGGCGCCCTCACCCGCCCTGTGGGCACCCTCTCCCAGGGGGAGAGGGGATTCATTCTTATACAGGAGTCCCCGAATGGACAAGAACACCCGCGTCTCCACCGGCATCCCCGGTCTCGACAGCATCCTCGACGGTCTGCGCATTGGCGACAACGTGGTCTGGCGGGTCGACAACATCGCCGACTACAAGGCCTTCGTCACCCCCTACGTCAAGGAAGCGCTGCAGAACGGCCGGCGGGTGGTGTATATGAGGTTCGGCCGCCACGAGCCGCTGGTGGTTTCGGCGCCGAACGTGGTCACCTACCAGCTCGACGCTGTCCAGGGGTTTGAATCATTCGCCTCGCGGGTGCACGCCATCGCCACCGACGAGGGGCGTTACGCCTTCTACGTGTTCGACTGCCTCTCCGACCTGCTTTCGGCCTGGGCCACCGACCAGGTGATCGGCAACTTCTTCCAGGTCACCTGCCCCTACCTGTTCGAGCTCGACACCGTCGCCTACTTCGCCCTGATGCGCGGCAACCACTCGTTCAAGACCACGGCGCGGATCCGCGAGACCACCCAACTGATGATCGGCGTGCACACCTGGCACGAGCAGGTGCACGTCCACCCGATCAAGGTCTGGCAGCGCCACTCGCCGACTATGTTCCTCCCCCACGTGCAGCAAGGAGAGAAGTTCCTGCCGGTGGCCGGCAGTTTCGAGGCCACCGAACTGCTCTCCAGCATCAGCCGGCGCGGCAGCGAGAGTGGCCGCCGCCAGCTCGACTACTGGGACCGTCTCTTCCTGCAGGCCGAGGACCTGCTTGCCGCCGAAAGCCCGCCGGAGAGGACCGCGCCGATGGTCGACCAGCTGTGCCGGGTGATGATCGGCCGCGAAGACCGCATCCTCTCCCTGGCCCGTGCCTACCTGACTCTGGAGGACCTCCTCGAGATCAAGGCGCGCATGATCGGCACCGGCTTTGTTGGCGGCAAGGCCGCCGGCATGCTGCTGGCCCGCCGCATTCTTCTCGCCGACAGCGGCTTCGACTGGAAGAGCCATCTGGAACAACACGACTCCTTCTTCGTCGGCTCCGACGTCTACTACTCCTACATCGTTCACAACGGCTGGTGGAAGCTGCTGATGCAGCAGAAGACCGACGAGGGCTACTTCAGTGTGGCCGCGCTGCTGCGCGAGCGGATGCGCCAGGGGAGCTTCCCCGAGGAGATCCGCGAGGCCTTCCAGCAGATGCTCGAGTACTTCGGCCAGTACCCGATCATCGTCCGTTCCAGTTCCCTGCTCGAGGACGGTTTCGGCAACGCCTTCGCCGGCAAGTACGACAGCTACTTCCTCGCCAACCAGGGTTCCCCCGAGGAGCGCTGTGCGCGGCTGGAAGAGGTGGTGCGGGCGATTTTCGCCAGCACCATGGGCGAGGATGCCCTGGCTTACCGCCGCCAGCGTGGCCTCGACCGCCACGAAGAACAGATGGGTCTGCTGATCCAGCGGGTCTCGGGCAGTTACCGCAATCACTTCTACTTCCCCGACCTGGCCGGGGTCGGCGTCTCCTACAACACCTTCGTCTGGTCGAAGGAGATGGATCCGAAAGCCGGCATGCTCCGTTTGGTGGCGGGGCTGGGAACCCGCGCCGTCGACCGGGTCGAGGGCGACTATCCGCGGATTGTCGCCCTGGATGCGCCGCTCAAGCGCCCTCTCAAGGGATTCGAAGACGCCCGCCGCTTCGCCCAGCGCGATGTTGACCTGATCAATGTCGAGAGCAACCGCCCGGAAACCGTCTCCCTGCTCGACCTGTTCCGCGTTGATCTGGGGATCGACTGGGCCCGCTACGCGGTTCCCGACTGGGAGACTACCAAGCGTCTGGAGGAGCGTGGCGGCAAGGGGCAAAAGGTCTGGCTGCTGACCTTCGACAAGCTCCTTTCCGAGGGGCCGTTCACCGCCATGATGCAGCGCATGCTCAAGACCATCGAGGGGGTCTATCGCTACCCGATCGACGTTGAGTTCACCGTCAACTTCGATGCCACCGGCACACCGGTGCTCAACGTGGTGCAGTGCCGGCCGCTGCAGACCAAGGGGGAGACGCAGAAGGTCGAGATTCCGCAGGGGATCGGTGATGAGCAGGTGTTCTTCGCCACCGAAGGGCACTTTATGGGCGGCAGCATCGCGCAGACGATCCGCCGCATCATCCTGGTCGATTCCGAGGAGTATATCCGTCTTTCGCTGTCCGAAAAGTACGAGGTGGCGCGCCTGATCGGCCGGCTTAACAAGCGTCTCGGCGACCGCCGCGAAGTGCCGACCCTGCTGATTGGACCAGGACGCTGGGGGACCTCGACGCCGTCCCTCGGCGTGCCGGTCACCTTCGCTGAGCTGAACAACATCACCGCCCTGGCCGAGGTGGCCTTTCCCGGCGGCAACCTGATGCCGGAGCTCTCCTTCGGCACCCACTTCTTCCAGGATCTGGTCGAGGCCGACATCTTCTACGTGGCGATCTTCCCGGACAGCGAGTTCTGCACTTTCAACAAGAGCTGGCTGGAGGAACTGTCCAACGCCCTCGAGGGGCTGATGCCGGCCAGCAGCCGCTACAAGAAGGTGGTCAAGGTCTACAATCTGCCGGGCGAGGGGCTGCAGTTGATGGCGGATGTGGTCAGCCAGAGATTGCTCTGTTATCGGGGCTGATGAAAAGCGCCCATCCGCGGCGTTGCCCTTGATCTCGTCGCCGCGACGTACCATGGAGGTACGCCTCACTCCTTAATCTGCAGGCGCCTTGCACCTGGGCATTTTTGATCAGCCCTGAATTGTTCCGTGATGTAAATCAGAAGGCCCGGCATTGCTGCCGGGCCTTTGCTTGTTACAAGTTACGCCGCAGATGGACGTTCTTCCTCAGTCCTTACACCAAACCGTGGGCGACCATGGCATCCGCCACCTTGATGAAGCCGGCGATGTTGGCGCCGAGCACGTAGTTGCCCGGGGCGCCGTACTCCTCCGAGGTCGCGTAGCAGAGGTTGTGGATGTTGGACATGATCTTCGCCAGCTTGACTTCGGTGTCCTCGAAGGTCCACGAGTCGCGCTGGGCGTTCTGCTGCATCTCCAGGGCCGAGGTGGCCACGCCGCCGGCGTTGGCGGCCTTGCCCGGGCCGTAGGCGATCTTGTGCGTCGAGGAAGACCTTGACCCCTTCCGGGGTGGTCGGCATGTTGGCGCCTTCGCCGACGGCGATGCAGCCGTTTTTCACCAGGGTCGCGGCATCCTTGCCGTTGATCTCGTTCTGGGTGGCCGAGGGCATCGCCACCTGGCAGGGGATCTCCCAGATGTTGCCGTTGGCCTTGTAGACCGCGTCCTTGTGGTACTTGGTGTAGTCGGCGATGCGGCGGCGCTCGACTTCCTTGAGCTGCTGGATCAGGGCGAGGTCGAGACCCTTCTCATGGTAGATGACGCCGCCGGAGTCGGAGCAGGCCACGCACTTGCCGCCGAGCTGGTGGATCTTCTCGATGGTGTAGATGGCGACGTTGCCCGAGCCGGAGACCAGGCAGGTCTTGCCCTTTGAAGGAGTCCTTGCGGACCTTGAGGGCCTCGTCGATGAAGAAGGTGGCGCCGTAGCCGGTGGCCTCGGTGCGCACCAGCGAGCCGCCCCACTTGAGCCCCTTGCCGGTGAGCACGCCGGCTTCCCAGCGGTTGACGATGCGCTTGTACTGGCCGAACATGTAGCCGATCTCGCGGCCGCCCACGCCGATGTCGCCGGCCGGCACGTCGGTGTGCTCGCCGAGGTGGCGATACAGTTCGGTCATGAAGCTCTGGCAGAAGCGCATGACTTCGTCGTCACTCTTCCCCTTGGGATCGAAGTCGGAGCCGCCCTTGCCGCCGCCGATCGGCATGCCGGTCAGGGAGTTCTTGAAGATCTGCTCGAAGCCGAGGAATTTGATGATCCCCAGGTAGACCGAGGGGTGGAAGCGCAGGCCGCCCTTGTAGGGACCGAGGGAGCTGTTGAATTCGACCCTGAAGCCGCGGTTGATGTGCACCACGCCCTTGTCGTCCTGCCAGGGCACGCGGAAGATGATCTGGCGCTCCGGCTCGCAGAGCCGCTCGATGATCTTGCGCTCCAGGTACTCGGGGTGCTTGACCACGACCGGTCCGAGGGACTCGAGCACTTCGAGCACCGCCTGGTGGAACTCGGTTTCGCCGGGGTTGCGTTTGAGGACATCCTGGTAAATCGGTTCGAGTTTCTCGTCCAGTTTCATGGTCATGCGCTCCTCCCTGAGTGGCGGGGCGTCGTTGCCCCGATGGTTAAATTGCTCCAGGAGGCAACCGCAAATTGCGTGCCGATCGTATCGCTTGCTGAAAAAATTCATTAACTTACTGAAAATACTTAGGTAAGCGGGTGCAGGTAAGCGGACGCGCAGTGTTTATCTTAAAATATTAGGTACACAAATAACTCAAAGTGTTACTCATTTTAATGTTTTGCTGGCTCCGGTTTTCGGGCGGGGATCAGCGGCCCACAGACCGACGCGGCGCTGCTTCGCCTCGGCCTCGGCGGCCAGGAAATCGGCCTTGCGCGCGAAATCGAAGCGCCGGTAGACGATGACCAGTCCTTCCTCCAGAAGCAGGCGGTTGAACAGGCGGCCATCGGGGAGGCGGACATAGGCCAGCAGGCGGCCGTGACCGGTCGCGCGGCGTGGCCTCGGTGATCAGGGTGACGGTTTTCCCCTTGAGATTGCTGATGCCGAAGGCAATGCCGGCGCCGTGGGCCGCCCGCAACCGCTTTAGGGCGATGCCGAGCCTGGTAAAGTTCTGGTCGCGGTCGGAAGCGTCTTTTTCCGGGGCATCGATGCCGAGCAGGCGTACCCTGCCGTGCGGTGCGACGTCCACGGTATCGGCATCGTAGACCCAGGTGACGGTGCCGGTCAGTTCGGTCGGAGTGGCCGTGGCGGCAGACGCGGCCGGAGAGCAGGCTGAAGAGCCGAACAGGAGCAGTGCCGCGAGAGCAGGCCAGCACGCGGCGGATCACCGCCGGCCCCAGAGCAGGCGGCAGCAGATGCCGGTGAAGAACCCCCAGGCGAGGTTGGCAAGAAAGACCGCCAGCGGGGTCAGCTTGCCGAGCTGGCTGGCCGAGCAGCCCCGCCCCCTGCCAGTAGGGGAAGACCACCAGCAGTTCGAAGGCGGTGGGGAGAAGGCTGACCAGCATCCCCCGGCTTGCCCAGCGGCCGCGGGCATGAGCTGGTCCGACCGTCAGGAAGTAAACCAGTCCCCACAGGCCGCCCCACAGCAGCCGGGGGTAGAACCAGGCTGGCTTCAGCTGCGGGGCGAGCTGCACCCCCGCCATGGCGAAGGCGCCGAACTTGCCGGCCAGGCAGAGCAGCAGACCGCTCAGCAGGGCGCCCAGCAGCCCGGCGCAGAAGCAGACGGCGAGCAGGTGCAGGGGGCGATGCTGCATGGGGTCTCCAGGAACGGGTCAGGGGTGAGGGAGGCTGGCCAGTCCGGCGTTCATGCTGCCAGTGCGGTAACCCTCAAGATCCAGCGTCACATAGGTAAAGCCGGCACTCCTGCAGATAGCCACCAGGGCGCTGCGCAGTTCCGGCTCGAGCAGGCGCGGCAGATCCCCGGCGGCGACCTCGACCCGGGCGATGTCATTGTGATAGCGAACCCGGAAGGTGCCGAAACCGTGCTCGCGCAGAAACGTTTCGCATTGATCGACCTGCCGCAGGCGCTCGGCGGTGATGGTCGTGCCATAGGGGAAGCGCGAGGCCAGGCAGGCAAAGGGCTGCTTTTCGGCGGTCGGCAGCCCGGCCTGGCGGCTCAGTTCGCGAATCTCATTCTTGGTCAGGCCGACTTCGAGCAGCGGCGAGCGCACTCCGAGCTCGCGGGCCGCATCCCGCCCCGGCCGGAAATCGGCCAGATCGTCGAGATTGGCGCCGTCGAGGACGGCGGCCAGCCCCAATTCCCCGGCCTTGGCCCCGCACAGGGTGAACAGTTCGTGCTTGCAGTGGTAACAGCGGCGCGGCGGGTTGTCGGCGAAACCGGGGATGTCGAGCTCGTTGCTCTCGACCACCAGCTGGCGGACACCGATCTGCCGGGCCAGAGCCTGGCTTTCGGCGAATTCAAAGGCGGGATAGGTCGGCGAGGTGGCGGTCAGAGCGACCACCCGCTCGCCGCCAAGCACCTTGCGGGCCGCCCACAGCAGGAAGGTCGAGTCGACCCCGCCGGAAAAGGCGACCAGGGCCGACCCAAAACCGGCCAACAGATCGTCAAGTGCCTGTGCCTTGGTTTCGAGATTCATGCGGCGGGCAGGTCAGATGAAATACATGAAGCGGTGATCGAGCTCTTTCTCCAACCCCATCTTGCTGCCACGATCGCACAGTTCCTTGATGGTCACCGTGCCGAGATACTCGTTGAGCTTGCGGCTGGCCTCAGCCCAGACCTGCTGGGTGATGCACTGGTTGTCGAACTCGCACTGCTTCTTGTTCCCCCTCCCGGGTTTGACGCAGTCGACCAGGGCCATCTCTCCCTCGGTGGCGTGGATGACATCCATCACGGTAATTTCATGGGGCTTGCGGGCCAGCAGATAGCCTCCCTGCGGACCGCGGCGGCTCTTGAGCAGGCCGGCCTTCTTCAGGTCCTGAAAGATCTGTTCGAGATAGCGGGGCGAAATATTCTGACGGCGGCTGATGTCCTTGATTTGGGCGGGGAGGTCCCCGGCATGGTAGGCCATGTCGAAGAGGGCGCGCAGCCCATAGCGGCTTTTGGTTGACAGACGCATGACAATTCCTCCGGTTTTCAGTTGTTCTTCTTATTAATAAAGTTTATTTGGTTTGTCAAGAATATGCGCCGCAGAAATGAGTTGTGTTCATGGGCACTCCCCTATAATTTCTTGTGAAAAGTGAAAAGTGAAAAGTGAAAAGTGAAAAGTGAAAGGATGGGGCAATATCGGAACCGAGGGCAGATGACACTGGCAGGTGAAGGCTGGCTGCCGATCGACGGCTTGCCGGTCGGGTTGGCCACTTGGTTTGCGCCGGGCGGCCCCGTTGCCATGTTCACCTCCTGGCTGGCGGTCGTCAATGGCTGCCCTCCTGAGTTGCGGGCCGGCTGCCCCGGACGGTGTGCGGGGGATGAGCACTTCCCCGCGGGAGCTGACTTTGCCATCAACGTTCCCGCCACTGCACAAATTCAGAAGCTGCGCGAGTTGTTGCAAGGAGGTGTCCCCGGCCAGCCGGTGCCGATCGCTGCCGGGCTGCTGCAGCCGGCCCGCTCGGTTCAGGCGCCGCTGCTGACAGGGTGTGTGCTGCAGATAGAGTGCGCCCATGGCCGGCTGGCGAGTGGGGAGTGGGAGCCAGAACTCGCTGGCGATATCCTCCTGCTGCATCGCGGCGGGCACTTTCTCGATCCTGCCGATCACCCCGATTTCTGTGCGCTGCGGCCCCTGTGCGGCGTCTTTCGCTCATCAAGACTCAACTGCTCGTAGATTTTTCCCATGCAACATTATCTCCCGAAAATGTTGCACTCGGTTTTTTGTGCGCGCCGGGTGAAGAAGCTGCTGATGGAAGGTATAATCAGACAATCAATTGTCCCTCCGGGGCGAGTGAGCCGCCGTAATAGGTTGTCACCAAAGGAGTCATGCATGGATCAACCGGATCCCGGCCCGGTTCGGGTCGACAGGCTGCAACCCAGCAAGCCACGCGGACTGGTGGTCGTGATCACCGGCAACGGCAAGGGGAAGACGACCGGTGCCATGGGGATGGTCCTGCGCGCCACCGGCCACGGGCTGAAAAGCTGCGTTGTCCAGTTCATGAAGGGGGATCTCTACTCCGGCGAATGGGACGGGGTGAAGCGGCTCGGCGAACTGGTAGAACTGCACGCCACCGGCAAGGGCTTCTGCGGCATTCGCGGCAACCCGTACAGCCGCGAGGAGCACCGGGCCAACGCCCAGGCGGCCATCGCCCTGGCCAGGGAGAAGATGCTGTCCCGCGGTTTCGACCTGATCGTCCTCGACGAAATCAACAATGCCCTGAAACACCGACTAGTCGATCTCGATCAGGTGTTGGCCTTGCTCGATGCCAGGCCCGAGCGGCTGCACCTGGTGCTGACGGGACGGAACGCCATGCCGGAAATCATCGAGCGGGCCGACACGGTCAGCGAGATCAATGAAATCAAGCACGCCTATCGCCAGCAAATCGAACCGCAGCCGGGGATCGATTATTGACGCCGGGACGAGCAGCGAGAAGCAAGCAAGCAAAGGGGCAGGCCCGTCGGGCCTGCCCCTTTGCTTTGGCAAAAGTCAGGAGCTCAAGGTTGCCAGGCGGCGACCCTGGCGGTTACGGCCTTGCGGCTGCCGGCTTTGTAAGGGCCGACCACCACGCCGCGGAGGCGTGCCGGAGTGAACAGGGCCCTGGCCGTCGCCTGCAACTCCGCCGCCGTCACCTGCGAGATGGCGGCCAGGTCGCCGGCCAGCGTGCGTTGGCAGCCGGTCAACTCCCCCCAGGCGTAGCGCAGGGCCAATTCCTCGAGGTGGTCGCGGGCGTAGTCGAGATCGAAACGGTAGCTGACCAGAGCATGCTCCAGCTCATCTGCCGGCACCGCCTCGCTGGTCAGCTCACTGAACAGGTCGAGAATGGCGCCGACCGCCGCTTCGAGATTGTCTGGCGAGACCGCCAGATCGATCGCTAGTACCCCGGCGTCGGCATACAGGGCCAGGGCGGCCTCGACGGCATAGGTCAGCGCCAGCTCCTCGCGCAGGCGCAGCATCAGCCGGCTCATCCCCCCCCAGCCGAGCAGGCGGCGCAGGATGCGCAGCGGCACGGCATGTTCGCTCTGTCGCCCCGGCAGGAGAAAGGCCAACTGCAGGCTGAGCTGCGAGCCGGCATCGCGCACCCAGCGCAGTTGCGGTCGCCCCTCCGGAGTATCGGTCCAGGCCCTGGCCGACGGTGCCGCGCCGCCGGCCCAGTCGCCGAACTGTGCTTTGACGGCGGCCAGTACCTTGGCATGTTCCACCGGGCCAGCCACGGCCAGGATGGCATTGCGAGGGGTGTAATAAGTGGCATGATGGCGCTGAAGCTGCGCCAGAGTGAGCCGCTCGATGGTGCGGCGGCAACCGACCGTTGGCCGCCCCATCGGGTGGTTGGGGTAGAGCAGGGCGGCGATCAGATTGTCGGGGTTGATTTGGCGTCCATTTTCGTTGACGTCACCGAGAGCCTCCTCGAGGATCACCCGGCGCTCCACCTCGAGGTCTTTGAACAGCGGCCGGCGCAACATCGAGGCGAACAGGCTGATCCCCTTGCCGAGGTGGTCGGGATGGATGCGCGAGTGGAAGCAGGTGGTTTCGGTATCGGTGGCGGCATTGGCCGAACCGCCGACCGCTTCGAAGGCCCGCTCCAGGGCCAGCCCGCTCGGATGGTCGGCGGTTCCCTTGAAGAGCATGTGTTCGAGCAGGTGCGAAATGCCGGCCTGACCGGCCGGCTCGTGGCGGCTGCCGACGCCGAGGTAGACCAGCACTTCGACGGCGTGGTGGTGAGGCAGCGGCACGCTGATCACGCGCAGGCCGTTTTCGAGGGTGTCACAGAGGTACTCAGTCATAGAGGCGGTTTCTGGGGGATAGAGGCTGAAGACGGGGCTAGGGACTGGGGGCTGGCAAAAGCTTAAAACCAGTCCCCAGCCCCCGATTATCGAAGCAGCTTCGCTGCTTCTTTAGCGTGGTAGGTGATGATCAAGTCGGCGCCGGCGCGTTTCATGCCGGTCAGCGTTTCCAGCATCACCCGGTCGTGGTCGATCCAGCCGTTGGCGGCGGCGGCCTTGATCATGCTGTACTCGCCGGAGACGTTGTAGGCGACCAGGGGCAGGTCGAAGCGCTCCTTGAGGTCGCGCAGGATGTCGAGATAGGCGAGGGCCGGCTTGACCATCAGGAAGTCGGCACACTCCTGCACGTCGAGGGCCGCTTCGCGGAACGCCTCGCTGCGGTTGGCCGGGTCCATCTGGTAGGAGCGGCGGTCGCCGAACTGCGGGGTCGATTCGGCGGCGTCGCGGAACGGCCCGTAGTAGGCACTGGCGTATTTGACCGCGTAGCTCATTACCGGGATATGCTCGAAACCGTGGGCGTCGAGCCGGGCACGGATCGCCGCGACCCGGCCGTCCATCATGTCACTGGGGGCGACGATGTCAGCCCCGGCCTGGGCGTGGGAGAGAGCCTCGGCGGCGAGCAGTTCCAGGGTGGCGTCGTTGTCGACATCCTGGCCCTGGATCACCCCGCAGTGGCCGTGATCGGTGTACTCGCACAGGCACACATCGGTGATCACCACCAGTTTCGGCAGCGCCTGCTTGATGGCGCGGATCGTCTCCTGGATGATGCCGTGGTCGCAGTAGGCGTCGGAGCCGACCGCGTCCTTGCTCTCGGGAATGCCGAAGAGGATCACCGCCGGGATGCCGAGGGTGTAGACTTCCTGCGCCTCGGCGACGATGTGCTCGATTGACTGCTGGTAGATCCCCGGCATCGACGGGATCTCCTTCTTGATGCCGGTGCCGAAGGCCGAGAACATCGGGTAGATCAGGTCGTCGCTGCGCAGCACGGTTTCGCGGACCATGCGGCGCAGCGCCTCGGTGCGGCGCAGGCGGCGAGCGCGGTATTCGGGGAAGAACATGGTTAACCTCCAGTGGCGTGAGACGAGAAGCGTGAGGCGAGAAAAGGCCTTAAGGGTTTTCTCGTTTCTCGCTTCCCGTTTCCTTGAAGTAGTCGACGATCGCTGCGACCATCGCTTCCAGAGTCGCTTCGGCCGGTTCGACGGCGATGGTAAACCCGAGTTCGCGAGCAGCGGCGGCGGTCTGCGGGCCGATAACCGCTGCCGGCACGCGGCGGGCCTGGGACAGCTGTTCGGTATCGAGCAGAGCAGCGAAGTTGCGCACCGTCGAGGCGGCGGTAAAGGTTAGCAGGTCGAGTCCTTCGGCCAAAGCGGCGCGGGCGGTGGCGGCGGCCTCGGTCGGCACGGCGCTGGCGTAGGCGACCGGAGCGATGACGGTGGCCCCGGCGGCGGTCAACTCGTTGACAATCAGGTCGCGGGCCAGGGCCGCCCGCGGGTAGAGCACCCGCTTGCCGGCCACCTCGCTGCCGAGCAGTGCTACCACTCCTTCCGCCTGAAAATCGGCCGGGACGCGGTCGGCGTGAACGCCGCGGGCAGCCAGCGCCTCGGCCGTCTTCGGGCCGACGGTGACCACCGTCGGCCCGGCCAGAGCCCGGGAGTCGCTCCCGGCGGCGGCCAGTCGAGAAAAAAAGCTTCAACCGCGTTCACCGAGGTCAGAACCAGGTAGTCGGTTGTCGCCAGCTGCCCGATGGCGGCGTCGAGTTCGGCGTAGCTCCCCGGCGGCACGATGGTAATGGTCGGGCAGAGCACCGGTCTGGCACCGAGAGCCTCAAGTTTTTCGGCCATGGCCGGGGCCTGATCGGCGGCGCGGGTGACCAGGATGCGACGGCCGGACAGGGGGGTGCGGTCAAACCTCTTCGCGTCCGGCATTGAAGGTTTCGTGCTGGTAGACCTCGTTGAGAATCCTGCCGGCGCCCATGATCAGCAGGTCGTCGGCCAGCGAAACACCGAGGCGCGCGGCGGTGTTGACCGGGCCCTGCACGGTTTTCTTCAGCATCTGCAGTCCGTCGACGCTGGCCACCAGGCCGGTCAGGGTCAGCTCGTCGCCGCTGACCGTGCCGTGGGCCGCAATCGGCACCTGGCAGCCGCCTTCGAGACGGGCCAGCAGGGCACGTTCGGCGATGACCGCATGGGCAGTTTCCGGGTGGTTGAAAAAGTCGATCAGGGTGTTGGTTTCGGCGTCGTCGAGGCGGGACTCCAGCCCCAGCGCCCCCTGGCCGATGGCCGGCAGCGATACCTCGACCGGCAGGTATTCGCTGATCCGGGCGGTGAAGCCGAGCCGGTGCATGCCGGCGGCAGCCAGCACCACCGCATCGAGGTTTTCCTCGGTCAGTTTGCGGATGCGGGTTTCGACGTTGCCGCGGATGTCGAGCATCTGCAGGTCGGGACGGGAGTGCAGCAGCATCGCCTTGCGGCGCAGCGACGAGGTGCCGACCCGGCCGCCGATGGGCAGCTCCTGCCAGTGGCTGACGCCGGGGCGCAGAATGACGATGTCGCGTGGGTCCTCGCGCTCGGTGATGCAGCGCAGGCCGAGCCCTGGCGGGAAGAAGGTCGGCACGTCCTTCATGGAGTGGACCGCCACCTCGATCTCGCCGGCGAGCATGGCCTCCTCGATCTCCTTGGTGAACAGGCCTTTGCCGCCCACCATGGCGAGGGGAACGTCGAGGATCTTGTCGCCGGTGGTCTTGATCTTGACCAGGGTCACCTCAAGGTCGGGGTAGCGCTTTTCCAGTTCGCTCTTGACCCAGTTGGCCTGCCACAGGGCCAGCTGACTGGCCCGGGTGCCGATGCGCAGTTGCCGTTTTGCCATCTTCAGGTTGCTCCTTTAACGGTTATTGGAATCGTCGTCGAGGGGTTCAAGCGGCGCTTCGTCGACGCCCGGTGCGGGCAGGTCGAAAAGCACCCGCACGGCATCGACGTAATCCTCGCCTCTGGTTTCGGTCTGGGTCTGCTTGAGCACCGCAGTCGGCCGGTGCAGGATCTTGTTGACGATGGCGTTGGCCATCAACTCGATCCCGCGGCGCTGGGCGTCGGTCAGATCCTTGAGGTTGCCGTAGGTCTTGGCCAGTTCCTGGGTGCTGATCTCCTCGAGGCGCCGGCGCAGGGCGACGATGGTCGGCTTGACCTCGAGATTGGCCAGCCAGATGTGGAACTGGCCGATCTCCTCACGCACGATGGTCTCGGCGCGGTGCGCCTCCTTCTGGCGCTCCTTGAGGTTGGCCTGTACCACCCCCTGCAGGTCGTCGACATCGTAGAGGTAGACGTTGGCCAGGTCGTTGACCTTGGGGTCGACGTCGCGCGGCACGGCGATGTCGATCAGGAACATCGGCCGGTTCTTGCGGCGGCGCAGCACCTCCTCCATCTGCGGCTTGTCGAGGATGCAGGTCGGCGCGCCGGTGGAGGTCAGCACGATATCGACCTCGGCGAGGTGGTCGGTGAAGTGCTCGAAGGGGACCGCCCGCCCTTGGAACTCGGCGGCCAGCCTCTCGGCCCGCTCGAAGGTGCGGTTGGTCACCAGCACCCGGGTGACGCCGTTGCTGACGAAGTGGCGCGCGGCCAGCTCGCACATTTCGCCGGCGCCGATGATCATGACCGCCTTGTCGTCGATGCGGTCGAAGATCTTGCGCGCCAGTTCCACCGCCGCGAAGGAGACCGACACGGCGCTGCTGGCGATGCCGGTCTCGGTGCGTACCCGCTTGGCCACCGAGAAGGCCTTGTGCAGGAAGCGGTTGAGAATCAGCCCGGCGCTCTTGAACTCGGCGGCGTAACCGTAGGCGGTTTTGATCTGGCCGAGGATCTGCGGCTCGCCGATGATCATCGAATCGAGGCTGGAGGCGACCCGGAACAGGTGGCGGATGGCATCCTCCCCCTGGTAGTCGTAGAGGTGCTGCTCGATCTCCTCCAGCACCACGCCATGGTAGTCGACGAGGAAACGGCGCAGGGCGGCCACGGCAGCATCCGGTTCCTTGGTGGCGGCGTACAGCTCGACCCGGTTGCAGGTCGAAACGATCAGCCCTTCGTTGACGGCCGGCAGTTCGAGCAGCTGCCGCAGCGGCTTCTCCATGGCGGTTGGCGCAAAAGCCAGGCGCTCACGGATTTCCACCGGGGCCGTGTGATGGCTCAAGCCGACGACGACGATATGCATATTCTGCGCGCTCCGTCCCGCTCGCGCCTACTGGCCGGTGAAGTTCTTGAAGGTGTGTAGCCCACCCAGCAGCAGGTTGACGCCGAGGAAGGTCAACATCAGGCACAGAAAGCCGAGAATGGCGAAGATTGCCGCCCGCCGGCCGCGCCAGCCGATGGTCAACCGGCCGTGCAGCAGGGCGGCGTAAAGGAACCAGACCACCAGCGCGCCGGTTTCCTTGGGATCCCAGCGCCAGTAGCTGCCCCAGGCTGAGTTGCCCCAGATCGCGCCGGAGATGATCCCCATGGTCATCAGGGGAAAACCGAAGGAGAGGCACTTGTAATTGATGCTGTCCAGGGTGTCGAGAGACGGCAGCCGGTGGAACAGGCCGGAGAACTTTTTCCCCTTCAGGCGGCGTTCCTGGAGCAGGTACATGACCCCGGCCATGGCCGCTACGGCAAAGACCGAGTAGCCAAGAAACGCCAGGGTCACGTGGACCGGGAACCACCAGGAATCGAGGAGCGGGCTCACCGGCTGCACCTGCTTGGGGGCTGCCGAGCCGCCGAGCATCAGCACCAGGGCCAGGGGGCAAACGAAGGCG
Organism: uncultured delta proteobacterium; assembly: GCA_963751525.1. Classification (GTDB taxonomy): domain Bacteria; phylum Desulfobacterota; class Desulfuromonadia; order Desulfuromonadales; family BM103; genus VAUL01. Next base: position 57,808 of record CAVVUQ010000006.1, on the reverse strand, counting down.
CCGAGCACCGCGATGCGGTAGCGCAGGTCGAAGAGCAGATAAGTGCCGACCAGAGCCCAGGCGAAGAAGGAGAGTGCTTCATACAGGCTGGCGGCGGGGGTCAGGCCGGTGGCCAGCCAGCGCGCGCCGAGGGTCAGGCAGTGCACGCCGAAACCGCCAGCCAGCACCCACTTGGCGGCGCGGCCGAGCTGCTCGCGGCGCGTGATCACTCCCGCCAGATAAAGGAGGGTGGCGACGAAGTAGACCAGCAGGGTGGTCTTGAACAGCAGGATGTCGACGGTCATGATTTCCGGTCCGGCAGAGTCAGCCCGAGCCCGGCCAAGGTGATACCCTGGCCGCAGACGCGGGTCAGTAGGTGGTCGACCTCCGCCTCGGTGCCGCGGGCCAGCAGGTCGGTCAGTCCGTTGTCGAGGAGATCAGCCAAAACCTTATAAGAATAAACATTTTCCCCGGAAGTTGTCAATTTTTTCGTGCGCAGTTGTGCCGCGATCTCACCCACCAGAGCCCACTCGGGAGCGAAGTCGGCGGCCAGCCGGTCCCGGATGACCGCGGCCAGGGCCGGCGCCCGCCCGTTGGTGGCGATGGCAATCAGCAGATCTCCGCGACGGAGCAGGGCCGGCAGGGTGAAATCCCCGGCGGCGGGGTCGGCCGCCAGGTTGGCCGGGATGCCGCGCCCCCTGGCGGCGGCCAGCACGGCCCGGTCGACTTCGGCAATGCCGGTTGCCGCCAGGGCCAGCCGGGCGCCGTCAAGATCGGTCGGATGAAATGGCCGCAGGTGCAGTTCGATCGAAGCCTGCCAGCAGGCCGGCGGTACCGGGTCGCAGCTGATCAGGCGGACCCGCGCGCCGGCGGTCAGCAGCCCCGCCACCTTGCGCCGGCCGACGGTGCCGCCGCCGACCACGACGGCCAGATGGCCGCGCAAATCGAGGACAATCGGGTAGCCACTCACGGGTTCAGAGTTTTCGTGTCGCCGGGGTGCTGCACGGGGGACTCAGATGCCGAACAGGTCGCCCTCGACCAGGGCGCACAACAGATGACCGGCAAACAGGGAACCTTCGAGCAGGCGCGGCAGGCTGTCGGTAGGGAGTTGCAGCAGCAGTTCCGGGAGCGGGTCGGGAAGTTCGCTGCGCTCGGCGCAGATCAGGGCGGTGCGGCAGCCGATCTGCCGGGCCGTAGCCAGGGCCTCGCGACTGGCGGGGCAGAGGTTGGTTCCGGCCAGCAGCAGCACCGTGTCCTGATCACTGGCCAGCGCCCGCAATTGGCGGCTGAACAGTTGGCTCCCCTGGTCTTCGGCGGCCAGGAAGGTCGCCAGTCCGGCATCGTGGGTCAGGGCCATGGCCGGCAGGGGCGGGCGTTCGAGGGTCTGCCGGTGCAGGAACTGCTGGCCGAGCATGCCGGCGATGGCGGCGAAGGGCCCGCTGCCGACCAGAAACAGGCGACCGCCGTTCTGAAAGGTCGCCGTCAAGTGGGCGGCCCAGCCGGCCAACACGGCCTTGTGGGCAAGAAAGAACGGATCGAGCAGGGCCTGCTGCTGGGCGACGGCACTGCTGATCTTGTCCTCGGACATGGTATTGCTCCTCGAGTTTGCGGTCATCTTAGGGGGGGGAGTGGGGAGTGTCAAGCCTCCGCGCCGCTTTGGCAAAATCCTTGATTTTTTGACGGGGACGGTTATCATGAAGAAGTCATTCCCTGACACTATTCCCTCATGACAAAGGAGAGTTTGATATGGCAGGTGAAAAGGTCGTGCATTTAAGCGACGAGGCGTTCGAAAAGGAAGTGAACCAATCGGCCCTCCCGGTGCTGGTCGATTTCTGGGCCTCCTGGTGCGCCCCGTGCAAAGCCATCAGCCCGGTGGTCGAGCAGCTGGCCGAAGCCTTCGACGGCAAGGTCAAGATCTGCAAGATGAATGTCGACGAATGCCAGAAGACCCCGGCCCAGTTCGGCGTGCGCGGCATTCCCACCTTGATCCTCTTCAAGGACGGCAAGGTGGTTGACCAGGTGGTCGGCGTGGTGCCGAAGCACCAGCTCGAAGGGATGCTCAACAAGGCGCTTTAGGCTGATCCTCTTGCAATCCTGAAAACGCAGAAGGCCCGCCGGATTGACGGGCCTTTCGCATGGGAGCGGCAACCTCACTTCAGGATCCACTGATGGATCAGTGCCGCAATCAGCCAGCTGCCGAAGCTTGCGGTCAGCACCAGCGGCAGGGGGAGCCCTTTGCGGAAGCACAGGTAGGCGACCAGGAAGAAGAGCATGGTGGGGAGCAGTCCCCACAGCGCCCCCCAGGTGAACTGCTGCATGATGCGCGGGTCGTTGCCGCTGTCGAGGGCCACCCACACCAGCACCAGCGCCCCGGTCAGCGGCATGACCCCGACCAGGCCGGCCAGGGACGGCCATTTTCGGCCGATGGCGGTGGCGATGAGGATGATGGCGAGGCTGAGAGCGATCTTGATGAGCAGTTGCATGGCATCGCTAACTGGGTCGCTTGAGGTCCTGGACAATTTGATCGAGGCTCTGCAGAAACCGCGAACGATCCCGTGGCTGGAACGGCGGCGGGCCGCCGAGCATGGCGCCGGCGTCGCGCAGCTCGGCGAGGAGATCGCGGGTGGCCAGCGCCTGGCCGACGTTGGCGTCGGACAGCTCAAAGCCGGTCGGGCCGAGCACCCGCGCCCCGCGCCTGACGCACCGCGAAGCCAGCGGGATGTCGGCAGTGATCACGATGTCGCCCGCCGTCGCCTGCTCGGCAATCCAGTCGTCCGCCGCGTTGAAATCCCCGGCGACCATCACCAGGGAAGCCACGTCGGGATCGGTCACCCGCATCCGCGCATTGGCAACCAGGATCACCTGCAGACGATAGCGCCTGGCCACCTTGCACACCTCCGGCTTGACCGGGCAGGCATCGGCATCCACGTAGATTTTCAACACGTCTGCCCTTTCCGCTAAAGCCTAGAAGGCCTTGCGGCTGTCGAGGAGCAGAGTCACCGGGCCGTCGTTGACCAGGTGCACCTGCATCTCGGCGCGGAACACCCCGGTGGCGACGGTGAGGCCAGCGGCACGCAGGGCGGCGACGTACTCATGGTAGAGAGTGTCGGCCAGAACGGGCGGGGCGGCGTCGGTGAAGCCGGGACGGCGCCCCTTGCGGCAGTCGCCGAGCAGGGTGAACTGCGAAACCGCCAGCACCGCGCCGCCGACCTCGGCCAGCGCCAGGTTCATCTTGCCGGCCGCGTCCTCGAAGACCCGCAACCCCGCGGTTTTCTCTGCCAGATAGGCGGCATCCGCCGCTGTGTCCCCCTGGGCCACACCGAGCAGAACCAGAAATCCCCGCCCGATGGCGCCGACCATCGCGCCGGCGACTTCGACGCGCGCCTGCGTTACCCGCTGCACGACGGCCCGCATTGACTATTCCCCCGCCAACTTGCGCAGCAGGGCGAGATTGACCCGGTCCATCTCCTCGCCGTCGTCGCCTTTGGGAGTTTCCAGCACCATCGGCAGGTGAAAGAACCGCGGATCCTGCACCAGGCGGGCGAAGCCGTCGACGCCGAGGGCCCCCTCGCCGATGTGGGCATGGCGGTCGACCTTGCTGCCACACCCTTTCATGCTGTCGTTGAGGTGGAAGGCGAACAGCCGCTCGAAGCCGATTACTTGTCCGAACTCGGTCATGGTCTGCTCGTACCCTGCGGCGTTGGCCAAATCGTAGCCGGCGGCGTGGGCGTGACAGCTGTCGAAACACACCCCGACCCGCTCGCCGAACCCTTCCATCATTCGGGCCAGGTGCGTGAACTCGCCGCCGAGGTAGGTACCCTGCCCGGCGGTGTTCTCCAGCAGCAGGCGCACGCCGGGGTCGCTGTCGGCGAATATCTCCTCCAGGGCTGCGCGGATCCGGGCAATGCCCGCCTCGACCCCGGCGCCGACGTGGGCGCCGGGGTGGGCGATCAGAAAAGGGATGCCGAGCAGGGCACAGCGCTGCAACTCTTCGCGCATGGCCGCCTTCGAGCGCGCCCAGTTGGTCTCATCGGTGGCGGCCAGGTTGATCAGGTAGGCGTCGTGGGCCATGACCGGGCCGATGCCGCTCTGCTGCCAGGCGGCGCGGAAGGCGGCAATCTCGGCGGGGGTCGGCGGCGGGGCACTCCAGCGGTTGGCGTTCTTGGTGAAGATCTGCACGGCGCTGGCGCCGACCGCCAGGGCACGCGGGAAGGCCTGTTCCAGGCCGCCGGCCACCGACATGTGCGCGCCGAACAGGCGGCTCACGAAGCGGCCTCCGCCGAGGTCAGGGCGGCGCCGAGGGCGCGCACGTCGGGAAGATGAAGGTCGACGAACTCCGGGGTGGCGCCGGCGCCGACCAGCACGGTGGTCATGCCGAGGCGCTTGGCGGTGCGCAGGTTCTCGCGCGAATCCTCGACCATGATGCAGTCCTGCGCCGGCACGCCGAGGGCGGCCAGCACCGCGTGGTACGGTTCCGGGTACGGTTTGGGGAGATAGTCGGCGATGCGGATGTCGAAGACGCTGGCGAACTGGTCGGCGATTCCCAGGGCAGCGAGCACCCGGCCGGCGTGGCAGATGGAGCCGTTGGTGAAGACCGCCTTGTGCTGCGGCAGCGCTTCCAGCATGTCGCGCAGTTCCATGTCGGGAGCCAGTCGGGCGGTGACGTCGACATCGTGCACGTAGTGCAGGTAAGCCTCGGGATCGACGCCGTGATGGCGGATCAGTCCCTGCAGGGTGACCCCGTAGGCGGCCCAGTAGTTGCGGCGCAGGGCATCGACCGCGCCGGCCGGAATGCCGACCTGCTCGATCATGAAGCGGTTGATGCGCACGTCGATCAGGTTGAACAAATCGCGCTCGGGCGGGTAGAGGGTGTTGTCGAGGTCGAACAGCAGGACGTCCATAAGCAATCCTTACCACAGAGAGCACAGGGTTCACGGGGGAAAAGAAAAATCAGCCTGTTCGGCAATTAATGCCTGGAAAATCAGAATGTATTTTTTCTGCGTTCCCTGTGGTGAATAGTTTATTGCGGCCGATAGTCGCCGGTGAAGACCTCGGCGGCCGGGCCGGTCATGAACAGCTCGCCGTGGCCGTCCCAGGCCAGCTCCAGGTCACCGCCGGTCAGATGGTTGAGCAGGTGGCTGCCGGTGCGTCCGGTCAGAAAGCCGGCAACGGTGACCGCCGAAGCGCCGGTGCCGCAGGCCAGGGTCTCGCCGGCGCCGCGTTCCCAAGTGCGCTGGCGCACCTCCTGAGAGGAGATGACCTCGACGAACTCGACGTTGGTGCGGCGGGGGAAGAGGGCATGGTGCTCGATGGCCGGGCCGTAGGTCGCGACCGGGAAGGTAGCGAGGTCCTCGACGAAGATCACGCAGTGGGGGTTGCCCATGGAAACACAGTTGATGCGGAAGGTGCGGTCGAGCACGGCCAGCTCGAAGTCGATGACCCGTTCGCCGACCGGGCCGGTCATCGGGATCTCGGCGCGGGTCAGGCGTGGCCGGCCCATGTTGACGCGCACCCGGTCGACCCGCCCGGCGGCGTTGATGAACATCTGCACCGGCAGCAGGCCGGCGCCGGTCTCGACGGTGATCGCCAGGGAGTTGACCCGGCCATGGTCGTAGGCATACTTGGCCACGCAGCGCAGGCCGTTGCCGCACATCTCCGCCTCGCTGCCGTCGGGATTAAAGATGCGCATGCGCACATCGGCTTTTTGCGAAGGGAGGATCAGGATCAAGCCGTCACCGCCGACGCCGAAGTGGCGGTCGCTGACCTTCCGGGCCAAGGCCGCCGGGTCGGCGACCGTTTCGTCAAAGCCGTCGACATAGACGTAGTCGTTGCCGGCGCCGTGCATCTTGGTGAATTTCATCGGGACTCCCTGAGCCACGGTGCGAACTTCGGATCATTATAGAGGTAAAACCGCTCTCTCCACAACCGACTGTCCCGGAAGGTTGTCTGACCGCTGTGGTCTGCTATGCTTTAGCAAACGATCCATATTCTGAGGAGGCCACGATGCCGCATCTGCAATTCGAGCTCAACTTCAACCCGCCGGTCGCTGAGAAACGCGAATTTGGCGAGGCGGTCAAGCGGCACTTTGCCACCATCATGAGCACCGGCACCGACCATATCGGCATCACCTTCCGCTGTTACGCGCAAGAGGATCTGATCTTCGGCAGGGCCGGCAGCGATGGCAAAATCGTCTTTCTCAATGCCGACATCAGGTTGGGGCGCCGCGCCGATCAAAAACGCTGCCTGTCCCTGGCCATCATGGGCGAGTTGGCCGCGTGCTGGGGGGTCCCCGAAACACACATCTACATCATCTATACCGAACACGACGGCCCGGATTTCCAGTTGAGCGACCGGGTTCTCCCTTCCTGGCAGACCGGAGAGGACCCGCTTGCCGACCTGCACTGAAAGACGGTGCGCAAGCTTTTCGCTTGGTTTCGGGCACACTGCTGATTAAGATGCCCCATTCCCAGCAAGGAGTTCGATAATGGCGTACAATCTGAAAACCCGCATCTGGCAGACCGGGGCCCTCGACTGGTGGGGGATGATCGGCGGCGAGGACGTCTACCTCGGCAGCCGCGAGTTTCCGCTCCCGCCCGAAGAGGGTGACGCGTGGCATGTGCGCAAGAGCGGCGACCTTTTCAAGATTATCGATGGCGAGATCGTCAAGGTCGGCAATCGGCCGGTCGAGGAGTACCCATGGTGAATAGCCGATAGCCTCAGGTGGGCGTCGTCCGCCGAACAAGGCGCAAGCAGGGGGTGGCTCCGGTCCGGAGCCGCCCCCTGCCGCGTTCAGAAGTCGAAGCGTTTGTCGAGTTTCGGTAGATCGTTGTCCGGCACACTCTCCTCGTCCCCGCCAAACGGTTGCCCGAGGGTCAGGCCGCTGTCGGCGGCCAGGTCGATGGCGGCGTTATCGATGGCGGCGAAGTCATCGAAGCTGGCATCCGGGCCGCCGTGGTCATCTCCCAGGCCGGGCAACTCCGAGGGGGGCTCCTCAAGGACATCGAAGCCGAAGTCGAGCGCCTCATTTTCCACTTCGGCCATGGTGGGGAGTGCCGGGGTGTCTTCCACCGGTTCCGGGCCGGCCGCAACCGCTGCCGCTGCCGGGGCGACATAGCCCTGGAACTTGAAGCGCAGCTTCAGTTCGGTCAGGTCACCCCCGCACTTCTTGCAGCTGTCGAGATAGTCAAAACTGTGAAATCCGCACTTCGGACAACGCATCGCTAACCTCCCGGGCCATCGCCCACGTGTCGTGCCAGCTGGTGCCAGTCGCCATAAAGATACTGCAGGATGGCGGTGACTGCCAACCCCGCCGTTTCCGTGCGCAGAATGCGTGGCCCGAGGTGGGCCGGCACAAATCCGGCCGCCTCGACCGCCGTGACCTCGTCCGCCGCGAAGCCTCCTTCCGGGCCGACCAGCAGGGCCACCCCGGCCGGCGGCGCGACCGGCAATACCTCGGCCAAAGGCCGGGCGCTGTTCTCCCAGAGCACCAGCCGAAGCGGTTCGGTGACGGTGGCCAGGGCCTCGGCCAGCGAACGTACCGGTTCCAGGCGGGGCCGCCTCGGCCGGCGACTCTGCCGGGCCGCCTCGCTGACAATGCGTTCCCAGCGGTTCTGGCGGCTGCTCTCCGGCCGGGTCACGGTGCGGCCGCTGTGCAACGGCTGAAAGATGGTGATGCCCAGTTCGGTGCCTTTCTGCAGGACCAGTTCGAACTTGTCCCCCTTGGGCAGCGCCTGGAGCAGGCGCAGCGGACAGGGGGCCTCCATTTCGGCCCAGCGGGCCAGGACCGTGGCCTCCGCCTGGGTGCGCCCGACGCTTTCCAGGCGGACGCGGCAGCAACAACCCGTGCCGTCGAGCAGCAGCACCTCGTCCCCTTGGCCGAGGCGCAGCACCGTGCGAAGATGGTGCAGGGCTTCGCCGGTGATCGTCACCGGTTCGGTGGCCAGAGTGGCGGCGGGAACAAAGAAGCGGTGCGGTTCAGCCATGGCGGCGGTAGAGCAGGCACGACCACTCGTCGCGGCGGTCGATGGCCAGCAGGGTCAGTGGCAGGCGCCCAAAAGCCTGCGGTCACTTGGGGTTCCTGCTCGTTCAGAATCCCCGACAGCACCAGGTGACCGCCCGGGGCAAGCCTGGCGAGGAAGTGCGGGGCCAGGCGGATGTTCTCGCCGGCAAGGATGTTGGCCAGCACCAGGTCGAAAGCACCGGCAAGCTGTTCCAGCGGGGTGGTGGTGACTGCGATCTGCGCGGCGAAGCCGTTGGCGGCGACGTTCTCGGCCGCTACCTGGCAGGCCTCGCGGTCGATCTCGCAGGCCAAAACCGTTTCTGCGCCGAGGGCGGCGGCGGCCAATGCCAGGATCCCCGATCCCGCGCCCACGTCGAGAACCCGGCGCGGCGGCGCGGGGCCGTCGGCAAGCCGGGCCACAACCTCCAGGCAGAGGGCCGTGGTCGCATGGGTGCCGGTGCCGAAGGCGCGGCCGGGATCGAGGGTCAGCACCACAGCGGCATCGTCGGGTGATTGCTCGCTCCACGAGGGCCGGATCAACAGGCGCGTGCCGACGTGCAGCGGCGGGAAATGCTGCTGCCAGTCGTGGGCCCAGTCCTCGGCGGCCAGCCGGCGGCATTCGGGGAGTCCGGGGGTGAGGCCTGGCACCATCGGCGCGAGGTCCGCCAGGGCGGTCTGCACCGCTTGGCGGAGTTGCTCCGCATCCCCGGCCGGGAAGTAGGCCCGGATGGTCGGCTGCGACTCCTCTTCGTCCGGGTCAGGCGGCTCGAAGGTGTCGAGAACGCGCTCGGCGACGGTGATGCCGGTACAGCCCAGTTCCATCAGCGCCGGGCCGATCAGGTCCACGGCAGCCGCCGGCAAAGTCAGGCGAATTTCCAGCCAATCTTCCTGCATGGCGCCTGTTTAACGCGAGTGTCCTTGAAAATCAACGGAAATCAGGGGCCCGGAACTTTCCCATTCGCTCGATTTCCACTTGCATCTTCATTAGAACCTGCTACAATTCGAAAGGATTTTTCATGAGGACACACCATGGCCGCACTCCAGCCGATCTACCTGCTTTCGGATGCAACCGGCGAGACGGCCGAAAAGATGGTCATGGCGGCCCTCACCCAGTTCCGTGACAAGCCGCTCCGCCTCAAGCGGATCAGCAACGTGCGCACCAAGACCCAGGTGTACGAAGCGCTTGACGAAGCGCTCAGTCACGGGGCGCTGGTCGTCTATACCATCGTCAACCGGGAGCTGGCGCAGCTGACCCATGACGAATGTCACGGCCTCGGGCTGACCAGCCTCGACTTGCTGACGCCGCTGCTGCTGAAAGTGGCGCAGCACGTCGGTCGCTCACCGGGAGAGACGCCGGGGCTGCTGCATGGCGTCGACGAGGCGTATTTCCGGCGCGTCGACGCGATCGAATTCACTGTCAAGCACGACGACGGCCAGGAACCGCGCAACCTGCACCAGGCCGATATCGTCTTGGTCGGGGTGTCACGCACCAGCAAGACACCGCTCTCCATCTACCTGGCGCATCGCGGCTGGAAGGTGGCGAACGTGCCGCTGGTGAAGGGGATCGACCCGCCGTCGCAACTCTTCGATGTCGATCCGAAGCGGGTGGCCGGCCTGATCATCGACCCGCACCGGCTGGCCGAGGTCCGCGCCGCCCGCCTGCGCACCCTTGGGCAGGATCCGCGGGCGGCCTACGCCGACCTCGAGGGGATTGACGACGAAATCCGCTCCGCCCGGGAGTTCTTTCGGCGGCATGCGTGGGTGGTCGTCGACGTGACCGGCAAGGCCGTCGAGGAGACGGCCAACGAGGTGCTGGTCAAGCTGCGCTTGAAATAAGTGTTTGCCGGATTGTGCCGTTGGCCCTGATAACGAAGCAGAGATCTCTAGCTAAAGGAGCGACCGACATGCGTATTCTCGTGGTGGAAGATGAAAAGAAAGTGGCGAGTTTCATCCAGCGTGGCCTCGAGGGGGAAGGGTTTCAGGTCGACATCGCCGGCGATGGCGAGGAAGGGGTCGCCATGGCGCGAGCCAACCCCTACGACCTGATCCTGATGGACGTGATGCTGCCGAAGATGGATGGTCTGACCGCGATTCGCGAATTGCGGGCGGCCCAGATCAGCGCGCCGGTCCTGTGCCTGACCGCCAAGGACACCGTGGAGGACATTGTCGCCGGCCTCGATTCCGGCAGCGATGATTACCTCACCAAGCCCTTCGCCTTCGCCGAACTGCTGGCCCGGGTGCGCACCCTGGTGCGGCGCGGCGCCCAGGAGCGCGGCGCCGACATCACCTACGCCGACCTGCGGCTCGACCCGGTAGCGCACAAGGTCTGGCGCAGCGGCAAGGAGATCGAGCTGACCGCCAAGGAGTATGCGCTGCTCGAGTATTTCATCCGCAACCCGGAAAAGACCCTGACCCGCAACATGATCGCCGAACACGTCTGGGATTACACCTTCGATTCGTTCACCAACATCATCGATGTCTACGTCAACTACCTGCGCAAGAAGATCGACCGCGACTTCACCGCCAAGCTGGTGCATACGGTCCGCGGCGTCGGCTACATGCTGAAAGCGGAGTAGGCCCTTGGCGGTTTTTTTCCTGCGTTCGATCCGTTTTCGCCTGACCTTCTGGTATGCGTTGACGCTGGCCGTCATCCTGGCGGCCAGCGCCCTGTTCTCCTACCAGTACTTTTCCAAGACCATGCGTCGGCAGGTGGATGGTGAACTGCAGCAAGTCGCCGAGCAGATCGAGAAGCAGCACGCCGACCATGCCGCCGGGCTCCCCGTTGATAAACAGTGCTGCGACGCTGCTGCAGGAGCGCATCCATCAGAGCAACTGGGATGCCTATATCCTGCTGCGTGGCCCCAACCTGCAGCCGATCTGCGCGTCGGAAAACCTCCTGACCGGTGATCTCGAGTTCGGACCGGTGGCCATGCAGCAGGTGCGCTGGCTCAATCAGCACCTGGAAACGGTCGAAGTCGAGGGCGGGGCAAGTTTACGGCTGCTCTCCTCCCCGGTCAGGCATGAGGGCCGCCTGGTCGGCGTCGTCCAGGTGGCCAAGGAGCTCGGCCCGCTCAACCAGACCCTGGGCGAATTGCGCCTGGTCTATTCGCTGGTCGGGCCCTTCGCCATCTTCTGGCTCTGTCTCGGCTGCTGGTTCCTGGCCGACCAGCTGGTGGCACCGGTCATCGAGGTCACCGATGCGGCCCGGGAGATCAACTCGGACAACCTCTCGCGGCGCCTCCCCGCCACCGGCCACCGCGATGAACTCGGGCAGATGGTGATCACGCTCAACCAGATGCTCGAGCGCCTGGAAGGCGCTTTCCGCCGGTTGCGCCAGTTCTCCGGAGACGCGTCGCATGAACTGCGCACGCCGCTCACCATCCTGCGCGGCGAGACCGAAGTGTCTCTGCGCTGGGCCAAGCAGCCGGAAGAGTTTCGCGACATGCTGCGCTCCAATCTCGAGGAGATCGATCACATGGAGCGGATCATCGAGAGCCTGCTGTTGCTGTCGAAGAGCGAGTCGGGGGAACTGACTCTCGAAATCCGGGAGTTCAGTCTGAGCGACCTGGTCCAGGCCCTCTACCTGCAGGGGCGGACCCTGGGGGAGAGCAAACGGATCACCGTTGACCTGCGGGTCGAGGTCGACGCAGAGGTCCGGATTCACGGCGACGAACTGCGCCTGCGCCAGATGTTCCTCAACCTGATTGCCAACGGCATCAAGTACACCCCGGAAGGCGGTGCGCTGGAGATCGCCATCCTGCGCGAGGGGGAAATGGCCCGCGTCGATGTCGCCGATAACGGGATCGGCATCCCCGTCGAGGCGCAGCCTTACATCTTCGATCGCTTCTACCGGGTCGACAAGGCGCGCAACCGCATGGATGGAGGTTCCGGTCTGGGTCTGTCGATCGTCAAGTCGATCGCCGTGGCGCATGGCGGTCAGGTCAGCGTCCAGTCGACGCCGGGCCGGGGGAGCACCTTCACCGTGCTGCTGCCGATCGCCGGGCCGGCGACCGAGGCGCCGACGCCGGCGCTCCTCGGCTGACAGCCTGCTCTCGAGCAGTCGACCCGGGGGGGCGCCAGTGCACTTTGCCACAGTCGGTGACTGTGTGGGTGGCGATTGACACTCCCGGACGCGCTGACTACATTGGGGCCGATTCTCTCTCAGGGAGGCCGCCATGATCCGAAAACTGTGCCTGCTGCCAGTCCTGCTGGCTGCTCTTCTCACCGCTGTCCCGGCCTTGCCGTTCCGGCGCCCGATTTTGCCACCCTGGCCGAGCAACTCCGGCCCGCGGTGGTCAACATCAGTACCGCCAAGACCGTCAAGCCGCGCTCCCCGGCCTACCACGGCCCGCAACAGCCGGGTCGTGACCTGTTCGAGGAATTCTTCGAGCGGTTTTTCCGCGAACTTCCCCAGTCGTCCCGCAAGGAGCGCTCCCTCGGCACCGGCTTCATCATCTCCGAGGACGGCTATATTCTGACCAACGACCACGTGGTCGACGGTGCCGACGAGATCAAGGTCAAGCTCTCTGATGGCCGGGTCTTTTCCGGCAAGGTGCGTGGACTCGATCCGAAGCTCGATCTGGCCCTGATCAAGATCGAGGCCGGCAAGGAGCTGCCGGTGGCCAGGCTCGGCGACAGCGACAAGCTGCGCATCGGTGAATGGGTCATGGCCATCGGCAACCCCTTCGGCCTGGAGCAGACCGTGACGGTCGGCATCGTTTCGGCCAAGGGGCGGGTGATCGGCGCCGGTCCCTACGACGACTTCATCCAGACCGATGCCTCGATCAATCCCGGCAATTCCGGTGGCCCCCTGTTCAACCTGCGCGGCGATGTGGTCGGTATCAATACGGCGATCGCCGCCGGCGGGCAGGGGATCGGTTTTGCCATCCCGGTCAACATGGCCAAGTCGATCGTCGCGCAGTTGCGCGACGACGGCAAGGTGACCCGCGGTTATCTCGGCGTGGTGGTTCAGCCCCTCTCCGAGGAGCTGGCGCAATCCTTCGGCCTCGATCGCCCACGCGGGGCTCTGGTCAGCGAGGTGGTGAAAGACTCTCCCGCCGAGCGTGCCGGTATCCGGCGCGGCGATGTCATCCTCAAATTCGATGGCCAGGCGATCGACGAGCGCAACGATCTGCCGAGGGTCGTGGCCGCGGCCAGGGTGGGGAAGAGTGCCCGGGTGTCGGTGTTCCGCGATGGGCAGGAGCGGGAGCTGCAGGTCGAGGTCGGCCGGCTCGCCGAGGAGGGTGACGATGCCCCCGCCTCGGCCGATACTGGCGGCGAACTCGGGCTGACGGTTTCCGCAATCACTCCGGAACTGGCGCGGCGCTACGAACTTTCTCCGGAGAGCCGGGGGATACTGGTGACCGCCATCAAAGCGGGGAGTGCCGCGGCAAACGCCAATCTGCGGTCCGGCGACCTGATTGTCGAGGTAGATGGCCGCGAGATAGAGACGGTCAAGGCCTTCGAGGCGGCGACCGGCCGGAACACCAGGGGGAAAGTCCTGCGTCTGCTCATCCAGCGCCGGGACACGCTTTTCTATACCACCCTGCGGGTCGAATAAACCCCGGCATAATCACAAGACAGTCGCCACAGGGATTCTTCCCGGAAGGAAGGGTCCCTGTTTTTTCCTTTGCCGGCAAACTGTGCGCTTGCACGGTGACCTGACCGTCCGCGGCATGCTATGGTTCGCCCATGCGCCTGACTCTCAAGCACCAGATTCTGCTCGCCCCGGCTGTGGTTCTCTGCCTGATGACCCTGCTGCTGGGGTTTCTGCAATTTACCTACTGGGACCTCTCGCTTCAGCGGGAGCGGACCAGGAACCTGAAGAATGCCTTCATCGTGGTGGCCGAAGCGGATCTCGCCGCGCAGCGCATGCACGCTCTGGCGCGAATGATGATCTGGGCCCCTGAATTCAACGCTAAGCAGATCGATCAGCTCTCGGAGGCCTACCATTACCTTGACCAGGCTTACGTCCGGTTGCTGGCGAGCGGACTGGTCGGCCAGGAGACGCTGGCCGCGTTCGAGCAGGGGGTCGATGACCTCGACCCGCGCCGCGGGATGAAGCCGGAGCTTTTCGACGAAGCGCTGCAACGTCTGCGCCCCCGCCTCAACGCACTGATGGATGACCTGAACCGCCAGCGGCAGGAGAACTCCAGCCTGAATCGCGATGACATGGACGAACTGGTCGTCCGCACCACCTTCGTGGTGCTGATCGTGCTCGGTTTGGCCATTCTGGCCGGGGTGTTCCTCTCCCTGACTTTCGCGCGCCGCATCCTGCAGCGGATCAAGGTGCTCTCCGACAGTGCCGAGCGCATCACCCGTGGAGAATTCCTCCCGCCGCCGGCGCCCAAGGTGGTCCGCGACGAACTGGATGGCCTGGCTTTGTCAATCAATCGCATGACCGACCAGCTGATCCGGGTGGTGGCGGCCGAAAAGCTCCTCGAAGGGGCGGAAGAGGAGCGGCGCCGGATCGCCATGGACATCCACGACCAAACCCTTTCCGACCTGGCGTCGGTTCGGCGCGGCCTGGAACACCTGGAAGCGAACGCCGCCTGCGGTGCCATGGTGGTGCCGATCGAGGCCGATCTGCAGCGGGCGATCGCCAACCTGCGCACGGTCATGGATGATCTGCACCCGCAGACCCTCGATATCCTTGGGTTGCCGGCGGCGCTCGAGACCCATCTGGAGCGCTTGGCTGAGAGTGGCAGCTTCCCTGAGTTTCACTTCCTGGCGGGGACGGGGTTGGTCGGGTTGCGCCTCTCCCGGTTGGTGAAGGTCACGCTTTACCGGATCGCCGTGGAAGCGATCCACAATGTCCAGCGCCACGCCAGCGCCAGCGTCCTCGAGGTCGGCCTCGAGCAGCGTGGAGGCAAGCTGGTGCTGGCCGTGGAAGACAATGGCCGCGGCTTCGATTTCGTCCCCCACCTCCCCGGGGCTGAGGGGGGGCGCGGGCTGCACAATATCCGCGAACGGGCGCGGGCGATCGGCGCCCAGGTCGCCTGGGGACCATCGCGGTTTTCCAGCGGCACCCGCTTTGAGCTGGAGCTGCCGCTGGGTGGAGAACCATCGGGAAGTGAGGGAAGATGACTGCTGTCACGACGCTGGTGATCGCCGAGGACAATCCGAAGGATTTCGAGTTCCTGCAGAGGATCGTTACCGAGTGGGGAGACTCCTGCCGGGTCGAGCGGGCGGTGAACGGGGCGGTCGCCCTCGAACTGGCCCTGGCCCAGGAGCAGCCGCTGGTCATCAGCGACATCCAGATGCCGCAGATAAACGGGATCGATTTCGCCAAGGCTCTGTGGGAGCGCAAGCCACAGGCCCGCATCGTCTTCTGGAGCCAGCACAAGGACGAAATGTACGTGCGCGCCCTGGCCCGGATCGTGCCGGCGGATACCGTCTACGGCTACGTGCTCAAGTCTAATCCGCGGGAGCGGATCGAAAGCGCGATGCGCACCGTGCTGTTCGATGACCAGTGCTGGATCGATCCCGAAGTGCGCAAGGTCCAGGGGCGCACCGGCTCGAGCCAGACCGCGCTCTCGGACATCGAATTCGAGGCGCTGGTTGACATCTCCCTCGGCCTGACCGATAACCTGATCGCCCAGCGCCGCTACCTCTCGCGGCGGGGGGTGCAGAGCCGTCTCAACTCCCTGTACGGCAAGCTCGGCCTCGATCTCGAGCAGTTCCAGTCCGACAAGGTGGGGGACGCTTTCAACCTGCGCAACCGCGCGGTGTCCGTGGCCTTGCGCCGAGGACTGATCAATGCCTTCGAGCTGGAGCACGAAGAAGAGGAACTGCAGAGCTGGCTGAAGCGCTACCGCTCTGGCCGGCATTAACCGTTCCACCGCTCCCTGCCCAACATCAATACCTGTCGAGGATGACCTGAACGTGAGAAAAGGGAAATTGCTGGTGCTGCTGCTGATTGTTGCCGCCTTGATATCGGGCGGCTATTTGTTGTTGCGTGACATCTCCGCGCCGATCCTGGTGCTGAACCCGTCCGGAGGACCCGTTTCGGCCAAGCGCCCGCTGACCGTGACCGTAGAGGACGCCGGTGTCGGCGTGAAAAACCTGCAGCTGACGGCGGTCCAGGGGGGGCGCGCCATCGAGCTGCTCAACCGCGACTATCCGGTCGGGACGGCCCGCGTCAGCGAAACCGTGCCGCTCACCGGCACGGGCTTGCAGGAAGGGCCGCTGGAGCTGCAACTGCGTGCCATCGACCATGCGCGTATCCGCTTCGGCAGCGGTAATACCGTCGAGCAGACGGCCAGCTTTGGCGTTGACAACCAGCCGCCGCAAATCTCGGTGCTCACCACCCACCACAATGTCAACCAGGGGGGGGCGGCGGTGGCGGTCTACACTCTTTCGGAGGAGCCGGCCCGGACCGGGGTCAAGGTCGGCGAGCGGCTCTTCCCGGCCTACCGGCAACCTTCCGGGGCCTTCGTATGCTTCTTCGCCCTGCCGTGGAACCTGCCGCCGGCCGCCTTCGTGCCGAAGGTACTGGCAGTCGATCGGGCCGGTAACGAGCGAACCACCGGCCTTAACTACCACATCATTGCCAGGACCTTCCCGGCGGACAAGATCAACATCACGCCGCAGTTCCTGGAAACCAAGATCGTCCCCGACTTCCAGCAGTTCTTCCCCGAATTCACCAGCCCGCTGGAGCTGTTCCTCAAGGTCAATCGCGACCTGCGCAAGGAGAATATCGCCAAGGTGTTGGAAATCGGCCAGCAGAGCGCGCCCGCTCCGCTCTGGTCGGGGAGCTTCCAGCGTCAGCCCAACGCGGCGGTCCCGGGTAACTTCGCCCAGCCGCGCACCTACCTGCACAACGGTCTGATCATCGATCACCAGACCCACCTCGGCATCGACCTGGCATCCACTGCTCACGCTCCGGTGCCGGCGGCCAATGCCGGCAAGGTGGTGTATGCCGCCGACCTTGGCATCTACGGCCAATGCGTGATCATCGACCACGGCCTCGGCCTGCAAACGCTTTACGGGCACCTCAGTCAGATCGATATCAAGGTGGGCGATGCACTCACCAAAGGGCAGATCATCGGCCGCACCGGCACCAGCGGGCTGGCCGGCGGCGACCATCTGCACTTCGATGTGCTGGTCGCGGGGCAGCAGGTCAACCCGATCGAATGGTGGGATCCGCACTGGATCAAGGACAACGTCACCGGCAAACTGGCGCTGGCGGGGGTAACACTGCCTTAACCCGGGATTGTCTAACTGACTTCCGTGGCAGGATATGCGCGGGATTGTCGACAACTCCCGGTGGCCGCAGCCGCCACACCACCCGGGCCGGGGAGAGATCATGGTGAAAAGCTCCCTCAACACCAAAATTCTGCTGTTTGGCACGGCAACCCTGCTCTTCTTCGGCGGGTTGACCCTGCTGGTTCACCTGGCCGGCCTGCAGTCCTCGCCGCTCGGTCATGCGATCCTGGTTGGCGGGCTCTTCGCCAGCCTCGGTTGCTTCCTCTGGTTTACTCACCGCTACGTCACTCGCAACATCGGCCTCATTACCAGAATGGTTATCCGCCTGGCCGACGGTGACGACGGCACGGCTCTGGTACCGGTCCCGAGCCGCGACGAGATCGGGGTCCTGGCCGAAAAATTCAACCAACTCCTGGTCAACAACCGGCAAATGACGACCAGGCTCGCCCATCTGGTCGATATCAAGACCGGTGAATTGCAGCAGGCCAACGAGGCGCTCCTCCTCGCCGGGCAGGTCTTTGAGCACGTGATCGAATCGATCGTCATCACTGACCGCGAAGGGGTGATCCTGCGGGCCAACCCGGCCTTTGAAACCATCACCGGGTTCAGCGTCGAGGAGGCCCTGGGACGCAGGGCCAACCTGATGAAGTCGGATCGGCATCCGCCGGAATTCTACGCGGAGATGTGGCGCCAGCTGAAGAGTGTGGGCGCCTGGCACGGAGAGATCTGGAACCGGCGCAAGAACGGCGAAGTCTTCCCGGCGATGCTCTCGATCACCTCGCTGCGCAATGCCGAAGGGGATATCTCCCACTACATCGGAACGATGGATGACATCAGCCTGAGCAAGCGCAATGAGGAGAAGATTCGCTACCTGGCATTCCACGATGCCCTGACCGGCCTGTCCAACCGGGTGCTCTTCGCCGACCGCACCCTGACCGGCATCCAGCGGGCCAAACGCGAAAACCGCCAACTGGCGATGATCGTCCTCGACCTGGATGGCTTCAAGCAGGTCAACGACACCTATGGCCATGCCGTGGGCGACCTGCTGCTGATCGAGGTGGGCAGGCGCCTGCAGGGGGTGCTGCGCGCCGAGGACACGTTGGCCCGCTTCGGCGGCGATGAATTCACAGCGCTGCTGCCAATGATCGACGAGCCCCTGGATGCCCTCACCGTGGCCCAGAAGATCCTGGCGGCGATCGAAACCCCCGTGGTTCTTGCCACGCACCAGGTGCAGGTCAGCGCCAGCATCGGCATCAGCATCTACCCGGCCCACGGCGAGGATTACCAGGCGCTCTTCGCCGCCGCCGATTCTGCCATGTATCAGGTCAAGGTCACGGGAAAGGCCGGCTTCCGCATCGCTGCCGCCATGGCCACGCCGTCGATGCGCCTGTCGAACCCAACGACTGACGGCCCCGAGTGACATGACTGAAAGCTCTTTGAAAGGGCCGCTCGGAGGGTTATTGGAACAACCGTCCAGCACCATCGATCCCGGCGCCATTCGCAACCTGCTCAATGGCCTGATCCTGCTGCAGAGCCACCTGCGCCTGTACGGCCCGAACAACGCCAACGTCAACCTCACCAGTGAGCGCCTGCTCGGGTTCCTCGGCAAACTGTTCGCCGGCGAGGAACTCGTGACCATCTATGTCGCCCGTCACGCCTTCATGTTCGCGGACGGGCTGATCGACCGCAACAACAGTAACTTCGAAAAGTTTGCCGCCAGCCTCTTCGCCCATGGAATCGCCACCCTCAACCTGCACCGGGAAGTGACTGGCAACGAGCTCCAGCTCTTCCTGCAACTGGTCTCCCGCAAACCGGCGGAAACCTGGGACGAGGGGGGCATGGCCCATTGCCTGCGGGCGCGGGGTATCGAGCGGATCAGCGTGCGGGAGATGGCCGAGCAGGATTTCCTGCTGACCGACACGCTGCCGGAGACCCCTGCCGAGGAGCTGCAACTGCAGCGTTCCCGCCTTTGGGAAAACTTCGCCCTCTCTCTGCTCCACGGGCTGCACCTGCCTGATCCCGACCCCCAGGATCCCGGGCAATCCGCTCCCGCCCGGCTGGCCGAGCAGCTCAACAGGTCTCTCGCCGACTGTCCCGAGGCCGATCAGCAGACCTTTGCCCGTGACGGCAGCCGCTTCCTGATCTCGCTCAAGCATGAGAAGGTAAGGATCTACCGGGCGGCGGCGCTCCACAAACTGGTCACCTTCGTCAACAGTCTGAGTCCCAACCTGCGCCGGCTGTTCCTTGATCACGCTTTCACCCTCAATCTCGATGCCGATCTCGCCGACGGGTTTCTCCAGGGGCTGTCCGACCAGGCCCTGCTCGATGCGTTCCGGAACGCCACTGGCGGCAAGGGGTACGTCCCACCTGTGGTGCTGAAACTGCTCGGCCGACTTGCCCAGGAGCGGGGGTTCGCCGACCCGGCCGAAGTCGCGGTCGGAACCGTCGACTCTGACGCGGTGTCCGGCAAGATCACGGAACTGTTCAAGGCCGACGACTTCGACAAGTATGTACCGAAGGCTTATCAGGGGGCATTGCTGGCGATTATCCACAAGGAAGCGCTGCCGGTCGCCACGACCAACTCCCTGGAACGGCTCAAAGCGACCCTTGAACCGGGGAACGTGGAAGAGCACCTCGGCGCAATCATCTTCGACATTCTCCACCAGGCCCCTGACGGCCAGCACCTTGAGGGGTTTTGCAGCAACCTCCTGGGAACTTTGCGCTTCTGTCTGACCACCCGCAACTACCTGCAGATCGACAAGCTTTACGGCCGTTGCCGGGGCGGGCAGGTTGGCGAAGAGGTCCGCCACAAGGTGGAAAATTTCCTGGTTTCGGCGGAGTTTACCGCGGCCGCTCTCAACGACCTGCAGCGACTCGGCCAGGAACAGGCTGAAGCACTCTGGGGGCTGATCCTGAGCGTACCCGCTCCGTTCGTCGAACCGCTGCTCGAACGCCTTGGCACGGAAGCCAACCGCAGCGCCCGTCTCGGCTATCTCAAGGGGCTGATCCGGCTCGGCTCGGCGTGCCTGGCCCCGGCGACCGCGCGCCTCGCCGACCCCCGCTGGTTCGTGGTCAGGAACATGCTCTACCTGTTGCGGGAACTCGGCGATGACGCGGCCCTGCCGGAGATCAGGAAGTGCCTGAGCCATTCCCATCCCAAGGTGCAGCTGGAAGCCTTGCGCTCCTGCTTGATCTTGCGCGACGAGCACGCCACCCCGTTCCTGCTGCAGGCGCTCGCGGCAAAGTCACCGGCGGAATTGGTCAGCGCCATCAACCTGGCCAGCCTGTCGCATCACCCGCAAGTCATCGCGGAACTCGTCGACCTGCTGCAGTCCGGAACGCTGCTCGACTACCGCCTGGAGGTCAAGAAGGCGGCGGTGCGGGCCCTGGCGAGCAATGCCCAGAGCCACTGCCTGCCGGTCTTCGCCGAACTTCTCGGCGCACGCAACCTGCTGCACGCCCGAAACCATGACCAACTCAAACTGGAAATCATCGCGGTGCTGGCGAACTTTCCGGTGCGCGCGGCCAAAGCGTTGCTGCAGCCGCAAGCCCGCTCATCCTCGACAGACATTTCCCGGGCCGCACAACTGGCCCTCAACAAGCTGGCCGGAGCTTCCCCATGAGCGGTGAACGGCAACTCCCGCTGCTCAATGAACTGCTGCGCCACCTGGCGCAGGCCTTCGGTACGACCGCGCTTTACGCCCCTGACCACCCGCGGGTGCTGAACAACCTGCCGGCGATTCTCGATCCCCTGCAGCAGCTGCTCGCCGCCACGCCGGAGTTGACGCTGGTGGTGGTCAACGACGACCTCCTCTTTCACGGGCGCCCGCTGGCGCAGACCCCCTATACCGCGCGGGTCGCCAGAACCCTGGGCGCGCTCGGAATCGGCCACATCAAGTTCTTCCCCGGCATCGATGCCGCCGATCTGCGCCAGCTGTTACGCTGCACCGGCGGTGGCGACCTTGCGGTGCTCAGGGGGGGGCATAGCAAGATTCGCGTCGGCGGTATCGATGTCTCCGACCCCTCCGAAAGTACCGACGAGACCCAGATCGAGTCGTTCGACCAGCTCAACTCCACCCAGCTGGCCGGGCTGCAGGCGCTCTACGCCGACATCGGCAGCCAGCAGCGACTTGACGCGCGCCAGCTGCTCAGCCTGGTCGCCGGCTTCATCGCCGCCTTCCGTCGCGAAGCCAATCCGCTACTGGCGCTGGTCCCCCTGCGCAAACTCGATGACTACACCTTCACTCATTCAATCAATGTCGGCATCCTCAACATCGCCCAGGGGATGGCCCTCGGCATCGAGGGACAACTCCTGCACGACCTCGGCATCGCCGGGATGCTGCACGATGCCGGCAAGATCTTCGTCGACCGCGAGATCATCCAGAAGCCGGGGAAGCTGACCGACGAAGAGTGGGCCATCATGCGCTCCCATCCGTCGCGCGGCGCCCAGTACCTGATGAACCAGCCGGTCGTGCCGACGCTGGCGGTAATCAGCGCCTATGAGCATCACATGCGTTACGATCTGCAGGGTTATCCGTCGCCAGGCTCCGGGTGGTCACTCAGCCTGGCCAGCCAGATGACCATGATCTCCGACACCTTCGACGCCCTGCGCACCCGGCGGATCTACAAGGATCCATGGGATTTTCCCAAGGTCAGCGGGCACATGCTCTCCCTGGCCGGCAGCCAGCTCAATGCCGATCTGGTCGTCAATTTCCTCAAGGTCCTGGCCGAGATGGGCGAGGAGTTGCCGCCCCTGCCGCCCGACGACACCGTGCCGGCGCGCCAGTGCTACTGCGAGTAACATTTAGTCTCCGGGAGGATCCATGTTTGATAAGCAGAGAGTACTCGACGATCTTTACGATGGACTCTACCTGGTCACACGCGGGCGCAGGATCACCTACTGGAATCGCGCCGCCGAAATGATCACCGGCTATAGGGCCAATGAAGTCATCGGGCTGTGCTGCCACGAGGGGCCGCTGAAGCATGTCGATGGCGAGGGACGCGACCTGTGCTCTCAGGGCTGTCCCCTGGATTGGGCCATGGCCCACCGCCAGCAGAACACCGCAGATATTTTCCTCCACCACAAGGAGGGTCATCGCATCCCGGTCAGGGTAAAAGTCTCGCCCTATTGCGATGACGGCGGCGAGGTCATCGGTGCAGCCGAGCTATTCGCCGACAATACCGAAGCGATGCTGACCCTCGAGCACCTTGCCGAACTCGAAACCGCGGCGCTGCTCGATCCGTTGACCGGCCTCGGCAACCGGGCTTATCTCGAGTCCCAGGCACAGCGCTATCTCAAGGAGATGGTCAGGCAACCCAAACACATCGGCGTGCTGGCCATAGAAATAGACAACCTGGAAGCGGCCTGCGACCGTCTCGGCAGCGCGAAGCGCCAGCGGATTCTGCAGGTCGTCGCGGAAACCCTTCGCGCAAACTGTCGCCCCCTGGATCTGTTCGGACATGTGGATGACGGCTCTTTCGTCGGCCTGATTCACGATGTGACCAGCAACCAGCTGTTCACCGTCGGAAGAAAATTGGGGATTCTCATCGACAAAAGCTATATTGTGGTGGAGGCTGAACTGCTCAACGTTACAGTGACCGTCGGCGGAACCATTTTGCAGCCGGACGACACCCTGCAGGACGCCGTGGCGCGCTGCGAAAAACAGCTTTATCTCGCCCGCAAGAGTGGCGAAAAGATCAACATTCCATTAAAATTCTTCGCAGCCGGATCCGGAAAGGGAGCCATGGAATGAGGAGATTTATCGAATGTTGCGCCGAGGTCGAGGAACTGGCGGCCTTTATCTACCGGGAGCTTGAGGTCCGGGCCGATGACAATGAGCCCCTTCAGCGGTTGATGCGCAAGCTGGCTGATGATGAGGATGACCACGCGCGTCAGCTGCGGTTTGCCTTGCGGGTCTCGCCCAAGGAGACGTTCGCCGGCATCAATGAGGCAGCAGGCGACCCGTACCAGCTCAAAAGCGAGGCAGAGCAACTGCTGAATCAGGTCAAGGCGGGGACCAGAAACGAACATGAACTGCTCAAGATTGCCGTGACCCTGGAAAACCGTTTCCAGGGGATTCACGCAGGATATGTGCTCCTGTTCAAGGACGACTCGCTGAAAAAGCTGTTCAGCTCCCTGGCCAGGGCCGATGAGAAGCACCTGGTCGACCTGAATGCCTACCTCAACGAGTACAAGCAGCGTCGCGCCACGTCGCAGTCCCCTCGGAAAGGCAGCTGCCCATGATTTGCAACCTGTTGATCGCCGCCTGTTTCTTCCTGCTGGCCATTCCTTGCGCACAGGCCGCCGAGGAGGCGCCGGCGGGGAGCGTCAGGACTCTCAAGGGTGCCTGCCAGATCCAGCGCGGCGGGACCATTCTTCCGGCCGCCGTCGGCATGCCGGTCTATCCCCTGGATATTCTGACGACCTCCGGTGACTCCGCGCTCGGCATCATCCTCTACGACGACACGACGATTTCCCTGGGGCCAGACAGCAGTCTGGTTCTGAAGGAGTACGTCTTTGAGCCTCACGCCAGCCGCTTTGCCGCCGCCTTCGGCTTCGTCAAGGGGTCCTTTGCCTACCTCTCCGGGATCATCGCCAGGCTCGCCCCCGAATCGCTGCGCCTGGAAACCCCCAGCGCGACCATCGCCGTGCGCGGCACCCGGCTACTGATCAAGGTCGACTGACCAACGGGACGGGGAGGCTTCGATGCCTAAAGCATGGCTGATCATCGTTGTTATCGGCACCCTGTGCGCCGCCTGCCAACCGGTCACGCGCGAGATGATGGTGCTGATCGCCGACCCCGACGGCAAAGTCGGCCGGGCCGAGGTGGCTTCCTCCGGGGGGCGGCAGACCCTGACCGAGGCCAACCAGATGACCGCGATCAGCGACCCGGCCGCTCCCCCGGCCCCGGCCACCAAGGTGGACGAGGCTTTCGTCCAGCGGTATTTCGCGGCGGCACTCGCGGCCCAGCCGCAACAGCCGGCCAGGTTCATCTTCTACTTCCTGCCGGACAGCACCGAACTCGACCCCCCGTCACGGGCAATCCTCCCCGAAATGTTTGCCGCCATCCGTAAGAACAATTCGGTGGACATCGGCGTGCACGGGCATGCCGACCGGGTTGGCACGGCCGAGGGCAACCGGGAGCTTTCGCTGCGCCGCGCCATGATTGTGCGCGACCTGCTGCTGCAGGGCGGCATTCCCGCCGGTCACATCGAACTTGCCTCCCACGGCGAGGGGAATCCGCTGGTGCCGACCGCCGACGAAGTCAGCGAACCGCGCAACCGGCGGGTCGAAGTCGTCATCCGCTAGCCGGTCGGCATGCGCCTTCCAAACTGGATCGCCAATTTCGGAGCCCGTTGGGGCAACCGGGCGGAATTTGCCGTCGTTGGCTCGCTGGGGCTGCTGCTGACCCTGTTCGCCGCCTGGCTGGTGATCCATCCTCCTTCGCTCCTGCGCGCCCTGCACTTTCGCCTCTACGACACCTTCCTCACCAACGTCGCCGGCCGCCCGCCGCATGACCTGCCGGTCCTGATCGGGATCGACGACCGGAGCCTGGAAAACTACGGGCAATGGCCGTGGCCGCGCTACCGCCTGGCGCAACTGATCGAGGGGCTGCAGCACGCCGGGGTGAGCGCCATCGCCCTGGATATGCTGCTGGCCGAGGCGGATCGCACCTCCCCGGAGGTCATCGCCCGCGAGCGGGCTCGCGACCTGGGGGAAACAGGTATGCCGGCGAGGACCGCTCCCGGTAACGACCAGGTGCTGGCCGGTGCCCTCGGCAAGGCCCCGGTCGTCATCGGCTTCAAGTTCGAGTTTGCCGGCGGCAAGGCGGGAGCGTCCCTCCCCCCGCCCCTGTCGCGGGCGGTCGTGGAGTCTGCGGGAGGGGCCGACGCCGGTTGGCCGGTGCCGACGGGCGCACTCACCAGCCGGCCCGAGTTCATGCAGGTCGCTGCTGCTGCCGGCTTC
The DNA here is from genome assembly GCA_963751525.1 of uncultured delta proteobacterium. Classification (GTDB taxonomy): domain Bacteria; phylum Desulfobacterota; class Desulfuromonadia; order Desulfuromonadales; family BM103; genus VAUL01. The sequence continues at coordinate 32,657 of CAVVUQ010000006.1, read as the reverse complement.
ACCAACGTCAGTGTCGACGAAGACGGAACGTTGCGCCGGGTCCCGCTGCTGATCAGGGGGGCGGACGGCCTCTACCCGAGCCTGGGGCTGGCCGCCCTGCTCCGGGCCAGCAACGAGAAGGACGTGCGCCTGAAGATCAGGCCGGAAGACGCCGTGCTCACTTGGAACGGCCGGCAGATTCCGCTGGACCGGCAGGGCAACCTGCTGCTGTCCTTTCGTGATCCGGGGCAGGGCTACCGCTACGTGTCGGCTGCCGACATCCTCGGCGGGCGTCTGGCGGCAGGGGCCTTGCGGGGCAGGATTGCCATGGTCGGTGCCTGGGCCTCGGCCCTGGGTGACCGCCACGCCACCCCCATCGATCGGTCTTTCCCCGGGATGGAGATCCACGCCCTGGTGATCGACAACCTGCTCTCCGGGAGGTGCCTGCAGCAGCCACCGTGGTCGCGGGGCGCCGAACTGTTCTTCGTCGTCATCCTCGGGCTTGCCGCAACCCTGGTGCTGGGCCTGTACGGCTTCGTCGCCGACCTGCTCCTGTTGCTCGCCGGGACAGCGCTCGCCGTGGGCGGGGCCTGGGGGATGTTCGCCACGACCGGGATCTACGTGTCGCCGCTCGTTCCCCTGCTCCTGTTGGTATTCGGCAGCGGCCTGCTCAACCTGGTCAAGTACGGATTGGCGGCCCGCAAGGTCTACACGTATGCCAAGGAACTGGCGGCGGCCCAGAATGCCACGATTATCGGCATGACCACCCTTGCCGAGAGCCGCGATCAGGAGACCGGCGCCCACATCCTGCGCACGCAGCGCTATGTGGAGGCTCTGGCCCGGAACCTGCGCAACAGCCCGACCTGCCGCGAAGAACTGACGAACGCCAACATCGACCTGTTGTTCCGGTCGGCGCCCCTTCACGATATCGGCAAGGTCGGGATTCCCGATGCCGTCCTGTGCAAGCCGGGGAAGCTGACCGAAGCCGAGTGGCAGATCATGAAGCGTCACCCGATTATCGGCCAGAAAGCCCTGACCAGTTCCCGGAGTCTGCTGGAAGGGGCGGGCCTCGCCTATCTCGACTATGCCTGCCAGGTGACCATCGCCCACCACGAGAAGTGGGACGGTTCCGGCTATCCGTACGGATTGAGCGGCACGGCGATCCCGCTGGCTGGCCGGCTGATGGCTCTGGCGGATGTCTACGACGCGCTGCTCTGCGCGCGGGTCTACAAGGAGGCCTATCCCCACGAGAAAGTGCGCGAGATGATCGTGGTGCAGAGCGGCCGGCACTTCGACCCGACCATCGTTGAGGCGTTCATCGCCTGCGAGAAGGAGTTTCAGCAGATCGCCCGCGAACTCGCCGAGCCCCCGCCGGCCCTGTCCGACGGTGCGTCATGAGCGGCCGAGCGCTGACTCCCTTGCCGATATCTTCTTGTCAGGGTATTTATAATCCGGAGGTTTGTTGATGACAGATCTGTTTTGCAAAGCCATCGAGAAGGTGGGGGGGATTGTTATCCCCTGCCCGTCACTCCAGCAGGTTGCCGGTTACCTGGCGGCCACGGTCCGCGGCCCCCTTCTCCTCCCCCCTTCGTCGAGCCTGCAGCGCCTCGATCTGGCACCCCGTCTGCGTGCAGCCGGGGTCGAAGTGGTCGACCGGGACTTTCGCCGGCACGCCGCGGCAGCCAGTGCCGGCCTGACCGGGGCCAACTTCGCCATCGCCGCCACCGGCACGGTAGTGCTGGAGAGCACCGACGAGGCGCTGCGCCTCGCCACGACCCTCCCCCCGGTGCACTTCGTCCTGCTCGACCCGCGCAAAATCGTGGCCGACTCCACGGCCGCCGTGCCGCTGCTGCGCCGCTTCCACGAGCGCCTGCCGCAGGCGTTTCTGGCCTACATCACCGGGCCGAGCCGCACCGCGGATATCGAACGGGTGCTGACCATCGGCGTGCACGGGCCGAAGGAACTGCACGTGCTGTTGTGCGCGGGGATGTCCGACGATTTTATGGAGAGCTGAAGCGACGGCAGCGCAAAGAATACAGGATTCAGGATTCAGAATCCTGCGGCCAAGGTGTGCAGTGGCTTTCCCCTGAATGCTGACTTCTGAATCCCCGAGGTGCCGATGTCCAAAGCCCGTTCCCGCCAATACCAGCAGCGCGTCACCGACGCCCTGGCGACCCCGCGCCTGCAGGACACCCTGCACCGCTTTGCCGACGCCTACCTGCTCTCCCGCGAGGCCGCTTTCGCCGGCATGGATTTCGAGGCGCTGCGCGCCGGGATTGCCGCGATGAAGGATGACGTGCGGGATAAGCGCGAGGAGTACCTGGCGCAATTCACCCGCAACGCCGAAGCCGCCGGCGCCACGGTCTACCTGGCACGCACCGCCGCTGAGGCCAACGCCTACATTGTCAGTCTGGCCCGTCAGCGCGGGGTCAAGCTGGTGGTCAAGAGCAAGAGCATGGCCAGCGAGGAGACCCATCTCAATCACGCCCTGGCAGAAGCCGGGATCAGGGCGCTGGAGACCGACCTCGGCGAGTGGATCATCCAGCTGGCCGGACAGCGGCCCAGCCACATGGTCATGCCGGCGATCCACATGCTCAAAGAGGAGGTGGCCGAACTGTTCGGCAAGGTCACCGGCAAGGTCGAGCCGGCTGAAATCCCCCATCTGGTGCAACTGGCCCGCGAGCAGCTGCGCCAGGGGTATCTGGACGCCGACATGGGGATCTCCGGGGCCAATATCGCCATCGCCGAAACCGGTGGCCTCGCCCTGATCACCAACGAGGGGAACGCCCGGCTGGTCACTACCCTGCCGAAGATCCACGTGGCCCTGGTGGGGATCGAGAAGCTGGTGCCGACCCTGGAGGCTGCCCAGAAGGTCATCGATGTTCTGCCCAGGAACGCCACCGGCCAGCTGATCACCTCCTACGTCAGCTGGATCCGCGGCGCGGTGCCCTGCGCCGACGGAAGCAAGGAGCTGCACATCGTCCTGCTCGACAACGGCCGCAGCGCCCTGGCCGAGTCGCCCCACTGCCGGGATGCCCTGCGCTGCATCAAATGCGGCGCCTGCGCCAACGTCTGCCCGGTCTACCAGACCGTGGGCGGGCATGTCTTCGGCCACATCTACATCAGTGCCATCGGCATCATCCTCACCGCCTTCTTCCACGGCCTGGAGAACGCCGCCGAGCTGGTGCGCGCCTGCATCGGCTGCCGCGCCTGCGTGGCGGTCTGCCCGAGCGGCATCGACCTGGAAAGCATCATCCTGCACCTGCGTGAAGTGCTCGGCGAGGAAGAGGGGATCGGCGCCGGCAAGGCGCTGGTGTTCAAGCGGATCATGCGCAACCGCAAGCTGTTCCACACCATGATCCGCACTGCCAGCCTGCTGCAGAAACCGGTCACCCGCGGCGAGCGCACCATCCGCCACCTGCCGCTGTTCTTTTCAGGGCTGACCGAGTGGCGCTCCCTGCCGGCCATCGCTGACAAGTCGTTGCGCGACCGGTGGAGCAAGCTTCCCCAAAAGGTCGCCACGCCGCGCTACCGGGTGGCGTTCTTCGCCGGCTGCCTCAACGATTTCGTCTACCCGGAACTGGGCCGCGACCTGGTCAAGGTGCTCAATCGGCTCGGCGTGGCCGTGAGTTTCCCGAAGGAGCAGAACTGCTGCGGCGTGCCGGCCCTCTACTCCGGCGATCGCGAGACCGCCACGGTGCTGGCCGAACAGAATGTCGCCGCCCTGCTGGCCGACGACCCCGATTTCGTGGTGACCACCTGCCCGACCTGTACCATGGCGTTGCAGCGTGACTTTGTCGACCTGCTGCGCGATCACCCGCGCTGGGCGGAGAAGGCCGAGCGACTGGCAGCGATCACCCTTGACATTTCCCGCTTCATTGTCGAAAAGTGCGATGGTGGCCAGCTGCTGAATGGTCTGGCGTCACCGGAAAAAGTCACCTACCACGATTCTTGCCACCTCAAGCGCGGCGCCGGGGTGTGGCGTGAGCCGCGCCAACTGCTAACCGGCTCCGGCTTTGATTTGGTGGAGATGGCCCACGCCGACCGCTGCTGCGGCTTCGGCGGTTCCTACTCCTTCACCAGCCACCCCGATATCGCCCGGAATATCCTGGGCGACAAGGTCGCCGATATCACTCGCTCCGGTGCAACCTGCGTGGCCATGGACTGCCCGGGGTGCCTGATGCAGATCCATGGCGGCCTCGACAAGCAGAGGAAGTCGGTGCGCGCCGCCCACACCATCTCGCTGCTGGCCGAGGCGCTGGACTGATGTGCGGCAGGTGCCGGTCCAAAGATTGTGCCGTCAGAACCGATTTTCTGCTATAATCATCGTTTGGCAATACTCCACACCCGAAGAGAGATAACCATGTTCGAACGCGACCAAACCTATCCTGTTCCACTGAGCAGCACTGCCACCGCCAGCTTCTTCCCCAAGGTCTATGGCTGGATGACCGCCGGGCTGGCGCTGACCGCCCTGGCGGCGCTCTTCACCCTGACCAGCGAGGGACTGCTGCAACTGGTCTTCGGCAACCGCCTGGTGTTCTACGGGCTGATCATCGGCGAACTCGGCCTGGTCATCGCCCTGTCGGCGGCGATCAACCGCATCAGTTCCCTGGTGGCTACCCTGATGTTCCTGCTCTACTCGGCGCTGAACGGGGTGACCTTCGCCGGCATCTTCCTGATGTACACCAGCAGTTCCATCGCCAGCACCTTCCTGGTCGCTTCCGGCACCTTCGCGGCGATGGGCGCGTACGGCTACGCCACCAAGCGCGACCTGACCGGGTGGGGAAGCTTCCTGTTCATGGGGCTGATCGGCGTCGTCATCGCCTCGCTGGTCAACCTCTTCCTGCAGAGCGCCATGATCACCTGGGTCACCACCTACATCGGCGTCTTCGTCTTCGTCGGCCTGACCGCCTACGACACGCAGAAGCTCAAGCGCATCGGCGAGGGTGGCTTCGCCGACGGCGAGGCTCAGAAGAAAGCGGCGATCCTCGGCGCCCTGACCCTCTACCTCGACTTCATCAACCTGTTCCTGATGCTGCTGCGGATCATGGGCAACCGGCGCTGACCTTCTCTCTGCCGTTTTTGTAACGATCAAGAGGGGCCGGTGCCGACCGGTCCCTCTTGCTTATTCTCCCCGCCCGGGTATCCTGACGGCATCTCTGTCACACCCCAGCGCGAGGTTCCCCCATGGGTCACCTGATCTCCGGAAAATCCCACCTTGTCCCGCTCATCGACCGCCTCAACCGCTACCCGGTCGGCCTGGTCGATCACCAGACCCTGCGCGAGATCCTCGCCCTGCTCTTTTCCGAGGAAGAGGCCCTGATCGCCTCGCGCTTCCCGCTGACCGAAGCGACGCTGGACGAACTGACGGCAGCCACCGGCGTCGCCGCCGAGCGGTTGCTGCCGCAACTCGAGGTTATGGCCGATAAAGGGCTGGTCATGGACCTCCCCTGCGGCGATACCACCTACTGGCTGCTGATGCCGGGACTGATCGGTTTCTTCGAATTCACCTTTATGAAGCGGCGCAGCGACCTGCCGCTGGCCGAGCTCGCCCGGCTGATGCAGACTTACCTGCATGAGGTGCGTCCTGGGCAGGCGGAGGAGGTTTTCGGCACGCGCACCCAGCTGACGCGGGCTCTTTCCTATCCGGAAAGCATCCCGGTAAGCTCCCAGGTCACCCCTTGGGAGGACGCCCGCCGCATTGTCGAGACGGCGGGTTTCGGCGCAGCCGGCCTCTGCTTCTGCCGCCACCGCAAGGAACACCTGGGTGAATCCTGCTCCAAGGGTGTGCCGGTCGAGGGGTTGTGCATCGCGCTCGGCGAGGGGGCACGTTTTCTGGTACGCCGCGGCTTCATGCAGCAGAAGACCACCGAAGAGCTGCTCGGCATCCTTACGGAGGCCCGCCGTCTCAACCTGACTCACATCACCGACAACATCCGCGAACAACCATCATTCATCTGCAACTGCTGCTCCTGCTGCTGCGAGCTGATGACCGGGGTGCAGGAAGGTTTCGTCGATGGCATCGCCAAGGCCCCCTTTCTAGCCGTCGTCGAGACGACGGTCTGCTCCCGGTGCGGCCAGTGCCTTGAAGCCTGCAACGTCCGCGGCATTCGCCTGGAGCCGGGGGCGGAGTGCGTCGGCATCGACGCGCGCCGCTGCCTCGGCTGCGGGGCCTGTCTTGCCAGCTGTCCGCAACAAGCGTTACGGCTGGTGGCGAGACCGGCAGACCGGCCGCCTCGCACCAAGGCAGACATGTTCCGTAAAATTTTGCGTGAAAAAGGGCGGCTGCTCCCCTTCGTCGCGGCGACGGTCAAGACCGGCTTCACGCGGCTGACCGGCCGCTGAGCAGTGGCCCGCCAGAAGTGACTCTCTTCGCCGGAATCCTCAGCCCGGCCACGGTGACCGTCCCTCGTCCGGCCCTTCGGCAGATGGTCCGGCTGGTGCGCCTGCTCGACCGCTTGAGCCGCCGTCGTCAGCGGGGTCGGACCAATCTAACCTTCTGTTATCAATGACCGCCAGCGGCTGATGATCCTCGGCAATCAGGATGCGTGGTGCCATCGGCTCCCCAAAAGTTGCAAGAATTATTTGAACGGCAGAATATCAGGGCCGATCAAAAATGCCCAGGTGCAAGGCGCCCGCCGCGGGAGGAGCGAGGCGTACCTTGATGGTACGTCGCAGCAACGAACACAAGGGCAACGCCGCAGATGGGCGTTTTTCAGCGGCCCCGCAACTGGTAGCGCCGCACGGCGCGGTTGTGGGCCTCCAGCGTCACGCTGAACTCGTGCCGGCCGTCGCCGCGGGCGACAAAGTAGAGGGCGCTGCTGGTCGCCGGGTTGGCCGCGGCCTTCAGGGCGGCCAGGCCGGGGCTGGCGATCGGCCCCGGCGGCAACCCGGCGCGCGTGTAGGTGTTGTACGGCGTCGGTGTCGTCAGGTCGCGGCGGGTCAGGTTGCCGTTGAAATCACGGATTCCGTAGATCACCGTCGGGTCGGCCTGCAGGCGCATCCCCTTGCGCAGCCGGTTGTGGAACGCGGCCGCGATGAGCGGCATCTCCTCCTCGTTGCCGGCCTCCTTCTGGATGATCGAGGCCAGGGTGACCAGGGCGTGGCGGTCGAGGCCAAGGAGTCGGGCGGCGGCCAGCAACTCCGGGGCCAGCTGTTTTTCGAACTGGGCAACCATCGCGCGGATGACTTCCTCGGAGGAGGTGGTCGTAGCCACCGTGTAGGTCTCCGGGAAAAGGTAGCCCTCCAGGGAGGCGGCCGGGATTCCGGCCTTGGCCAGGCGCGCCGGGTCGGTCGCGGCCTTGAGAAACTGTTCCGCCGTGCCGATGCCGGCCGCGGCGACCCGCGCGGCGATCTCACGCAGGGTAAACCCTTCGGGGATGGTGATGCGGAGCTTGATGACATCGCCGGCTACCAGCCGCTCGAGCACCTCCCTCGGGGTCGCGGCCTTGGCGAACTCGTACTCGCCGGCCTTGATCTTCTGGGCGACGTCGCGCCAGCGGGCCAGCCGGGCGAAGCGTTCGGCATTGCCGACCACGCCGGCCTGCTCCAGTTGCAGGGCGATCTGCGGCAGCCCCGATCCGGGGGCGATCTTCACTCGCTGGACGCCGGGCGGCGTGACCGGCCACTGCTGGAACAGCCACTGGCGCAGGCCGAAAGCCCCGGCCAGCAACAGGCCGGCAACGGCAACCAACGCCAGCCCGAGGATAACTTTTCGGCGGCGCGTCTGGGCCGGCGGGTTCCGGCGCGGCGTGGTCGCCATTACGGCATTCTTCGGGGATGGTGCGGCAAGATCAAGGCACCGGCGGCTTGGCACCGAAGCGGTTCTCGGTGCCGGCGCACAGGCGCTGAAGGTTGTCGCGATGCCGCCAGACGATGAGGATGCCGATGACGCCGGCACTCAGCACCAATGGCAGCGGTCGGCCAAGAAGCAGGGTCAGCAGCGGGGCGACGATGGCCGCCAGCACCGAGCCGAGGGAGATGTAGCGGCTGAGGGCGACGGCCAGCAGGAAGGCCAGGCCGCCGCCAAGCAGGGCCAGCGGGTCGAGCAGCAGGAAGATGCCTATGGCCGTGGCCACCCCCTTGCCCCCCCTGAAGCGCAGGTAGACCGGGTAGCAGTGGCCGACAATGGCGACCACCCCGGCCAGGCCGAGTTGCAGCGGGGTCGGGGCGAGCCACAGCTTGACGGCGAGCAGCGGCAGGAACCCCTTGAGGATGTCGCCGATCAGGGTGAGAATGCCGGGAAGCTTGCCGGCGACGCGGTAGACGTTGGTGGCACCGATGTTGCCGCTCCCCTGGGAGCGCACATCGTCCAGCCCCATCAGGCGGGTCAGCACCACCCCGGTGGGGATGGCGCCGATCAGGTAAATGACTATCAATACGCTGAAGAATAACTGCTGATTTATCGGTGCCGCTGTCTCTTATATGGTCAGTCGGGCCGCTGACGCCTGGCATCCCCGCGAGCGAGGGAGTCGGAGAAGGTGCAATTCAACCGACGAGTCGCGGTATTCCGCTGCCGCTAATGCTTGCCATCTTCCTTTATCTTTATGGATCTTATCCCGATATTGGTTGCGGCAGTTCACTCTCCAACGTATGCCGCATTGGCATCAGCGTGAATTTTTTTATGTAATATTGATTATCTGATATGTCGTTTTGGTATTGATTGAAAGCACAACCGGCAACCAGCGCGGCTGACAATAAGCAAACAACAAAATGTTGCATAACCATCTCCGTAAATTTCCGTTGATTAAAATTTCAAACAAATAAATCTCCGCCGTCATAACAATAGTCCTCGTCATCTGCTTCTGAACCAGTTGCCCGCTTGCGCCGCATCCGCATGACCAACAGGACGACGGCGACCCCTATCAGGGCGCCGGAAACGAGGGCAACAACAGCATCTGCTCTATCGTCATTGGCAATTATCATGAAGGCCTCCTCCGTGCAGTTTCAAGCATTGATCCCCCTCAATGCCCGCAATAACAGGGTAAAATTACCCTATCTCCCTTGAATGCTCAAGGGAAAAGGCCTTTTCTGGCAGCGCCCCGGAGAAGTCCCGGAGTCACTTCCCCGGAGCAAGGCGGTTGCGGCTTGCCAGCATGTGGGTGGCGCGGTCACGGCAGGTGAAGTGATCGGGACAGGGAAGGGTCTCCGGACCGGACGTGGGTCGGAAGCCCCGGGTCTCATCCCCTGAAAATGGCTTGAAGCGGATGGTCCCGACGTCAGGTGGGGGATGTCGGCAGGCCGGGGAAGTTCTCCCCGGCCTTTATGGTTCCTACCCTAAAATGTGCTTACTTCTTCTTGGCCACTTTCGCTTTGGGAGCAGCCTTGGCTTTCGGAGCCGCCGCTTTCGCTTTCCCTTTGGCGGCACGAGCCTTGGCAAGGCCTTCACCCAGACCACGGTCGATGGCCATTTGCCGGCGGGACTCGGAATAGCTTTTGGCCGCAAGGGACTGCTTGCTCGGAATACCGAACTGCTTGCGATACTGGCCAGGCTTCAGACCGTGAGCCGTCATCAGGTGACGGGCCAGGGTCTTCATGCTCTTGCCACAGATCAAGCAGGTGATTGCATTCTTGCCGATGGACTTCTTGGCACTGATGGCAGGCTTAGCTGCTTCTGCTTGTTCGCCTTGAACCGTTTCGCCTTTTTCCAGTGAGGCCAGGGCCTGATAGACGCTGGCGATCTCTGCAATAAGTTCGTCCTTAGTCATGTTGTTTGCCGATGCATGAGCAGATACAATCTCGACGGCCATTTCCAATAGTGTTGCCATGTTGATCTCCTTTGGGTTTGTGTTCAGTGAATGGAGGTATTATACCAAGACTGTACGGATTGCAAGTGTTTTCAATTAAATTGTCACGGGAAAAGTAAAGGCCGCGGATCTCTCCCTGGACTTTGTGTCAGGCGAATGCTGCTTCTGTATGGCAATTGCGGTCAAAAATGATACTTCACGTCGGCAATGAAGTTGTGGAAAGTCCGATCGTAGTGGCTATGAGTTCCATTTTCCCCTGTGATTTTTTGGCTCATCTGATACTTCAAAGTATTTGTAGCCGATTCCAAGGGAAGCGCACCTGCTCCCGAAGCAGACTTGGCGTCAGGACGTTATTCATCCAGCCCGGCAGTCCTGGGAGAATAGATACAATGCATCATTTCACGGCAAACGGCGAGATGACAAACGGCAAGATGAGTTGCTCAACGGCGCAATCTTCTATACGCTAAGGAAGCCAAAATTCCGGTTGGACGTGGCGGCGACATGACAACACGGTACAGTCACATAGTGTCCCTGGGCATCGGCCTCCGGCACCAGAAGTCATTGAGACGCTGCCTCTGAAGGCAACGGTTCATGAACAAACCAGGAACGGTTCAATGCCAACAGTCGAGTGGACCGACTCGGTGGGGCACGTTATCCGGCCACTAAACATTTAATGAGGGAAATGAATGGTAACCAAGCAAAAGCGCAAGATAATAAAATCTCCGAACTTGGCAGAGCTGCCACCGTTGCCCCTGGATGCAGCAAGCCTTATTCATGATTATCGGCACTACTTTGCCTACAGTCTCGGCCAGAACAAGTACTGTTATTCTACCAATTATTTTTACAAGGCTTTGGCCCTCACCGTTCGTGACCGGCTGATGGACCGCTGGCGAAGGACCCGCTACACCTATATCGAGTCCAACTGCCGGCGTGGATACTATCTGTCGCTGGAGTTTCTGATGGGGCGGACTCTTGGTAACGCCATGCTGAATCTTGGCATTGTCGATGCGGCATCGGAAGCGATGCTGCAACTCGGCATCAAAATGGAAGATCTTGCCGAGGCCGAAATCGATGCCGGGCTGGGCAACGGGGGCCTCGGACGACTGGCGGCCTGTTTTCTTGACAGCTGCGCCACGCTGCAGCTGCCGGTCATGGGCTATGGTATCCGCTATGAATACGGGATGTTCCGCCAGCGTATTGTCGATGGTTTCCAGGTTGAAGAGCCAGACCACTGGCTGCGTGATGGCAACCCCTGGGAGCAGGAGCGGCCTGAGTTTATTCAGCGGGTCCACTTCGGCGGGCGGAGTGAACACTACCTGACAGAGAGTGGCGAACATCGCGTCCGCTGGGTCGAAAGCAGGGATGTGCTGGCCGTCCCCTATGACGTTCCCATTCCGGGGTATCGCAACGGTACGGTCAATACCCTGCGTCTTTGGAAAGCGACGGCTACCGATATTTTCGACCTGGGTGAATTCAATGCCGGTGGTTATGCCGAATCGGTAGCGTCAAAGAATGAGGCGGAAAACATCACCATGGTGCTGTATCCAAATGACTCCAGCGAGAATGGCAAAGTCCTGCGGCTCCGCCAGCAATATTTTCTCGCCTCCGCAAGTCTCCAGGATGTCGTTGACCGCTGGGTGATGATTCGCAAGGGGGACTTCAGCGGGTTTGCTGCCAACAATTGTTTCCAGTTGAATGACACCCACCCGAGTTGTGCCGTACCGGAGTTGATGAGGATCCTGATGGATGATCATGGCTTCGGATGGGATCAGGCCTGGGAAATTACCAGCAGCACGATGGCTTACACGAATCATACCCTGCTGCCGGAAGCGTTGGAAAAATGGCCGCTGCCGATGTTCGGCCAGCTGCTGCCCCGTGTTCTGGAAATAATCTTGGAGATCAACGCTCGTTTCTTGTCAGAGGTGTCTGTCAGGTGGCCAGGAAGCAACGAGCGGATGCAGCGCATGTCCATCGTTGAAGACGGTCCCGTTCCCCAGATCCGAATGGCGTACCTGGCTATTGTCGGAAGTTTTTCCGTTAATGGGGTCGCTGCCTTGCATTCGGAGCTGCTGTCGCTGGGGCTTTTCCGCGATTTCTACGAACTCTGGCCGAATAAGTTCAACAATAAGACCAATGGCGTCACCCCGCGACGTTGGATAGCCCACTGCAATCCGACATTGAGTGCGCTCATTACCTCGAGAATAGGCGAGGGGTGGATAGCCGACTTGGGGCAGATCAACAAGATTCGCGAATATGCCGATGACACAAAATTCAGAAGCCAGTGGCATGAAGTCAAGCAGGCCAATAAAAAACGGCTGGCCGCTTTAGTTCTCGACAAGTGCGGTGTCGCCTTCAACCCTGAGAGCCTCTTTGATGTACAGGTCAAGCGAATCCATGAGTACAAGCGCCAACTGCTCAATATCCTGCATGTGATCCATTTGTATGACCGCATCAAGCGTGACGATGCAACCGAGTGGACTAACCGGTGCGTACTGATCGGCGGGAAAGCGGCGCCCGGCTACGCCATGGCGAAACTGATTATTAAGTTAATCAACAATGTTGCCAGGGTGGTTAATGGTGATCAGACGCTAGGTGACAAGCTCAAAGTTGCGTTCCTACCCAATTACCGGGTCACCACCATGGAGGTCATCTGTCCCGGCACCGATCTCTCTGAGCAGTTGTCAACCGCCGGCAAGGAGGCTTCCGGTACCGGGAATATGAAGTTCATGATGAATGGCGCCATCACCATCGGGACCCTTGATGGCGCCAACATCGAAATCAGGGAGGAGGTCGGTGAAGACAACTTCTTCATGTTCGGCCTTGCCAGTGATGCGGTGGAGAGGTTGCGCGGAAGCTATGACCCGCGGTCGATCATCAGCGGTGATGACGACCTGCAGCGGGTCATTGACCTGCTGAAAAATGGACATTTCAACCTGTTCGAGCCAGGCCTTTTTGATCCGATTGTCAACTCAATCCTGAACCCCCATGACCCCTGGATGACTGCCGCCGATTTTCGCAGTTTTGTAGATGCCCAGCAGCGAGTGGCAACCGCGTATCGGGACCGAGAACGGTGGACCCGGATGAGCATTGTCAATTCCGCCTGTAGCTTCAAGTTCTCCACTGACCGGACAATTCGCGACTATAATGAGGACATTTGGCATTTAGAGCCAATCCCAATAAACTAACGGCGATCCCCGCCCCGGACGTGCCCCGGAGCCATTTCCTCTTGACTGCTACTGGAGGGGTTCTGCGAATGAAAAGGCCGAGGATCTCTCCCCGGCCCCTTCTAGAATCTTACATCACTGCTTTGCTACGGGCGGAGTCACATCCACCTGCCCGTTCTGCACCGGTAGCGTGGCTCCCGGCTTGAAGGACGTCCGTACGACCCCTTCCTTGTCTTCAAGGCGGTACGTTACGTCATAGCCGATCAACTTATGCGATATATCATAGACCGTCTTGCAATTGCGTTGAGTCGTTGTAACCGTGTCTTTCTTCTGCATGTAGTCCTGCGCCTGGTTACCGGCATACGCTCCACCAGCGGCCCCGACAACCGTGGCAATCGTCTTGCCTGTGCCGCTGCCAAATTGGTTGCCTAACACGCCACCTGCAACTCCACCGATCACGGTTCCAGTGATCCGATGGGTATCTTTCACCGGCGCCTGTTGCTGAACCTGCACGTCCTGACATTCCTCACGTGGGGTTTTTATCGTCTCCGTAATCTCCTTCACTGCGACAACCTCGGCGAACTTTGGCTTGGTCAACGCTTTGTAGCCAACATCGGCACCAGCCGCGAGAACGACCATCACGATGCCGCCAATCACGATGCCCTTGATCATTGATTTATCCATGGAATTTCTCCTTTAGCAGCTTGCCGCTGTGACGGCAATTTGTAGAATGCTGATAATCTCTCTTGATATTATACCCGGGCCAAGAGCGCAAAAGAAAGGCGTTGATATGCATTTTTCGAAGTTATTCTCTCCCCCCGCCCCGGACGAGCTCTTGACCGGACATGCCCCGGAGCCAAACCCCGGACCGGAACCATATATGGCAACAAAGCGGTAATCCAAAGGACGGCAGATAGGGTGTCTGGCAGGACCGGAAGAGGACCGGAGCGCAAAAACACAAAGGCCGCCTCGCTTGAGACGGCCTTGTTATTGATGATCGGGGCGAGAGGATTTGAACCTCCGGCCCCCTGCTCCCGAAGTCAGCTTCGCTCCGTTTCACTTCGCTCCAGTTGACGCTGTGCGTACCAGGCTGAACCTCAAGATACTTTCGAGAGAACTTCCGCTACCCACTGATTGAGACTCATGCCATGGGCCTTCGCCATCATGGCAGCGCGGGCGTGTACTTCCGGGGGAACCCTCAGCATCAGTCTGCCCGAATAGGGTTTTTGCGGTGGCCGGCCAACCTTTTCGCATGTGGCCAGATAATCATCCACGGCTTCTTGGTAAGCCATGCGCAACTCTTTGACCGTCTCGGCGTGGAAGCCGATCACGTCCTGGATACCGGCAATGTGACCGATGAAGCATCCATCCTCGTCACTGTATTCAATCCGGGCCGCGTAGCCCTTGTAAGTCATGGTGCTCATGGCTTTACTCCTGCGTTCTCCAAAAAGATTCTGCAATCGCGAACTTGATAAGGTTTTGCTTCCTTGGCCGGATGGGGACGGTGGAACGTTGCCACAACGTCATTCAGAACAAAACGCACCCGTGAGCCGCTTCCCTCGAGAGTCTGCGCCCCCAGGTCAACGAGCAAGGCTTCGATGCGTCGCCACTCCAGCCCTGCAGGTACTGGCTGCGAGAAGATGGCGACAAGGGTCTTGCGGTGGGCCTTGTTCATGGGGTGAGGATAGCAGGCAGAGGTCGCGAATGCAATCATAATTTGATAGCAACATGCGGTGTGCTAGCGCAACTTGTTAGCGCACCTGCCTGGGTATTCTGCTGCCGAAGCTGACGGACGCAGCAGGGGCATGGTTTCTTTGAATGACGTTGCAGAAGTCCGGTCCAGGTCCGGTCCGGATGGTGAGTTTCGGGGGCTGAGCGGGGAGCGCTATGGCGAGGTCACGGAAAAGGAAAAGGCCGAGGCGGGAGCCCCGACCTTAGGGTGTCAGGTAGAGACTGTCTCTGTACACATCTCCTGTCACGGTATTTGAGTCTTCGTTGCGCTGATAATTACAGATTAGCTTCCAAAATTTCGATTGGTATCAGTTTTCTGTCACAGGGAACATTCTTTTCGCAGGCGCGAACAACTCTCAACAAGTCTCCTAGCTGAAATGGCTTCGGTAGAAAATGACATCCAAGAGAGATAAACTCCTCTTTCTGTTCAGGGGATATGGCTGAAGAGATAACAATCTTGTTTTGAGGTGGGATATAACAACCTTTCGATACCATCATGTGAATCATCTCAAGGCCCGTCATTTCTGGCATATTCATGTCAGTGATAAGAATATCGGCACAAGCATATTCAAGGGGGCATTCACATTCGCTATCGGACACCAGAGCACATGTAATCGGGGATGGATAACCTAAAACTTCATAACCTTGAGCTCGAAGAAAAGTGCAAATAGGCCCGAGAATTGAGGTTTGATCTTCGAAAACAAGAATGCGTAATTTCATGGCCCACCCCCTTTTTCTAGGTCACCATTCATTTGTTCAATCAGAATTGCAATTATCAGACCTATTTCAGAAATCCGATGTTTCCACGAGTTGCTTACATAACATCCTGATAAACAAAAGAATTTTTTATTACTCGATTTTTCTTTTGACTTTAGGCGCTCAGGGATTTGACGGTCCCCTTGAGGAAATAACTGAAATGACTGTTACTGATAGTATTTGAAGTAGAAGTGCCTGGCCAGATGCCCCGCTGTCTCCAGCCCCGCCCCTCTGCGGACTCCCGCCCCGGACGTGCCCCGGAGCCTAAACCCCGGACCGGAACCATGTATGACATCAAAGTGGGAATCTCAAGGACGGCAGATAGGGTGTCTGGCAGGACCGGAAGAGGACCGGAGCGCAAAAACACAAAGGCCGCCTCGCTTGAGACGGCCTTGTTATAGATGGTCGGGGCGAGAGGATTTGAACCTCCGGCCCCCTGCTCCCGAAGTCAGCTTCGCTGCGCTATGCTCCGCTCCAGCAAGCTGTGCGTACCTGGCTGCGCTAAATCCCGACGGGGACGTTCCCGCGAACGTCGGAGGCGGGACCATAGCAGATCAGAGCACAGCTACCAAGTCTGAGTAACGGTGTCGGGCGTAACCGCCAACGTGGCACGCAACCAATTGAACTTTGCCTTTAGAACATCGAAGTCCGGTCCCGAGGTTACAAAAGAGGCGGTCCCCTTGATCAGGAAGCCGGCACCCGGGCCATGAAGTCCCGGCACCTTGCTGCTCCCCAGCGTGATCAGGACGTGCGGGTTGAATTCGATGTTCGCCTCGGTGCGGTGCATGTAGCCTGCGGGGATCAACAGGCGGCCATCGGCGGAGACCCTGATGTAGCTGTTCCAAGTGTTGACCATGTGTGGTCCGTCCTGGCCCAGGGTGGCGATGGCGACCACGCCATCTTGTTTCAGAATCTCAAGAAGTTTTTCTGGGATCATTGATGCGGCCCTCCCTTGTTCCTTTAGCGCTCAAATCAAAATACACGATGCAGCAAAGGATGGCCAAGCCTTAGGTAGCGCACCTGCGTGATTTCTATGGGTAACCATAGCCTGAATCCCTGCAAAGCCTCATCCTGTATGCGTTTGATGGGAATATGCCCTCAATAGCGCATCTCCCTAGCGCACATTATCCCGAAGTCAGCTTCACTGCGCTCCATCTACGATGCGCCAACCGGGCTGAGCGTCCCCCTTTTGATGTCCCTGGCTAATGTCGGAGTCCTCCTTGAGTCCGTAGCCTAGGGTATTCTGCGGACGGTGGTGACAGATGCAGCACTGGCATGGCTTTGTGGGAGATACACAGAAAATTCCGGTCCAGGTCCGGTCCGGAGGTGACGCTTCAGAGGTCAGTCAGGGGGTGCTGCTCGATGGGTTACTGCAAAGGGAAAGGCCGAGGAGGGAGCCCCGGCCTTTGCGTGACTTTTCTACGTGCTGGCTTTTTGTTTGTTCTAAGAGAGCCTTGAGCTGCTATAATATATCTGAGTACCTTCAGAATCAAAACATTTTTAATAGCACCAAGTATATCAAAGTTGAAGATTCGGATTATTTAACATATAACACGTTTTAATAAAAGGGAGTAACAGATGAAAACAATAGTGTTGTCTATAATTATGGTGATGTGCTTAGTGAATATTGCTTTCCCTGAATGTAAAGATTACGAATTTATCAAATTAAATAATATGACAGAACAGCAATTTATAACTGCTTACGAAGAAAATTTGACTGAAAAAAACAGAATTAACAAAGAATTTCTAGATAAAGAGGTAAATAGCAATTTATCTTCTGATGTTCGTAAAAAGATGAACGATTGTAATAATTATAATGATAAAATAATGCGATCATTTAAAAATAAATTTCCTGGCAAGAACTTGCGCAAACCCCCTGCAAATAGATACTAACTACATCCTTAAGTTTCATACAAGGCGTTCGTCATTTTGTAGCCCACCCCAGACACCCCGCCCCGGACGTGATGTAGACGATTCCGTACCGGACATGCCCCGGAGCCCAAACCCCGGACCGGAGCCAGGTATGGCATCAAAGTGGGTATCTCAAGGAAGGCAGCGAAGACGACGGGCGGGACCGGACATGGACCGGACATGGACCGGACGGGGACCGGAACCGGAAAAGACAAAGGCCGCCTCGCTTGAGACGGCCTTGCTATAGATGGTCGGGGCGAGAGGATTTGAACCTCCGGCCCCCTGCTCCCGAAGTCAGCTTCGCTGCGCTATGCTCCGCTCCAGCAAGCTGTGCGTACCTGGCTGATCTCCCAGATGGATGTCCTTCTATGACCCAATACCGCGCCGGGGCACGAGGCGCTCCTACCAATGACAGGGGCGACAGCCGGCTGTCCAAGTCTTCTGTACCTCCACCTTGCCATTTCTGTGCAAGCTAGGGTTGGTAATCGTCTCCCCCTTGCCATTGGTCCCTGTGGCATCCGGATGGCAGAGCTGGCACTGATTCCGGTAGTCCGCCGCCCCTACGTTCGCGTGCCAACCGCTGTGCCAGGCGTTGCTTCCGTCAGAGCCGTTCCTCGGCGGGTTGTCGTGGCACGCAGTGCACGCCGCGATTCCCTCGGCATACCAACTGGGCGTCGGTCTACTTGGGCGTCCGTAATTCGCGAAGTACTCCACGTCATCCAGGGCGATGTACGAGTACGTCCCCTCTGGAACGCTGTGGCAGGCCACGTTCAAGCAGGTCTGCGTCACGGCGTCGAAGGTGGGAAGAGGAGGGGACGGGTTCGAGTCGGACGGCTTGATGTAGGCCAAGCCGCCTTTTTCGAACCAGTTCGACGGTCCCAAGTGCCAGACGTGACACGACTGGCAGGGGTAAGCGGAGTGCTTCGCATGTGCCCCGTTTGCCGCTGCCCAAGCTGTCCCCTGCCCTTTCACCCCCACAAGGGTCAAAAGGACGATCCCGAAAAAACCGATGGGTACCGCGAAGAGCGCCCTCTTCTTCGCTCGCCGATCAACTCCTCTACGCGCGTTGACACCCATGCGCACTTCCCTCCCTTCAGGAGCCCGTCAAGGCCTGCTTCACAACTTACTATGCAGAACTGTGGAACAATATGCAAAAAATATTCCTCGAGGTCACGCTACGACCGATCGTCTTTATCACCAATTTTCGAGGACAGCCACATTGCCTTAAGAAGCTTGAAATCACTTATGGTTTTCTCTGGAAGGGCCCTGCGCAGTTGATGTCGGCATAGCGTGCCGAAGGGAACATCGCACGCTATGGTCGTTTGGCATCGGAGGGTTGGTGATTTCGCGGTAATTAGACGAAGGGTGAGATTCGAAGTCGTCTCTAATCTTGTATCTCAGAAAAGCTGATTGGCAACAGTCAGGCACTTCTTCCGACCCAGGTGACGATACCGATGCTGGAAAAACTTCCTGCCGTTCTTGCTGACGCGGAGATGCAGCCCTATGCATTCCATATCGGTGTACTCGGCTTCCCTGCTGGGGCTGTCAGTGTCGTGAGCGGGAAGGGCCTCTATGGACGCTTTTGGTGAAGGGGAAACGCTTCACGGTCGGCCTCCTTTCGTTGGTTAGGGTCGTTGGCTTCGCAGTCGTAGTCTAGGGTATTCTGCTGACGGTGGTGACGGATGCAGCAGGGGCATGGCTTTGCGGGAGTACGTTGCAGAAGTCCGGTCCAGGTCCGGTCCAGAGCGAATATTTGGATGGATCAGTTGGGTGTACTATGGAGGGTCAGTAGAAATGAAAAAGGCCGAGAATCTCTCCCCGGCCTTACGGTCTCTTCAGCGGTGTTCGGTCAGCTGTAAAGCAATCCGTCACTCCACTCAGCTAGGCGCGCTTCTTCCTCCAGGCCACCAACCCGGCAAGGCCAGCGCCGAGGAGGATGAAGGTGGAGGGTTCGGGGACGGGGGGGGCCTCTTCGTCGATATAAAAATTATCCATTCCAATACAATATGCATTCTCGGAAGTAAGAGTGAATGAAGTAATATTGTCGAATTCACTCCCAAGCCACATTCTTACTATCCCATCACTAGGAATAGTGCCAGTACTATCCCAACCAATTCCCCAATCAGAAGAAGGCAGCGTCAAGGAAAAAGCGCCAGACGAAGTGATAATAGTCAACTCAGTGCCGGAGGCAAGACCACCACCAAACGTCGTATTAGAAGTGAGATCCAGATAATTAAGATCGAAAGGACTTGCATCTGTTTTGGAAAACATTACAGAGGTCAGAGCACCTATACCCCAGTGACCATGTATCACTGAGTTGTTGAGTGGAGTAGGACGAAAAAAAGTGCCATAATAATTCCCAATTATTCCATCAGATCCCTGAAAGTCGACTTTAAAACCATCTTCAATGTAGTAATCAACATTGTAATACGTGTTAGTGTTATCAGTTACAACCGACGTTGCATCAGATAAATATGCCGTGCCACCCGCGTAGTCGATGATCGCCGAATGTGCCTGCATTGCACCAAATAAGAGTGCCATACAAATTATAAGCGACTTTTTCATAAGCTTTCTCCTTCCGCATTTATGATATTGTATTGTGAAAATATTTTAAGCAATGACAGTGCCAATTCATAACTTGTTGATTTTGTAGTCTTGTTCTCCCTGTAATTTATAGAAACCATCGGCTGTAAAGCCTTCCGACACTCATCCCCGCTGTCACAAAAAACAACCAAAAAACAACCATAACAATATTCAAGAACCTCTAAGTTGCACCTCGCCCAACCCACCTCAGGCGCGCTCATGACCACCGCCCCGGACGTGCCCCGTAGCCCGAACACCGGACCGGAACCTTCAATGGCATCAAAGGGGGATCTCAAGGACGGCAACGAAGACGACCGGCGGGACCGGACATGGACCGGAGGGAGAAGACACAAAGGCCGCCTCGCTTGAGACGGCCTTGTTATAGATGGTCGGGGCGAGAGGATTTGAACCTCCGGCCCCCTGCTCCCGAAGTCAGTTTCGCTTCGCTCAGCTAACGCTGTGCGTACCAGGCTGAGTGCGTCCCGATGAGGACGTTTCCCTCTGGACGTCGAAGGCGGGACACATAGCAACGTGATCCTCGGCGATGGTCGTGGGTGGGAAGCTGTCGTCAGCGAGGCTTCTGACCCGTAATCAGAAAAACCGGATAAGTGCGCTCATTATCACCATGCTGTTTGCGCATCGTGTGGACGGTTCGTGCAGTGAGATCGGCAAAGCCCAGTTCTTTCAGCATGGTTATGAGCTCTTGAGGATCGAAACCATGATGGGCGATGCCAGTGGGATCATCGTGGAATGTCCCGTCTTCCTTTTCCAGGTCGGCGAGCGCCAGGAATCCTCCTGGCTTCAACGACTGCTGAAAGTGCTTCAGGAGTGTTTGGGTTGCTTCTATGTGATGCAGCACCATGCTGGAGAAAACCAAGTCATAGGCTGAACAGGCAGCGTCCAAGAATCCGGCGCGATCAGGATCGGTGTCACGTTCTCCAGGCCGAGTGACCGGATTTTTCTTCGCAGCTCTTCCAGCATTCCATCTGAGGTGTCGGCTGCCAGCTAGATGCCCGACCTCTGAGGCCAACTGCAGCCCGCACAGGCCTGTCCCACAGCCATATTCCAGCACCTGCATCCCACGGTGGAGGGGGACATCCGCAGCTATTCCTGCAGACACTGCTGCGGCCAGCAGGCGACGCAGGGGCTTCTCGTCCCAACTGGCGGCAACTTTGTCGAAATCACGGCGTATCCCCTGGCTCATTGAAGGATCATCCCTCTGCTGCGTATACAGTTTCCCATGGCTCAAAGATAGCCCGGCATCTTGCTAAGTTAAAAGTCGCTTCGGTCATTATAGCGCACCTGCGCTTTTCCTATAGGAAAACATAGCCAGAATTCCTGCAAACGCCCATCAATGCTGCATTTGACGCATCTTCGGTATCAATAGCGCACTTCTATGGGCCGCCTGCTCCCGAAGTCAGATTCGCTCCGCTCCGCTCCAGCTAAAGCTGTGCGTACCAGGCTGAGCGTCCCCCTTCTATGTCCCCCAGAGACGTCGGAGTTGGATTTTCACGGGGCTTTCTTGCAGTGCATCTCCTTCGCTCCATAGCCCCAGGTGATCAGTGCTTCACAATTGTGATGTTCCCAAAAGGATTCGTTGCGCCCCTGATACTTGGCACCGCTAGCACATGGTTGCAGAAACATCAGAGAGACGCTGTCCCCTCGTTCGGCAATCAACGTTGGCGGATCGGTCTGGAAGAAAGTAACGGTGATTTCATCTTTTGGGTCGCCGTCACAGGTATAGGTATTTGGCCCCTTGCCAGAGATCAGCCGATACCTTGCCTTTAATTCGGCGATGCGGCGCTTATACTCCTCCTCAATGCAGCCACGCTTGTCTGAACTCTTCCAGCAATCGTCACGTCCCTTGATCCATCCCCGCTGTTCTGCCTTCAGAGTAGGCGGTTGTTCGTTAACTGCCTTCTGGGCTGCTGCGTCATAGGTCTCAGCAAGCTTGATATCCAATGCTGACAAGCCTTCATCCTTACAGACAAGTTCTTCGATACTCCCTGGTTCAACGTTTTTGCAGTCAAATGATGGCCCTGCTGCAAATACTCCTCCTGCGAACAAGAAATACGCGGAAGTGAAGAGAAGAGTCGATAGCTTCATGGAGTGGCACCTCCTGTCGGTCAGCCTAAGTCAAAATATACCCGGCTCCGAGGAAATAGCCACTCAGCACGTCTCTAACTTTTAATCCAAGGTAGCGCACCTGCACAATTTCTATAGTTCACCATAGCCTAAATTTCTGCAAATGCCCATCAGTGCTGCATTCCCAGCATTTCGACGTCCATAGCGCACTTCTATAGCGCACCTGTTCCCGAAGTCAGCTTCGCTCCGCTCCAGCTAACGCTGTGCGTACCAGGCTGATGTCCCCGTTTGACACCACTGGGAAAATGCGTGGCAGATCCTGTTTGCCGGTGAGGTGACGATCCGCTTGGAAAAACAGGGGGGAGTGCTGTATATTCAGCCAGTATGGGAAAACAAGAGATTGTCGATATCATCCGCAGCAGCAAGCCCGAACTGGCTTCTCGCTATGGCGTAAAGCAGGTCGGATTGTTCGGCTCCTATGTCCGGGGGGCGCAGCGCAAGCGCAGCGACATCGATATCCTCGTGTCCTTCTCGCGGGATATCGACCTGTTCGAGTTCGTGGAGTTGCGGGCTTTCCTGCAGGAGCGACTGCACGGCAAGGTGGACCTGGTCATGTCCTCGGCGCTCAAGCCAGCCATCGGCAAACGGATTCTGGCAGAGGTCGAGTATGTCTAGGCGGCGGGACGTCGCCGACTATCTGGCTGATATCCTCCAAGCCATCGACGACGTTGCCGAATTTACCGACGGCATGGACTTCGCGGAGTTCTCTGGCGACAAGAAGACGGTCAACGCGGTAATCCGCAGTCTGGAAGTCCTCGGCGAGGCAACCAAGCACATCCCCGAGGCTTTCCGCAAGCGGCACCCGGAAATTCCCTGGTCGAAAATGGCGGGTATGCGCGACGTGCTGATCCATGACTACATGGGTGTCGATTGCATGACCGTCTGGAAGGTTGTAAAAGAGCGCCTGCCGGAAATCAGACCCCTGTTAAGCGACTGCTGCAAATAGCTCCTTCCCCGCTCTCATTAAATCCGACTTTTTATCCACAGCACACTTCGATAGCGCACCTGCTTGGGTATTCTGCGGACGGTAGTCGTAGATGCAGCAAGGGCATGGCTTTGTGGGAAGGACTGCAGAAACTCCGGTCCAGGTCCGGTCCGGAGGTAAAATTCAGGGGCTAAGCGGGGAGTCCTATGGCGAGATCACAGCAAAGGGAAAGGCCGAGGTGGGAGCCCCGGCCTTAGCAGCAGTGGTCTTGCTCGGCGCTCGGTTCACCTTTGTGGGGCAAATACTGCCTCCCAGCGCGGCGCTCATTCCGGCTTGTGCCTCAGAGACCCATAAAAAGAATGATGGGCGACATGCCTCCGGTTCCTTCGAAATTGTACCACTCTTCATAGCAGTTATGGATTTCCACTACTCGACCACCATCTAGCGCAGCCTGCTTCACAGCGTTATCGCATGGGGCTTCATAGTTGTTATGGATTTCCACGGCACGAACACCCTTGCCATTAATGAGATCAATCAGGGTCCTGGAGCTATCAGGATCATAAAATGCCCCCCTGATTATTTCGAGCAAGATGATGTGGTCAGCACTCTCGATATGAACCTGGCTGCCGTATCCTTGAATAACATGAGTGACTGTTTGAATGTCCGAATATCTCAATGATATCTGCTGCGGTTCTGTACTCTCCTGACCCTCCTCACGGATAAGGTAGAGCAATGTGGGTGTGGCCACCACAGCTCCCTCATTTTCAACGAACATTAGCTCTGGGCCTTTGGGTGACTTGCCGAAGTAGCAATAACCCAGGAAAAGAACCTCATTAGCGGATATCCCCAAGGACTCAGCAAACCGGCCGGAATCCTTCGCCACGTTAAGCTGTGTCGCACACCCGCCAAGCAGGAACGCGAAAGCCAGGATTATAAATGGAGGAAGGCGTTTCATTTTGGACCTCACGCTTGAGAGCTGAACTGCAGGCACCATCTTCAGGTCACGAGAATTTACAGTGATATTTCAAATTCCTTCAGGTGCATCACAAGTATAGACCGTTTTCTTCAGTCTCACGAGGACCGTCTCCCAAATCCCCTACAAATTGAGAATGATCGACTCCTCCATCACTCAGCACCTTAGCGCATGCCTCCTGGCAGGACGTGTTGCTGACCGGACGTGATGTTTTCCCTCCGCCCCGGAGGAGCCCCGGAGCCCGTACCCCGGACCGGAACCAGGCAAATCAATTAGTTGACAATCAGAGACGAAACAGTTAGCAATCCCTAACAGAAAATACCACTTGCTTCTTGACAATCACACCCAGCAGTCAAGATTCACACACTCTTTGCGAGGAGATGTCCCATGAAATGTCCTACCTGTTTGACCGTTGATCTGAACTTGGCAGAACGCCAAGGGGTGGAAATCGATTATTGTCCTCAGTGTCGGGGCGTATGGCTTGATCGTGGTGAGTTGGATAAGATCATCGAGCGTTCATACAGCACACAGTCCGTGCAAACTCCTCGGCAAGAACAACGAACATATGATCAACACTCCTCATCAGGGCATTCTGAATCCAGCCATCTCGACTCGCACAGTCATGGCCATCAGGGACAGCACAAACGGAAGTCTTGGTTGTCTGAAATATTTGATTGATAAATCTCAGGAAATCACCCCTGGCGAATTAGCCTATTGTTAACTGGATGAGCCATGGTCATCCGGCGTCGAACCGAAACCTGGTTTGTCGTGGTTCTGATAGGTATCGATTAGTCTCTGAAGCAATGCATCCTGCGCTTGAAGGTGCTTCTGGATCTCAAGCGCCTCATACAGAATGGCCTCGGCATCCTTGTAGGTGTCGTCGGCTCTGACATCAGCTGCGGCTCCCTCGACTTTCTGGCCTACCATGATGATGGACAACAGAACCAATTGCAGGAAGGTCTGTGCAATCCAGGATATGAGTGCGCTAGTGCCTGCGTGAATGGCTTCCGGAAGGCTGATGAATGCAAGGATGGCAAAGGCATAGGCGCACCACATGGTGCCCACGCTCTTTGTGATCCTTTCTCCAAGGATTGCATTGAAACGGGCCACCTGGCCTTCTTGGGGAGCCTTGGGCTTGGGGGCGCGCTTCTTCCGGAGCTCGATATGGGGGTGTGGTTTGTGCTCATAGATTTTCATGGTTGCGCCTTGAGATGGAAAGTCCATTGAGATTATAGGGGCCTAGGGCCACCGTCCTCATGGCTACCGCCGTTTCTCCTGACAAGGAAATGGATTATGCTAACCAGCAATGCTCATTCCGTTCGAGCTTGTGAACTATATCAAATTATAAGAGACATCAAAGAGTTCTCGAAAACGAATATGCTCGCTATTCTAAAGCTTGGGATTGGGCATCTCCCTGCACCCTCCGCCCAGGACGTAACGCTGACCGGAGGAGCCCCGGAGCCCGGACCGGAGCAGGCGGCAAATAGGGTGCTGCCATGAACAAACGTCTCGCTGGTGTGCGTGCTGTCGCCCTGTTCGAGGCCGGGAAGGGACTCCTTGCTTTGCTGGTGGGGTCCGGCATGCTTTTGCTCTGGAATGCCGATCTTCAGACCATAGGCAATGATCTGCTTCGTCACCTGCATCTCAACCCAGGCCGCATGCATGATGATGTCTTGTGGCATGCATTGACCACAACAACACTCAGTCAACTACATCTGATTGCCTTGGGTGTGCTCTGTTACGCAGTGCTACGTTTCGTCGAGGCAGGTGGGCTTTGGTATGACAGGCGTTGGGCTGAGTGGCTAGGTACACTCTCTGGAGGAATCTATGTGCCTCTCGAAATTCGCGAATTACTGCTCCGACCAGGGCTGCTGAGTTTATCTCTACTAATGCTCAACGCAATGATTGTCTGCTATCTTGCGCTGCGCCTATCAAGGCGGCATCAATAACCACTGCGTGAAACTGCAAAAGAGTTCGCAACGCTAACCCTTCCCAGAACACACTAATGCCCTCCCGGACATGCTCTTGATTCTCCTCCCCGGACGTGATGTAGACGATTCCGTACCGGAATTTCCCCGGAGCCGAAACCCCGGACCGGAGCTCGGTATGGCATCAAAGTGGGAGTCTCAGGAACGGCACGAAGGACGTGAGGCAGGACACCCGGACCGGAATTGGACCGGAGAACACGAAAGCCACCCGTTGGAGGTGGCCCAAGTGCTCTTATGGATGGTCGGGGCGAGAGGATTTGAACCTCCAGCCCCCTGCTCCCTCGACATGTAATAGTACCCTTTTGATGTACAAACTCCTCCACGCAGCACCGCCCTCTCTCTGTGGCCAAATTGCCATAGTCCGTCGAAAATACAACTTATTCTGTCGCGAATTTGCGTTACACGAACACGATCTGGCGGAGGCAGGTCCACCGGCGAAATTTTGCCGAAAAAAACAGCCTCAAGTTTACATTATTACCGTCTTGCCAAACCCTGAATGATCTGGATGCCTTTCGCCGGCCGGTTTGGACCAGTCGCAGTTACGGCGACGCAAAACGTTTACTGTCAGGCGATGCCAGTCGATTTTGGCACTTTCCATGCTTGCTTCTGTCGTGAAGGCCGCAATACCAGTAGCACGGAAACTCAGGTTTATTTAACGGTAAGGAGAATTTTGTGGGGTCGTTAGACTTGCTCTTGAAAAAAATGACCATTCTGATAGTCGTCGTCGCTTTGACCGGCTGTGCGACAGCGGCTAAAAATATCAATGCGGCATACGTTTCCCCGGAGACATACCTAGGCTACGATTGTGAGCAGCTTGACAGGGAAATAAGCAATGTCGATAGCAAGGTCGAGGAACTGTCGAGCAGCCAGGACAGCGCCGCTTTCAAGGAAACCGTAGCCTTGCTGGTCTGCCCTATGGTGCTGTGGCCGGCCCTGTACCTGGTGATGGACGGGGATAAGAGCGATGAACTGGCACAGTTGAAAGGCGAGCACGAAGCACTAACCAGTTGTGCCGTCGAAAAGCAGTGCACGACCCTCATGGCGCGCCTCGCCGCTGATAAGCTTCGCAAGGAAGCAAATGCCCAGACAGTCGTGCAAAAAAATGTGCAACTCGACGCTCTTGGTGATGGCAACGAGTCCTGATGGCTCACAACTAACATATCCGCACCTTCCTCCCACCTTCCGCCCTCGCCGCCTGCGAGGGCTTTTTCTTTGGCGCTGAACCCCAGCGGGCTGCCCCGGACGCGCCGTTTCCTTTCGCCCCGGACGTGCCCCGGAGCCCAACCCCGGACCGGAACCATGTATGGCATCAAAGGTGGATCCCAAGGACGGCAGCAAGGACGACAGCCAGGACCGGACCTGGACCGGAAACACGAAAGCCATCCCCGAAGAGATGGCCTCAGTGCTCTTTATGGATGGTCGGGGCGAGAGGATTTGAACCTCCGGCCCCCTGCTCCCGAAGTCAGCTTCGCTTCGCTTCTCGCTCCAGCTAACGCTGTGCGTACCAGGTTGCGCTAAGTCCCGACATGGACTTTCCCCGTGGACGTCGGACGTGGGACCATAGCTAGCGCACCTGCGCAATTTCTATAGGAAAACATAGCCTGAATTTCTGTAAAAGCCCATCAATGCTGCATTTGACGCATCTTCGGCATCAATAGCGCACTTCTATGGGCCGCCTGCTCCCGAAGTCAGCTTCGCTCCGTTTCACTCCGCTCCAGCTAAAGCTGTGCGTACCAGGCTGAGCGTCCCCCTTCTATGTCCCCCAGAGACGTCGGAGTTGGATTTTCACGGGGCTTTCTTGCAGTGCATCTCCTTCGCTCCATAGCCCCAGGTGATCAGTGCTTCACAATTGTGATGTTCCCAAAAGGATTTGTTGCGCCCCTGATACTTGGCACCGCTAGCACATGGTTGCAGAAACATCAGAGAGACGCTGTCCCCTCGTTCGGCAATCAACGTTGGCGGATCGGTCTGGAAGAAAGTAACGGTGATTTCATCTTTTGGGTCGCCGTCACAGGTATAGGTATTTGGCCCCTTGCCAGAGATCAGCCGATACCTTGCCTTTAATTCGGCGATGCGGCGCTTATACTCCTCCTCAATGCAGCCACGCTTGTCTGAACTCTTCCAGCAATCGTCACGTCCCTTGATCCATCCCCGCTGTTCTGCCTTCAGAGTAGGCGGTTGTTCGTTAACTGCCTTCTGGGCTGCTGCGTCATAGGTCTCAGCAAGCTTGACATCCAATGCTGACAAGCCTTCATCCTTACAGACAAGTTCTTCGATACTCCCTGGTTCAACGTTTTTGCAGTCAAATGATGGCCCTGCTGCAAATACTCCTCCTGCGAACAAGAAATACGCGGAAGTGAAGAGAAGAGTCGATAGCTTCATGGAGTGGCACCTCCTGTCGGTCAGCCTAAGTCAAAATATACCCGGCTCCGAGGAAATAGCCACTCAGCACGTCTCTAGCTTTTAATCCAAGGTAGCGCACCTGCACAATTTCTATAGTTCACCATAGCCAGAATCCCTGCAAATGCCCATCAGTGCTGCATTCCCAGCATTTCGACGTCCATAGCGCACTTCTATAGCGCACCGGTTCCCGAAGTCAGCTTCGCTTCGCTCCATCTAACGCTGTGCGTGCCAGGCTGGTGTCCCCGTCTGATGCCCCGGAAACGTCGGAGGGGTGTGGCACGAAGTCAACGCCGGAGAATTGCCCCTAGTGTGAAAAATTGATTATACTCTAGACGATAACGTCATAAAATTCTGTTTATCGCGGCAACAAACGCTTCGTCGGCAAATATTTTCTTCAACACATTGTATGTATTTCTGTTTAGAACGTATTTAACATCAGAAGTATCAGCACCAAGCTGAATATTTTCTATATCAGTATAATAATTAGATTTGTAGCTACCGATTATTGATGTGGTTTCGTTCGTATAAAGAAAAACATCAACGGCTATATTTGATGTAATTCTACCTGAGCTACGCGTTTGTTGTATCCTTAGATAATTCTACCACGAATTCTTTTATAACAAATTTTATCTTGCTGTCGGTATCGGCAACTTTAGCCGAAGATTGAGTAATGGATTGCGTAATTGCGTTTGCAAAATACTTTTCTGGTACGATGTCTCTTCTCATATTGATGAATATTACATTAGATGAGCGTTGGTCAATTACCACGAAAGCGGGAAGGTTCTTTGGTATTGGTAGCGGGTCGTATTTGCTGGCATCGTAAAATGGAGTTGCCATTTCTTCCGCGACTGCCGGACATGACAAAATGGGCACGGTTACCATGCTGGTTAGCGTAATTAGAAAAAGATATGCTGGCAAAGCGCGCAGTAAGGATATTTGTTTCATAATGACCTCCGACAAATTCTCGATGGTGGTGAGCAAAACAGCCACTTGAAATTCCTAACACAAAAAGACCAAATAGCAATTCGGATATTTAAGTGAGGCGAAATTCCCTCCATGCCCTCCCCAGACATCCCGCCCCGGACCTGCCCCGGAGATCCCTTCACTGGACCGGAGTTGCTATGGCTGGAAAGACTGTCGGGCTCAAATGGACTGAGGGGCCAACCCGAGGGACTCAAAAGGGACGTACGGACCGGACCTGGACCGGAGGGAAAATAGACAAAGGCCGCCTCGCTTGAGACGGCCTTGCTATAGATGGTCGGGGCGAGAGGATTTGAACCTCCGGCCCCCTGCTCCCGAAGCAGACGCTTCACTCTGCTTCGCATCGTTCCGCTGTAGCTAAAGCTGTGCGTACCAGGCTGCGCTAGAACCCGACATGGACGTTCCCCGTAGACGTCGGAGGCCGACGTAACACGAAGCTGTCTTTAGCGCACCTGCCTACTATGGCCATAGCGCACCTGCTCCCGAAGTCAGACGCTCCGCTTTATCAACCGGTGCCCTTTGCCAGTCTGCTGCTGGAAACCAATAGTCTACCACCAACCTCATCAACAAGTTCAAGGTGGGTAGGCGGCGCCATGGGGCTCGACTTCATCTTGAACGTAGGTGTTGAGTGCCACCACATCGTAGACACCTTTTAATGCCATGACATCGTGGACAGAGCTCAGTAAATCAAGACCGTTAACGGCTGCATTTCCCTTTGGGCACGATCCCAAAGGTGAGCGATAGCAGTAGAATTTCGAGGGGTTGCGAGTCGAGGCCTTCGGCAGATATTGCCCGACTATCGAGTTGACTCGGCAACTTAGCCAACTTTGTCCACGATGTTGTGGCACATATTTCTGTCCACGATGTCATGGCATTTAACATCTAGGAAATAAAGGTGACCGGCTTCAACATCAAGGTTTTCGGTTCCGGAAATCTCTTCACCAGCAAAAGGCGCTTCGCCGGTGAAAGAGACCGCGCGCCGGCCCGGTGGGACTGAAGCTGTGAAATAGGTGCCCCGCGCCAGTTTCCCCAGAGGCTTGCCATCGATCACTATATCGAGAAGGATTGCTTGGCCTGCGAAAATATCTTCGCGGATTACGTAGATGGTCGCCTTGTCGGGCAGAGGGTTAAAACGTTTGGCTTCAGCATCGGCCGATGTGTCGGCAAGAGGAACGGTTGGTGGGTTGGCCAACTTGTAGACAAGAGCTGCATCAGCGCAGCCTGCTACCAGTATGCACAAGGCCAAGAAAAGTACCCGCTGTATGAGTTTAAAGCGTACCATATTCTCCCCTTTGATTATGGCGATTCACACCCCTGTATATTCCCTCTTCACAAATATAAGCAAGCCCAGGACTTACAATCGTACCGAAAATCTTCAAAAGAATCTGTAACAAATATCTTCGCATTTGCAATCCGGGCAAAATCTTACCAACAAAATGGCAGCCAAACGCGTGCCTCGAAAACGTCCCGGACGTGACGCTGACCGGACGTGCCCCGGAGCCCAAACCCCGGACCGGAACCAAAGAACAAGGCCGAGGAGGGAGCCCCGGCCCTTATGATTCAAGCTATTTGAACCTATTTATTGCTTGCCGCCAAGGGTCCGATCATCGGCAATTTGACTCCAACTGTCTAGATCAGGTCGTTTTTTCGCAGATCACTGGACATGGCTTTGGCGAAATCAGCAAAAAGCAACTCGGATCTTCTATCGATGGCCATTTCATACTGTCCTGACCAGATCGGTTTGCCTATTCTTGTTTCGTAAAGGGTGACTTCGAGAATGACAATCTTATTAACTCCCTGACCACTGTTCTTGCCGAGAACTCCGGCCATCAGTATACAATCGGCACCATTGGCAAAAGCACGATCAGAAATCTTCTGCTGATTGTAATCGGCCGGCAATTCGCCATCCTTGTAACTGGAAATGGCAGTTATCCCTTGTTTTAGAAATTCATTGCTAAAGACATCCTCGAACTCGTAACGGTAGTCGTACTGATAGATATTTTGACTGGTCACGCCGACGATATAGACCTGCGAATTTTTTCTCGATAATTTGGATTTCTCGAAGAGCCTTTTATAGTGGTGCTGGGGGAACAGGCTGCGAATAAGACCGTGAGTGTCAGCAGTAATGCCGAACTGCAGAGAAATTTCATCATAAGAACTCCTTCATAGACAACGCTGAAAAACTATAAGGAACAAAAACCTTTCGTGAAGTAAGAATATATCAGGTTTTGTAGGTGTCAACTCGCCCCGAACGCTCCTGTATCGTACCGGACGTGCCCCGGAGCCCAAACCCCGGACCGGAACCATGTATGGCATCAAAGGGGGAATCTCAAGGACGGCATCGAGGACGACAGGCGGGACCGGACGTGGACCGGAAACACGAAAGCCACCCCCGAAGAGATGGCCCAAGTGCTTGTTATAGATGGTCGGGGCGAGAGGATTTGAACCTCCGGCCCCCTGCTCCCGAAGCAGGTGCGCTACCAGGCTGCGCTACGCCCCGACGTGTGGATTCCCGGAACAACGGACGGGATAAATAGCATGAACGGCGGTGAAAGGCAAGGGGGTTTCGGCGGGGCGTGTGGCCATCCCTCAGCGCCGGAACACCAGCGCCGCCCCGGCCAGGAGCAGGCAGGCCCCCAGGGCGCGCTTCGGGTCGAGGGGGACGGTCCGGAAGCCGAACAGGCCGTAGTGGTCGAGGAGGATGCCGGTGGTCAGCTGGGCGGCGATGGTGGCGGACATGGCTGCGGCGGTGCCGATGCGGGGGACGATGATGATCGTCAGGGTGACGAAGAAGGCCCCCAGGAAGCCGCCGGTCAGCTCCCAGCCGCGGGCCTCGGCCAGCCCCCGGAAGCTGCCGCGGCCGGCGACGAGGGCCACGGCCAGCAGCGCCAGGGTGCCGACGACGAAGGAGATGGCGGAACTCTCCAGGGTGCCGATCTTCTGGGCGAGCCGGCCATTGATGGAGGGCTGGACGGCGACGGCGATGCCCCCCAGGAACATCAAGAGGAAGAAGCCGAGAGTTTGCATGGGATCTCCTGCCGGTGCGGGGAGGGGATGGGCAGCGGGGGCCTCGCCACCACTCCCCCCAATCGGGCAAAAAGGTGGATCGTGAGTGGAATGATAGCAGATTTTGGACGGGTGCCGGGACCAGCTATCGGTCGATCCCGCGCAGGATCGTTTCGACGCCGGGGCGATCGGCCGGGCCTTCACCGATATGGTGCAGACGCACGATGCCTTCCGGGTCGATGAGCACGTCGCCACCGCGCTGATAGATATCCCCTGCCGAGGGTTGCAACTTTTCCCCCCGTAGCAGCGCCCTGAGATAAGCCTGCCAGCTTTTCAGCCCCCAGATATCCCAGAACGACGCTGCAA
>CAVVUQ010000005.1:0-83635 GCA_963751525.1 uncultured delta proteobacterium | reverse complement strand
ATCGAGCACTTTCAGCAGAAAACGGATCATGGCAACGCCTTTTCCAGAATGTATCTACTTGGCATCCCGTGCGAAAAAAAGGCCGCTGCACTGATGGTGCAGCGGCCTTGCGGGTCAGACTACATCTTGATCGCGCAGCACTCGTAGACTTCCTGGATCAGAGCCTTGCCGATCCTGTCCTCCATCTCTGTATGCACCGGCATCAGCACCGCCTTCCAAGCTGCCCGCTCGGGGGGGGTCAACTCGAGAATCTGGCTCTTGCCGGAAGCCTTGACCGACGCCAGGTCTTCGTCGTTCTTCTGCTTGGCGATGTCGTTGGCGTACTTGGTGGCCTCGGCCATGGCACCTTCCAGGGTGATACGGATATCGGCCGGCAGCCCGTCCCAGAACTTCTTGTTGACGATGACCGCGTAGCCGAGATAGCCATGGTTGGTGGTGGCCACAAACTTCTGCACTTCGTGCATCTTCTGGGTGTAGAGGTTGGACGGCGGGTTTTCGGTGCCGTCGACGACGCCGGTCTGCAGCGCCTGGTAGACCTCGGAGAAGGCCATGACCTGGGGGATGGCGCCGAGTTTGCGCATCTGGGCGTCGAGGATCTTGGACGACTGGATGCGAACCTTGAGCCCCTTCATCTGCTCGGGCTTGCGGATCTCCTTGTTGGCGCTCATGACCTTGAAGCCGTTGTCCCAGTAGGCCAGCCCCCTGATCCCCTTCGGCTCGAGCTTGGCCATCAGTTTCTTGCCGACCGGGCCTTCGGTGACCTTGTGCAGATCGTCATAGCTGTCGAAAATGTAGGGGAGATCGAACAGTTCGAATTCCTTGACGCCCAGGGGGGCGAATTTGGCCAGGGACGGGGCGAGGATATGCACGGCGCCGAGTTGCAGCGCCTCCATCTCTTCCTTGTCCTTGTACAGCTGGCTGTTCGGGTAGACCTCGATCTTGACCGCACCCTTGGTGCGCTCTTCGGCGAGCTGCTTGAATTTCTTGGCGGCCAGCCCCTTCGGGGTATCGTCGGCAACGACGTGGCTGAACTTGATGATGATCGGTTCGGCCATGGCCGGGGCGGCCAGGGCGAGGACCAGGGTAACGATCAACAGGAATTTCATTTTCATTCTTGGTCTCCTTGTCGGGATGAGAGTGGCTGCCACAATGACTCAAACGGTTTTTTACAATAGCAAATTGTGTCTCAAGATATCAAGTGCACAGATTTGCCTAACCGCCACCCGCCACCGGCGGCAGCAGTCCGCGCTTGCGCATCTCGACCCGCACCGCCTCGCGGCGATCGCGCAACGCCACCGGGGCGTCACCGCCGCCACCGCCGACCGACTGCTCAACCCCGACGCCGCCCCCGGTGTGACTCCCCCACGACCCGAAGCCGAGGCCGATGGAAAGTCCGGAGCCGGAGCTCCCCGAGGAGCTGGCGATTTCGTCGCTCAGCTGCTGCTCGTAGGCGGTCAACTGAGCGTTGCTCATCTTCTGGTAGTCCTGGTCGAGCAGCGCACCGGCATGCGAACCGCCCGAGGCCGCGCAGCCAGCCAGCAGCAGGAGCAGCGCCAGGGAGAACAACGCTCCACACATCAGGGAACACAACGATCTGGTGGACATGGGCGACCCCCTCGATTTTCTCTGAATTATCCCCTGCCGAATCCAATCTTGCAAGCGGCAAACCCTGTTTAACCGGGAGGAAGGAGACAGGGGGAGATTATCGATCGCAAAAAGGCCGGAGCTTGCGCTCCGGCCCTGGCAGTACGGGATTAACGGGAAAACGGCCGTTCAGCCGAGGTACAGATTGTGGATGCGGGCGCGGTTGGCCAGGATGGTGGGATCGATCACCTCACCGCAGGAGCAGCACTTCCACGCATCGAAGGCGCGCACGAAATCGTAGTACTTCTCGGCATACATCCGGCTCTTGCACTTGGGGCATTTCATAGCGCGACCTCCTGGTCGATGTCAGAGCTGCTATTCCCGTCACACGACGGTACCCCTTTGGCACTTCACAAGGCATGCCAGTCGCAAAAAAAGGGGCCCTCCCGGCCCCGTCAACCCCTTGATCCATCCCTGACCAGAAAAATATTTCCCTTTTACTTCGTAGCGTTATCTCCCTCAACAAAAAACGGCCGCAGTGCTTTCAGTTTCGCCGGACCGATCCCCTTGACCCGTTCGAGGGCCTCGAAGCCGCCGAAGTCGCCATAATTTTGACGGTCCTTCTCGATCTCGGCCGCCAGTTTCACCCCGATCCCGGGGAGCGTCACCCAGTCCTCCCGGCTCATCCGGTCCGGATGCAGAGGAATGCCAAGGGCCATACGCTGCCGGGCCGGCATCCAACCCCGCTCGATTTCCCCTTGTGTTCCGCCGGAATCGCCGATGGTCAGGGCCATGCCGTCGACCAATCCGGCCTCGTCGCCGGTACGCGCCCCGGTACCTGAAGATGCCCCGGCAAGGCCCGTCAATTCCGTGACGCCGCGAACCGTGATTCCGTCAATAAATTGATGCACCCCCGGGCTCGGAAAACCGGTCCCGAGCAGAACCCGGATTCCACCCGGTTCGCGCAAAGAAAAAGCCGGGGGCCCTTGCGTCGGCAAGACTCCCCGGCCCAGCAGCAAGACCACGGCGGCAAAGACCGCCACCCCGAAGAGCAGCGGCGGTTGCGGCCGGACGTGGCTAATGTCCATCCTGATCCCGGAGCAGCTTGTACTGGATCGCATCGACCAGCGCCTGGTAGGAGGCGTCGATGATGTTGTCGCTGACCCCCACGGTTCCCCAGCGCCCGGACTTGTCGCCCGACTCGATCAGCACGCGGATCATCGAGGCGGTGCCCTTGCCGGCCGGCAGGACGCGCACCTTGTAGTCGTAGAGCTTCATCTCCTTGAGGTGCGGGTAGAACTGCTCGAGGGCCTTGCGCATGGCGTTGTCGAGGGCGTTGACCGGACCGTTCCCCTCGGCGGCGGTGTGCTCGATGCGGCCGCCGACCTTGACCTGCACGGTCGCTTCGGAGGAGGGCATCTCGTCCTCGTGGCGCTTGGTGTCGATGACCCGGAAACCGATCACCGAGAAGAAGCTGCGCAACGTGCCGAGGGCCCGGCGCATGAGCAGCTCGAAGGAGGCTTCGGCCCCCTCGAACTGGAACCCCTGGTTCTCGAGCTCCTTGATCTTTTCGAGGATCTCGAGGGTGACCGGGTCCTTGCTGTCGAGGTTGACGTTGAACTCCTCGGCCTTGACCAGGATGTTGGAGCGCCCGGAGAGGTCGGAGACCAGCACGCGGGTGACGTTGCCGACCTTCTCCGGACGGATGTGCTCGTAGGTCTCCGGGTGGCGCTGGATCGCCGAGACGTGCACCCCGCCCTTGTGGGCGAAGGCCGAGTTGCCGACGTAGGCCTGGTGCTTGTTGGGGACCATGTTGGCCAGTTCGAAGATGGTGCGCGACACCTGGCGCAGGTTGCGCAACTGCTCGT
The DNA here is from genome assembly GCA_963751525.1 of uncultured delta proteobacterium. Lineage (GTDB taxonomy): Bacteria > Desulfobacterota > Desulfuromonadia > Desulfuromonadales > BM103 > VAUL01. The sequence goes on along the minus strand of CAVVUQ010000005.1, from coordinate 80,183 downwards.
CGGAGATGCACTCGCGCCCCATCTTCAGCTTGAGAGCCGGGATGATCGAGCAGAGGTTGGCGTTGCCGCAGCGCTCGCCGAAGCCGTTGATCGTCCCCTGCACGTGGACCACGCCGTTCTCCACCGCCACCAGCGAGTTGGCCACGGCGCACTCGCCGTCGTTGTGGGTGTGGATTCCCAGAGGGACTTTGATGCGCTGTCTTGACGATCCTGACGATCTCGGCCACCTCGAAGGGCATGCTGCCGCCGTTGGTGTCGCACAGGACGATGCAGTCGACATTGGCCTGGGCCGCCGCCTCCAGCGTCTTGAGAGCGTAGTCCGGGTTGGCCTTGTAGCCGTCGAAGAAGTGCTCGGCGTCGTAGACCACCTCGCCGACATGCTCTTTCAGGTAGGCCAGCGAGTCGTTGATCAGCTCGAGGTTCTCCTCGAGGCTGATGCGCAGCGCCTCGCGAACATGGAAGTCCCAGGTCTTGCCGAAGATGGTGACGGTGTCCGGCTCGGCCTGCACCAGGGTGCGGATGTTGCTGTCCTTGTCCGGGGTGACCTTGGCCCGCCGGGTCGAGCCGAAGGCCGCGATCTTGGCATGGCTGAGCTTGATTTTGCGGACATCCTTGAAGAAGGCGATGTCCTTGGGATTGGAGCCGGGCCAGCCGCCCTCGATGTAGTCGATGCCGAGTTCGTCGAGTTTCTGGGCGATGCGGATCTTGTCGGCCACCAGGAAGGAGACGTCCTCGGCCTGGGTGCCGTCGCGCAGGGTGGTGTCGTACAGCCAGACTCTGCTCATGCCATTCTCCCGTTGCGGATCGTGATCAGCCCTTGGCCAGGCCGAAGGCTTCGTGCAGCACGCGCACGGCCAGTTCGGTGTACTTGTCGTCGATGACGCAGGAGACCTTGATCTCGCTGGTGGAGATCATCTGGATGTTGATCCCCTCGGCGGAGAGCGTGGAGAACATCTTGCTGGCCACGCCGGAGTGAGAACGCATGCCGACGCCGACGATCGACACCTTGGCGATGGTTTCGTTGCTGTCGACCCCGGCGGCGCCGACCTTGGCCGCGGCCTCCTCGACGATCTTCAGGGCCTTCTTGAAGTCGGCGCGCGGCACGGTGAAGGTCAGGTCGGTATAACCCTCGTGCGAGACGTTCTGGATGATCATGTCGACCGTGATATTCGCCTCGGAGAGCGGGGAGAAGAGCTTGGCGGCGATCCCCGGCTTGTCGGGTACGCGCATGACCGAAATCTTTGCTTCATTTTTGTCAAAAGTGATCCCTGAAACCAGGACTGCTTCCATATCGGCATCCTCCTTCGTCACCAGAGTCCCTGGATTGTCGTTGAAACTGGAACGGACGTGGATCACCACGCCGTATTTCTTGGCAAATTCGACCGAGCGGATCTGCAGCACCTTGGAGCCGAGCGAGGCCATCTCGAGCATCTCGTCGTAGGAGACCTTGTCCATCTTGGAGGCCTCGGGGACGATGCGCGGGTCGGTGGTGTAGACGCCGTCGACGTCGGTGTAGATCTCGCAGACGTCGGCATTGAGGGCCGCGGCCACGGCGACCGCCGAGGTGTCGGAACCGCCGCGGCCGAGGGTGGTCAGGCTCCCCTCGCGATCGATCCCCTGGAAACCGGCAACCACCACGATGGTGCCGTTTTTCAGGTCTTCGCGAACCTTGCTGCCGTCGATCTCCTCGATGCGCGCCTTGGAATAGGCGCTGTCGGTGATGATCGGCAGCTGGAAGCCCATGTAGCTCTTGGCCTTGTAGCCCATCGACTGCAGGCACATGGCCAGCAGAGCGATGGAGACCTGCTCGCCGGTCGCCACCATGACGTCGTATTCCCGCTCACTGGGGAATTCGCACATTTCGTTGCAGAGGGCGACCAGCTTGTTGGTCTCGCCGGACATGGCCGAGACCACCACGATCATGTCGTTCCCCTCGTCGTACGTCCTGGCCACCCGGCGGGCCACATTGCGGATCCGCTCGATGGAACCCATGGAGGTTCCGCCATACTTCTGAACCACTAGAGCCATAACTGGTCGCGCCTCCTTGATGGCGCCGGCGACTGGACCGGCGCGCGTGTTCTGGATATCGCCCCGATTTGGGGCAAGAGCCTTTATTTAGCAGGAATTTTCCTGCCGGTCAAAGGGTAATCGCAACCCCGGCCAAGGCCGCCAGCAGTTCCCTGCCGGCATCGTCGCCGGCCTCGAAAATCAACGTGCGGCGCTGGTCATCAAGGCGGCGCAGGGCAATGCGCAGCGAGGCCGGCGGCGGCGTGCTGAGCCGGTCGGCCCATTCCACCAGGGTCACCCCATCGCTTTCGGCGGCCTCGTCGTAACCGAGCTCCTCGAGGTCCCCGACCCGGGCCAGCCGGTAGAGGTCGAAGTGGTAAAGGGGGAGCCGGCCCTGATAAATGTTCAGCAGGGTGTAGGACGGGCTGGTGACCGGCTGGCCGGCCGGGGTCTCCAGTCCATCGGCGACGCCCTGGGCGAAGCAGGTCTTGCCGGTCCCCAACTCACCGGCGAGCAGCACCAGCAGCCCGGGGCGCGCCAACTGGCCAAGCCGGCGGCCAAGCGCGCGGGTCTGTGCCGGGCTGGCCGTGGCTGTGCTCCATTGGTCCGGCAACTAGAGTCCCATGCTGCGGATGATGTCGAAGCGGGCCACCACGCCGACCAGGCGGGTGCCATCGAGCACCGGCAGCAGGTGGATCTTGTGCTCGACCATCAGGCTGGCGACCTCTTTCACCGGGGCGTCGGGGGTGCAGGTGACCACGTCGCGGGCACAGATCTCGCCGACCTTGCGGGCGGAAACCTTGCGCACTTCGTCACTGAACGCCTTCGGGCTCTCCAGGTAGAGGACCCAGTCGAACAGGGAGATGACCGTGGGGATGTGCAGCGGCTTGTCCTGCTCGATCAGGTCGGTCTGGCTGACCACGCCGACCAGGCCACCGGCCGCGTCGACCACCGGCAGGGTCTTGTAGTTGTGTTCGACGAACAGGGCGGCCAGTTCCTTGATGTCGGTGTCTTCGTGAACCACGCAGACTTCGCGGGTCATGATGTCCTTGGCAGTCAGCATGGAATCTCCTTGAGTAGTGAGTGTCTGGCAGCCGGCAGTTCGCGCAGCAGATCGGTAGCCAGCAGGCCGGCATCGCCGAAGCGTGGACGCAGTCGGTCTCCGGCCAGGCCGTGCAGGAAAACGCCGAGGGCCGCCGCCGCGCCGGGCTCCATCCCCTGAGCGAGCAAACCGCCGATCAGGCCGGTCAGCACGTCGCCCATGCCGCCGCTGGCCATGCCGGCATGGCCGCTGCCGTTGATGCGCACCCGCCCGTCGGGGAGGGCCGTGACCGTGCGCGCCCCTTTCAGGACCAGGACGACGCCGTGGGTCACGGCAAAATCGCGGGCCGCGCCGATGCGGTCGGCCTGGATCTCCACCACGGTCCGGCCGGCGAGGCGGGCCATCTCGCCGGGGTGCGGGGTCAGCACGGTGGCCCGGCCCCGGCGGCGCTCCAGCACCTCGAGGTGGCCGGCCAGGGCGTTGAGGCCGTCGGCATCGACCACCGCCGGCAAGGGCGTTTCCTTGAGAAAGCGCCGGACCAGTGCCGCGGTCTCCGCCGTGGTGCCGAGACCGGGGCCGAGGGCCAACGCCTGTTTGTCGTCGCTTTGCGTCAGCAGCTCTGCCATCGCCTGCAGGCTGACCGCGCCATCGACCTCGGTAAGCGGGGCGGTCATCACTTCGACCAGGTGGGCCGCAGCCACCTGCTGCATCCCGGCGGGGCACGCCAGGGTGACCAGCCCGGCCCCGGCACGCAGGCCGGCTGCCGCGGTCATCACCGCCGCCCCGCTCTTGCCCAGCGACCCGGCCACCACCAGCAGGTGGCCGAAGGTCCCCTTGTGGCCGTCGGCCGGCCGGGGCGGCAGCAACGCCCGGGCCGCGGCGGTGTCAATCAGCAGGAAATCGTCAGGGGCCGTGGCCGCGACCGACTCCGGGATACCGATCGGCACGGTGACCACTTCACCGGCAAGGCCTGCCCCCGGATAGCTGACCAGCCCGACTTTCGGGAAGGCGAAGGTCACCGTCAGGGCGGCCCGCACCGCCACCCCGGGCACCGCACCGCTGCTGGCATCGACCCCGCTGGGGAGGTCGACCGCCACCACCGGCGCCGGCTGATGGTTGAGCCAGTCGATGGCCACGGCCAGCGGCCCCTCGGGAAGCCGGGCGAAGCCGGTGCCGAGCAGGGCGTCAATGCATAGCCGGCAACCGGCGGCTTCACGCAGGGTCGCGGCCAGCCTGGCGGCATCGGGCGCCTCGACAACCGCCCCGCCTTCACCGGCATACCGGTCGAGCATGGTCGCAGCATCGCCGGAGACAGCCGTCCGTTCGGCAAGGAGAATTGTCTGCACATCCCAGCCGGCGGTGCGCAGATGACGGGCAATGACGAAACCGTCACCGCCGTTGTTGCCGCGCCCGCACACGATCAGCACCGGGCCGGGATGCAGGTCGGCGAAGCGCTGGCCGACCGTATCGGCCACCCCCCGCCCGGCATTTTCCATCAGCACCGCGCCGGGGATGCCGGCCTCCACAATGGTGCGCCGGTCGAGTTCCTGCATAACGGCGGCGGTCAGGACTTTCACGCAGCCTCCAGGATCACGGTGGCAACGGCATAGTCACCGTCGTGGCTGTAGGAGAGATGGACCCGGTTGATCCCGCGTTCGGCGGCGAGTTGGGCCGCCCGGCCGCCCAGAACCAGGTCGGGGCGGCCGAGGGGGTCGCGCACCACTTCGAAATCGTGCCAGGAGAGGCCATCGCGCCAGCCGAGGCCGAAGGCCTTCATGCCGGATTCCTTGGCGGCAAAGCGCGCCGCCAGGTGCGGCGCCGGATCGGCCTTGGCCAGGGCATAGGCCCGTTCGCCGGCAGTGAACAGGCGCTCCAGCAGTGCCGTTTTCCCGGCAGTCAGGAACTCGCGGAAACGTTCCACGCGGGCCAGGTCGGTGCCAAGGCCGAGGACCATGCTACCCGCCGTTGACCAGCACCACCATCTCGCGCACAGCCCGGTCCATGCCGACCAGCACGGCGCGTGAGATGATGCTGTGGCCGATATTGAACTCCTCGATGCCGCCGAGGGCCACCACCGGCCGGATATTGACGTAGTTCAGGCCGTGACCGGCATGGACCGCCAGCCCGAGCCGTTTGCCGGCCTTGATCGACTCGGCGATCTTGGCCAGTTCCGCGGCCTGTTCGCGGCCGCGCGCGGCGCAATAGCTGCCGGTGTGGATCTCGATGGCGTCGGCCTTGAGCCGGGCGCTCTCCTTGATCTGCTCCAGATCGGGATCGACGAACAGGCTCACGGTGACCCCGGCCTGGCGCAGCAGGTCGATGCCGCGGGCCAGCCCCGCGCGGTTGCGAACCACGTCGAGTCCGCCCTCGGTGGTCAGTTCCTGGCGTTTTTCCGGCACCAGCGTCACGCAATCGGGAACGACCTTGAGGGCGATGCCGACCATCTCCTCGGTCGCCGCCATCTCCAGGTTCAGGCGGGTCTGCACGGTGCGCTTGAGCACCATCACATCGCGGTCCTGGATGTGGCGCCGGTCCTCGCGCAGGTGCACGGTGATCCCCTCGGCACCGGCCAGCTCGCACAGCGCCGCCGCCGTCACCGGATCCGGTTCGGAGCCGCCGCGAGCCTGGCGAATGGTCGCCACATGGTCGACGTTGACCCCCAGCCTAGCCATGAGCGCCTCCGGTGACGACGCCAAGGTGCTGCTCGACGGTCCGGGCGATGTCGTTGGCCAGGGCGGTGATCTCCTGCTGATCCTGCCCCTCGAGCATGATGCGCAGCAGCGGTTCGGTGCCGGAGTAGCGGATCAGCACCCGGCCACCCTCGCCGAGGTGATCGGTCACCGCCGCTATCTTGGCGGCGATCTCCGGCACCTGCTCGATGGACCGGCGTTCGCGCACCCGGACGTTGACCAGCACCTGCGGAAGGGCGGTCATGACCTTGGCCAGTTCGGAGAGCGACTGGCCGGTCTGCTGCATGATCGCCAGGATCTGCAGGGCGGTGATCACCCCGTCGCCGGTGGTGTTGTGATCGAGAAAGATCATGTGCCCGGACTGCTCGCCGCCGAGGCGGTAGTCGTGGCGGCGCATCTCCTCGACCACGTAGCGGTCGCCCACGGCGGTCTTGACCACCTGCCCGCCGGCCCGCCGGATGGCGATATCGAGGCCGATGTTGGACATCACGGTGGCGACCACGGTCTTTTGCGGCAGGCGCCCCTGGGCCAGCATCTGGGTGCCGCAGATCGCCAGAATATGATCGCCGTCGACTTCCCAGCCGTGCTCGTCGACAAAGATGCAGCGGTCGGCGTCGCCGTCCAGGGCGATTCCCAGATGCGCCCCGTGCTCGCGCACCGCATTGGCGATCACCTCCGGGTGCATCGAGCCGCAGCCGGCGTTGATGTTGGTGCCGTTCGGCTTGACCCCGAAGGGGATGACTTCGGCGCCGAGTTCGGTGAAAACTTCCGGGGCCACTTTGTAGGCGGCGCCGTGGGCGCAGTCGAGGACGATCTTCAGCCCGACCAGATCGAACTCCTTCGGGAAGCTGTTCTTCAGAAAGACCACGTAGCGCCCGACCGCGTCGTCGATGCGGAAGGCCTTGCCGACCTCGCTGGCGGTCGGCCGCAGGGCGTCGATCGATGCCGGGGTGAAGACCATTTCCTCGAGGCGGGCCTCGACCTCGTCGGGGAGCTTGAAGCCGTCGCGGGCGAAGAACTTGATGCCGTTGTCCTGGTAGGGGTTATGCGAGGCGGAGATCACCACCCCGGCATCGGCACGCATCGACGCGGTGAGGAAGGCGATCCCCGGCGTCGGCAGCGGCCCGATCACCAGGGCATCGACCCCCATCGAACAGATGCCGGCCACCAGCGCGCTTTCCAGCATGTAGCCGGAGAGACGGGTATCCTTGCCGATGACGATGCGGCTGCGCCGGTCGCGGTGCTTGAACAGGTAGGCGGCGGCCCGGCCGAGTTGCAGGGCGGTCTCGGCGGTCATCGGATGGATGTTGGCGACACCGCGCACACCGTCGGTGCCGAAAAGTTGTCTGGTCATCGATTCTCCTCGTGCACCCGCTCCAGGCGGATATCGATAGTGGCCGGCGAGATGCGGGTCACGACCAGCCCGCCGGGAGCTTTCAGATTCTCCTCGAGCCGCTTGAACGAGGTCACCCCCGGCTTGAGGCCGGCAAGGTCCAAGGGGAGGCTGAGCTGTTCCGGGCCGAGACGGACCAGCAGGGCGCGCGGCCCGCTCAGGGTCACGGCCACGGCGTCGGGAACCTCGCTGGCGATGACCAACCCCTTGGGGAGATTACGGTATTCGACGGTGACGACGTGGGCCACCTCGTGGCGCTGCTCGCCCATGACAAAGAACCACAGGATTATGGCAAAGGCCAGGGAGAGCAATTTGAGCGCCAGATTTTCGGTGAAAAAACGGAACATGGTCAACGCTTCCCGGCCGCGGCGCGGCGCGGCTCCAGCAGGCGTCTGAGCACCTTGCGCAGGGTGATGGGGTCGAGGTCGCGGGTCATCTTCCCGGAGAGGACCACGGACACTTTGCCGGTTTCCTCCGAAACCACGATGACCACTGCGTCGACCAGCTCGGTCAGGCCGATGGCCGCCCGGTGACGGGTGCCGAGGCGGGGGCTGACATTGGGGTTCTGGGTCAGTGGCAGGAAGCACCCAGCCTTGCTCAGGCGGCCCCGCTGAACGATGACAGCACCGTCGTGGATCGGCGACTGCGGATGAAACACCGCGCACAGCAGGCTTCCGGAGAGTCTGGCATCGAGTTCGGTGCCCACTGCGAGGAAATCGTTGATGCCGGTCTCGCGCTCGATGACCACCAGCGCCCCGAAGCGTCGGGTGGACAGGGACGTGCACCCCTTGACCAGCTCATCGATCGTCTGGTCCTCCTCACTGAAGGAGTTGCCGGCGAAGAACGGATTGCGCCCCATGTGCACCAGGGCCCGGCGGATGTCGGCCTGAAAGATAACCACGATGACCAGGATGATCGAGGAGAGGAAGTTGTCGAGCAGCCAGTTGAGGGTGAACAGGCCGCCCAACTGGGAGGCGACGTAGACCACCAGCAGCACGGCCAGGCCGAGGAGCATCTGGACGGTGCGGGTCCCCTTGATGAGCAGGAGGATCCGGTAGATGATGAACGCGACCAGCAGAATGTCGAGCAGGTCGATGGTCCACCGGAAATGTCTCAGCAGTTCAAGCATCCGCGTCGTCTCCCTCGGCAATCGTCCGTCTCCAACGACCTTCCAGAATGCCACGCCCCCTGGCAGACGGCCCAGGCCATCAGCGCCGCCTCCCGGGCCGGGCCGACCTCGTGGACGCGGAACAACCGCGCGCCGGCCGCCACCCCCAGCGCCACGGTGGCCAACGTGCCGGCCTGCCGCGCCAGGGGATCCTCCTGGCCCAGCACCCGGCCGATGAAACTCTTGCGCGACGTGCCGAGCAGGAGCGGCCGGCCGAGTTCAGCGAACTCGCCCAGGCGCCGCAACAATTCGAGGTTGCCGGCCGTGTCCTTGCCGAAACCGATCCCCGGATCAATGGCGATCCGCTCCGGCGCCACTCCCGCCGCCACGGCGGCGGCCACACTGCACCGCAGCCCTTCCCGGACTTCGCCGACCAGGTCGGCATAGCGGGTGTCGGCTTGCATCGTCTCCGGCCGTCCGCGGGTATGCATGACAAACAGGCCGGCGCCGCTCGCGGCCACCGCCGCGGCCATGTCCGGGTCGAAGGTCAGGCCGCTGACATCGTTGACAAACATGGCGCCGGCGGCAACCGCCGCCGTCGCCACGGCACTCTTGGTGGTATCGATCGAGAGGGGGATCGGCAGCTCGCGCTGCAGCGCCTCGATGACCGGCAGCACCCGGTCGAGCTCCTGCGCTGCGGTTACCGCCGGCGCCCCGGGGCGGGTGCTTTCCCCACCCACGTCGATCAGGTCGGCCCCTTCCCGCACCATCCGCCGGGCCCGGGCCAGGGCGGCATCGACTTTGCTGAAGCGCCCGCCGTCGGAAAAGGAGTCGGGGGTGACGTTGAGCACCCCCATCAGCCGGGGCCGGTCGAGTTCGATCCGGCAGCGGCCGCCGAGCAGGTAGCCGGGGCCGGGCGGCGGCCCGGTCAGCAGAACGCCCGGCGCGGCCGCCATCACCCCGGGGTGCCGCAGGCCTCCGGAGCCGGGGCGAAGCTCTCGCCGCCGGCCTCAGCCGGCGCCGTCTCGGGACCGAAGACCATTTCGCGAATTTCGCTGCCGTCGAGGTTCTCGCGCTCGAGCAGCGCTTCCGAAACCGTGACCAGCGCCGCGCGGTTTTCATCGAGGATCGCGCGGGTACGCTGGTAGCTCTCCTCGACGATGCGGCGGATCTCCTCGTCGATGGCCACCGCGGTCGCCTCGCTGTAATTCTTGACGTGGCCGAAATCGCGGCCGAGGAACACTTCCCCTTCCTTCTCGCCGAAGGCCAGCGGGCCGAGGCGATCGCTCATCCCCCACTCGCACACCATCTTGCGGGCGATCAGGGTGGCCCGTTCCAGGTCGTTGGAGGCCCCGGTAGTCACGCTGGCGAAGGTCAACTCCTCGGCGACCCGGCCGCCGAGCAGGGTGCAGATGCGGATATTCAGCCCATCCTTGGTCTCGTTGTACTTCTCCTCGGTCGGCAGGTACATGGTCACCCCCATGGCCCGGCCGCGCGGGATGATCGACACTTTGTGCACCGGATCGGCGCCGGGGATGAACATCGCCACCAGGGCATGACCGGCTTCGTGGTAGGCGGTGACCTTTTTCTCCTCCTCGGTGATGACCATGGAGCGCCGTTCGGCCCCCATCATGACCTTGTCCTTGGCGGCCTCGAAATCGTCGCGGTTGACCTCGTTCTTGTTGGCGCGGGCGGCCAGCAGGGCCGCCTCGTTGACCAGATTTTCGAGATCGGCTCCGGAGAAGCCGGGCGTCCCCTTGGCCAGCACCTCGAGCTCGACATCCGGGCTCAAAGGGACCTTGCGGGCGTGCACCTGGAGAATCTTCAGGCGGCCGCGCACGTCGGGGCGCGGCACCACCACCTGGCGGTCGAAGCGACCCGGACGGAGCAGGCGGGGTCGAGGACGTCGGGACGGTTGGTGGCGGCGATCAGGATCACCCCCTCGTTCCCCTCGAAGCCGTCCATCTCCACCAGCAACTGGTTGAGGGTCTGCTCGCGCTCGTCGTGGCCACCGCCCATGCCGGCACCGCGATGGCGGCCGACCGCATCGATCTCGTCGATGAAGATGATGCACGGCGCATTCTTCTTCCCCTGCACGAACAGGTCGCGCACCCGGCTGGCGCCGACGCCGACGAACATCTCGACGAAATCGGAGCCGGAGATCGAGAAGAACGGCACCCCGGCCTCGCCGGCGATGGCCCTGGCCAGCAACGTTTTGCCGGTACCCGGCGCGCCGACCAGCAGCACCCCCTTGGGGATGCGCCCGCCGAGCCGCGAGAACTTCTTCGGATCCTTCAGGAAGGAGACGATCTCCTCGAGCTCATCCTTGGCCTCGTCGATCCCGGCCACGTCGTTGAAGGTCACCTTGGCCGACGACTCGTTGAGCAGCTTGGCGCGGCTCTTGCCGAAACTCATGGCCTTGCCGCCGCCGGACTGCATCTGGCGCATGAAGAAGATCCACACCGCGATCAGCAGCAGGATCGGCCCCCAGGAGACCAGCAGCGTCACCCAGAAGCTGCGGTCCTCGTCGGGACGGGCCTCGATCGGGACATTCTTGGCGGTCAGGTGGCCGATCAGCCCGGGATCGTCGGGGGCATAGGTCTTGAAGCGGGTCTTGTCGGTGAACTGCCCCTCGATGTTCGACCCCTGGATGACCACATCCGCCACCCGCCCCTCGGCAACCGCAGTCAGGAACACGGTGTACGGCACCGACTTCTGTTCCTTATCCTTTTGCGTCATCATGTTGAAGAGCATGATCATCACCAGCGAGATGACCAGCCAGAGTGCAAGATTCTTATAGAACTGGTTCACGTGACCCCCTGCGTCAGCAGCTTGTCGTTGAAGTGAGAAAAATCCCGTGAAATGCAGGACTTGCCAAGGCTAAATTTATCCTAACCATATAACACAAAGCGCGCACCCCCTCAAGCGCTTTGTGCCCCGGGGGTCTCGGCCCCGGACAGTTCCAGGCGCAATACCGGGCCGGCGCCCGGCGCCGGCTGGCGGCCGGCCGCGCGCCGCAGGCCGGCAACCCAGAGCGTTTCCCCGCCCGCCAGCACCAGCACCGCCGCGGCCCGGGCTTCCGTAGCGAGCTTGAGATCGACGAACAGGTCCTGCAGCTTTTTGGTGCCGGCCATTCCCGCCGGATGCATCCGGTCGCCCGGCTGCGGCGCGCGCAGCAGCAGCGGAAACGACAGCTGGCTGGCACAGAACTCGACGGCATCCGCCCCTTCCCCGCGGGCGGCGGCGATCAGGGCGACGCTGAGCACCCGGCCGTCGGCCAACGGATAGCGGCCGGGGGCGAGGATCTCGACAGGGGGTTGCCGGACCGGGCGGGGCGGCGCCTGGCGCAGCAGCAGTTCCCCGTAGCGGCGGCCGACCCACGCCCCGGGGAGATGCAGCTCCCGCTGCGGTCGCGGCCCGGCGGCCAGGGCGAGGATCGCCTTGATGTGGCCGGCATCGAGCCGGCGCAGGTCGCCGCGCACGGCCTGCAGCGCGGCGCGCACCAGCCGGCCGGCCAGGGCCGGGGACGCCGCGGCGAGAACCGCGCACGGCAACCGGCACTCATCCTGAGTCAGTTCGGCGCTGCGCTGCAGTTCGGCAGCGGCCCGGCCGGCCCAGTCATCCTCGTCTTCGGCCAGTTGCCGGCAGAGCTCGTTCAGGCGCAGGCGGATGGCCGGGTTGAAACTCTCCAGCAGCGGCAGCAGCTCGTGGCGGACGCGGTTGCGCGCAAACGCCGGGTCCTGGTTGCTGACATCCTCGCGCCAGGCAATCCCTGCCGCTGCCAGCCAGGCCACGATCTCTTCCCGGGAAAAGGGCAGCAGCGGGCGGACAAAGGGCGGATCGACCGGGCGCATCCCGGCCAGCCCGGTGGTTCCGGCTCCGCGCAACAGGCGCAGCAGAAAGGTTTCGGCCTGGTCGTCGCGCTGGTGGCCGAGGGCAATCCAGTGGCAACCCTTGATCTGTGCGGTCTGCCGCAGGAACGCGCGGCGGGCTTCGCGGGCCGCCTCCTCCACGCCGCCCTTGCCGGCCCGCGCCAGCGCGGCGACGTCGACACACGCCACGCTCAGCGGCACCGCCAGGGCTGAACAGAGGGTCACCACATGCACGGCATCCGCCGGGCTGTCGGGGCGCAGGGCATGATCGAGATGCGCCGCGTGCAGTTCCAGTTGCCGGGCCTGGGCCGCACCGTGCAGCAGGTGCAGCAGCGCCACGGAATCGGCCCCGCCGGAGACCGCCACCAGCACGCGGCTACCGGGCGGGAGCATGCCGGTGGCGGCGAGATGGCGCTGGAAGCGCTGGGAGAGGTCGGTCATCGGAGGCCCAAACACGTAACCCCCTTCCAGCCGTGAAAGGGGGTTACGTCAAGATGGTGGCGGTGCAGAGACTTGAACTCCGGACACTGCGGATATGAGCCGCATGCTCTAACCAACTGAGCTACACCGCCGGATATTGCCTGATTTTCCCTCCATGGCCCTGCGGCCAAGAGGAAGTGTTATTTATCCCATCGCGCCACCTCTGTCAAGAGGGAAGCGCCCTATCCTCCCGAGCCTCAGTGCCGACAGGGCCAAGAGCAGCCAGCCGGCCAGGAAGGCCACGCCGCCGAGGGGGGTGATGATCCCGAGGGCACGGACATCGGTGAGCACCATCAGGTAGAGGCTCCCGGAGAAGAGCACGATCCCGGTGAAGAGCGTCCAGCCGGCGGCTTTCACGGGAAGGTGCTGGGCCAGCAGGCCGACCAGGAGCAGGCCGAGGGCATGGGCCAGGTGATAGAGCACGGCGGTCTGCCAGACCGCCAGCATCTCGGCGCTGACCCGGCTCTTCAACCCGTGTGCGCCGAAGGCCCCCAGGGCCACGGCCAGGAACATGTTGAAACTTCCGAGCATGACGAAGATGCGCATAGCTGTGATCTCCCCGCGGGCCATTGGATAAAGCGATTGTCCGCAAACAATCTATGCAGATTCGCCCGAAAGTGAGCCGGCACCAGGGGAAAGGCCCCCAACGGCGCCGACGACGAGCCCCCGCGACTGATGCCGCTATGTCTCGCCTTGCAGGCATTTCTGCATCTCCCGGAACAGATCCCGGATTTTCGTCGGCTTGGCCACGTAGCCATCGAAACCCTGCTCTAAGAAGTATGGCAGGTCACCCTGCATGGCATGGGCCGTGAGGGCAATGATCGGGACATGGCCATTGCTCTCCCTTTCAGCCCGGCGGATCCTGCCTACCGTCTCGCTGCCATCCATGACCGGCATCTGGATATCCATCAGGATCAGATCGTAGTCAGCCTGTGACCACTTCTCCAGAGCCTCCGCGCCATTCAATGCAAGGTCGACCCGGTGCCCGTATCTGCGTAGCGCCTCGGCGAAGAACATCCTGCTGGCACCATGGTTTTCAGCGAGCAGGATATGCAGGCACCGCTCTTCCCAGGCCGGGGGCCTCTCCTCCGTCTCCGACAGTTTGTGCCCTGTCGGACCGTCATTCACCGCGAAGGGGATCCGGACATGGAAGATACTGCCGGCCCCCTCGCGGCTCTCCGCTCGGATCTCCCCGCCCATGATTGCCGTGAGCCCCTTGCAGATCGTAAGTCCCAGGCCGCTCCCGCCGAATCGCCGCGTCATGGAGGAATCCGCCTGACTGAATGGAGCGAAGATCCTTTCCATGGCCTCGGGCTTGATGCCGATGCCGGTGTCGGCCACCTCGAAGCGGAGCCGGGCGGTATCGTCCTGCCGCTGCTCTACGCTGACTGAAAGACTGAGCCCGCCCCGCTCGGTGAACTTGATGGCATTGCCCACCAGGTTGAGCAGGATCTGCTTGAGGCGGAACTGGTCGCCGGTCAGGTTGTCCGGAACGTCGGCGGGGATATCGACGCGGATGGTCAGCCCCTTGGCATGGGCCAGGAAAATCTGGCTCTTGACGACATCGCTGACGCTCCTCCGGAGGCTGAACTCCCTGCGTTCCTGTTCGAGCTGACCCGCCTCGATCTTCGACAGGTCGAGAACATCGCTGACGAGCGCCAGCAGGTTGTCCGACGCAACCCGGATGGCCTCCAGGTATTCGTGCTGGCCCGCGGAAAGCTCAGTGTATTCGAGTAGCTGTACCATTCCCACGATGCCGTTGATCGGCGTGCGGATCTCGTGGCTCATGTTGGCGAGGAATTCGCTCTTGGCCCGGTTGGCACTCTCGGCGGCCTGCTTGGCCACGGCCAGGCCGGCTTCGGTCTGCCGGCGCTCGGTAATGTCCCGGCACAGGGCCAGTATCCGCAGGGCATCGCCCTGATTGACGACCGTGGCATTGATTTCGATCGGGGTCACCTTGCCATGCTGGTCGACATAATCGATCTCGAAATTTCTGATGTAGCCGTCCCGGGCACACTGCATGACCGCCTGTGCGTTCCGGTCCCGCTCATGTGCGGCCGTCCACTCGATGACACTCCTCCCCAGAATCTGATCCAGCGAAGCGTGCCCGGAAAGCCGAAGGTATTCGTTGTTGGCATCCAGCACGCGGCCATCCGCATCGATGACCACGTAGCCGGTGCCGGTGGTTTCAATCAGCGATTCGTAGCGGATCTCGCCCAGCCGCAACGCCTCCTCGGCCCGTTTGCGCTCGGTGATGTCGCGAACGATGGCCCACATGAGCGCCGGTTCGCCGGCATCATCCCGGATCAGGAAGGTGCGCAGTTCGACCGGCAGCAACGTGCCATCCTTGCGGACATATTCCTTCTCGTACACCGCGGAGTAACCGTGGTTGAGAATCTGCTCAGCCACAATCCGCGCCTCGACGTCATGCCACTTCGCGGGGGTCAGCTCCACGTAGGTCTTGCAGCGGAGCACCTCCTCCGGATAACCGAGCAACTCCTGGTAGGCCGGGTTGAAGTCGAGGATCCGCCCGTCCATGGCCACGCTGACAAACGCATCGCGCATGCTCTCGTGCAACGCGCGAAACTTGGCTTCCGACTCGCTCAGGGTCTGGCTCGCCACCACGCGCTTGTGAACGTCCACGCAGGTGCCGCACCAACGCACGATCACGCCGGCCGCGTCGCGCACCGGGGCGGCGGCACCCTCGTGCCAGAGATACTGGCCGTCGACCGCGCGACGAAGCCGGTACTCGATCCGGTACGCCTCGCCGGTCGCCAGCGCCTCGGCCCACGCGGCGATGCTGCGCTGCCGGTCATCGGGATGCAGGATTTCCGCCCAGGCGACCCCGCGCAGAGCCTCCAGCCCCCCGTCGATATAGTTCTGGAATCGAGCATTCATGTAATCTGGACAACCGTCCGGCCGGGTCGACCAGACCAGGCAGGGCATCGAGTCCGCCAGGGTGCGGAAATCGATCTCGCGCCCCGGCCCCCCGGCGGCTCCTGTCAATTGGTCTTGCATATTCATCCCTGTTTTCCCGGCTCGGCGGTCATGGAAGCTCCTGTGAACCTGCTCGGCTGGACGACCGTTTGCCCTGATGTCGCAACGCAATTGCGGCGCTCCGGCTGACCGTCCCCAAGGGACGGCCGCTCGACCAGGGTGTTTTCGGAAAACTGCCCAGTCATTTTGCCGCGGAATCCTCGATGGCCGCCCGAATTTCCTCCTCGGTAAGCCCCCTTCCTCAACACCTTCGACCGGCCATGTCTCTCTCTTTAAGCCGGGCACGGGTCATGCGCTCGCGCAAACCACCCTCTTTCAGAAACTCCTGCTCCAACTCAGTGAGTTGGCGGCGGAGCAGATAGGTGGTCTGGTGAATCAGACAGATGATAATGTTGGCAACAACCTCGGGAGGCCGGGTTTCGATGAACGGGCGGTAGGTTTCGTAGGACTCGTGGGACTCGTGGGACCTGTGTGACTCGTAGGACGAGTGGTCTTGCATTCCACTGGTCCCACGAGTCTTAACTGTCCCAGTTTTTTTACCCTGTCTCCCCAGCCCCCTGACAAACACCGCCTCCCGGCTATCCTTTGCCCACAAGCGCAGCCCTCTTGTCCGCAGAAAATCCTGGTAATCGGCCAGCAACTCCTCAAGGCTGGCGCGGGCCACGTTGGTCAGCTTGATCTCCATTTCCTTCGAGGTCCCGGAGGCCATGCTCCCCTCGATGATGTTCTGCTTTCCGGAGCGGGCCGCCTGGACCATCTGGTCGTGGGTGCGGCTGCGGCGGTCGATGTAGCGATCACAGAACCACACCGTGGCATCGTAAACGATCTCCGCCTTCCGGTAGGACAACAGGTTGCGGTAGCCG
This sequence comes from uncultured delta proteobacterium, assembly GCA_963751525.1. GTDB lineage: Bacteria > Desulfobacterota > Desulfuromonadia > Desulfuromonadales > BM103 > VAUL01. The sequence continues at coordinate 63,731 of CAVVUQ010000005.1, read as the reverse complement.
CCGTGCGGCGGAATGAACCCCTCGCGCATTTTCCCCTCCTGGATAGTGCATTTCATAGGACCAATGGGACAAACAGGACTTGTGCGACCTATTCCAGCCCCGTTGGTTATCGTCTCATCAGTCAAAGCTGTCCTACAAGTCCCAAATTTTAGATCTCCAGCCCGCTCACCTCCACCTTCCCAGAAATCAGCTTCGGCAGGAGCAGGTCGCGGGTTTGGCGGAGGTTTCGGCTTTTGTTCGCCAGCACGAAAATTTGCTTGAACATCCGTGTGGTGATTGTACTGAACTTTTCGAGGGTCGCGGCGTCCGGTTGTGCAATGAAAAACTGATCGAAACACTTCTCACTGACTCGTTGTCGCCCAGTGGCGCCCGAGATGCTCTTGATGGCGTTGTCGCGAAATTCGTTGGGGCGGGCCATCAGGTAGACATACTCAGGGCAAAGGGTACGCGACCTCAGGACGATGAATTCTGTAGAGCCGAAGGCCGTTGTTTCGGCATCGGGCAGAAATTGGACATAGCCCGTCCTGCCGTTTTCTAGACATGGCGTGATACGGGCAAAGAGCGCTGTCCAACTCTTTACATGGTCCTCTAACGGCCCCAAAATATATGCGGGCAACGAAAAGGGACTCAACCGGCAATCGGCTAAGTCCCTGTTTTTATTGGTAGCGGGGGCAGGATTTGAACCTGCGGCCTTCGGGTTATGAGGGGTACCGGACCCCTTCCGTTTTCCCGAGCCAAAACAGGAACTTGCCGGTTTTTAATGATTCCCGCAACCGCAAGTTCCCCTCCCATTTACACCATTTCGACCATGTTTTCAAGCTGGCAGGGTACAGATCAGGGGACAGCTCAGTCGACTTGTTGTGCCGCCAAAAACATGCCTTTCTCGAGTGAAGTAAAAAACTTCTGATATGGCACTGGATCTACGACAGGTTTGTCCTCGTATTGACAATTTGCCCTGACAAGGGTTTGCGTTTCGCCCCTTGGCCAAATCGAAACAGTTACCCGAAGTGCATATATATTTAACTTCGTGGCAGTTACCGTACCAAGCGTAGCATCTGCCTGATCTATGACAAATCCTAAGTCCTGTAAAGTTGCTATGACTGTTCGCAGGGTTTTTTCTCTATCTGTCGTATCAAAAGCTCTTGTTTGAATGCTCCTCAGTTGCACTTGGCTTGAGTCAGAATCAAGTAACCGCTCTTGAGTCGTTGCACATCCGCAAATGACCAATACGACCAGCAGCACCCCATAAAATGCCCATCTTTTCGTAATCATATGTTCTGCGCCTCCAAGAAGAGCGACTTAGAAAGCTTGCTAAAAAATTCCTGGTAAATCTCAGGCTCCGCTAAACCTTCCTTGGTGGTAATCTGCCCCTGCGTATTCCAAACAATTCTCTGGAATGTCACCCTGACTGCTATTTTTTCTTTTTCCTCGCCGTAGGGGTGAGTAACGATACATGCTCTCATCTTCTGAGATTTATCCACAGCCATAACAGCACCTGTAAGTGCCGCCAGGAGCACAGCTCCAACTATTTGACCAGCATTTCTAGCATCTCTGTCTTTTGTCCCCAGCATATACCCAAGCTTTGTTTCGCTTTCATCGATATTGAAGCCCATGTCCTGCAGAAGTGCAGCAGACGCAGACATCACCGCTGCCTCGTCTTTTGTATCAAAATACCTGGTCTAAATCTGTCGCATCTGCAGTGTCTCTGGTGACAGATCGAGGGCCTCCGGTGGAATGGACGCTTGGCAAGCGAGAAGTGAAACCAGCATCAACAATGCGGTCGCTTTTTTCAACATTCCTGCCCCCTGGCACTAAAATCTTGACGAATGATATGCGAATTCCCGCACTTTTTTGCTCTCATCGAACTTGATTACAATTGTTAGCGTCCGCTGACTCGTCGAGGCAGCGCCGGACCCATAATTAGAGCTTCCACCAACGCCACCGCCAAGTGCCCCAGCGCCAACGGGGCCGCCGCCCAAAATCAAAGAACTTATTCCGCCACTGCTGTTCGAGTAAACGGTATCCGTAGCAACCTTGTCGTAGATCCAAACTTCTCTGCTCTTTTCATCGGTAGATACGATATTGGGCGAACCGAGAACCTGAGCCACCTCAGCGCCGCTCATCCCCTGCTTAATCTCTCTCTGGACGACGCCAACTGTCAATTTGTCCCCCTGGAGACCTTGCTGGACATCGCTGGCGTGCTGCTGGGCAGAGACACAGCCTGACAGCAATAAACTAATCGCGATTAATCCCCACAATGCTGCTTTCATAGCTCCACTCCTCCCTGATTCGAATTATCTCCGTTTAACCCGGAATCTACATCTTCTTCAAAAAAATCACAAATCACTATATTTGTTATCAATTTGCGCCTAATCACCCAGACCGCCACAATCGGGCAGGAGGCGGGGTCACCCCCGCCGTCCTCCCACACCACCGTACGTACGGTTCCCATGCAGTCTTCGATTTAATGTTGAGCCTGGCACGACATGTCCAACTCCGATTATTTCGAAGAAAGCGCAAAACAACCCCGGATTGCTTCGATGTCTGCATTCGACAGGCCATGTTCCATGTAGTGCTCTTCCCAGTGCGCGACGCGCTCTTGCATCTCAATCACGACTCGCTTCGCATCGTCCTGCGTCAACCCGAACCGTGGTGACATGCTTAAAGCATTTACCAGCGATGCTTCCCGGCCTCTTTCCCCCAGTGCCATGGAAAGAGTGAAGTCCGTACCGACCCCTGGCCGGGTCGGCGCCGGCACGATGTCGTAGGCTGGTGACAGCGTCAGACCCGTCTCTCCCCGAATAAAGGCGTGGTTGCGGGGATGGTCGTCAATATTGCGACTCAAGACATTGAACACCATCCGCCTGAAGAGCTGATGGAGTTGTTCTGGTTGCGCCAGGATAGTGGCACGCATCCGGTCGGCGAGAGCCGGATAGCTCCAGGCCGGTCTATCCATCTCATCCCACTCCATCAGCGAGAGGGCGCTCAAAAAGCCGGAGCGGAGGTATCCGGTCGTCGTTTTTTCCCGGTCAAAACGACGGACCAGCAAAACATCTTTGCCGCCGGCTTGCACAAGACGTGTTTCCGGGACGATGATGCCGCATGCTCGGGCCAGATCCAGGGTGGCGCTTTCGAGGCGGGGAAAGTTCACGGTGTCGCCCCGCGCTGGGAATTTGCTGATCCAGAGAGCGTCTTCCAATTCGACTGTACATTTGGGGCGAGCGCCGCCGACGCTAGTTCCCTGCTCCAACAGGCGCAACAGATCCTGGCTGACCCGCTCTCCCGCCTGCAGCAACGAAGCCGCCGCCAGCAGATCGTCGAGAACCTGGAAGGCCGGGGGACTCATCGGTGTCTCGCCTTGCTCCAGCGAGGTGCGAAAATCGAGATTACCGACCCGGGAAGCGTTGGCCAGCAACAGATAGTCCATCTCAGTCAGGGCTTCGGGTGCGGTCTTCAGCTCAGCGGCTAGAACCAGGCGGCCCCAGTAATCGGGGGAGGCGTCGCGGAAGGCGCCGTACAGTCCACCGTTAGCCACGGCTACCTTGGCGCCCCCCCCCAGCGGCAACGCGACAGGATCAACTGGCAGTGCGTTTGGTCGCTCAAGGTAGCGGCGCCCATAGTCGAACCGGCCAACGCGATCGTCGGGGTAATGAGTGAACACTCCCGCCGGCACTGCGGTGGTTTCGCCCGGCAGGTAGATGAAGACATAGGCTATACGCTCTGCGGCCATCAGAAATCCAAGTCGTCAGCTGGCGATTTTTTCTTCCGGACCCGCTGTGGGAGGCGCCGCTTCTCATGGAAAAGCCCCAGTGCGTCTTTCTCAGGAGATGCGATCAGCGACAAGTCGTTCAACATATCAAGCACGTGGAGTGCCGCGGCCAGCACGGCGAGGCCGACCGAGGAGTCCCCGGATTCCAGGCGCGAAAGCGTCTTGCGCGTGACCATCATCGATCCAGCCATTTGTTCCAGACTCCAGCCTCGCCGTTTCCGGGCGGTCTGGATGTTCTGGCCGAGGGCTTCAATCGCCAGCACCGCAGGAGACGGCAAGCCTTCTTTCCCCAAAGATTCACGTGTCATATATAGTCCCTAAAAGATATATAGCGGGTACTGTATGATACAAAACACATGAAGTCAAGAAGCTGTCAGATACCCTTTGGGCGTCGGAAACAGACAACGCTCTGCGTGTCCGCGGCCACCCGGTTTCAAAATCTCGCGGTTCAGGACAAACAAGGGAGACGGGCTGAATTGCCTGCAAGTCGATCTTGCCACCCGTCTTGCCCCCCAAGTGGCATTGAGATACTCAGAAACAGAAAGGGACCTGGAAATTTCTTTCCAAGTCCCTGTTTTTATTGGTAGCGGGGACAGGATTTGAACCTGTGACCTTCGGGTTATGAGCCCGACGAGCTACCTGGCTGCTCCACCCCGCAACAAGACTTTGGAATATAGCGACACCTGTCGTGAGTGTCAAGCAAAAACTCAGCGCTTGCGCACCATTGCCGAAAATTTCTGTTTTTTCAGCTGCGCCGCCGCCTTATCAGCCGCCGCCTGATCACCATAGGGTCCGGTCACCACCCGGTACCAGATCCCCTTGGCGCCGAGATCGGCCTTCTCCGCCGAGGCGGCGAAGCCCTGCCCTTTCAGCTTGTCGACCATGCGCTTGGCCTCGGCCTGGTCCTTGGTCGCCATGATCTGCACCATGAAGCCCCCGCCGGCGCTGGCCTTGGGCGCGGCCACGGCCGGGGCCGGAGCAGGAGCCGGGGCCGGAGCGGCGGCAGGCGTCACGGCCGCCGGTGCCGGCGGTGCCGAGGCGGCGGCCCCGGGGGCCGCTGCCGCAACCGGTGGCGGCAGTGGCGGGGGTGTCGAATAAGGATACCCCCCCTTCGGCAGGTTGATGCCACTCCCCAGGGGCGCGGCGTTCCCCTTGGGGAGATCATCGTAGAAGGTCAGCTTCTGCGGCCCGGCCGGCACGCTGCTCGGCAGGGGCGGAGGGGCGATCTGCGCCATCGGCAGGCGCGGCGGCTCGACCCGCGGGGCAAAGCCGGGAAAACTGCCGCGCTCGCCGACCATGACGCCGAGGAAGAAGCTGGCCACGGTCACCGCCATCACCAGGATGATCATCACCACCATCTGCCGGCGCTCGAGGCGACGCTGGGTCCGGGAACCCACCGGAAGTTCGTTCATGCTCGGTGTCTTTCTGGTTGTCCGGTTACATCCGCTCGGGAGCGGCCATGCCGAGCAGGCCCAGAGCGTTGCGCAGCACGATGCGCACGGCGTTGACCAGCAGCAGGCGCGCCCGGGTAACGGCCGGGTCGTCCACCAGTACGCGCTGGCGATTGTAATAGCTGTGAAAGGCCCCCGCCAGTTCCTGCAGGTAGAAGGCGATACGGTGTGGCTCCAGGCTCTCGGCCGCCCCGGCCACGACCTCGGGGTAGCGGGCCAGCAGCCGGGTCAGGGCCAGTTCCTCGTCGAGAGCCAGCCCGGCCAGATCGGCCTCGCCGGCAGCCGGCAGCGCCACCCCCTGCTCGCCGGCGGTGCGGTTGATGCTGCACACCCGGGCGTGGGCGTACTGCACGTAGTAGACCGGGTTCTCGTTCCCCTGCTGCTTGGCCAGATCGATATCGAAGACCAGTTGGGCGTCCGAGCGGCGCATCAGGAAGAAGAAGCGGGTGGCGTCGCGGCCAACCTCCTCGATCAGGTCGCGCAGGGTGACGTAGCTGCCGGCGCGCTTGGAGATCTTCACCTCTTCGCCGCCGCGCAGCACGGTGACCATCTGGTGCAGCACGTAGTCGGGCCAGCCCGCGGGGATGCCGACGGCGAGGGCCTGCAGCCCGGCGCGCACCCGGGTGATGGTGCTGTGGTGGTCGGCGCCCTGCTCGTTGATGACCCGCTGGAAACCGCGCTGCCACTTGTCGAGGTGGTAGGCGACGTCGGGAACGAAATAGGTGTAGCTGCCGTCCGCCTTGCGCATCACCCGGTTCTTGTCGTCGCCGAAGTCGGTGGTGCGCAGCCACAGGGCCCCATCCTGCTCATAAGTGTGGCCACTGGCGATCAGCTGCTGCACCACGGCGTCGACCTTGCCGTCGGTGTAGAGGGCCGATTCGAGTGAGTAGACATCGAAGCGCACATCGAAGGCGGCAAGGTCCTGGTCCTGCTCGCGGCGCAGGGCGGCGACGGCGAAGCAACAGATGGCGTCGAGGTCGTGGGGATCGGCGGCGGCGGTGACGTGCCGGTCGCCGGCAGCGACGGTCTCGCCGGCCAGATAGGCGACGGGCAACGTCGCGGATGTACTCCCCCTGGTAGCCGTCGGCCGGCCAGCGCTCATCGCCGGGCTCGATACCGAGACAGCGCGCCTGTACCGACCGGGCGAGGTTGCCGATCTGGGCGCCGGCGTCGTTGTAGTAGAACTCGCGGGTGACCGCCCAGCCGGTGGCGTCCAGCAGACGGCAGAGGGTGTCGCCGACCGCGGCGCCGCGGCCGTGGCCGATGTGCAGCGGACCGGTGGGGTTGGCACTGACGAACTCGACCTGGACCTTGCGGCCGGCGCCGGCCTGGCCGCAACCGAAGCGCCGGTCCTGGCGGAGCATTTCGTCAAGTTCCCGGAACCAGGCCAGCGGCGCGAGGGTGAAGTTGATGAACCCCGGGCCGGCGATCTCCAGCTTGCGCCACAGCCCGCCGCCGTCGCCAAGGGCGGCGACCAGCACCTCGGCGACCTGGCGCGGGGCCTTGCGCTCGGCGCGGGCCAGCAGCATCGCCAGGTTGGTGGCAAAGTCGCCGTGCTCGGGGTTGCCGGGCACTTCCAGCTGGATGTCGGGGGTCGTTGCCGAAACGAGGGTACCGGCGGCAAAGCAGTCCTTGAGCGCATCGGCAAGGCGCTGCCGCAGCGCTTCCCTCATGGCTGCGCCTCCCCGTCGGGCATCGGCGCCGGCTCGGCCGGGCGTTGGCGCAGGGTCACATCCTCGCTGTAGTCGGGACAGTGCAGGGTGGCGTCGTCACCCATACTGAAACGCTTGGCGCAGTTGGCGCGCCAGGCGCAGACGAGGCAGCTCTTGCGGCGATCTTCACTCATGGGACCTGTCCGGAATCGATACTGGGGAGCACGGCATGTTAGCGCCGCCCCTGATTACTGTCAAGACGGGGCGGCGCGGCGGCGGGCGGAGAAGAACGGGTCAGCGTGACGAATCGGCGGTGGCGACAGGGGGAGCAGGCGGTGCCGGACGGGCCTTGCTGGCGAACTGGTAGACCACCTCGTCATCCCGCACCATCCCCAACTGGGAGCGCGCCATCCGCTCCAGGTGCCGGCGGTCGGTGCTGAGCGAGGCGATCTCCCGGCGCATCCCGGTATTGACATCTTCAACCTGGGCCAGTTGCTGGTGAAGCTCGGCCTGCTGGCGCTTGAGCTTGAAGATGTGCAGGATACCGCGATCGCCGCAGAGCGCAAAGACAAACACCACGGCAACCACACCGAGCGGCCACCAGGGAATCCTGGGGGAGCTGGTATCGGCGGAACCGGTTTTCCTGGCGCTCATGGAGAGATCGGCCCCCCTCGCCGCCGGGGAAAGCCCGATCGGCAAAAATTAGGCACCATACTCTCCCAGCATTAAAAAAAAATCAAGCACTGTTCGACGGTTGCATCAAAACAAGCGGGCCGGCCCCGGCAACTGTTGCCTCGTTTACTCCAAGGCCAGGTGGGGGCGCAACTTCTCCAGGGTCCGGGTGCCGATCCCCTTGACCTCGTCGAGTTGCTCGAACCGTGTGAACGGCCCATGCTGGTCACGGTAGGCGACAATCCGCCCGGCCAGGGCCGGACCGACCTCGGGGAGCCCGTCGAGCTGTTCGACGGTGGCCTCGTTGAGATTGAGCGGCGTGGCCGCAACCGGTGGCGACGGCCCGAGCTGGCCGGCAGCGGGCAGCTCATGCCCCAGGCTGACAGAACTGAAGATCCAGAAGAACAGCAGGACAGGCACAATTCGACGCATGGCGATTCCCTCCACAGGACAAGTGGCAGGCCAGCGGCCCGCCCATCAAAACACCCACGGCGCCCCCCAGACAACGGCGGGCGACCCGACTTACTCCTAGCGCTGCTCCACCCGCGGCCTCAGGGTGCTGCCGAACCCGCCGACCTGGCCCAGTCCGGACAGGGCGAAGCCCACCAGGAACTCCTGGCTGTCCGGGCGGTCGCGGAAGCTCAGAAACAGGCTCCAGCATTTGGCGCGGTATTCCAGGCCGATCAGACTTTCAAGGGCATCCGCCGCGCGAAAGTCGTAGCGTTCCTCCAGGCTGAGGTGGACCGGATCAAGCCAGGCGGTGGCCAGTTTGATCCCGAGATAATCGGTGGCTTCGGCCGCCAGACCGGCGCGACGATAAGTGTAATCCAGGAGCGCCTGGTTGCCACGGCCGTCATCGTAACCGGCACCGGCGTCAAAGCGGGTAATCTGCAAATCGCCATAAACCCTGTTGGTGGCGTCCATGGTCAGAATGCTCTCGACGGTCGGACGCAGCGTCAACTCGGTACGCAGGTCGGAAAACGGCTCGGGATCATCGATCGCAGCGTCCCGCTCCTCGCGGATGTCATAAGCCTGGGAAAAGCGCAGGTTGAGCAGCTCGCGATAGGTCGGGGCGCCATCAATCCCGATCGAGCGGGCAGTCAGGCGGTTGACCAGGGCATACTCGATGAGGTTGCGCGGCTCGATCCGGTCCATCAGGTCGAACTCGGGCAACTCATCCTGATTCTCGTTAGGAACATAGAGATAGCGGAGCTGCGGCTCGATGCTGTGCTGCAGCCGTTCGATCCCCCAGTGCTCGAACGAATAGGTCCGGATCAGCCGGGCCGACAGGGTGGCCGAATACTCCGGAATCAGGTCGTGCTCGTCACCCGAATCGGCGTGGTAGGAACGCCCGTAGACCGCCACCTCCGGGGTAAACTCAAGCCAGCTGCCAGGCTTGAGCTCCAGCCCCAAGCCCTGGCGCAGCAGCAGGCGCTGCCCCTCCTCCCCTTCCTCGCGGGTAAAGCTGGTGGCACGCAGTTCCGTGCGCGCATAGAGCGGTTCGGTGCCCAACCGGAAGAACGGCACGTCCATGCCGAGTTCCGGCAGGCGCTGAATGGTGGCCTCGTTGTTGTCCAGATCCTTGATATAGCGGGCATACCCGGTGAGGTTGAGCTTCTCCCAGTTGCGCTGCACCATGAGTGTGGAAACCGCCAGGTCCTGGTTGTACTCTTCGGCAGATTCACCGAAGTCCTCGAAGAACTCCCGCTTGTTGACGTACTGGACATCGGCGGCCAGGCGCACGTCGCCCGGCAGTCTGCCGTCGTGCCGCCAGTCGAAGGCGAAACTGTCCGGCGTGTCATCGAAACCGCTGACGTGGTAGAACAGCGCCTCCCCCTGGTTGCCCCCGGAGAGCACGTAGCGGTATTCGAGCCCCTTGCCCAAACCGAGACTGGAGAGGTAGTCGAGATAGACCGTCGCGTCGAGGTTCCGGTCGATGACCTGGTACCAGGCGAGCGAAAACATCGCGCCCTTGCGGTCCGAATAGCCGGCCCTCGGCAGCAGGAAACCGGATTGGCGCTGGCTGCTGACCGGGAGGATCAGGTAGGGGAGATACAGCAGCGGCTGGTCACGGATCTCGAACCAGACGTCGCTGGCGGTGACGTAGCGACCGAGGGTGACATCGACCTGGTCGGCGGTGAACTGCCAGTCGGGAACCTCGCCATCACAGGTGGTGAAACGCCCGTCGCTCAATCGGTAGGTCGATTCGCCGAGGCGTTCGATCTCGGCGCCGGCCAGGTGAAAATTGCGCTCGCGCAGCAACATCCGGCCGTCGCTGATCTGCCCAAGGCCGCTGCCGAGATTGGCATGCACACGGCTGCCGTGCAGTTCGCCCTCCGCCTCGGTCAGGACCACCTGGCCGCTGGCCACGGCATCCCGGGTGCTTTCCTGCCAGAGCAACCGCTCGGCGGTCAGGGTCGTCGCTCCCTGTTGCAAGGTAGTGCTGCCGCTGGCCTGAAACACCCTGCTTTCGCCGTCGTAATCGAGCTGGTCGGCCGCCAGAGTGATGGGCCGCTCCTTTGGCGGGGCCGGCGGGGAAGACACCGCCACCGCAGGGAGTGATGTGTTTGCCGGCAATCCCTCCGGGCGCCCTGGTCGTGGAATTTCGGCAGCGGCGTGGGCATCGGCCGCTTCCCGCACCAGTCCGGCGGAACCAGGAACAAAGCCAACCGTCAACGGCGTGACCGGTTCGGCGAATGACGCCATACCGAAAACGCCGCCAAACAGCAGCAGTACCAGCAGTATTTGCATGATCCGCCTCTTCAACCTTTCCCAGCCGGCATTCGGCGGAACTCCCCCCCAGCGGATAAGGACCAGACGGCATCGGCGCACAACAGTCCACGCACGGCGGCCACCAGATAAAGCGATCCGGCCACCACCACCACATCTGCCGCGTCCCGCTCGGCGAGCGCCGCGGCAAAAGCGGTCTCCGGCACGGCAAAAGCCCGGGCCGGGAGGCGGCGCTGCCGCGCCCAGGCGACCAGGGACTCCGGTGGTACGGCGACCCCTTCGGGGACCGGGGCGGCATAGAGCCCCTGCAAAGAGCAACCCGCGGCCGCCAGCGGGTCAAGCACCTCTTCCGGGCGCCGTTGGCCGCTGAGTCCGGCGACCAGGCGTACCGGCCGGCGAACCTCCTCGGTCAGATAGCGGGCCAGGGCAGCGGCCCCGGCTGCGTTGTGGGCGCCATCGAGAAGCACCACCGGCGGGTTCCCCCACCACTCCAGCCGGCCCGGCCAGCGGGCCGAGACACCGGCCCGGCGCATGGCCTCGGCAGGAATCGGCAAGCCCCGCTGATCCAGCAGGGCGGCTCCCGCCAGAGCCTGGGCGTAGTTGGCCAGCTGGTGGGTGCCGGGGAGGGCGCAGTGCAGCCCGGTCAACTCCAGTTCCCCGGCGCGGAACCACATGGCGGCGGCATCCCCCCCCCACAGATAATCTTCCCCGGCTTGCCACAAGGGGGCAGCGTGCCCGGCGGCGGCAGCGGCAATGACTGCCGCGACTTCGGGTTCCTGCACGCCGCTCACCACCGGCACCCCCGACTTGACGATCCCGGCCTTCTCGGCGGCAATCGCCGCCAGCGTCGCGCCGAGATGCTCCTGGTGATCAAGGGAGACCGGCGTGATCAGACAGAGGGCGGGTTCGACCACGTTGGTGGCGTCGAAACGCCCGCCCATGCCGGTTTCCAGCACGGCGACCGCCACGGCGGCGTCACGGAAGGCCAGCAGGGCCAGCGCCGTGGTCGCCTCGAAGAAGGTGGCGGGAATCCCCGTGCTGGCATCCCTGACCTGCCGTACCAGGTACGGCAGACGGTCGCGCGCCAGCGCCTCGCCATCGATGCGGACCCGTTCGGTGAAGCAATGCAGGTGCGGCGAGGTGTACAGCCCCACCCGACAACCGGCGTGGCGGAGGATCTCCGCCAGCAGCACGCTGACCGATCCCTTGCCGTTGGTGCCGGCCACATGTACACAGCACAGTCCGGCCTGCGGGTTGCCGAGTCGCTCCAGCAGCGCGCGGATGTTCTGCAACCCCAGCTTGATGCCGAAGCGCTGGAGATCGTAAAGGTACGCCAGGCTCTCGTCCGGCGTCACGATCAGGCCGCGGGCGCCGCCTGACGGGTCAGGATGCGCAGAAGCTGCGCCAGACGCTGCTTCATCTCGCTGCGCGCAACGATCATGTCAACCATGCCATGCTCGAGCAGATACTCGGAACGCTGGAACCCCTCCGGCAGCTTCTGGCGGATGGTCTGCTCGATGACCCGCGGCCCGGCGAAACCGATCAGGGCTCGCGGTTCGGCAATGTTCAGATCGCCGAGCATGGCAAAGCTCGCCGTCACCCCGCCGGTCGTCGGGTCGGTGAGGATCGACAGGAACGGGATGCCGGCCTTCTTGAGCTTGGCCAGAGCGGCACTGCTCTTGGCCATTTGCATCAGCGACAGGATGCTCTCCTGCATGCGCGCACCGCCGGAGGAGGAGAAGACCAGCACCGGCTGGCGCTGCTCCAGGCCGAGTTCGATGGCCCGGGTGACCTTCTCGCCGACCACCGACCCCATGCTGCCACCAAGAAAGCTGAAGTCGAACACCGCCACCACCACCGGCAGCCCTTCGATGGCGCCGGTCCCGGTGACAATCGCGTCGCCGCCGCCGCTCTTGGCCAGCGCCGCCTTGATGCGGTCGCTGTACTTCTTGGAGTCCTTGAACTTGAGAAAGTCGATGGAGGTCATGTTCGGATCGGTCTCCGCGAAGGATCCGGCATCGAGCACCAGGTCGATCCGCTCGCGGGCGCTGATCCGAAAGTGGTAGTCGCACTTCGGGCAGACGTTCAGGTTGCGCTCGATCTCCTTGGTGTAGATGATCTCTTCGCAGTTCTTGCATTTAGTCCAGAGCCCTTCGGGCATCTGCACCTTCTTGGTATCGACGGGGGCCGCAATCGGCGCTTTCGATTTCTTGAACCAGGCCATCTTCGAGCCTCCTTGGCCGGCAGCTGACATTGGCCGGCCGGGATGATGCAACACGATTTATGAGAAGCTGAGCCCAGCGGGCCGCCAGGAAGCCTGCTGAAGCATCAGGCTCAGTTTGACGTGACGGCGGCTTTCAGGGCCCGCGCAAACGCCTGGACTTCCCTGAGCAACTCCGGCGACCGGCCGTGGGCGGCAATCAGCTGCACCAGGGCGCTACCGACCACCACCGCATCGGCAAACTGGGCCACGGCACGGGCCTCCTCCGGGGTGGTCACGCCGAAACCGACGGCGACCGGCACCGGGCTCTCCCGGCGCACTCCGGCGACCGCGGCGGCGATAGCCGCCGCATCGACCTTCTGGGTGCCGGTGACCCCGGTCATCGACACATAGTAGAGAAAACCTTCTCCCTGCCGGGCCAGGCGGCTCAGGCGTTCCTGCGGCGTGGTCGGCGCCAGCAGGGTAATCAGGTCGATCCCCGCCGCCCGCAAATGGGGATGGAGCTCGCCGGCCTCCTCGGGAGGAAGGTCGACCAGCAGCAGGCCGTCAACCCCGACCTGCGCGGCATCCCGGGCGAAGGCGGCCGCACCGTGGCGGAAGACCGGGTTGTAGTAGCCCATCAGCACGATCGGCACGTTGCTGTGACAGCGCACCCGGGCGACCATCGCCAGCACGCCGGGCAGGGTGGTGCCGGCGGCCAGGGACCGCTCGGCGGCAGCCTGGATAGTCGGCCCGTCGGCCATCGGGTCGGAGAACGGGAAACCGATCTCCAGCAGATCGACGCCGGCCTCGACCAGGGCATGGATCACCCGTTCGCTGGTCTCCAGATCGGGATCGCCGGCGGTCAGATAAGTGATCAGCGCCTTTTCGCCGCGCTGCCGCAGGGGTTCCAGGGTCAGTGCTATCCGCGACATGTATCGACCATGAGAGCTCGCAAGATGTGGAATATTACCGGAAGCGGGGAGCTCATTCAATGCCCCTTGCCGCTCGGCGCCCCCTTGCCGCGCCGGTGATGCCGTTGCGGCCGGCTGTGCTTGCCGTCGGCGGCACCCTTTTTCTCCGGCACCGGCGCCTTGCGCCGGGGCGGGGTGCGCCGGTAATCCCAGACGAAATCGTCATCCGCCGGGAAGGCGCTGGGGATCTTGATGCCGATGAACTCCTCGATCTCCGGCAGATGGAAGACCAGGTCCTCGTCGGCCAGGGAGATTGCTTTTCCCAGGGCGCCGGCGCGGGCGGTGCGGCCGATGCGGTGCACGTAGTCCTCGGCATCCTGCGGCAGGTCGTAGTTGATGACATGGGTGACATCGTCGATGTGCAGGCCGCGCGAGGCGACGTCGGTGGCTACCAGGAAGCCCAGGCGGTCAGCCTTGAAGTCCTCGATCAGGCGCAGGCGCTTGCGCTGGTCGATGTCGCCGGAGATCACCGCGGCCTTGCAGTCATTGGCATTGAGGCGCTCGGCCAGATGTTCGGCCTCCCGCTTGGTGTTGACGAACAGCATCGTCCTGCCCATGTCGGCTTCGCGGCGCAGCAGGCCGAGGAGAAACGGGAACTTCTCACGGCGCGACACGTGATAGAGCATCTGCTCGACGCGCTCGACGGTGACCTGCTCAGGAGCGATATTGACCCGCTCGGTGAGGTTCATGAACTCGTAGGCCAACTCCATGACCCGCGGCGACAGGGTCGCCGAGAAAAGCATGGTCTGGCGCTGCTCAACGGGGGGCAACTGGCGCAGGATATAGCGCAGGTCCTTGATGAAGCCCATATCGAACATGCGGTCGGCCTCGTCGATCACCACCATCTCGACCTTGCGCATGCTGAATACCTTCTGCTTGAAGTAGTCGATCAACCGCCCCGGGGTGGCGACAATCACGTCGACGCCGTTGCGCAGCGCCTGGCGCTGCTTTTCGTAGTCGATGCCGCCGAAGATCGCCTGGACCTTGAACGGGCAATGGACGCCAAGCCCCTCGGCATCACTGCAGATCTGCGCCACCAACTCCCTGGTCGGCGCCAGGATCAGGGCGCGCGGCTGGTCGCCGGTCGGCTTCGGGTCGGCGAGCATGCGGCTGTACAGGGAGACCAGGAACGCCGCGGTCTTGCCGGTGCCGGTCTGGGCCTGGGCGGCGACGTCCTTGCCGGCCAGAGCCAGCGGAATCGACTCCTCCTGCACCGGCGTCAGGTCGGTGAAGCCGACCGCTTCGATCCCGCGCATGACCTGCTCGGGGATATTCAGTTCGGTGAATTTCATTCTGTCCTTTCGACCCCCCTGCCTCACTGGGTTCGGCATCCCCCCTGTTTTACAGGGGGGACCAAGGGGGGTGGGTTTAAACTACAATTCAAAACCCATCGCCGAAGCCACGGTGTGCATATCCTTGTCGCCGCGCCCGGAGAGACAGACCAGAATGGCCTGGTCGGACCCCATCGTCGCCGCGGTCTTGAGAGCCTGGGCCACGGCGTGGGCACTCTCCAGCGCCGGCATGATCCCTTCCAGTTCGGTCAGCAGGCGAAAGGCCTGCAGCGCCTCGTCGTCGGTGACCGAGACGTACTCGGCCCGGCCGGTTTCATGCAGCCAGGCATGCTCAGGACCGACGCCGGGATAGTCGAGGCCGGCCGAGACCGAGTGGGCATGGGCGATCTGCCCCTGCTCGTCCTGCAGCAGATAGGTCTTGTTGCCGTGCAGCACGCCGACGCTGCCGGCGCCGATGCTGGCCGCATGCTTGCCGGTCGCGACCCCCAGCCCCGCCGCCTCGACCCCCATCATCCGCACCCCGGCATCATTGAGAAACGGATGGAACAGCCCCATGGCGTTGGAACCGCCGCCGATGCAGGCCAGCAACAGCTCGGGGAGCCGGCCCTCGGCTTCGAGGAACTGGGCGCGCGCCTCGCGGCCGATCACCGCCTGGAAATCGCGCACCAGCATCGGGTACGGGTGCGGGCCGGCCACCGTGCCGATCACGTAAAAGGTGTCGCGCACGTGGGCCACCCAGTAGCGCAGCGCCTCGTTCATGGCGTCCTTGAGGGTGGACGTGCCGCTGTTCACCGGATGGACTTTCGCGCCGAGCAGCTTCATGCGGAAGACGTTGAGCGCCTGGCGGCGGATGTCCTCCTCCCCCATGAAAACGTCGCACTGCATGCCAAATAACGCAGCGACCGTGGCGGTGGCCACGCCATGCTGGCCGGCGCCGGTCTCGGCGATCACCTTGCGCTTGCCCATGCGCCGGGCGAGCAGTGCCTGGCCGACGGTGTTGTTGACCTTGTGCGCCCCGGTGTGGTTGAGATCTTCGCGCTTGAGATAGATCTTCGCGCCGCCGGCGTGCGCAGTCAGGCGTTGGGCCAGATAGAGCGGGCTCGGCCGGCCGACGTAGTCACGCAGGTAACCGTCGAACTCGCGCTGGAAGAGGGGGTCGGCCTGGGCCGCGCGGTAGGCCTGCTCAAGATCACCCAAGGCGGGCATCAGCGTTTCGGCCACGTAGCGCCCGCCGAACTGGCCGAAGTGGCCGTTGGCGTCGGGTTGCTGGGACATGTCAGCAGGCCTCCCTGGCCCTGCGGATAAACTGGGCGACCTTTGCCGGGTCTTTCCTCCCCGGCGTGCTCTCGACACCGCTGGAGACGTCAACGCCATAGGGCCGGACTTGTTGCGCCGCCGCGGCGACGTTGTCCGGAGTCAGGCCGCCGGCGAGAATCACCCGGTGCGCAGCGGCCAGTTGCGCGGCCAGCTGCCAGTCGGCACGCTGGCCGGTGCCGCCGAACTGCCCGGGTACCGCGGCATCGACCAGCAGGGCAGCCACCGGGTAGGCGGAGAGTGGCGCCAAGTCGACGGATCCCTGCGGGCGCACCCCCTTGATCACCCGGTACGGCGGAATCACGCAGGCTGCCGGGACTTCGTCACCGTGCAGCTGCAGGACGTCGAGCCCGCATTCCCCGGCAATTGCGCGAATCCGCTCTGGCGCCTCGTTGACGAAGAGCCCGACCCGGGACACGAAGGGCGGCAGCACCTCGACAATCGCGCGCACCTGTGCCGGCGTCATATAGCGCGGGCTGCCGGAGTAAAAGACGAAGCCGAGAGCGTCGGCACCGCATGCGGCGGCGTGCAAGGCATCGTCCCGGTTGGTGATGCCGCAGATCTTGACTTTAAGCATACACCGACTCGTGGGGGCGAGGCTCGCCTCGCCCCCTGCATTATACCTGACTAAAGCGATACCTTTGGCAAGTGGGCCAACGATTCTTTAATCGCCGCTTCCGGATAGGCAAAATCCTCGAGGTGGCCGCTGAAATAGGCATCGTAGGCGGCCATGTCGACATGGCCGTGGCCGGACAGGTTGAACAGGATCACCCGTTCCCGCCCTTCCGCCTTGGCCTGCAGCGCTTCGTCGATGGCCCCGCGGATGGCATGCGACGATTCCGGCGCGGGGATGATCCCCTCGCAGCGGGAAAATTGCACCGCCGCCTCGAAACAACCGGTCTGCGCCACGGCGCGCGCCTCGACCACCCCGGCGTGGACCAGTTGTGACACCAGCGGTGAGGCGCCGTGGTAGCGCAGCCCGCCGGCGTGGATGCCGGGGGGCATGAAGTCATGGCCGAGGGTGTACATCCGGGCGATCGGCGCCATCTTGGCGGTGTCGCCGTAATCGAAGGCGTAGATACCCTTGGTCAAGGTCGGGCAGCTGGCCGGCTCCATCGCCAGGAGGCGCACCTGTTTGCCGGCGGCCTTGTCGGCCACGAAGGGGAAGGCGATGCCGGCAAAGTTGGAGCCGCCGCCGTGGCAGCCGATGACCACGTCCGGGTAGTCGCCGACCAGCGCCAGCTGTTCCTTGGCCTCCAGGCCGATGATCGTCTGATGCATGCAGACGTGGTTGAGCACGCTGCCAAGAGCGTAGCGGGTGTCCTCGCGGGTGGCGGCGTCCTCCACCGCCTCGCTGATGGCAATCCCCAGGGAGCCGTTGCTCTCCGGATCCATGGCGAGGATGCCGCGGCCGGCATTGGTGCGGTTGGAGGGGGAGGCGATGACCTCGGCGCCCCACAGCTGCATCATGCTCTTGCGGTAGGGTTTCTGGGTGAAGGAGACCTTGACCATGTAGACGGTGCACTCCAGGCCGAACATCTGGCAGGCCAGGGCCATGGACGAACCCCATTGGCCGGCGCCGGTTTCGGTGGCAATGCGCTTGGTGCCGCCCAGCTTGTTGTAGTAGGCCTGGGGGATGGCGGTGTTCGGTTTGTGCGAGCCGGCCGGCGAGCCGCCCTCGTACTTGTAGTAGATCTTCGCCGGGGTGCCGAGGGCCCGTTCCAGGCGGTGGGCGCGGAACAGCGGGGCCGGCCGCCAGAGCTGATAGATCTCGCGCACTTCATCGGGGATGTCGATCCAGCGCTGCGATGAGACCTCCTGCTCGATCAGCCCCATGGGGAAGAGCGGCAGCAGGTCATCCGGCGTCACCGGCTGCAGGGTGCCGGGGTGTATGACCGGCGAGAGCGGCCCCGGCATGTCGGGGATGATGTTGTACCACTGTTTGGGGATACGGTCTTCCGGCAGCAGAATCTTGGTTTCCATGTGTGATCTCCTTGAAGTGTCATGTAGGGGCGAGACGGTGCCTCGCCCTGGGCGACCCACCGGGTCGCCCCTACGTACGTTATCCCAAAAGTTCATCCAGCTTTACGCCAATATCCGCGGAACGCATCAGGCTTTCGCCGATGAGGAAAACACTTGCGCCGGCGGTCTGCAGTCGCAGCACATCGCCACGGGTGGTGATGCCGCTCTCTGCTACCACCAGGCGGTCGGCAGGGATCCGCGGCGCCAGCCGCTCGGTCACCGCCAGATCGACCTGGAAGGTGCGCAGGTCACGGTTGTTGATGCCGACCAGCTCGACCGGCACCTGCAGCGCCATCTCCAGCTCGCGCTCGTCGTGGATTTCGAGCAGCACATCGAGACCGATCTCCCGTGCCTCGGCGACCAGGTCGGCGAGTTGCGCCGGCTCGAGCATGGCGGCGATCAGCAGCACGGCATCGGCCCCGGCCTCGCGGGCCTCCCAGAGTTGATAAGGGTCGAACAGAAAATCCTTGCGCAGCAGCGGCAACCGCACCTGCTCGCGGATCAGCCCGAGAAAACGCAGGTGGCCGAGGAAGAACTGCTCGTCGGTCAGCACCGACAGGCAGGCGGCGCCATGCCGGGCGTAGATTTCGGCAATGCCGATCGGGTCGAAGTCGGCGCGGATCACCCCCTTGGAGGGGGAACCCTTCTTGACCTCGGCGATGACCGTCGTCCACCCCGACTCGACACAACCCCGCAGGGTGCGGACAAAGCCACGCGGCAGCTCCTCAAGCTCGGCGACCCGTCCTTTCAGCGCTGCCAGCGGCATGGCCGACCGGGCTGCGGCCACCTCCTCGCGCTTGCGGGCGACGATGGTCTTGAGGATGTCGGGAAGATCGGTCATGGGATCCTGTAGGGGCGTGATTGATCACGCCCAGGGCGCAATAAATTGCGCCCCTACAATTGTCACGCATTCGTCAGACTCACCAACTGCTCCAGCTTGCCGCGCGCCGCGCCGCTGTCGATGGCGCCGCGCGCCCGGTCGATGCCGGTGGCAACCGTGTCAGCCACTCCGGCAGCGACCAGAGCGAAGGCCGCATTGAGCAGCACGACGTCGCGCTTCGGTCCAGGCTCGCCGCTGAGCACCGCCCGGACGATGGCCGCGTTCTGCAGCGCATCGCCCCCCTGCAGCTCGCTGAGCGCGCACCGATGGAAACCGAACTGTTCGGGGGTAACGGTCGTGAGCGTCACCCGGCCGTCACGGATCTCCGCCACCCGGGTCGGCCCCGTCAGCGTCAGCTCGTCCATGCCGTCATCGCCATGCACCACGAAACCGCGCCGACAGCCGAGTCCGGCCAGCACCTGCCCCAACGCTTCCACCAGGTCGGCGCGGTAGACGCCCAGTACCTGGCGATCGGCCCGAGCCGGGTTGGTCAGCGGGCCGAGGAGATTGAAGATGGTGCGGATGCCGATCTCGCGGCGCGGGCCGATGGCATGCTTCATCGCGCCGTGCAGCGCCGGGGCGAAGAGGAAGCCGATACCGGCGGTGTGGATGCACTCCTCGACCTTTTCCGGGGTCACTGTGAGGTTGACGCCGAGGGCTTCGAGCACGTCGGCGCTGCCGCAGGTCGAGGAGACGCTGCGGTTGCCGTGCTTGGCGACCTTGACCCCGCAGGCGGCCACGACAAAAGCCACCGTGGTCGAAATGTTGAAGCTCCTGGTGCCGCTGCCGCCGGTGCCGCAGGTATCGAGGATCGTTTCGCGGTCGAGGTTGATGTCGTCACGGTCGAGATCGAGCACCGCCCCGACCCGGATCGGCGTGGCCCGGTCGCGCATCACCCGGGCGGCGCCGGTGATCTCGGCGATGGTCTCGCCCTTCATGCGCAGCGCGGTGATGAACGCCGCCACCTGCGCCGGGGTCGCCTCCCCGCCCATGAGCTCCCCCATCACCTCGACCATTTCGGCTTCGGTGAGATCGATACGTTCGACGACTTTGGCAATCGCCTCCTTGATCATATTCTCGCCTCTCGTCTCGTGCCTCTCGTCTCGCGCCTCTCAGTGCGTCATCTCCAGGAAATTCCGCAGCAACTGCTTCCCCTCCACGGTCAGGATCGATTCCGGATGAAACTGCACCCCCCACACCGGCAGGTCGCGGTGGCGCACCCCCATGATCTCCCCTTCCGCAGTCCAGGCCGTGATCTCCAGGCAGGACGGCAGGGTGGCCTTTTCAATCAGCAGGGAGTGGTAGCGGGTCGCCTCGAAGGGGTTGGCGAGCCCGGCAAACAGTTCGCGGCCGTCATGGTGGATGGGGCTGGTCTTGCCGTGCATCAGGCGGTCGGCCCGCACGATCCGCCCGCCGAAGGCCTGGCCGACGCTCTGGTGGCCGAGACAGACGCCGAGGATCGGCAGCTTGCCCCGCCAGCTCCCTGATCGCCGTCACCGAAATGCCGGCCTCGTCGGGGCTGCATGGGCCCGGGGAGATCACCAGCCGTTCGGGATGGCGCGCGGCGATCTCGCTCACGGTGATCTTGTCGTTGCGATGCACCTCGACCGTCTCCCCCAGCTCGGCGAAGTACTGCACCAGGTTGTAGGTGAACGAGTCGTAGTTGTCGATCATCAGCAGCATGTCAATCGAGCCCTTCGCGCGCCATCTGCAGGGCAAGTTTCACCCCCATCGCCTTGTTGACGGTTTCCTGGTACTCCGCGGCCGGGTCGGAGTCGGCGACGATGCCGGCCCCGGCCTGGAGGTGGACGCGGCCGGCATGGGCGACCATGGTGCGGATGGCGATCGCCAGATCCATGTTGCCGGTAAACGAGATATAGCCGACGGCGCCGCCGTAGATTTCGCGGCGGCACGGCTCGAGTTCCTCGATGATCTCCATGGCCCGGATTTTCGGCGCCCCGGAGAGGGTCCCGGCGGGGAAAGCGGCGCGGAAGACATCGAAGGCGTCGCGCCCGGGGAGGAGCTCGCCGCTGACGTTGGAAACGATGTGCATGACGTGCGAATAGCGCTCGACCACCATCAGTTCGTCCACCTGCACGCTGCCGGTGGCGCAGACCCGGCCGAGGTCGTTGCGGCCGAGATCGACCAGCATGATGTGCTCGGCGCGTTCCTTCGGATCGGCCAGCAACTCGGCCTCAAGGCGCAGATCCTCCTCGGGGGTGGCGCCGCGCGGGCGGGTGCCGGCGATCGGCCGCACCTCGACCCGGCGCCCTTCCTTGCGGACCAGCACCTCCGGGGAGGCCCCGATCACCCGGGTGTCGCCGAACTGCAGATAGAACATGTACGGCGACGGGTTGACCACGCGCAGGGCCCGGTAGATGTCGAAGGGATCGACATCGAGTTCCCCGGAGAAACGCTGGGAGAGGACCACCTGGATGACATCGCCGGCGCGCACGTACTCCTTGCAGCGATTTACCGCCCCTTCAAAGCCCTCGCGGCTGAAATTCGACTGCAGCTCCCCGGCACCGGCCTGGCGGGCCATCGCCGGCAGGGCCGGGCGCTCGCCGCGCAGCCTTGCTATCAGGCCATCGATGGTGGCCACCGCCCGGTCGTAGGCGCGGGCCGGGTCATCGAAGTCACCGAGGTGGACATTGCTCACCACCTTGATCTTCTGGCGCATGTTATCGAAGATCAGCAGGTTTTCGGTGATCAGAAAACAACAGTCCCAGGTGCCGATGTCCGCCGGTTTGAGCGCCGGCAGCTGCTCGACGAAGCGCACCATGTCGTAGCCGAGATAACCGACCGCCCCGCCGAAAAAACGCGGCAGCCCCGGCAGTTCGACCGGCGCATAGCGGGCGACGAAACGCTTGAGTTCAATCAGCGGATCATCGACTTCGCCGCAGCTGGCGACCTCGCCATTTTCCAGAACCTCGAAATAGCGCCCACGGGACCGGAACAAGCGGCCACTGCCGACGCCGAGGAACGAGTAACGCGCCCACTTTTCCCCCCTTCGATCGACTCCAGCAGAAAGGCCGAACGACCGTCGTCGATCTTGCGGAACGCCGAAACCGGGGTCTCCATATCCGCCAGAATCTCGCGATAGACCGGGATCAGGTTGCCGCGCCGGGCCAGTTGGAAGAATTCATTGCGGGAAGGGAAAAACATGTTGCGTCCTGTCGGCAAAAGTGGGTTAAGCTAGCACGTCGCCGTGCAAATCGTCAAGGCACGGCCCGCTTGCCGGAGATCGATCAGGCGGCGCCAGGAGACAAAAAAACCGGGCGGGGAAAATCCCCACCCGGCTGTTTTCATCCGATTGTCAACGGGCTCAGACGTCCTTCCGCTCACCTTCTGCAGGGGCTTCTGCAGCAGCGCTCTCAACCACCGCTTCCGCAGCGGACTCAACCACCGGCTCCTCGACCACGGGAGCAGCCACCGGAACGGGGGCCGCCTTCGGGACCGGAGCCGCCTTGGGGGCTTTCTTCTTGGCCTTGGGGGCACACGCCTCCTCAACCAGAGCGATCAGGGAGAGCGCGGCGTTGTCACCGAGACGATGGCCCAGTTTGATGATCCGCGTGTAGCCGCCGGGACGATCGGCAAAGCGGGGGGCGAGCCGCTCGAACAGCTTGGCCACGGTCTTGCTATCACGGACCACCTCGGTCACCTGACGGCGGGCATGCAGATCGCCACGCTTGGCAAGGGTAATCAGCTTTTCCGCAAGCGGCCGCAGTTCCTTGGCGCGGGCATCGGTGGTGGTGATCTTCTCGTGCTCCAACAGGGATGTGACCATGTTGCGCAGCATGGCTTTGCGGTGGCTGGTGTTGCGGCCCAACCGCTTGCCGGAATTACGATGGCGCATGGTGTTCTGTTCCTTTCGGTTACCAGCCTGGCATGAAGCAAGTCAGCTTACAGCTCTTCCTCGCTCTTCTGCAGCATCTTAAGATATTCGGGATCCGGGAAGTTCTCCAGGCTTATCCCGAGCCCCAGCCCCATTTCAGCCAGGATATCCTTGATTTCGTTGAGCGATTTGCGACCGAAATTCTGCGTTTTGAGCATCTCGGCCTCAGACCTCTGCACCAGTTCGCCAATCAGGCGAATGTTGGCGTTCTTCAGGCAGTTGGCGCTGCGTACCGACAGTTCAAGTTCCTCGACCGGCCGGTAAAGGTTGGCGTTGGGCGGTTCCGGGCTCTCGCCGGGACCAGCGCCGACCGTGGTCAACCCTTCCTCGAAGTTGATGAAGAGCTGCGCCTGATCCTTGACGATCTTGGCGGCATAGGCCAGCGCATCGTCCGGCTTGACGCTGCCGTCGGTCCAGATTTCCATCACCAGTTTGTCGTAGTCGGTGACGTTCTCGACACGGGCGTTGCTGACCGTAAAGTTGACCCGCTGAATCGGCGAGAAGAGCGCATCGACCGGGATGGTGCCGACCGGTGCCCGCTCATCGCGGTTACGCTCGGCCGGAACATAGCCCTTACCCATCGCCACCACCATCTCCATCTCGATATCGGCTTCTTTGCCGCACGTGGCGATGTGGTGTTCGGGGTTGAGGATCCTGACATGGGAATCGGTGGCAATGTCGCCGGCCTTGACGACGCCGGCTCCCTTTTTGACAATGCGCACGTTGCGCGCACCGTCGCCGTCGAGTTTGATCAGCACGCCCTTGAGGTTGAGAATAATGTCGGTCACATCCTCTGCCACGCCGGGAATGGTCGAGAACTCGTGCAGCACCCCCTTGATCCGCACCGAGGAGATCGCCGCCCCCTGCAGGGAGGAGAGCAGCACCCGGCGCAAAGCATTGCCAAGGGTGGTGCCGAAGCCGCGCTCAAACGGTTCCGCGGTAAACTTCCCGTAGGTCGCCGTCAGGGTATCCTTGTCAGCCTGGAGACTTTTCGGTTTTTTCAATTCGCTCCAGTTTTTATGCATGCGAAGCCTCCGTGATGAGGTTGCTGGGAGTAAATCCGACCTGGGTGCAGCCTGTCGACTACTTCGAATAGAGCTCGACGATCAGCTTCTCCTGGAAGGTCGGCGTGGTCATCTCCGCACGGACCGGCAGGGTTTTCACCATTCCCTTGAAGGCGGTGCGGTCGACGTCGACCCAAGAGGGGAGGCCGCGGCGCATGACGCCGTCGAGTGCCTCGTTGATGCGGACCACCTGCCGACTCTTCTCGCGCAACTCGACCGCGTCGCCGGGACGAACCAGGTAGGAAGGGACATTCACCTTGCGGCCGTTGACCGTAAAGTGGCTGTGACGCACCAACTGACGCGCCTCGGTCCGTGACGTCGCGAAGCCCATGCGGTAGACCATGCTGTCGAGGCGCCGTTCCAGCAGGACCAACAGGTTCTCGCCGGTCACGCCCTTCATCCGCTCGGCTTTTTCGAAATAGGAGCGGAACTGGTTTTCCAACAATCCGTAGGTGCGCTTCACGCGCTGCTTTTCGCGCAACTGGGTACCATAATTGGTCACCTTGACACGCCCCTGGCCATGCTGGCCCGGCGCATAGTTGCGGCGCTCAAGCGCACACTTGTCGGTATAGCAGCGGTCGCCCTTGAGAAACAGCTTCATATTTTCCCGCCGACACATGCGGCAGACGGGACCGGTATATCTGGCCAAGGCATTTCCTCCTTACTGGTGGTTAGACGCGTCTACGCTTGGGCGGACGGCACCCGTTGTGTGGAATCGGGGTGACATCCCTGATGAGGGTGACAGTCAAGCCGGCCGCCTGCAGCGCCCGCAGCGCCGACTCACGTCCGGTACCGGGGCCCTTGACCCATACCTCAATGCTGCGCAGGCCATGCTCCTGGGCCTTCTTGGCGGCATCCTCGGCGGCGACCTGGGCGGCAAACGGGGTGCTTTTGCGGCTTCCCTTGAAACCCTTGGCACCGCAGGTCGACCAGGAAATCACGTTGCCGCTGATATCGGTGATAGTTACGATGGTATTGTTGAACGTCGCCTGAATATGAGCAATCCCGGTCGAGATGTTCTTACGCTCAATCTTTTTACGTACACGCTTGCCAGGTTTGGCCATGGTTCTCTCCCCTACTTCTTCTTACCGGCGACGGTTTTGCGCGGCCCCTTGCGGGTCCGGGCGTTGGTTTTGGTGCGCTGACCACGTGCGGGCAGTCCCCTGCGGTGGCGGAGCCCCCGATAGCAGCCAAGATCCATCAGGCGTTTGATCCCCATCGTTACGTCGCGACGCAGATCTCCCTCAACCTTGCAGTCGCCATCAATGATCTTGCGGATCTTGGCGATCTCATCCTCGGTCAGGTTGTCGGACCGGGTGTCAAAGTTGACACCAGCCTTGGAAAGGATACTTTGGGATGTGGAGCGCCCGATCCCGTAGATGTAGGTCAGGGCGATCTCGATCCGCTTGTTCCTGGGCAAATCGATACCAGCGATGCGTGCCAATGTCCGATCCTCCTAAATGGTTAACCCTGTCTCTGTTTATGCTTGGGGTTGTCGCAGATAACGCGGACGATCCCCTTGCGCTTGATGATCTTGCACTTGTCGCAAATGCTTTTGACCGACGAACGGACTTTCATGGTTCTTCCCTCAGTCGAGATCGGCTTGTTGACCGACCGTGGCGTCGTCGCCTGATCAGGCCCGGGTCAGGATTTCCGGGCCGTGTTCGGTAATGGCGACGGTGTGTTCAAAGTGGGCCGACCGCTTGCCATCCTGAGTCACCGCGGTCCAACCATCTTCCAGTATTTTCACGCCGGGCACCCCGGCATTGATCATCGGCTCGATAGCCAGCGTCATTCCCGGCTTCAGCCGGGGCCCCTGGCCGGATGCCCCGAAATTAGGCAACTGCGGGGCTTCGTGCAGCTGCCGGCCGATACCGTGACCGACGAACTCGCGAACCACGCTGAAACCGCGGGGTTCGACCCAGGACTGCACGGCATGCGAGATGTCCGAGAGTCGGCCGCCGGGAACCGATGCTTCGATCGCCCGGCCCAGCGACTCGCGGGTCGCATTCACCAGTTTTGCCGTGGCCTCGTCAATCCTGCCCACCGGCACGGTGATCGCCGCATCACCGAAGTACCCCTGATAGACCACCCCGAAGTCGATGCTCAGGATGTCCCCCTCGGCCAGGGGGCGCTGATCAGGGAAACCATGGACCACCCGATCGTTGGGCGAGGCACAGATTGCGTAGGGGAAACCTCCGTAGCCCTTGAATGCCGGCTTCGCCCCGTGGCGCAAACATTCTCTCTCGGCCAGTTGATCAAGTTCTGCGGTCGTCGTTCCCGGCTTGACCAGCGTCTCGAGCAAGGCCAGGATCTCGGCAACGATCCGGCCGGCCGCACGCATTTTCATCAACTCAGCGGCGCTTTTGAGGACGATCACCTCAACCCGCCTGCAGTGCGCTCAGCACTTGCTCCTGAACCACCGGAATGGCCTGCATGCCATCCAACTCAACCAGCAACTTGGCACCCCGGTAATAATCGATCAGTGGCGCGGTCTGCTGCGCATAGACCGTCAGGCGTTTGCGGATCGTCTCCTCGCGATCATCGTCGCGCTGGTAGAGTTCGCCACCGCAAGCATCGCACCGTCCGGCAACCTTGGACGGATCGAAGGTCAGGTGAAAACCACGTCCGCAACTGCGACAGGTCCGCCGCCCGGTCAACCGCTCCACCAGGGCATCGGCATTGACCGTCAGCGAAACGACCCGATCCAACCGCCGGCCGAGTTCGGCCAGATTACTCTGCAGGGCGTCTGCCTGGGCAACGGTTCGCGGAAAACCGTCGAGGATGAAGCCCGCCCGGCAATCTTCCTGCAGGAGACGCTCGCGGACGATACCGATGACCACCTCGTCGGGGACCAGCAGCCCGGCGTCCATGAACCCCTTGGCCTTGAGCCCCAGCGCACTCCCTGCCTGCACCGCCCCCCGCAGGATGTCGCCGGTAGCGATCTGCGGAATCCCGAAATGCTCGGTCAGCATCTTGGCCTGGGTGCCTTTGCCGGCCCCCGGCGGGCCAAGCAAGATCAAATCCATTACGACTTGCCGCGCCTAACCGCGGCGTCCCTTGATCGTCACGCCCTTCATGAACCCTTCGTAGGAACGGGAGATCAGGTGTGCTTCGATCTGCGAGGCGGTATCCATGCCGACCCCGACCAGGATCAGCAGCGAGGTGCCGCCGAAGTAGAAGGGCAGGTTGAACTGCCCGATCAGCACGGTCGGCAGCACGCAGACGGCCGAGATGTAGATAGCACCGGCGAAGGTCAGCCGGCCAAGCACGGTGTCGAGGTATTCGGCCGTCGGCGCGCCGGGGCGCACGCCGGGAATGTAGCCGCCGTGCTTCTTGACGTTCTCGGCCACATCCGCGGGGTTGAAGGTGATCGCCGTGTAGAAGTAGCAGAAGAAGACGATGAACGCCACGAAGCACAGGTTGTAGAGCCAGTGGTCCGGGGTCATCATGCCGGCGAAGGTCTGCACCCAGGGGACATCGACGAAGGCCGCGATGGTACTGGGGAACATCATGATCGAACTGGCGAAGATCGGCGGGATGACCCCGCTCATGTTGATCTTCAGCGGCAGATGGCTGCTCTGCCCGCCCATGCTGCGCGCGCCGACCACCCGCTTGGCGTAGTGGATCGGCACCCGGCGCTGACCGCGTTCCATGAACACCACCGCCCAGATGACCGCCACCATCAGGGCCAGGATCATCAGCAGGACCGCTGGCGACAGCGCCCCGGTCTTGAGCAGGCGGATGCTGTTAACCAGCGCACCGGGGATCTCCGCAACAATCCCGGCGAAAATGATCAGGGAGATGCCGTTGCCGATACCGCGCTCGGTGATCTGCTCGCCAAGCCACATGATGAAGGCCGTGCCGGCAGTCAGAGTGATGACACTGAGCACGACAAAGCCGATCCCCTGGAGATGGACCACCGGCTCACCGGCCGGCCCGCGCATGCTCTGCAGGCCGAAGGCGATGCCGGTTCCCTGGATGATTGACAGCACGACCGTACCGTAGCGGGTCCAGCGGGTGATGGTCTTGCGTCCCTGCTCGCCTTCCTTGGCCATCCGCTCCACCGGCTCCCAGACCACCGTGAGCAGCTGCAGGATGATCGAGGCGCTGATGTACGGCATGATGCCGAGGGCGAAGACCGTCATGCGCTCGAGGGCGCCACCGGTGAACGAACTGACCAGTCCCAGCAGCGTCCCTTCGGTCCCCTGAAAAAACTGCGCCAGAACGGCGCGGTCGACCCCTGGCAGCGGCACATGGCAGCCAACCCGGTAGACCGCCAGCATCCCCAGGGTGAAGAGGATCCGGCGGCGCAACTCCGGAATGCTGAAGACTGTCTGGATCTTGGCGAACAAGGCTACAGAACCTCCACCGTGCCGCCGGCCGCGACGATCTTGTCCTGGGCCGACTGGCTGAACTTGTGGGCTTTCACGGTCAGGGCCTTGGACAGGTCACCGTCGCCCAGGATCTTGATTCCGTCCTTGAGCTGCCCGACCAGCCCGGCCTTGCCGAGGGCCTCGATGTCGACCACGCTGCCGGCCTCGAACAGCTCGAGGTCGCGCAGGTTGACCAGCGCGTACTCCTTGCGGCTGAGCGGATTGAAGCCACGCTTCGGCAGGCGGCGCTGCAGAGGCATCTGCCCGCCTTCAAAACCGGCCTTGATGCTGCCGCCGGAACGAGCCTTCTGCCCCTTGTGCCCCTTGCCAGAAGTCTTGCCGGTACCGGAGCCATGGCCCCGGCCGATGCGTTTTCTGTCACGGTGCGAGCCGAGTGCCGGCTGGAGATTGCTGAGATCCATGGTCATCTGTCCTTCGTGCTTATTGCTCGACACTCACAAGGTGGGACACCTTGTTGATCATGCCGCGGATTTCGGGAGTATCCTGCAGCGTCACCGTCTGGTTGAGCCGCCGCAGGCCAAGCCCATGGAGAACCCTGGTGAAGTACTTGTCGCGGCCGATCCCGCTGCGTTTGAGGGTTACCTTGATGTCAGCCATTGCCATCTCCGTTTCAGGCGTTGTCGTCCTCGCCATCGGCGAGGCCGCGACGCGCCATGATGACCTCGGGATCCTGCAAAAGCAGCAGAGCCCGCATGGTCGCCTTGACCACGTTGTGCGGGTTGTTGGAACCGAGACATTTGGAAAGAATGTCGCTGATCCCGGCAACCTCGAGAATGGCGCGGGTCGCACCGCCGGCGATGACGCCGGTCCCCTGCGAGGCGGGCTTCAGCAGCACCTTGCCGGCGCCGAACTTGCCGAGAACGTCGTAAGGGATGGTGGTTCCCTGGCGCGGCACCGAGATCATGCTCTTCTTCGCCTGCTCGACACCCTTGCGGATCGCCTCCGGCACCTCGCGGGCCTTGCCCAGGCCGTAGCCAACCTTGCCGGCGCCGTCACCGACCACGACCAGTGCAGAGAAGCTGAAACGCCGGCCCCCCTTGACGACCTTGGCGGTACGACTGATATGGATGACGCGATCGAGAATATTGCTTTCGCTGGTATCAACGCGCTGCAAGCTCGCCTCCTATGGGCTCAGAAAGACAGACCGGCTTCGCGGGCTGCATCGGCCAGGGCCTTGACCCGGCCATGGTACAGAAACCCGTTACGATCGAAGACCACCTGCGTGATATTTTTAGCCAGAGCCCGTTCGGCAATCTTCTTGCCGACCAGCTTGGCAGCTTCCACGTTGCCACACACCTTCAGGTCGCCGCTGACGTCCTTGACCACGGTTGACACCGAAACCAGCGTCGTCCCGGTGGTATCTTCGATGATCTGGGCATAGATGTGCCGGGCGCTGCGGAAGACGCACAGCCGCGGGCGCTCCTGGGATCCCTGCACCTTGCGGCGCACACGCACCTGGCGTTTCTGGCGGGCCTCCCGCCGTTCTTTCGCGACGTTCACGATACTCACCTCGTCACTTACTTCTTGGCGCCGGCCTTGCCGGCCTTGCGCAGGATGCGCTCATCAGCATACTTGATCCCCTTCCCCTTGTACGGCTCGGGCGGGCGGAAGGAACGGATCTTGGCGGCGGTCGCTCCCACCAACTCCTTGTCGATCCCCGTCAGGGTGATCTTGGTCTGCTTTTCGACTTCGGCACTCACCCCGGCAGGGAGGGGATACTCGACCGGGTGGGAATAGCCGAGGGCCAGGTTGAGCATCGTCCCCTTGAGCTCGGCACGGTAGCCCACGCCGTTGATCTCGAGTCCCTTGCTGAACCCCTTGGTGACCCCTTCGACCATATTGGCCACCAGGGTGCGGGTCAGTCCCTGCAGGGCGCCGCCGGCCTTGGTGTTTTTGGGGCTGACCTGAATCTGATCAGCCTCCAGACAGACATCCACCTGGTCATGCAATTCCCGCTCGAGCCGGCCTTTCGGCCCCTCGACCTTTACGGTCAGGCCGTTGATGGCAACCTTGACCCCGGCGGGGATGATAATCGGTTTTTTGCCGATGCGCGACATCGTATTCGTCTCCTCCAACAGGTTTGTTTCCACTACCAGATGGTGCAAAGCAACTCGCCGCCAACCGCCGCGGCACGGGCTGCTCCGTCATCCATCACCCCCTGGGAGGTCGACAGAATGGCGGCACCAATCCCGTTCTTGACCCGCGGAATCTCCTCCGTGGCCACGTAGACGCGGCGACCCGGCGTAGAGACGCGAGTGATTTCATGAATCACCGACTGGTTGTTGCTATCGTACTTGAGGTAGACCCGCAAGACGCCCTGCCGGTCGTCGGTAATCACCTTGAAGTTCCTGACATAGCCGAGGTTCTTCAGCACGGTGGCGACCGCGATCTTCAGATTGGACGACGGGATGTCGACCTTGGGGTGCTTGGCCATCCCCGCATTGCGAATGCGGGTCAGCATGTCAGC
This sequence comes from uncultured delta proteobacterium, assembly GCA_963751525.1. GTDB lineage: Bacteria > Desulfobacterota > Desulfuromonadia > Desulfuromonadales > BM103 > VAUL01. Next base: position 32,952 of record CAVVUQ010000005.1, on the reverse strand, counting down.
GATTGGATCCGTCATACCCATGGAAACTGCTCCTTATCGACCGGTTACCAGCTGGACTTGACCACACCCGGGAGTTTCCCCTGGGAGGCCAGCTTGCGCAGGCAGATCCTGCACATATCGAATTTCCGATAGTAGGCCCGCGGCCGACCGCAGATCGGACAACGGTTGTACTGTCTCACCTTGAACTTCGCCGGCCGGGCGGCCTTGATGCGCATCGATTTCTTTGCCACAATAATCCTCCGCTAGGCTGCTGCAGTCTGTTTCCGGAACGGCATGCCGAGAGTGGCAAGCAGGGCTCGCCCTTCTTCGTCGGTACGCGCGCTGGTGACGATGGAGATGTTCATCCCCTTGACCTTGTCGATCTTCTCGATATCGATCTCCGGAAAGATCAACTGCTCGCGGATCCCCAGCGTGTAGTTGCCACGACCGTCGAATCCCTTGGGCGAAACCCCCTTGAAGTCGCGGACGCGGGGGAGCGCCACATTGATCAGGCGATCGAGAAACTCGTAAGCCCGCTCGCGGCGCAGGGTCACCATGCAGCCGATCGGCATCCCCTCGCGCAGCTTGAAGGTCGCGATGGAGCGCTTGGCCTTGGTGATCACGGCCTTCTGGCCAGTGATGCGGGAGAGCTCTTCCACCGCCGACTCGAGTACCTTGATGTTCTGGATGGCTTCGCCCAGGCCCATGTTGATGACGACCTTTTCGACCCGGGGGACTTCCATCACGTTCTTGAGCTGCAGCTCCTTGAGCAACTTGGGAGCGAACTCACTTAGATATTGTTCTTTTAGCCTAGCCATGGAAATCCTCCCTACTTGTCCAGGAGCTCGTTGCACTTCTTGCAATAGCGCACCTTGCTGCCATCTTCCAGCACCCGGATTCCGGAACGAGCCGGTTTGTTGCAGCCCTTGCACAGCAGTTGCACATTGGAGGCATCGAGCGGCGCTTCCTTCTCGAGGATCCCCCCGCCGGAACCGCCCCGGGCTGGCCGCGTATGGCGCTTGACGATGTTCAGGCTTTCAACCAGAACCTTGCCGCGCTCGGGGATTACGCGCAGGACCTTGCCGCTCTTCCCCTTCTCCTTCCCGGCAATAACCATCACCAGGTCCGCTTTTTTGACATGCAACTTCTTGACTGCCATGGCTCTCATTCTCCCAACGGCCTAGAGGACTTCCGGGGCCAGCGAGACGATTTTCATAAATTTTTTGGCACGCAGTTCGCGGGCCACCGGACCAAAGATGCGGGTGCCAACCGGCTCACCGGTCGCACTGACGACGACCGCCGAGTTGTTGTCGAAGCGGATGTACGACCCGTCGGGACGCGCCACTTCCTTGGCCGTACGCACGATCACCGCACGCACCACATCACCCTTTTTCACCCTCGAATTGGGGATGGCTTCCTTGACCGAGCAGATGATGACATCGCCGATCCCCGCGTACTTGCGCTTCGAACCGCCAAGGACCTTGATGCAGCAGAGTCTCCGGGCACCGGAGTTGTCTGCCACGTCAAGCATGGATTGCATCTGAATCATGGCCGGCTATCTCCTAAACGCTGACGTTCTTTTCCAGGATTTCGCGCACCCGCCAGTGCTTGTCTTTCGACAGCGGCCGGGTCTCGACGAGCAACACCTTGTCGCCGATCGCGCACTCATTGCGCTCATCATGGGCCTTGCAGGTCACGCGCCGCTTGATGAATTTCTTGTAGACCGGGTGCTTGACGATATTGTCAACCCGGACCACCACCGTCTTGTCCATCTTGTCGCTGACCACCACGCCGACCCGGGTTTTCCGGTTACCTTGCTCTGTGTTCATTGCCGTCCTCGCCTTTTCCCTCTATCCGCGCTTTTGCCGGAGAACGGTTTTCACGCGGGCGATCTCCCGGCGCACCTGGGGGATGCGCGCGCTGTTTTCCAGATGACCGGTATGCAGCTGAAAACGCAGGTTGAACAGTTCCTGGTCCAACTCCGTCGCCTTCCTGCTGAGTTCATCAACGCTCAGGTCACGCAGTTCCTTAGCCTTCATGGCCGGTCTCCTCGCGAACCAGTAACTTGGTCTTCATCGGCAGCTTGTGCGCCGCCAGACGGAACGCCTCGCGGGCGATCTCCTCGGTGACACCCTGCATCTCGAAGAGCACCATCCCCGGGCGGACCACGCAAACCCACCCTTCCGGGGACCCTTTGCCGCTCCCCATACGGGTTTCAGCCGGCTTGCGGGTGATCGGCTTGTCCGGAAACGCCCGAATCCAGATATTGCCACCGCGCTTGATATAGCGGGTCATGGCGCGGCGCCCCGACTCGATCTGACGGGAGGAGAGCCAGCCACACTCAACCGCCTGAAGGCCGAAGTCGCCGAAATTCAGATTGGTGCCGCCGGCAGCGGGCCCGCTCATGCGCCCCTTGAACTGCTTTCTATGCTTAACCTTCTTTGGCATCAACATGACGCATCAACTCCTGTTAACGATTCTGCTGCAGCTGTTCGCGGTCGAGGATTTCTCCCTTGAAGACCAGAACCTTGACGCCGATGATCCCGTAGGTCGTCTTGGCTTCGGCGAAGCCGTAGTCGATGTCGGCACGCAGGGTGTGCAGGGGGACGCGGCCTTCGCGATACCACTCGCGGCGACTCATCTCGGCACCACCCAGGCGCCCGGAACACTCGATCTTGATCCCCTCGGCACCAAACTTGAGGGCCTGGCTGACCGCCTTCTTCATCGCCCGGCGGAAGGCCACCCGGCGCTCGAGTTGCAGGGCCACGTTCTCGGCGACCAACTGCGCATCGATCTCTGGTTTGCGCACTTCCTGAATGTTGATGAAGACTTCCTTGTCGGTCAGCTTCGCCAGATCCTTTTTGAGGGACTCGACCTCCGAGCCCTTCTTGCCAATGATGATCCCGGGGCGGGCCGCAAAGATATTGATCTTCGCCTTGCTCGCGGCGCGTTCGATCTCGATCTTGGAGATGCCGGCATGGTGGAGCCGCTTCTTCAGGTAGTCGCGCAGCTTCAGATCCTCATGAAGCAGCGTGGCGTAATCCTTTTCCGCGTACCACTTGGATTCCCACGTCCGGATGATACCGAGACGGAACCCTACTGGATGTACTTTCTGGCCCAAACCCTCACCTCCTCGATCTGTTACTGCTCGCCAAGAACCACGGTGATGTGGCTGGTCGGTTTGCGGATGCGGCTGGCGCTCCCGCGCCCTTTCGGCATAAAGCGGCGCAACACCGGACCCTGGTCAACAAAGATGGTCTTGACGAACAGGCGGTCGACATCGCCGACCCCTTTCTGCTCGGCATTGGCCACCGCCGAACTCACCAGCTTGGCAACGATTTCCGCTGCGCGCTGGGGAGAGAACTTCAGGATATTCAGGGCCTCCTGAACCCGCTTGCCGCGTACCAGGTCAATGACCAGGCGGGCTTTCTGCGGGGAAAGGCGTACAAAACTCAATTTGGCAGTCGCTTCCATGAACCGGAACTCCTTAGAGCTTTAAGGCTACTTTTTCTTCTTCTTGTCGGAGCCGTGCCCGAAGTAGGTGCGGGTCGGGGAAAATTCACCGAGTTTGTGGCCAACCATGTTCTCGGTCACGAAGACCGGGATGAACTTCTTGCCGTTGTGAACGGCAAAGGTCTGGCCGACGAACTCCGGGATGATGGTGGAGCGGCGCGACCAGGTCTTGATGACCTTGCCGGGACTCCCTTCGCCCGATTTCTGCACCTTGCGCGCGAGGCTGCCCTCGACGTACGGGCCTTTTTTGATCGATCTTGCCACGGTCGTCTCCTCTGTCCGCGATCTTACTTGGTCCGCTTCCGCACGATGAAGCGGTCGGTCCGTTTATTGGAACGGGTCTTGTAACCTTTGGTCGGCACACCCCACGGGGTGACCGGGTGACGGCCGCCGGAGCTCTTCCCTTCGCCACCGCCATGCGGGTGGTCGACCGGGTTCATGGCCACGCCGCGGGACTGCGGGCGTTTGCCCAGCCAGCGGTTGCGGCCGGCCTTGCCAATGTTGACGATTTCATGATCAGGGTTGCCGACCTGGCCGATGGTGGCGCAGCACTCCTGCAGCACCAGCCGCACTTCGCCGGAGGGGAGCCGCAACTGGGCGTACTTGCCTTCCTTGGCGGCGATCATCGCATAGGTTCCGGCGCTGCGGGCCAACTGTCCGCCCTTGCCGACCTTGAGCTCGACATTGTGCACCCAGGTACCGAGCGGGATCGAACGGATCGCCAGAGCGTTCCCCGGCTTGATATCCGCCTGATCGCTGGCGACAATCAGGTCGCCGACATTGATGCCGACCGGCGCGAGGATATAGCGCTTCTCACCGTCCAGATAGTTCAGCAGGGCAATGCGCGCCGAACGGTTCGGGTCGTACTCGATGGACGCGACCTTGGCCGGGATCTCCTTCTTGTCACGCTTGAAGTCGATCAGGCGATAGCGCTGTTTGTGGCCGCCGCCCGCGTGCCGGCTGGTGATCCGGCCGGCATTGTTGCGGCCGCCGGTTCTCTTGGCGGGGGCCAGCAGCGACTTTTCCGGGGTTGATGTCGTGATCTCCTCGAAGGTCGAGGAGGTCATTTGACGGCGACCCGGCGAGGTCGGTTTGAACTTTTTGATCGCCATTATTGCTACTCCGTCAGAGGGGTTTCAGGCACGCTCAGACGCCGAAGAAATCAATCTTACCCTCGGCGAGGGTGACATACGCCTTCTTGACTGCAGAACGCTTGCCGACAGTACGCCCAACGCGCTTGGCCTTGCCGGCGGTGACCATGGTGCGGACATCCTTGACCTTGACCTTGAAGGCCTGTTCAACAGCCTGTTTGATCTCGATCTTGTTGGCGTTGCGGGCCACCTCGAAGGTGACAACCTGGCCCGCCTCACGCTGCAGGTTGGATTTCTCAGTGATCAGCGGACGCTTGATGATCTGGTGTAGAGGCTTCATTTGCTCAAGGCTCCTTCGATCTGATCGACCGCCCCGGCCGTCAGCACCAGATTGGGGTATTTCATCACGTCGTAGACGTTGACCCCTTCGGCGCGCAGCACCTTGACGTTGGGCAGATTGCGGGCCGACAGCTCCACATTGCGGTTGTCGCCCTCGACCACCACCAGGGTCTTGCCGAGTTCGAAGCGCTTGAGCACCTCGGCGAACCCTTTGGTGCTGATCTCCTCAAGCGCCAGGGCATTGATCACGACCATCTGCTCATCACGGTAGCGCGCGGAGAGGGCACTCGTCAGGGCAGCCTTCTTGACCTTGCGATTCAGCTTGAACTCATAGTCGCGAGGAGTCGGCCCGAACACCGTGCCACCGCCGACATGGTTCGGCGCGCGGCTGCTCCCCTGGCGGGCGTTGCCGGTCCCCTTTTGCTTGTAGGGCTTCCTGCCGCCGCCGCGAACCTCGCTGCGCCCCTTGGTCTTGGCCGTCCCCTGACGGCGCGCTGCCAACTGGTAGCGCACCATGTCGTGGATCAGGTATTCCTTGACCTCGGTATTGAATACCGCGTCTTCGAGCTCGCGCTCGGCCACCTGCTGGCGATTAATGTCGTATACTGCAATTTTTGCCATGACGAAACTCCGTCTGATGATCGAAACGACGACTACTTGACCTTGATGCCCTTGCGGATGACCACCAGCCCCTGGTTGGCACCGGGAAGCGCGCCCTTGACCAAAATCAGATTCTGCTCGGGACGTACTTCGACGATCTCCAGATTCTGCGTGGTGACGCGACGATTGCCCATTTGCCCGGCCATCTTCATCCCCTTGCGAACCCTTGACGGCCAGGCACTGCAACCGATCGAACCGGGGCGGCGATGAAAGTTGGAGCCATGACCACCGGGGCCACCGGCGAAGTTCCAGCGCTTGATGACACCCTGAAAACCCTTGCCCTTGCTGGTTCCAGTCACATCGACGATATCGCCGGCCTGGAAGACCGCAGCGCAGCTGACCTGGTCGCCGACCTGGAAGGCATCCACGTTCTCGGCGGCCAGTTCGCGCAGGTGAGCGAACGCTCCCTGCCCAGCCTTGCGGAAATGTCCCATCAGCGGCTTGTTGACCCGGTGGCTCTTCTTCTCGCCAAAACCGAGCTGTAATGCATTGTAGCCATCGGTTGCCGCGGTTTTCTTCTGCAGCACAGTACAGGGTCCGGCCTCGACGACGGTCACGGGAAGCCAGCGGCCGTCGGCGGCGAACACCTGGGTCATGCCCAATTTTCTGCCCAAAATTCCCTCAATCATGACACTACCCTCGTCCGCTGGTTTACAGCTTGATTTCGACGTCGACACCGGCCGAGAGGTCGAGTTTCATCAGGGCGTCAACGGTCTGCTGAGTCGGCTCAAGAATATCCAGCAGACGCTTGTGGGTCCGCATCTCGAACTGCTCGCGGCTTTTCTTGTCGACATGCGGGCCGCGCAGCACGCAGTACTTGTTGATCACCGTCGGCAGAGGGATCGGGCCGGCCACCCGGGCGCCGGTGCGCTTGGCGGTATCGACGATCTCGTTGACCGACTGATCGAGCAGCTTGTGATCATACGCCTTGAGGCGGATGCGAATCTTCTGGTTCTGCATGGAGCGTCCCCTTGCTTACAGGATGATGTCGGTGACGGCGCCGGCGCCGACCGTACGGCCGCCTTCGCGGATCGCAAAGCGCAGCCCCTTGTCCATCGCAATCGGCGTGATCAGGTCGATGGTCATGGCGATGTTGTCGCCCGGCATCACCATCTCCACACCTTCCGGCAGCTCGCACACCCCGGTCACGTCCGTGGTCCGGAAGTAGAACTGCGGGCGATAGCCCTTGAAGAACGGCGTATGTCGGCCGCCCTCTTCCTTGGTCAGTACGTACGCTTCCGCCTTGAACTTGGTGTGCGGCGTGATGCTCCCCGGCTTCGCCAGGACCTGCCCGCGCTCGATGTCTTCACGCTTCACCCCGCGCAGCAGCACGCCGACGTTGTCGCCGGCCTGACCCTGGTCCAGCAGCTTGCGGAACATCTCGACACCGGTGACAACCGTCTTCACGGTGGCCTTGATGCCGACGATCTCGATCTCTTCCTGGATCTTCACGATCCCGCGCTCGATCCGACCCGTCGCCACCGTGCCGCGACCGGAAATCGAGAACACGTCCTCGACCGGCATCAGGAACGGCTTGTCGATCGCCCGCGGCGGAATCGGAATGTAGCTGTCCACCGCCGCCATCAGGTCCAGGATCGGCTGGCAGGCCGGGCAGCCCTCCTTGCCGCAGCCACACTCCAGGGCCTTGAGCGCGCTCCCCGGGATGATCGGCACGTCGTCACCGGGGAACTCGTACATCGTCAGCAGCTCGCGCAGCTCCAGCTCCACCAGCTCCATCAGCTCGGCGTCGTCGACCATGTCGGCCTTGTTCAAAAAGACCACCATCGCCGGCACGCCGACCTGGCGGGCCAACAGGATGTGCTCGCGGGTCTGCGGCATCGGCCCGTCCGCGGCCGAACAGACCAGGATCGCGCCGTCCATCTGCGCCGCCCCGGTGATCATGTTCTTCACGTAGTCAGCGTGGCCCGGGCAGTCGACGTGGGCGTAGTGACGGTTCACCGTCTCGTACTCCACGTGCGCCGTTGCGATCGTGATCCCGCGCTCGCGCTCCTCAGGAGCTTTGTCGATCTGGTCGAACGCCGTGAACTTCGCCCAGCCCTTGGTCGACAGAACCTTGGTAATCGCCGCCGTCAACGTCGTCTTGCCGTGGTCGACGTGGCCAATCGTGCCGATGTTTACATGCGGCTTGGTCCGCTCAAATTTCGCCTTAGCCATCGCTGTCTCTCCTCACACTGCTCGCTGGTTACGTCAGAAGTTCTCTGGCTCAGCCCCTGGTCTTGGCGACGATCTCGTCAGCCAGAACCTTGGGCACCTGCTCGTAATGGGCAAATACCATGGTGTAGGTGGCACGCCCCTGGGTGGCACTGCGCAAATCGGTCGAATAGCCGAACATGTTGGCCAGCGGCACATGGGCGCTGATCACCTGGGCGGTCCCGCGGCCCTCCATGCCGGTGACCCGGCCACGGCGGCTGCTGAGATCGCCCATGACGTCACCCATGTAATCCTCGGGGCAGACCACTTCGACTGCCATGATCGGCTCAAGCAGGACCGGAGCGGCCTTGGCGGCCCCTTCCTTGAAGCCCATCGAGCCGGCAATTTTGAAGGCCATCTCCGAGGAGTCGACGTCGTGATAGGAACCATCGAAGCAGGAAACCCGCACGTCGACGATCGGGAAACCGGCGATGACGCCTTTCTGGGACGCCTCTTCGGCACCCTTGCCAACCGCCGGGATGTATTCCTTGGGGATGACGCCGCCCTTGATCTCGTCGACGAACTCGAAACCGCTGCCGGGCTCGAGGGGCTCGATACGCAACCAGCAATCGCCGTACTGGCCACGGCCACCGGACTGGCGCACGAACTTGCCTTGCACCTCGACCTTTTTGGTGATCGTCTCGCGGTAGGCCACCTGCGGCGCGCCAACATTGGCCTCGACCTTGAACTCGCGCTTCATGCGGTCGACGATGATCTCCAGGTGCAGCTCACCCATCCCGGAGATGATGATCTGACCGGTCTCTTCGTCGGTGCGCACACGCAGCGAGGGGTCTTCCTGAATCAATTTCTGCAGGGCGATCCCCATCTTTTCCTGGTCGGCCTTGGTCTTCGGCTCGATGGCGATATGGATGACCGGCTCGGGGAATTCCATCGCCTCAAGCAGGCAGACATTCTTTTCGTCGCACAGGGTATCGCCGGTGGTGGAGTACTTCAGGCCGACCGCCGCGGCGATATCGCCGGCGTAGACTTCCTTGATCTCCTCGCGCTTGTTGGCGTGCATCTTCAGCAGCCGCCCGAAGCGCTCCTTCTTCCCCTTGGTCGCGTTGTAGATATGCGCACCGGACTCGGCAATGCCGGAGTAGACCCGGAAGAAGGTCAACTGGCCGACGAACGGGTCGGTCATGATCTTGAAGGCCAGCGCCGAGAACGGCCCCTTATCGTCGGCCGGACGGGTCAACTCTTCACCGGTATCGGGATTGATCCCCTTGATGGGAGGAACATCGGTGGGGGCCGGCATGTAGTCAACCACGGCGTCGAGGAGGGTCTGCACCCCCTTGTTCTTGAACGCCGAACCGCACAGGACCGGGTTGATCAGCAGCAGACTGGTGGCCTTGCGGATGCCAGCCTTGATTTCGGCTTCGCTGAGCTCTTCGCCGCCGAGATATTTCTCCATCAATTCGTCGTCGACGCCGCTGATCTCTTCGATCATCGCTTCGCGAGCCAACTGGGCCTCGTCACGCAGGTCCGCCGGAATCTCGGAGACCTCATAGCGCGCGCCCAACGATTCGTCGTCCCAGAGAATCGCCTTCATGGTGACGAGGTCGATGACGCCGCGGAACTTTTCTTCCTTGCCGATGGGGAGCTGGATCGGGACGGGCTTGGCACCGAGACGGTCGCGCATCATCTTGAGGCCGCGATCGAAATCGGCACCGATGCGGTCCATCTTGTTGATGAAGGCGATGCGGGGGACACCGTACTTGTCGGCCTGTCGCCAGACCGTTTCCGACTGGGGTTCCACGCCACCGACCGAACAGAACACGGCGATGGCGCCGTCGAGAACACGCAGGGACCGCTCGACCTCAATGGTGAAGTCGACATGGCCGGGGGTATCGATAATATTGATGCGGTGATCATCCCAGATGCAGGTCGTAGCAGCGGAGGTGATAGTAATGCCTCGCTCTTGCTCCTGCTCCATCCAATCCATGGTGGCGGCGCCGTCATGGACCTCACCGATCTTGTGCGACACCCCGGTGTAATAGAGGATGCGCTCGGTGGTGGTGGTCTTACCGGCATCGATGTGGGCCATGATGCCGATATTGCGGGTTTTTTCGAGCGAAACGAGTCGTGCCACGTCAATCCGTCCTTAAATGCCTTACCAGCGGTAATGCGCAAAGGCCTTGTTGGCCTCGGCCATGCGGTGGGTGTCTTCCTTTTTCTTGACCGAAGCACCGCGGTTATTGGCGGCATCCAGGAACTCGCCGGCCAGACACTCGCGCATGGTTTTCTCGTTGCGCTTGCGGGCGTGGCTGATGAGCCAGCGGATGGCCAGGGCATTGCGCCGTTCGGTGCGGATTTCCACCGGCACCTGGTAGGTGGCACCGCCGACCCGGCGGGACTTGACCTCGACGACCGGACGAACGTTGTCGACTGCCTTCTTGAAGACCTCCAGCGGTTCGTCACCGCTGCGCTGCTGGATCAGTTCGAAGGCCCCGTAGACGATCTGCTCGGCGGTGCTCTTCTTGCCACTGAGCATGACGACGTTCATGAACTTGGCCAGCAGCCGGTCGTTGAACTTCGGGTCGGGCAGGATCACCCGCTTGGCAACTTCTCTTCTTCTCGGCATAACGTCCTCTCAGCCTCGTACGGTTACTTGGGGCGCTTGGCGCCGTAGCGCGACCGCGACTTCATGCGGCCCTTCACACCAGCCAGGTCGAGCGTACCGCGCACGATAGTGTAGCGCACGCCCGGAAGGTCCTTGACGCGGCCGCCACGCACCAGGACCACTGAGTGCTCCTGGAGGTTGTGGCCGACGCCGGGGATGTAGGAGGTTACCACGATCCCGCTGGTGAGACGGACACGAGCGACCTTGCGGAGCGCTGAGTTCGGCTTCTTGGGGGTGGTGGTGTAGACCCGGGTGCACACCCCGCGCTTCTGCGGGTTACCCCGCAACGCCGGCGCACTCGATTTCTCCTTCTTTTCCTGGCGACCCTTACGGATCAGCTGGTTGATCGTCGGCATCGAATTACTCCCGATATCTGCGTATTCGAGACGTTGAAAGAGCGAACCCCCGGATAGGGGGGAAAACCCGGTGAAGTTATCAGTCCGGGTCTCCCTTGTCAAGCACTTATTCTCTGGAAACGATTTTTCTTGGAGCCTACTCGATATCCGGTGCGGACTCCTCACCGAATTCCGGCGGCAGACCGACGGCCAGGGAGGCGACTTCCTCCTCGTAGGCCGATTCGGCGTCCTCATCGATCTCCTCGGGGAGCGGCAGTTGCTCCTCGGGATCCTCGATCAGCAGTGTGGCGCTGCGGTACTTGGAAATGCCGGTACCGGCCGGGATCAACCGGCCCATGATGACATTTTCCTTCAGGCCGCGCAGGTAGTCGACACGACCCTCGATAGCGGCCTGGGTCAGCACCTTGGTGGTCTCCTGGAAGGAAGCCGCCGAGATGAACGACTCCGTCGACAGCGACGCCTTGGTGATCCCCAGCATCAGCGGTTCGCCGACCGCCGGCTTGCCGCCTTCCGCCAGCACCCGCTGGTTCTCTTCGACAAACTGGCCGCGCTCGACCTGGTCGTCGAGGAGGAAGCGGGTGTTGCCGACCTCCTTGATGCGGACCCGGCGCAGCATCTGCCGGACGATGACCTCGATGTGCTTGTCGTTGATCTTGACGCCCTGCAGGCGGTAGACCTCCTGAACCTCGTCGACCAGGTACTTGGCCAGTTCCTGCTCGCCAAGGACGCGCAGAATATCGTGCGGATTACTGGAACCGTCCATCAGCGGTTCGCCGGCGCGGACAAAATCCCCCTCGTGGACACTGATGTGCTTCCCTTTGGGGATCAGATACTCCTTCGGTTCGCCAATTTCCGGGGTGACAACCACCTTGCGCTTGCCTTTGGCGTCCTTGCCAAAGTTGACCACGCCGTCGATCTCGGTAATGACCGCATATTCCTTCGGCTTGCGCGCCTCGAACAGTTCGGCGACACGCGGCAGACCGCCGGTGATGTCCTTGGTCTTGGTGGTCTCGCGCGGAATCTTGGCCAGGATGTCGCCAGCGTTGACCGTCTGGTCTTCTTGGATGACGAGGTTGGCGCCGACCGGCATCATGTAGCGCTGGATGGTCTTGCCGTGCTCGTCCTTGATCGAGATGCGCGGCCGGCGATCGGCGGCCTTCGACTCGATAATCACCTTGCGGGAGAGACCGGTGACATCATCGAGCTGCTCCTCCATGGTGACCCCTTCGACCAGATCGCCGAAGCGTATCCGGCCGGAAGCCTCGGTGAGGATCGGCAGGGTGAACGGATCCCATTCGGCGATCACCGCCCCCTTGACCACCGCTCCGCCCTCGTTGATGCGCAGGCGGCCGCCGTAGACCACGCCGTAGCGCTCGCGCTCACGGCCGGTCTCATCGACCACCGCCACCTCGGCGTTGCGGTTCATGATCACCAGGCCGCCTTCGCTGTTGACGGCGGTATTGAGGTTGATGAACTTGAGCGTCCCCTCGGTGCGCGCTTCCAGCGAGGTCTGCTCGGCCTGCCGCGACGCGGTACCACCGATATGGAAGGTCCGCATGGTCAACTGGGTGCCCGGCTCGCCGATCGACTGGGCGGCAATGACGCCGACCGCTTCGCCGAGGTTGGCCAGATGACCGCGGGCCAAGTCACGCCCGTAGCAGGTGGAGCAGATGCCGCGCTTGCTCTGGCAGGAGAGCACTGAACGAATCTTGACCTTCTCGATGCCGGCGTCCTCGATCTTCTGGACCAGCGCCTCGTCGATCTCCTGGGTGGCCTCGACCAGCACTTCATCGCTGACCGGGTCGAAGATATCCTCGAGGGCCGTGCGGCCGAGGATCCGGTCGCCAAGGGGCTCGATGACCTCGCCCCCCTCGATGAGGGAGCTGATGGTGATGCCGTCGAGGGTGCCGCAGTCGTCCTCGGTAATGATCGCATCCTGGGCGACGTCGACCAGGCGGCGGGTCAGGTAACCGGAGTTGGCGGTTTTGAGGGCGGTGTCGGCCAGACCCTTGCGGGCACCGTGGGTGGAGATGAAGTACTGCAGCACCGTCAACCCCTCGCGGAAGTTGGCGGTGATCGGCGTTTCGATGATCGAGCCGTCCGGCTTGGCCATCAGGCCGCGCATCCCGGCCAGCTGGCGGATCTGCTGCTGGCTGCCGCGAGCACCGGAGTCGGCCATCATGTGGATCGGGTTGAAGGACGAAACCTGGGCGGTTTTGCCGTCGGCCGAGGTGAAGGTCTCCACGGCCAGCTTGGAGAGCATGTTCTGGGCGATGTCCTCGGTGCACTTGGCCCAGATGTCGATGACCTTGTTGTAGCGCTCGCCGTCGGTGATCAAGCCTTCCGTGTACTGGTTCTGGATCTCCTTGACCTCGTCGACGGACAGGGCGATGCGCTCTTCCTTCCCTTCCGGAATCCGCATGTCGTCGAGACAGATCGAGATGCCGGCCAGGGTCGAGAAGCGGAAGCCGGTTTCCTTGAGGCGGTCGGCCAGAATGACGGTTTCCTTATTGCCGGCGAGACGGAAACAGATATCGATCAGTTCGCCGACATGCTTCTTGTTCATGACCCGGTTGATGTAGCGGAAGGGGATCGAAGCGGGCACCACTTCGCGCAGCAACACCCGGCCGACAGTGGTTTCGACCAGTTCGGGCTTGCCGCCCTCTTCCACGACCATGCGCACCTTGACGTTGGCCTGCAGGTCGGCGACACCGGCATCGTAGGCCATGCGCGCTTCTTCCTGGGAGGCGAAGATCTTGTTTTCACCGGCAGCGAAGGCGCGGTCACGGGTCATCCAGTACAGGCCCAGAACCATGTCCTGGGAGGGGACGATGATCGGCTTGCCATGGGCCGGCGAGAGGATGTTGTTGGTCGACATCATCAGCACGCGCGCCTCGATCTGGCTCTCCACCGAGAGCGGCAGATGGACGGCCATCTGGTCACCGTCGAAGTCGGCATTGAAGGCGGTGCAGACCAGCGGATGGAGCTGGATCGCCTTGCCTTCGATGAGTACCGGCTCGAAGGCCTGAATGCCGAGGCGGTGCAGGGTCGGCGCACGGTTGAGCATCACCGGGTGCTCCTTGATGACCTCCTCGAGTACGTCCCAGACCTCGGGGCGCTCGCGCTCGACCAGCTTCTTGGCACTCTTGATGGTGGTGCAGTAGCCACGCTCCTCGAGCTTGTTGTAGATGAACGGCTTGAACAACTCGAGGGCCATCTTCTTCGGCAGGCCGCACTGGTGCAGCTTGAGTTCCGGGCCGACGACGATGACCGAACGGCCGGAGTAGTCGACGCGCTTGCCGAGCAGGTTCTGGCGGAAGCGGCCGCCCTTCCCCTTGAGCATGTCGGAGAGCGACTTGAGTGGGCGCTTGTTGGGGCCGGTGATGGCTCGGCCGCGGCGGCCGTTGTCGAACAGGGCATCGACCGCTTCCTGCAGCATGCGTTTCTCGTTGCGGATGATCACCTCGGGGGCGCGCAGTTCCATCAGGCGCTTGAGGCGGTTGTTGCGGTTGATCACCCGGCGATAGAGGTCGTTGAGGTCGGAGGTGGCGAAGCGGCCACCATCCAGCGGTACCAGCGGCCGCAGTTCCGGGGGGAGGACCGGGATGGTTTCGAGGATCATCCACTCCGGACGGTTGCCACTCTGGATGAAGGCCTCGACCACTTTCAGCCGCTTGGCGACCTTTTTGCGCTTGGCTTCGCTGGCGGCATCGACCATCTCGACGCGCAGCTTGGCGGCTTCCTCGTCGAGGTCGATGCTGAAGAGCATCTCGCGAATCGCCTCGGCCCCCATCCCGGCGTTGAACTGGCCGGCATGGGCGGTCATCAACTCGCGGTACTTGTCCTCGGAAAGCGTCTGGCCGCGCTCGAGTTCAGTGTCCCCACCATCGAGGACAATGTAGGCCTCGAAATAGAGAACCCGCTCGAGTTCCTTCAGGGTCAGGTCGAGCAGGGTGCCAATCCGGCTGGGCAGCGACTTGAGGAACCAGATGTGCGCCACCGGGCAGGCCAGATCGATATGGCCGAGCCGTTCGCGGCGGACCTTGCTCGGAATCACCTCGACGCCGCACTTCTCGCAGACGATGCCACGGTGCTTCATGCGCTTGTACTTGCCGCAGTTGCACTCGTAGTCTTTGGTCGGACCGAAGATCTTGGCGCAGAACAGGCCGTCGCGCTCCGGTTTGAAGGTCCGGTAGTTGATCGTTTCCGGCTTTTTGACTTCGCCGAAGGAACGCTCGCGGATCTTCTCCGGGGACGCCACGGAAAGCCGGATGGCGTTGAAGCTCAATGGGTCCTTCGGGCGCTCGAACAGGCTAAAGATATCTTCCAAGACACACCCTCCTTGCAGGATGGTTGGTTATTATAGGTCTTATCGGTCCGGTAGGTCGTATGGGACCTATAATCAGTCCTCTTCCTCTTCCAGCAGTTCGACGTCGAGGCAGAGGGCCTGAAGCTCCTTGATCAACACGTTGAACGATTCGGGAAGCCCTGCTTCCAGGGTGTGCTTCCCCTTGACGATCGCCTCGTAAATGCGCGTACGGCCGGCGACGTCGTCCGACTTGACGGTGAGGAACTCCTGCAGGGCGTGAGCCGCGCCGTAGGCTTCCATGGCCCAGACCTCCATCTCGCCGAGACGCTGGCCACCGAACTGGGCCTTGCCGCCGAGGGGCTGCTGGGTGACCAGGCTGTACGGACCGATCGAACGGGCATGGATCTTGTCGTCGACCAGGTGGTGCAGCTTGAGCATGTACATGATGCCGACCGTGACCTGCTCCCGGAACGGCTCGCCGGTGCGGCCGTCAAACAGGGTCATCTGCCCGTCGAGGGGCATGCCGGCACGTTCCAGCTCGGTCTTGATCTGTCCTTCGTGAACCCCCTCGAAGACCGGCGAGGCCATCGGGATCCCCTTGCTCAGGGTCCGGGCCAGTTCCAGCACCGTGTCGTCGTCAAGCCCGTCGATGAAACGGTCGAGCTCCTTGTCGCCGTAGACCTGCTTGATCTGGGTCCGCAGCTTCTTCGGCTCGGTCAGTTTGTCGACGGCCGCCTGGATCTGGCCGCCAAGCCCGCGCGCCGCCAGGCCAAGATGGGTCTCGAGGATCTGGCCGACGTTCATACGCGACGGGACGCCCAGGGGGTTGAGCACGATCTCGACCGGCGTGCCATCCGCCATGTACGGCATGTCCTCCTCGGGGAGGATGCGCGACAGGACACCCTTGTTGCCATGGCGACCGGCCATCTTGTCACCGACCGACAGCTTGCGCTTGATGGCCACGTAGACTTTGACCATCTTGATCACGCCCGGCGGCAGATCGTCACCGCGCTTGAGCTTTTCGATCTTGTCGGAGAATACGTGTTTGATCAGCTCCTCGCGCTCGGCCAGCCGGCGGCCGAGTTCGGCCACGCGATCTTCAGCATCCTCATCGGCCAGAGAGAACTCCTTCCAATGGCTGAAGGGGATGGTTTCCAGGGCCTTGAGAGTGATCTTTCGTCCTTTGGGCAGCAGGGTCTTCCCTTCCAGATCCTTGACCGGCATGGTCACGGTCTGGCCGTCAAGGATGGTCGCCAGTTTGACGCGGGCCGATTCGCGGATAATGCGGATCTCGTCGTGCTGATCCTTGAGCAGCTTGTCAATTTCCGCCCGCTCGATCGCCTCGGTGCGGGTGTCCTTGTCGGCACCCTTGCGGGAGAAGATGCGGGCGCCGATCACCACCCCTTCGACCCCGGGCGGAACCTTGAGGGAGGTGTCGCGCACGTCGCCGGCCTTCTCGCCGAAGATCGCGCGCAGCAGCTTCTCCTCAGGGGAGAGTTGGGTCTCCCCTTTCGGGGTGATCTTGCCGACCAGGATGTCGCCGGGCTTGACCTCGGCGCCGATACGGATGATCCCCGACTCGTCCAGATCGGCCAGGGCGTCCTCGCCGAGGTTGGGGATGTCGTCGGTAATCTCCTCCTTGCCGAGCTTGGTATCGCGGGCGACGCATTCGAACTCCTCGATGTGCACCGAGGTGTAGCGGTCCTCGCGCACCAGTTTCTCGGAAATCAGGATCGAGTCCTCGAAGTTGTAGCCGCCCCACGGCATGAAAGCGACCAGCACGTTCTGTCCCAGGGCCAATTCACCAAGCTGGGTCGACGGGCCATCAGCGATGATCTCGCCACGCTTGACCTGGTCGCCGACCTTGACGATCGGCTTCTGGTTCAGGCAAGTGTTCTGGTTGGAGCGAATGAACTTGACCAGGTTGTAGATATCGACGCCGGTGCCGGTCTCGTCGACCTCGTGCTCGTCGATCCTGACGACGATGCGGCCGGCATCGACGCTCTCGACCGCGCCGTTGTGGCGGGCGACCACGGCCACGCCGGAGTCGTGGGCGACAATCCGCTCCATGCCGGTGCCGACCAGCGGGGCATCGGCGCGCAGCAGCGGCACCGCCTGGCGCTGCATGTTCGACCCCATCAGGGCGCGGTTGGCGTCGTCGTTCTCGAGGAACGGAATCAGCGAGGCAGCGACCGAGACCAGCTGTTTGGGCGAAACGTCCATCAGCTCGATCTCGCTGGGAGCGATCAGCATGAATTCGCCGTTTTTACGGGCGTTGATCAGGTCGTCGACGAAGAAGCCCTTGGCATCGAGGGTGGCGTTGGCCTGAGCGATGGCATGGCCTTCCTCGTCGAGGGCCGAGAAGTAGCGGATCTCGTTGGTGGCCTGGCTGTTTTTCACGATCCGGTACGGCGTTTCGACAAAACCGTGGACGTTGATCCGCGCGTAGGTCGACAGCGAGGCGATCAGGCCGATGTTCGGCCCTTCCGGCGTTTCGATCGGGCAGACCCGGCCGTAGTGGGTCGGATGCACGTCGCGCACCTCGAAGCCGGCACGCTCGCGGGTCAGGCCGCCTGGTCCGAGAGCCGACAGGCGGCGCTTGTGGGTGATCTCGGAGAGCGGGTTGGTCTGATCCATGAACTGGGAGAGCTGACTCGAACCGAAGAACTCCTTGACTACCGCCGAAACCGGCTTGGAGTTGATCAGATCGTGGGGCATGAGGCTGTCAACCTCCTGCAGGCTCATGCGCTCCTTGATGGCCCGCTCCATGCGCACCAGGCCGACCCGGTACTGGTTTTCGAGCAGTTCGCCGACGGCGCGCACCCGGCGATTGCCGAGGTGGTCGATGTCATCGATCTTCACCGACAGTTTGCGCGCGTGACCCTTGCCGTCGACCACATCGCGTTCATTGACGCCGTTGCGCAGATCGATCAGATAGCGCACCACCTCGAGGATGTCTTCCTTGGTGAGGGTGGTGATTTCCAGAGGGATCTTCATGCCGAGCTTGTGGTTCAGCTTGAGCCGGCCGACCGTCGACAGGTCATAGCGTTCGGCGTTGAAGAACAGGCTGTCGAACAGGGCATTGGCGCTGCGCAGGGTCGGCGGATCGCCGGGGCGCAAGCGCCGGTAGATCTCGACGATCGCCTCTTCGGTGCTGCCAACCCGGTCCTGGAGAAGCGTTTCACGCAGATACGGCCCGACGTAGAGGTTGTCGATGAACAGCACCCGGAAGCGATCGATGCCGCGCTTCTTCAGCTCTTCAAGCCGCGCCGCGGTCATCTCCTGGTTGCACTCGACGATGACCTCGCCGGTGGCCTGATCGACGATGTCGGTGGAGGCGATCTTGCCGGTCACATCGTCCTGCGGGATGTGAATGAACTCGATCTGCTTCTCTTCGAGTTTGCGGATCGACGCCCGGGTGAACTTGCGGTTGGCCTTGACGATTACCTCGCCGTCCGCGGCCACCACGTCGGCGGTCGCGCGCTGGCCGGGGAGGAGTTTGAGGTCGACGGTCTTGCGGAAGCCGTCGGCGGCAACAATGATCTCCTCCGTATCGTAATAGATGTTGAGGAGCTCTTCGGCACTGTAGCCAATCGCCTTGAGGAGCACCGTGGCCGGCAGTTTGCGGCGGCGGTCGATGCGCACAAAGAGGATGTCCTTGTGATCGAAGTCGAAGTCGAGCCAGGAACCGCGGTAGGGAATCACGCGGGCGTTGTAGAGCAGTTTGCCGCTGGCGTGGGTCTTCCCCTTGTCGTGGTCGAAGAACACCCCCGGCGAGCGATGCAACTGGCTGACGATAACACGTTCGGTGCCGTTGATGATGAAGGTGCCGTTGGCGGTCATCAGCGGAATCTCGCCGAAGTAGACCTCCTGCTCCTTGATGTCGCGGATCGACTGGACATCGGTCTCCTTGTCCTTGTCCCACGAAACCAGGCGCACCTTGACTTTCATCGGCGCGGCGAAGGTCATCCCCCGCTGGTGACATTCCTCGACGTCGTACTTCGGCGTGCCCAAGGTGTATTCGACGTACTCCAGTGAGCAGGTCTCACTGAAGTCCTTGATCGGGAACACCGAGCGGAACACGGCTTCCAGCCCGATGTTCTGGCGGGCCGAGGGCGGGAGTTCCGCCTGGAGGAAACGCTGATAGGAATTCTTCTGGATATCGATCAGGTTGGGAATGTCGATGATCCGCTTGATTTCCTGGAAGTGTTTCCTCAGGAGGTGGTTATTCGCGATCGAGTAAGCCATGGTGTCTCCTCGAAAAGATAAGCGAAAGCATGAATAGCCAAGGTCGCGCCAGGCGACCTTGGCTAGCAAAGGACCTTTACGTTACAGGCGACTACTTGAGCTCCACAGTGGCGCCGGCTTCCTCCAGCTGTTTCTTCAGGTCTTCAGCTTCGGCCTTGGAAACGCTTTCCTTGACGTTCTGCGGGGCGCCATCGACCAGATCCTTGGCTTCTTTCAGGCCAAGACCGGTGACCGCGCGCACCACCTTGATGACGTTGATCTTCTTCTCGCCAGACGACTTCAGCACGACGGTGAACTCGTCCTTCTCCTCGACCGCAGCAGCTTCGGCTGCCGGGGCAGCAGCAGCGGCAGCCACCGGCGCGGCCGCCGATACGCCGAACTTCTCTTCCAGTTCCTTGACCAGCTCCGACAGTTCCAGAACCGTCATTTTCTCGATGAACTCAACAACCTGCGCTTTGGTGATCTCAGCCATGATTCATATCCTCCGTTGATATTGATGTCTGGTAGTTTGGTGAATAAGGACGGGGTCAGGCCGCCTTCTGGTCCTTGACGGCGCTCAGCACCTGGACCAGCGACCGCGGGATCGCCGCCAGCACGCCGACGAAGTTGCCGGTCGGCGCATTGAGCGTCCCGAGCAGCTTGGCCAACAGCACCTCGCGGCTCGGCAGTTCGGCCAGTGCCCTGACATCGGCCGCCTTGAGCAGTTTGCCGTCGAGCATGCCGGCCTTCAGTTCGAAGGCCTGGTTGGCCTTGGCGAATTCGACCAGTGCCTTGGCCGGCGCTACCGGATCGCCGGTGACCAGCGCCACGGCGGTCGGGCCCTTGAGCTCCGCGTCGAGGCAGGCCGCCGGGGTACCCTTGGCCGCCAGGCGCAGCAGGGTGTTCTTGACCACCCGGTACTCGACTCCGGCCGCCCGCAGCTTGCGCCGCAGTTCGGTGGCCTTTCCCACGTTCAGACCGCGATAGTCGGCCAGAAACGCTGCCTTGGTCACCTTGAGCCGTTCGGCGAGCTCAGTGACCAGATCTTGTTTGGACTGTTTATTCAACGCCTCTCCTCCTTTCCTTGTAGATTTACGGGTCGCATGCGACCCTCCATCCCAGCCGATCAGGAGGTCAGAGGCGGACCATTCCGCCACTTCATCCATTTCGCCTCGGCAGGCGGCCAAAACCATTAAACCGTTGACGCCGGTGCCTGCTGTCTGTGGCCAGGACTACGCTTGCTGCAAAAACTCGACTGCCCGGTCACCAAGTGACCGGGCCGGTCAACCGGAAATTCCCTACTTCACCTGGGCCTGCAGCGCCGGCACGTCGATATTGACACCGGGCCCCATGGTGCTGGAAATACTGATTTTCTTCAGATAGGTCCCCTTGGAGGTGGCCGGTTTGGCCTTAACCAGGGCATCCATCAGGGCAACCACGTTCCCCTTGAGCCGGTCGACATCGAAGGAGACCTTGCCGACCGGAGCATGGACGATCCCGGCCTTCTCGACGCGGTACTCGACCTTGCCCGACTTGGCTTCACTGACGGCGCGGCTGATCTCGAAGGTGACCGTGCCGACCTTGGGGTTCGGCATCAGACCGCGGGGGCCGAGCAGCTTGCCGATCTTGCCGACGGTCCCCATCATGTCCGGAGTGGCAATGGCCGTATCAAAATCGTACCAGCCCTCCTGGATCTTGGCGACGAGATCGTCGGCGCCGACATGATCGGCACCGGCCGCCTGGGCCTCCTGCGCTTTTTCGCCCTTGGCAAAGACCAGGACGCGCACGGTTTTGCCGAGCCCGTTGGGGAGAACCACGGCGCCGCGCACCATCTGGTCGGCCTTACGCGGGTCAACACCGAGGCGCACACAGATATCGACAGTTTCGTCGAACTTGGCATGCGACGTTTCCTTGACCAGGGTCAGGGCCTCTTCAATCGGGTAGGCCTTGGAGCGATCGATCTTCGCCTTGGCCGCTTTCTGCTGTTTTCCGGTAGCCATTGTTTATCTACTCCGCTGCCTGCGTATTTTGGTTAGCCTTCAACTTCGATCCCCATGCTGCGGGCCGTGCCTTCAATGGTTTTGACCGCTGCCGCCAGGTCGTTGGCGTTGAGGTCCGGCATCTTGAGCTTGGCGATCTCCTCGACCTGCGCCTTGGTGACCCGCCCTACCTTGTCCTTGTTGGGGACCCCCGACCCCTTGGGGATCTTGGCAGCCCTGACGAGCAGCACCGACGCGGGCGGCGTCTTGGTGATGAAGGTAAAGGAGCGGTCGGCATAGACCGTGATGACGACCGGGATGATCAGCCCTTCCTGGTCCTGGGTTCTGGCATTGTAGGCTTTGCAGAACTCCATGATGTTGACGCCGTGCTGACCGAGCGCCGGGCCGACGGGAGGCGAGGGATTTGCCTTGCCGGCTGGGATCTGCAGCTTGATTTGTCCAGTAATCTTCTTGGCCATGAGAGGGCTCCTTGCAGACTATGCTCCGCCAGCGGTGCTCAGCTGGTTTTTTCCACTTGAATGAATTCGAGCTCGACGGGGGTGACCCTCCCGAAGATGCTGACCATGACTTTGAGTTTCGCCCGGTCGGGTTTGACATCCTCGACCACGCCGGTGAAGTTGAGGAACGGTCCGTCGATGACCCGGACGGTTTCGCCGACTTCGAATTCGACTTTCGGCTTGGGGCGCTCCACCCCCTCTTCCATGCGTTTGGTGATCTTGGCCACATCCTCGTCCGGAATGGCCGGAGGATTGGTCCCGCCGCCGACGAACCCGGTCACCTTGGGGGTGTCCTTGACGACATGCCAGGTCTCGTTATTGAGTTCCATCTGGACCAGGATATAGCCGGGGAAGAACTTGCGCGTCGAGGTGCGCCGCTCGCCGTTCTTCAACTCGACCACGGTCTCCGACGGAATCAGAACCTCGCCGAAGAATTCCGCGGCGCCCAGCATCCTGATCCGCTCTTCGAGGTTCAGCTTGACCTTGTTTTCATACCCCGAGTAGGTGTGAACGCCGTACCACTTCATTTCGCCCATGATCGTTTCCAGACCTTCACTTCAACAGGGTGCGGATCAACGTCGACAGGGCCGTATCGATAACCCAGAGGTAGACGGCGACCATCAGGACCAGCACGATGACCACGATCGTGGTCCCGTAAGTCTCCTTGCGGGTTGGCCAGGTAACTTTTTGCAACTCGGCTTTGACTTGACCGAGAAACTCGCCAGCCTTGTTCATGTGATCGGTACCTTGCCCTCTGAAGTCGTGGTTGAAAATGGCAGGCCAGGAGGGATTCGAACCCCCAACACCCGGTTTTGGAGACCGGTGCTCTAGCCATTAGAGCTACTGGCCTGCAGAAGCCTTGGTGCGCCCCTGCGACCCGTTGCCGCGCCTACTTGGTCTCGCGGTGCGGGGTGTGCTTCTGGCAGAAGCGGCAATACTTCTTGAACTCCAGCTTGTCCGGAGTGCTCTTCTTGTTCTTGGTCGTCGTGTAATTGCGCTGCTTGCACGCGGTGCAGGACAGGGTCACGATATCGCGCATTGCTTTTATCTCCGCCCTCTCCCCGCGGGGAGAGGGCCGTTCGTCGTTGGCAGTTTACAGGATGATGTCGGTGACGGCGCCGGCGCCGACCGTACGGCCGCCTTCGCGGATCGCAAAGCGCAGCCCCTTGTCCATCGCAATCGGCGTGATCAGGTCGATGGTCATGGCGATGTTGTCGCCCGGCATCACCATCTCCACACCTTCCGGCAGCTCGCACACCCCGGTCACGTCCGTGGTCCGGAAGTAGAACTGCGGGCGATAGCCCTTGAAGAACGGCGTATGTCGGCCGCCCTCTTCCTTGGTCAGTACGTACGCTTCCGCCTTGAACTTGGTGTGCGGCGTGATGCTCCCCGGCTTCGCCAGGACCTGCCCGCGCTCGATGTCTTCACGCTTCACCCCGCGCAGCAGCACGCCGACGTTGTCGCCGGCCTGACCCTGGTCCAGCAGCTTGCGGAACATCTCGACACCGGTGACAACCGTCTTCACGGTGGCCTTGATGCCGACGATCTCGATCTCTTCCTGGATCTTCACGATCCCGCGCTCGATCCGACCCGTCGCCACCGTGCCGCGACCGGAAATCGAGAACACGTCCTCGACCGGCATCAGGAACGGCTTGTCGATCGCCCGCGGCGGAATCGGAATGTAGCTGTCCACCGCCGCCATCAGGTCCAGGATCGGCTGGCAGGCCGGGCAGCCCTCCTTGCCGCAGCCACACTCCAGGGCCTTGAGCGCGCTCCCCGGGATGATCGGCACGTCGTCACCGGGGAACTCGTACATCGTCAGCAGCTCGCGCAGCTCCAGCTCCACCAGCTCCATCAGCTCGGCGTCGTCGACCATGTCGGCCTTGTTCAAAAAGACCACCATCGCCGGCACGCCGACCTGGCGGGCCAACAGGATGTGCTCGCGGGTCTGCGGCATCGGCCCGTCCGCGGCCGAACAGACCAGGATCGCGCCGTCCATCTGCGCCGCCCCGGTGATCATGTTCTTCACGTAGTCAGCGTGGCCCGGGCAGTCGACGTGGGCGTAGTGACGGTTCACCGTCTCGTACTCCACGTGCGCCGTTGCGATCGTGATCCCGCGCTCGCGCTCCTCAGGAGCTTTGTCGATCTGGTCGAACGCCGTGAACTTCGCCCAGCCCTTGGTCGACAGAACCTTGGTAATCGCCGCCGTCAACGTCGTCTTGCCGTGGTCGACGTGGCCAATCGTGCCGATGTTTACATGCGGCTTGGTCCGCTCAAATTTCGCCTTAGCCATCGCTGTCTCTCCTCCTTGCTAACGTTTGTGTGTCTGAGTGAGTAATGGTTGCGCTGCGTCATCCCGCCGGCAACGTCGCGCCGGCCCGAAACAAGCGGTCGCTGGCCCGCCTGAAAATGGAGCCCACATCCGGACTCGAACCGGAGACCTCTTCCTTACCAAGGAAGTGCTCTACCTCCTGAGCTATGTGGGCTTTCAGGCAACCTGCTGCGGGGAGATCCGGAACTGGAGCGGGAAACGGGACTCGAACCCGCGACCCTCAGCTTGGAAGGCTGACGCTCTAGCCAACTGAGCTACTCCCGCCAAAATCGTTCCTTACGTTGCTCCCGCCGTCAAAACCGGGTGGAGTCCGGTGCCTTCGCCTTTGCAGTCAACACGGTGGTCACCTCCTGCAACAGGCCGCCGACACTTTCTCCGGCAAGTATTTGTCTGGTGGAGGGGGGAGGATTCGAACCTCCGAAGTCTACGACGGCAGATTTACAGTCTGCTCCCTTTGGCCGCTCGGGAACCCCTCCAGGGGATCTGCCTTGCTATGTATCTGCGCGTGGGAAATCGCTTCCCGATAGCTCAATGGAGCTGGCGACAGGAATTGAACCCGCAACCTGCTGATTACAAATCAGCTGCTCTGCCAATTGAGCTACGCCAGCACAAGATGTGCCTTATATACCACTGCCCGATAAAATGCAAGGGGAATTGACAAAAAAAACGCTAGGGAATCCTCTTGACAATTATTACTAATATTGTTATATATTGACCTGTCACAGAAAACCGTTATTCGGGGTGCTCTTTCAACCTCCTGGGAGCACCCCATTTTTTTGGGCTGCGGCGCCACAATCGGGCGCTCGCGGCGTTGGCTTCGTCGACGGTTCCTCGACGTACCTTCCGGTACGCCTGCGTCTCCATCTCCTTGCCGCCTTGCGATCATCCCGATTCTGACGCCGCTCACCATTCTGCCCGCGCCTCACTCCTCAAGCTTCAGGCGCCCTGCACCTGGGCACTTTTGATCAGCCTCCGACCCCACTTCGGCAGCTCGGGGCAATCCGTCCCGGCCGCCTTGCGATCATCCCGATGCTGACGCCGCCGGCCAAGTGAGCTGTAGCGCCATCCCCGCACAATCCGCGGGCCGATCGTCAATCCCGGTAACGCTTCAGCAGGTCCTGGTAGGCGTCGATGCGCCGGTCGCGCAGGAACGGCCAGATGCGGCGGACCGCCTCGCTGCGGGCAAGATCGACCGGCACGACCAGCACCGCTTCGTCATCGGCGGCGGCCCGCGCCAGCCATTCTCCTTGCGGGCCGGCGACAAAGCTGGTCCCCCAGAAGTGCGCTCCCGGCGACCGGCCACCGGGGTCCGGCTCGCTGCCGACGCGGTTGACGCTGACCACCGGCAGGCCGTTGGCCACGGCGTGGCCGCGCTGCACGGTGAGCCAGGCATCGAGCTGGCGGGCCTGCTCATCAGCCGGGTCGTCCGGATCCCAGCCGATGGCCGTCGGGTAGATGAGCAGGTCGGCCCCCCCGAGGGCCATCAGCCGAGCCGCTTCGGGATACCACTGATCCCAGCAGACCAGTACGCCGAGCCGTCCCACCGAGGTGGCGATCGGCTCGAAACCGAGATCCCCGGGGGTGAAGTAGAATTTTTCATGGTAGCCGGGATCGTCGGGGATGTGCATCTTGCGATAGCAGCCGGCCAGGGTGCCGTCCTTCTCCAGGACCACGGCGGTGTTGTGAAACAGCCCGGCGGCCCGCCTTTCGAAGAGGGAGATGACGAGGACGACAGCAAGCTCCCTGGCCAGATCGCCGAAGGCGGTGGTGGACGGGCCGGGGATCGTTTCGGCAAGGTCGAAGCAGGCCGGGTCTTCGGTCTGGCAAAAATAAAGGCTTGCATGCAACTCCTCGAGGACAACCAGCTGCGCCCCTTTTGCCGCGGCCTTGCGGATGCCGGCCATGCTGCGGGCCAGGTTGTCGGCGCGACTGCTCACGCAGCGCTGTTGCACCAGGCCAATTTTCAAGCTGCTCATGCCAGGACTCCTTTCGGCAGCTGCATGGTGACGCAATGCAGCGAGCCGTGCTGAAAAATCAGCGGCGTGCAGTCGATGCCGATGACCTCGCGTCCCGGAAAGGCCGCACCGATCACGGCCAGAGCCTGGTCGTCGGCCGGATCATTGTACGTCGGCACCAGCACCGCACCGTTGATCACCAGGTAGTTTGCGTAAGTCGCTGGGAGGCGCCCACCGGCCTCGTCGAACTTTGCTTGCGGCCAAGGCAGGGCGAGCAGCCGGTACGGCAGGCCGGCGCGGGTGCGAAACGCCCGCAGCTCCCCGGCCATCCGCTCCAGCGCGGGAAAATGTTCGTCCGCGGGATCGGTGCAGGCGACATGGAGGATGGCGTCGTCCGGGCCGAGACGGGCCAGGGTGTCGACATGCGAGTCCGTATCGTCGCCGGCCAAGTAGCCGTTTTCCAGCCACAGCAGGTGCTCGCCGCCGAGCCGCAGCGACAGTTCATGCGCAACGGCCTGGCGCTCGAGGTGGGGGTTGCGGTTCGGGCCGAGCAGGCAGGCGGTGGTGGTCAGCAGGGTCCCCTGCCCGTCACTTTCGACGCTTCCCCCTCGAGAACCAGTCCGACCGAGCGGCATGGCGTTGTCCCCCACACCCCAAGCCTGGCCAGGCGGCGCGTCGCCTGGTTGTCCTGGTCGCTCGCAAACTTGAGCCCCCAGCCGTTGAAGCCGAAATCCAGCAACACCGGCCGATCTTCCTCGTAAATGGTGAGCGGACCAAAATCCCTGGCCCAGGTATCGTTGGTCGGCAGTTCCACGATCATGACCCGGCCGGCATCCGCACCGGATTTCTCCAGAGCGGAACGGACCGGCGCGGCTTCCGGGACAATGATCAGCACTTGCTCCCGGTAGCTGACTTCCGTGGCGATGCGCACGAAGACGGGTTCGACGGCCGCCAGCAGGGGCGCCCAATCCGTGTCGGCATGCGGCCAGGCCAGCAGAATGCCGTCCTGTTCCTCCCACTCTGCCGGGAACCGGATTTTCATCTCACCCCTCCCCGGTTGCCAACCTCTGGCGCACCACTTCGAACAGCGCCACGGCGCTGGCCGAGGCGGCGTTGAGGGAGGCGACGTGGCCGACCATCGGAATGGCCAGCAGGCCGTCGCACAACTGGCGGGTAAGATGGCGCAGCCCCTCCCCCTCAGCACCGACGACCAGCGCCACGCTCCCGGTCAGCACCTCGGCATGGAGCGGCTTGACGTCCTCGTCGCCACACAGCCCGTAGACCCAGACGCCGACCGCCTTGAGCTGATCGATGGCGCGCCCGAGATTGGTCACCTGGCAGATCGGCAGGTGCTCGACGGCTCCCGCCGAAGTCTTGTCGACCACGCCGGACACCGGACAGCTGCGGTCCTTCGGCACGATCACGCCATGACAGCCGGCGGCGGCGGCGTTGCGCAGGATCGCCCCGAAATTGTGCGGGTCGGTGATGCCGTCGAGGAGCAGGAAAAAGGCCGGCCGGCCCGAATTGCGCCACTCGGCGAGGAGGTCCTCCAGGTCGCAGTAAACGAACGGCTCGAGGCTCAGCACCACCCCTTGGTGATGGGGCTGGCCGGCCAGGCGGTCGAGGTCAGTCTTCTGGCGGCGGCGCACCGGGATCTTGCGCTCGACGGCCAGCTCCAGCAACTTCTGCACGCGCTCGTTGACCACGCCCTCGACGACGAACAGCTCGAGGGGCTGGCGGCGACCGCGCAACCCCTCGCGAACCGGGTGGAATCCGTAGAGAAAATCGGTCTTCACAAATCTGTCAATCGCTTGATGGACGGGGGCTTGTTTCATGGTCAGACTCCTCTTGGATGTCCAGCACATAGCGCATCACGTAATGCGTGACCGGAACGCCCAAAAGCATCCCCCATACCCCGAAGGCGCGGTGGCCGATGTAAAGGATGACCAGCACCAGCACGGGATTGATACGCAGTTGCCGCCCGTAGATGAGGGGGTTGAGCCCGTAGGCCTCGATGACATGAATGATGATGATGAGCAGCACCACCCAGAGCGCCATGAGGAGATTCCCGGTCCCAAGCGCGACAATCACCATGGGGGTCGTTGAAATAAAGACGCCGAGGACCGGGATGAACGAACAAAAAAAGACAATGACGGCCAGCACCGTCACCGCCGGCAGCCCAAGGAAAAGCAGGCCGAGGACGGTGAGAAAAGTGTTGAGGCAGGCGATCAGAAACTGGGCCTGGAGCGCACGGCCCACCGTGTCGGCGAAGTTGACGATGGCCGAGGCCGTCTCCTCGTGAAAATGCCTGAGGCGCGAGCGCCGCAGCCCTGCCATCTCCGCGCGCAGGCGCGCGGTGTCCAGGGAGATGAGGTAGGCGAAGAGGAGCGAGATCAGCAGGGTGCCGGTCGCATGCCAGACAAAGGCCATGATCTGGGGGGTGAACAGGCGCAGCTTGGCGATGAGCATCCCCATGTAGAGCCGCGGCAGGGCCTCGGCCGCCACCATTTGGCTGTCGGGATGCTCCTTGAGCCAGGCGGCCTCGACCATGTCGGGAATGGCGTCGCGCAGGTACGAAACGATGGCGTGGGTCACCACGGGGTGCATTTCGGCCAGCTCGCGCTGGAGCTTCAACACGCCGGCCTCAAGCTTGCCTGCGTTGGCCACCACTGCTTCAGCCTCCTTTACCACCTTTGGCGTCACGTACTGAAGAAACGCCCCGCAGGCAACCAGCACGGCCAGGAAAACCAGGGTCGTGGCGACGTAGTGGGGGAGGCGCAGGTACTTCTGGATGAGCTTTGAGACGGGGCCTGTCAGATAGCAGAGCACGAACACCAGGAAGAGGATGGACACATAGTCGCGCATGAGCCACAGCCCCGCAAAGAAACAGAGCCAGATCAGCACGCGCTTGTTCTGCTCGTAAAAGCTATCGAACGAAAAGTTCAAGAATCCCTCCGAAGGGGTACGTCGGGGCTAGAGTGCGCCGCGCATCTCGGCGATGATCGCCGTAGCCGCCGCGGCCGGATCGGGGGCGGCGGAGATCGGCCGGCCGATGACCAGGTAGTCGGCACCGGCCCGCAACGCCTCGCCCGGGGTCATCACCCGTTTCTGGTCGTCGACCGACGCCTCGGCCGGGCGCACGCCGGGAGTGACGATGGCGAAATCGCGGCCGCAGGCCTGGCGGATCAAGCCGACCTCCTGGGGCGAAGCGACCACGCCGTCCATCCCCGCCTGCTGGGCGAGCCGGGCCAGACGCGGCACCATCTCGGTCACCGGCCGGTCGATGCCGACCGCCTGGAGGGTGGCATCGGTCGAGGAGGTCAGGATGGTCACCGCGATCAGCAGCGGCCGCCCCTTGGTGCCGCGTGGGCAGACCTTGTCGACCTCGGCCACCAGCTTCGACATCATCTCGGGCCCGCCGAGGGCGTGGACGTTGAACATCCAGACGCCGAGGCGCAGCGCCTCCAGGCCGGCCATCGCCACGGTATTGGGAATGTCGTGATACTTGAGGTCGAGAAACACATCGACCCCAAGATCGCGCACCATCCGCACCACATCGGGGCCGCAGCGGGTGAACAGCTGCTTGCCCACCTTGAAGGCTCCGACCCGTCCTTGGAGCCGCCCGACCCATTCACGGGCCTCCTCGAAGCTGTCGACGTCCAGGGCAAAGATCAACCGGCGCTGCGCATCATCCATTGTCCCGCCTCCCGATCAGTGTCTGAACCCGTTGCGACACGTCCTGCACCCGCTTGATCAATTCGGCGGAGTCGGCGGCGCCCAGCTCACGGCGGGCGGCGATGCACTCCATGTAGATCAGCTCGCTGAGCGAATCGGTAAGCAGACGCAGCTTGTCCCCTTCTTCGAGGCCCGCCAGGTTGGCGAGGATGCGGCCGCCGTCGACCGAACCGTCCTCGCGCAAGCTGGCCTGTCGAAAGACGTAGGAGAACGGCTGCGGCAGGTCGCGCAGGAAGCGGCAGACCTCGTCGCGGAACTGCGGATTCCTGGTGGAGACCACCCGGCACATGGCGGTTAGCACGCCGTTGAAGATGGCGACGATCTCGCCGAGATCCCCCTCGACGGCCACGGTGGGAGCCTCTTCCATGGTCACCACGCCCCGGTCGACCAGCTGGCTGAGCAGGCGCAGACCATCGAAGTCACCGGCACTGCTGCGGCGCAGCAGCTCATGGGCGTCGCAGACCCCGGCCTGCACCATGGCCAGCATCTTCCGGGAGGTGCTGTCGAGGTCGTTCGGCACCTTGCCGGTGGCCACCGGGACGGCGTCGAGGGACCTGACCTTCTGCATGTAGAGGGCGCGCTCATCGACCCGCCGCAGCCCTTCCATGATCAGGTTCTGCGTGCTCATCGACAGGCGCACCACCAGCTCCTCGGCCAGCGGCCGGGCCACGAAGGCAAAATTCCCCTGCGAGAAGGCAAACAGGTTGTAGATGATCGTCTCCACCTGGTTGCGGGTGGCGGCCCAGAGGTCCTTGGAGTTGATCACCCCCTGATCGACCAGGATCTTGCCAAGCGGGGTCTTGCTGCCGGCAAACTGGCGCGCCCCCTGCAGGACATCGTGATCGAACTTGCCGAGGCCGTAGAGAATTTCGCCGATCTCCTCCTCGGGGAAGGTGCTGGTGGCGTAAACGATCTCGCCGTTCTGGAAATAGAGGGTCTTGTCGCCCCCGCCCAGCGCAAAGTGCAGCAGACCGCTCTTGCGGAACATATTGCAGAAGGAGAGCAGGTCGATGATGCCGACCTCTCCCAGGGCCCCGGACAGAAGGACCCCCCCCTCGGCATCAGCAGCTTCCAGCAGCAGGTGATATTCCGACCAGGAAGCCAGTCGCAGCTCGCGCTCGCCGAGAGTCCGCACCACCGGAGGAGGGAGGGTCAGCTTTCCCCCCTTTTCAAAGCGAATTTCGCTCATGTCCCCCCCTTAACCTGCGGCCAGGCCCGCCCGCACCCGGGCGACGATCCGCCCGGCGGCCTCCAGCAACGGCAGCAGGGTACGCTCGCCCGAGCGCCGTTCCTGCAGCTCCAGCGCCCCTTCCTGCAGGGCCCGCGAGCCAACCGTGACGCGCAACGGCATGCCGAGCAGATCGGCATCGGCGAACTTGCTTCCGGCGCGCTCGTCACGGTCGTCGAGGAGCACCTCGATCCCCTGCTCCTGCAGCTCGGCGTACAGCTGCTCGCCGGCTGTGCGCACCGCTTCGTCCTTCGGATTGAGCAGGGTGATCAGCACCTGGAACGGCGCCAGCGGCATCGGCCAGACGATCCCCTTATCATCGTGATTCTGCTCGATGGCCGCCGCCACCGTACGGCCGACGCCGATGCCGTAGCAGCCCATCACCAGGGTGCGTTCCTGCCCCTGGTCATCAAGGACGGTGGCCCGCATCGACGCTGAGTACTTGGTGCCGAGCTTGAAGACGTGGCCGACCTCGATGCCGCGCCACAGTTCCATGCGGCCATCGGCACAGCGCGGGCAGGGATCGCCGACCTCGACGTTGCGGATATCGGCAAAGCGCTCGACGCCGAAATCCCGACCGATCACGGTGTTGCGGAAATGGGCGTCATTGACGTTGGCGCCGGTGATCCAGGGGCCACCGGCCTGGATGGCCAGATCAGCGATCACGCGGATCTTCATCCCCACCGGGCCGAGGTAGCCGACGGGGGCGCCAGTCAGCTTTTCGATCTGCTCGTCGGTGGCCAGTTCCAACTCCGCGCAGCCGAGAACGTTCTTAAGCTTGATCGGGTTCAGTGCGTGGTCGCCGCGCAACAGGGCCATGACCGGCGCGCCGCTGTCGGTGATCAGCACCAGCGCCTTGGCGGTCGCCGACGCCGGCACGCCGAGGAATT
This sequence comes from uncultured delta proteobacterium, assembly GCA_963751525.1. GTDB lineage: Bacteria > Desulfobacterota > Desulfuromonadia > Desulfuromonadales > BM103 > VAUL01. The sequence continues at coordinate 1,007 of CAVVUQ010000005.1, read as the reverse complement.
CGGCGACTTCACTGATCGCCTTGCGCCCGGGGGTGGTGACCTGCTCGAGCGGCAACGCCTCATCGCAGCAGACCGTCGCCGGGGGGCGGCATTCGGCTTTCTCGAGGTTGGCCGCGTACTCGCAGGCGCTGCACGAGGCGATGGCATCCTCGCCGGTATCGGCGAGCACCATGAATTCGTGGGAGGACGACCCGCCGATGTTGCCGGTATCGGCCTCCACGGCACGAAAATTGAGGCCGCAGCGGGCGAAGATCCGCCGGTAGGCCTGGTACATCTTGTCGTAGGCAACATCCACCCCCGCCTGGTCGAGGTCGAAGGAGTAGGCGTCCTTCATGATGAATTCGCGGCCGCGCATCAGGCCGAAGCGCGGGCGGATCTCGTCACGGAACTTGCTCTGGATCTGGTAGAGGTTGAGCGGCAGCTGGCGGTAGGAGCGCACCGTGCCGCGGACCATTTCGGTGATCACTTCCTCATGGGTGGGTCCGAGGCAGAAGTCGGTCTCCTTGCGGTCCTTGATGCGCAGCAACTCCTTGCCGTACTGCTGCCAGCGGCCGGTCTCCTCCCACAGCTCGGCGGGGACCACCATCGGCATCAGCACCTCGATCGCACCGGCCCGGTTCATCTCCTCGCGAATGATGTTCTCCATCTTGCGGATCGAGCGCAGTCCAAGAGGGAGGTAGTCGTAGATGCCGGCGGCGACCTTGCGGATCATGCCGGCACGCAGCATCAGCTGGTGACTGATGACCTCGGCGTCGCCGGGGGTCTCCCTGAGGGTCGGCAGCAGGTACTGGGTGTAGCGCATGAGGGACCTCGATGAGTGCGGGATAAGACGCCCGGCGGAGGCGGGCGGAGTATGAAGTTAGCCGATTTCCGGGGGGATTGCAACGGGCGCGGTGGGCATACCTTGCGGCAACCCCAGCACCGCCTTCAGGCTGCGCTCCACCTGGGCCAGTTCCTCCCCGGTCAAGCGGGTCAGCGGCCCGTCGCCGATGCGCTCGATATCGAGG